>DIXU01000010.1 GCA_002436105.1 Candidatus Aminicenantes bacterium UBA6072 | reverse complement strand
CGAGCCGGCGCAGCTGGAGATGACCTCGCCCAACGGCGGCGAGAGCTGGGAGCTGGGCACGACCCAGAACGTCGCCTGGAACGCCAACGGCTACTCAGGCACCGTGCGCCTGATCCTGTTCCAGAAGGCGGGCAAGGTGGGGCAGATCGCGGCCAACCTGCCGGCCGATCAGGGCAGCTATAGCTGGACCGTGGGCAGCCACCAGGCCGGCACGGCTCCGGCGGGCATCCTGTACTCCATCCGCCTGCTGGCCGGCGACGGCTCGCAGGACGACTTCAGCGACGGCCCGCTGACCCTGATCGAGAACGAGGCGCTGGTGGTCGACCACCACCATACAACCATGAACGCCATCCCCTCCGAGAGGCTGGAACAGGCGAAGCGGCACAGGCTGCTGGTGCTGAGCGCCGGGGGCGATGACCCGGTCACCCTGGGCCTGAGGCTGCTGGGCCAGCGTGACTCCAGGCTGTCCCCGGCAACATCGGCCAACGAGCTGGGACTTGTGCTTGCCGAAGGCAGCTGGCTGCCGCAGGGAGCCGCGCTCGACCCGCAGGAGTGGCGCTGGAGCCTGGAGCCGACCATATTGGAGAGCCAGGCCACGGTGGTGGTGATCCGGCCCGACGAGGGGGCGCTGCTGGCCGGCAGACTGAAAGCCGAAATCTATTTGTCGGTCGTGAATGAGCTGTCCGGGCGCCTGCCCGGCATAAAACTGGTCTGCGCCACCGTCGGCATGGACGAGCCGAACGATATCCTGGCCCGGTTCAACCGCCAAGTGCGCGAGTCGGTGCTGATGAACAAGGGCATGCTGCTGGACGCCGCCGACATCGAGAGCTGGTCGGGCGGCGAGCAGCAGCTGTTGAAGGAAGCGCCGGTCCGCCACCCGGCCAACCGCATGAGCCAGGGCATGGAGAGCCAAGGGAACCTGGCCAACCAGGGTGCTGCCGCGTGGTGGCTGCTGGCGCGGCTGGCCGGCTGGGCGGGACCACAAACCGAACTTGCCGAGTAACAATAATTCAGAAGGATCACGGGAGGAATAATCATGAAGTTGAATTCCGCTTCCCCGAATTGTATAATCCACCCTTGAGAAATTCCCTGCAGCAAAGCGGTCGTTCGAACGCCGGCGAAAAGGAGATGACATGAAACAGGCATTGGGAATCATCCTAGCGGTTGGAACGCTCTTGCTGGCGGCCGCGGCGGTCAGCGCGGCACCGGCCCGGGTCGAAGGCGAATCGGCTGGCGAACGGCTCGCTCCGGCCAGTCCGGTCTTGATCCAGGACGGAGGCCGGCAGCCGGGCTTCCATTTGGAAAAGAGCTTCGGCCGGCTCCCCCTGTATTTCATCCGCAACGAGGGGCAGGCCGACCGGCGGGCGAGCTTCTACGCCAAAACCCGCAGCTACACCCTTTGGTTCGGCGCCGACGGGCTGGTCTTCGATCGAACCCATGCCGCAGCCGCAGAAAGCGAAATGACCGCCTCTCCCGGCTCCGGCAGGCCGGCCGTTTTGGAAAACTTCCGCCGCGACGTCAGCCGCCTGGAATTCGTGGGCGCCAACGGGAATCCGCAAATCAGCGGCGAAAGGGAACAGCCCTGCCGCGTGAACTACTTCATCGGCAACGACAGCGCCAAGTGGCGGACCGCCATCGCCACCTTCGCCGAGGTCCGCTATCGCAACCTCTATAAAAACATCGATCTCCGGGTCTACGGCGCGGAGAGCCGGATCGAGTACGACTGGGAAGTGCTGCCCGGGGGGGATCCCCAGGCGATCCGCTTCCGCTACGCCGGCGTGCAGCAAACGACGATCACCCCGGCCGGCGACCTGCGGGTGGAGACCGCTACCGGCAAACTGACCCACAAGCGGCCGGCCGCCTACCAGGAGATCGACGGCCGCCGGGTCGCGGTGGCGGCGGAATTCAAGAAACTCGGCAGACACGAATACGGCTTCGCGATCGGCGTCTACGACGAGAGCCGGCCGCTCTTCATCGACCCGCTGGTCTACGCCACGTTCCTGGGCGGAAGCAACGAATCTTCAAACGAATATGCCTCCGCCGTCGCCCTCGACAGCAGCGGCAACGCCTACGTGACGGGCTATACCACGGCCAGCGATTTTCCCGTTACGGTGGGGACCTATGACGGAAGCGCCAACGGCTCCCATGACGTTTTCGTCACCAAGATCAACGCCACGGGCACGGCGATCGTCTATTCCACCTTTCTCGGCGGAAGCAATTATGAGTACGGCCTCAGCATCGCGCTGACCCCCGGCAACATGGCGTGCGTCGCCGGCCTGACCTGCTCTTCCAATTTCCCGACCACGGCCGGCGCCGTCGACGCGAACTACAACGACGGCGTGGATGCGTTCGTCGTCAAACTCAGTGCCGACGGCTCGGGGCTGGCCTACTCCACCTTCCTGGGCGGGGAGGAAAGAGACGAGGCCTATGCCATCGCCTACGACGGCACCAACCTCTACGTGACCGGCACGACCTATTCCGACGATTTTCCGGTCACCCCCGAGGCCTACGACACCAGCTTCAACGGCGAACATGACGTCTTTGTCACCAAGTTCAACGTGGGCGAAAGCGCCCTGGCTTACTCCACGTTCATCGGCGGCAGCAACTGGGACTGGGCGCATGCCCTCGCCGTGGACGGCAGCGGCAACGCGTATGTGGCCGGGGGCACCTGGTCCAGCGATTACCCGGTCACGGCGGGGGCGTTCGACGTGACGCGCAATAATTCCGACGGCATCGTCACCAAGATCAACACGTCGGGCTCGGCGCTGGTCTGGTCCACCTACCTGGGCGGCAGCGGTTACGGGGCGGCCTACGGGATCCAGGTGGACGGCAGCAACTGCGCGACGGTCTGCGGCTATACCGATTCCAGCGATTTTCCCGTCACCGCCGGGGCTTATGACGTGAGCCACAACGGCGGCTATGACGCCTACGTCTGCAAGTTCAACGCCACCGGGACGGCGCTGCTCTATTCCACCTATCTGGGCGGCAGCGGCGAGGAATCCGTCGGCAGGAGCCTCGCGCTCGGCACCGATGGCAGCGCCTATGTGACGGGTTCGACAGCTTCAGCCGATTTCCCGGCCACACCCGGCGCCCACGACGCGAGCTACAACGGCAACCAGGACGCATTCGTCGCCAGGCTGTCCGCCGACGGCTCGAGCCTGGCCTATTCCACCTTCCTGGGCGGCGTCCTCGCCAAGGACAAAGGCAAAGCCGTCGCCGTCCGCGGCGACGATTTCTGCCTGGTCGGGGAAACCGCGGATGCCGCCGATTTCCCGGTCACTCCCGCGTCTTTCGACACCGCCTACGGAGGCCTCGGGGACACGTTCGTCGCCAAGTTCAGCAGCCGGGCCGTCACCGTCATTTCGCCCAACGGCGGGGAAAGCTACAACGCGGGCAACGACCGGGACATCTACTGGAGCGCCAGCCCGGCCATCGCCGCCGTCTCGATCTACATCACCACCGACAACGGCGTCATCTGGCACCTGGTGGAGGCCAACGTCGCCAACGACGGTTCCTGCTATTGGATCGCCCCCGCCATCTCTTCGGCGGCCTGCCGGATCAAGGTCTGCAACGCCGCCGATCCCGCCGTGTCCGACATCAGCGACGGGGTGTTCGCCATCGCTTCCGCCAGCGGCGAGACCATTTCGCTTCCGGCCACCCCCACCGGCGCCAGCACGGGCGCGATCGGCACCGGCTATACGTTTGCCACCGGCGGCGCCGTTTCCAGCCTGGGGCACAACCTGCGCTACCTGTTCGATTGGGGCGACGGCACGAACTCGGGCTGGCTGGCCCAGGGCGTGACCTCGGCCGCCCACAGCTGGAGCGCCGCCGGCACCTACGCGGTGCGGGCCCTGGCGCGCTGCAGCTCGCACATCATGCTGTTCTCGCTGTGGTCGGAGCCGCACGCCATCGCCATCGGCGCCCAGCTGGCCCTCGCCTCCCCCGACGGCTGGGAACGCTGGAACCTGGGCGAGACCCGCAACATCCTCTGGACGGCGACCAACTACACGGGCACGGTGCGCCTGGTGCTGTTCAAGGGCGGCGTCCGGCTGGGCAACATCGCCACCGGCATCGACGCGGCGGCGGGATCCTACGCCTGGACCGTGGGACAGACCATCGATGCCGCGGGCACCCCGGGAAGCGACTACCGCCTCTACCTGCGCAGCACCGACAATACCATCGTCGACCCCAGCGACTATCGCTTCGCCCTGATCAACCCGGCGCCGCAGCTGCGGCTGACCTCGCCCAACGGCGGCGAGAGCTGGCCCCTGGGCGCGACGCGGAGCATCACCTGGAACGCCAACGGCTACGGCGGCACGGTGCGCCTGATCCTGTTCAACAAGGCGGCCAAGGTCGGCCAGATCGCCACCGGCATCCCGGCCGCGCAGGGGAGCTACTCCTGGACCGTGGGCAGCCACGACGGCGGCACGGCCCCGGCGGGGGGCCTCTACTCCATCCGCCTGCTGGCCGGGGACGGCAGCCAGGAAGATTACAGCGACGCGCCGTTCGCGATTACCAACTAAGAAATTGTTGCTTCTCGGCTCGGGGCGGACGGCGTAAGGCGCAAGGCAGGACAACCGTCCATGTTTCCGTTGCGCCGCGATGATTCTTCTGCCATAATCCATCCAGCCATGGGGGCAAAGATGATATCGAGAAAATGCGGCATCCTGTTCTTATTGGCCTTGTGGCCGGCGCTGCCGCTGCCGGCCCAGGTCTGGGCCAACAACGGCGAGGACAAGGTCACCCGGGACGAGCTGCGCGCCGCCGCCTGCCCGGTTGCGGTGATCAACTCCGTCTGGACCGGCTCGCGCATCACCCTTTTCGGCGCCCGCAACGAAGTGGTCAGCTTCAACCTGGTGATCGAGGCTCCCGCTGCCGCCCTGGAAAACGTCCGGGTGGAGCTCGACCGGCTGACCGGCCCCGGCGGCGCGGTAATCTCCTCGGCCGCCGCCTCGGGAGACGGCCTGTTCGACTGGACGGGACGTCCCATCGAGTTGTTCTACGTGCGCTATCTCCGGATCAAGGGGCTCAGCAACCTGGGATACGAAAATTATTATGATGAAAGGCATGTCCCCCGGAGACTGCGGCGCCCTCACGACGGCCGCTTTGCCAACCCGGGAACGGGCTGGACGGACCGGCCCGACCATGACAAGGAATACCCGGACATCGCCGTCCCCCTGGAAGCGCATCCGTTGTTCACGGTTCCCGCGGGGAACAACCAGTCCATCTGGTGCGACATCTACATTCCCGGGACGGCCGCGGCCGGGGCCTATGTCGGCACGGTCAACATCACCGTCGGCGGCGCGCCCGCCTGGCAGGTCCCGGTCGACCTGCTCGTGCGCGACTTCGCCCTGCCGGACCTGCCGCACTCCAGGACCATGCTGGTCATGGGGACCAGCGACGTCAACGAGCGCTATTTGAACCAGGCCTGGATCGAGCCGGGCGACCCCCTGTTTCCCCAATCCATGCGCATCATCGACCGCCACGTGCAAATGGCCCACCGGCACAAGATATCCATGATCGGCGCCGACGGCGGCACCATCGCCCGCATGGACGACGGCTGGACCGCCCGGCTCGACGGCAGCCTTTTCACCGCGGCCAACGGCTACGCCGGCCCCGGCGCGGGCGTGGGCAACAACGTCTATTCCATCGGCACCTACGGCTCCTGGACCTCCATGTGGAACCCGGCCAGCGAGGCGGAGATGCGCAGCAACACCGATGCCTGGGTGAACTGGTTCGACGCCCGGGCGTTTGCCACGCCCACCGACGCCTTCCTCTACCTGATCGACGAGTCGGACGATTACGCCCTGCAGGAGCAATGGGCGCAGTGGATCAACAACAACCCGGGCCCGGGGAACCGCCTGCTCTCCCTGGCCACGATTTCCATCCCCGAAGCCCTGGCCCACGTGCCGTCCCTGGACATCCCCTGCTCCCCGGCCCTGCTGGGGATCACCGCCGCCTGGCAGAACGCCGCCGACCTGGTGCTGGCCGATCCCGACAAGCGGCTGTTCGCCTACAACGGCTTCCGACCCGCCACCGCCTGCTTCATGACCGAGGACGACGGCGTGGCCCTGAGATCGATCCCCTGGGGGCAGTACAAGAAGGGGATCCAGCGCTGGTTCTACTGGGAATCCACCTACTACGTGAATTTCCAGGCCTACGGCTATTCCGACCCCCGGTCGCGGGCCAACCTGTTCCAGCAGGCGCAGACCTTCGGCACTTTTGCCGAAACCGACGACGTCCAGGGGGAGACCGGGTGGAACTATGCCAACGGCGACGGCGTGCTGTTCTATCCCGGCACCGACGTCCTCTATCCCGCGGACAGCTACGGCCTGGCCGGGCCGATCGCCTCCCTGCGCCTCAAGCACTGGCGGCGGGGCATCCAGGACGTGGATTACCTGGCGCTGGCCTCGGCCATCGACCCGGCGCGCACGGCCGGGATCGTGGCCCGGATCATGCCCGCGTTCTACTGGGAGGTCGGGGTGGAGAGCGAGGACGACCCCACCTATGTCTACTCGGACATCAGCTGGCCGACCGACCCGGACGTCTGGGAAGCCGCGCGAAAGGAACTGGCCGACATCATCGACGGGGGAAGCCTGACGGTCACCGCCCCCAACGGCTGGGAGCGCTGGAACCTGGGGGAGACCCGCGACATCACCTGGAACGCTGCCGGCTACGAAGGCCCGGTGCGCCTGGTCCTGTTCAAGGGCGGCAGCCGCTTCGGCAACATCGCCACCGGCGTCGACGCGGCCGCGGGTTCCTATGCCTGGACCGTGGGCCAGACATTCGACAACGGCACGGCGCCGGCCGGAAGCGACTTCCGCTTCTACCTGCGCAGCGGCGACAATACAATCTCCGACGCCGGCGACTACCGCTTTGCGCTGACCGTCCCGGCGCAGCTGGAGGTGACCGCGCCCAACGGCGGTGAGAGCTGGGAGCTGGGCGCGACGCGGAGCATCACCTGGAACGCCAACGGCTACGACGGCACGGTGCGCCTGGTCCTGTTCAACAAGGCGGCCAAGATCGGCCAGATCGCCACCGGCATCCCGGCCGCGCAGGGCGCCTTCAGCTGGACGGTGGGCAGCCACGCCAACGGCACGGCGCCTCCGGGCAGCCTCTACTCCATTCGCGTGCTGGCCGGGGACGGCTCGCAGGAAGACTACAGCGACGCGCCGTTTGCCATCGGCGATTGATCGCCGGGCCGGCTGCTTGAGCGGGAAGCCGGCGTTCCGCCGGGAACCGCTGGCACGACCGATCATCCGGGTCCCATGAACCGTGCGCGTTCTTCCCGGTGATGACGGGTAGATGCCGCTGTTGAACCGGGTATTGACTTTGTTTTTATGATGTCTTATGTTGTTGGCACGAGGGAGACCAGTGAGTGAGACGCCGATTTTTTAAATCAAAAAATCCGCGCGGCGCCGTTTTCTATCAAAATTTTTCCGTTCAGGAGACGACCATGAAAAAAACCGCCTTGCTGACCCTGATCGCATTATTCCTGCTGGCAGCGCCGGCCCGGGCCCAGATCAGCCTGCTGCACGAGTTCGCCGGCGGCACCGGCGACGGGAAGTGCCCCTACGGGTCCCTGCTCATATCTGGCTCGACCCTCTACGGCATGACCCAATTCGGCGGCAGCGAGGACAGTGGCACGGTCTTCAAGATGCAGGCCGACGGCAGCGGCTTTACCGTGCTGCACGAATTTGCCTGGGCCGCCGGCGACGGGAACGGCCCGATGGGCTCCCTGATCCTGTCCGGCTCGACCCTCTACGGCATGACCCGCTTCGGCGGCACCAGCGGCAGCGGCTTTGGCACGATATTCAAGATCGATACCGACGGCACGGGCTTTGCCCTGCTGCACAGCTTTGTGGGCGGGGCGGATGACGGGAAATACCCCATTGGGACTCTCACCTTGTACGGCACGACCCTTTTCGGCATGACCCAGTTGGGCGGCGACAACGATCAGGGAACGATTTTCAAGATGGAAACCGATGGCACGGACTTTGCCCTGCTGCATGATTTATCCTATTCGGATGGACAGCAGCCAAATGGGTCCCTGATCCTGTCCGGTTCGACCCTTTATGGCGTCGCCCCTTATGGCGGCAGCAACAGCAAGGGGACCGTCTTCAAGCTCCAGATCGACGGCAGCGGTTATACCAAACTGCACGAGTTCGCCGGCGGCGGGGCCGACGGCGAGAATTCCTGGGGTTCTCTGGTCCTTGCCGGCGGCTATCTTTACGGCCTGACCAGTGCCGGCGGCGATCTCAACCGCGGCACGATCTTCAAGGTAAAGACCGACGGCACGGATTTTTCCCTGCTGCACGAATTCGCCGGCGGCACTTCCGACGGCCGCTATCCATTGGGCTCCCTGGCTCTCTCCGGCTCCACCCTCTGCGGCATGACCCCGAACGGGGGCGACGTCGATTTCGCCGGCACGGTGTTCAAGGTGCAGACCGACGGCAGCGGCTATGCGGTACTGCACGAATTCACCGGCGGCGCCGCCGACGGCTATCAGCCCTATGGAGACGTGATCATTTCCGGCTCGACCCTCTATGGCATGACGAGTTCCGGCGGCGACAGCAACCGGGGCGTGGTCTTCTCCCTGCCGGTCACCGTCGACCCGTCCCTCACCCTCACCTCGCCCAACGGCGGCGAGAGCTGGACCGCGGGGGAGAGCCATGACATCACCTGGACCTCCGGGGGCACGGTGGGTGACGTCCACATCGACTATTCCACCGACGGCGGCGACAATTGGCTATCCGTGGCGGCGGATGAAGCCAACGACGGCAGCTATTCCTGGACCGTCCCCAACGCGCCCTCGACCTCCTGCCTGGTGCGGATCTCGGAGAGCGACGGCGACCCGCTCGACGGCAGCAACTCGATGTTCACCATCCTGCCGCCGCCGACCATCACCGTCACCTCGCCCAACGGCGGCGAGAGCTGGGCGGCGGCCAGCACTCAGGAGATCACCTGGACATCGACAGGGACGGTGGGCAACATCGATATCATCTATTCAACCAACGGCGGCTTGAATTGGAACTCGATCATCGTCGACACGGCCAACGACGGGAGCCATCTGTGGACCGTTCCCGACACGCCGTCGGACAACTGCTACGTGCAGCTGCTGGAGCATGCCGACAGCTTCCCGGGCGACAGCAGCGACACGGTGTTCAGCATCGTGACCACGCCGAGCAGCCTGACCATCTCCGGCACGATCACCTGCGGGGAGGCGCCGCTGGCCGGCGTGGTCATGAGCGGCCTGCCCGGCAACCCGCATACCAACCCGGCGGGGTTCTACACCGCCAGCGTCGACTACGACTGGTCGGGGACGGTTACGCCGGCGCTGGCCGGCTATGCGTTCAACCCGGCCAGCCGCGGCTACGCCAACGTCACCGCCGACCAGACCTCCCAGGATTACGCGGCGTCGATGGTTCCAGCGCTGCGGCTGACCGCGCCCAACGGCGGCGAGCACTGGACCCTGGGGGAGACCCGAAGCATCACCTGGGACGCAGTCGCCTACACCGGCACCGTGCGCCTGGTCCTGTTCAAGGGCGGCGTCCGCTTCGGCAACATCGCCACCGGCGTCAGCGCCAGTGCGGGCTCCTACAGCTGGACGGTCGGGCAATGCATCGAGGGCATGGCACCCGAGGGCTCCGATTACCGCCTGTACCTGCGCAGCACCGACAACACCCTCGTCGACCCCAGCGACTATCTGTTCGCCCTGATCGGCCCGGCGCAGCTGGAGGTGACCTCGCCCAACGGCGGCGAGAGCTGGGAGAGCGGCACACAGCAGAACATCACCTGGAACGCCAACGGCTTCAGCGGGGAGGTGCGGCTGATCCTGTTCGAAAAGGCCAAAAAGATCGGCCAGATCGCGACCGGCATCCCGGCGTCGCAGGGCAGCTACCTGTGGACGGTGGGCGTCCACCAGGGCGGCACGGCGCCGGCGGGGGCACTCTACTCCATCCGCTTGAGAGCCGCCGACGGCTCGCAGGAGGATTACAGCGACGGCCCCTTCGCCATCAGCGAAGGAGACGCGTTGGTGGCCGATCACCGGCAGGCAGAGACGATCCAGCCGCCGCGGGAATGGCTGGAACGGGCGCGCGCGCTGCAGCGGCTGCTGGTCATCAGCGCCCGGGGCAACGACCCGGCCCTGCTGGGCATGAGACTGCTGGGCAGCCGCGACCCGAACCTGGTCGTCACGACCGCCGACCCGCCGGACGGCATCGGCTTGCCCCTGCAGGAAGCGACCTGGCGGCCTGAAGGGGTTTTCGATCTGCGGGAGTGGCCATGGGTCGTGGAGAAAGCCATCCTGGACAGCAACGCCACGGTGGCGCTGGTCAGGGCCGACGAGCCCTCGCTGCGCTCAGGCCAACTCAACGCCGAGGGTTACCTGGCGGTGCTGCAGGAGCTGGCGGACCGCTTGCCGGGAGTGACATGGGTGTGCTCGACGGTGAGCATGGACGAGCCGGACGAATTGCTGGAGCGGTTCAACCGCCGGGTGCGCGAGCATGTGCTGCAAACGCAGGGGGCGCTGCTGGACACCTCCGACATCGAGAGCTGGCATGCCGGCGAACACGCCCTGAAGGACGATGCCCCGGTGCGCCACCCGGCCTACCGCCTGGAGCCGGGCATGGCCAACGAGGCGAACCTGCTCCGCCAGGGCGCTGCCACGTGGTGGCTGCTGGCCCGCATGAGCGGCTGGGAAGTGAGCGAACGGTAAGTCCTACGCTGGAAGATCTGTTTCGCGAGCATGGCATTGAAGGTGCACGGAAAGAGTTCGAGCAGCAAAAACCAAGCGGAATTTCCAGATCGATTCCGGATGCCGAATCCCCATCCCCTGGGCGGGATGCTGGCCAGAATTAAGATCATGCTGCGTGCACGATCTTCCCGGACTCCGTGTGGAATTCAGCGGATGCTCCAGGTTCTCCGGCGCAATTTCGCAAAACGCATGACGATCGCCCACTTCAGCCTCTTGCCGTCCCCCGGTTTTTTTCATTTTCAATGGAACCGTAACCCGCCGGGGACCGTTGTCTAGGGTAGAAAGCTCATGATTATTGAGAACCACACGGAAACAGGCAAAATTCAATGCGTAGGAGGCAATATGAAACAATGCACGATTCTGCTGCTGGCCGCCGTGCTGCTGCTCCCGGCCTGGGGCTTCGCCAGGACCCAGGTGCCGGCCAGCCGGATCATCGCCCAGATCAACGAAGGAAAGGCGGTCCAGTACAGCGACGCCGAGATCATCGGCATCCTCGACTTCACGTCCATCAGGGACACGACGGCCGACGAGCGCCGGGAAGGCATCAAGGGGATATTCAACGGCTCCACTTCGACCTACTGGTCGCATGTACGGGTGCCGCTGAAATTCAGCCGCTGCGTATTCCGCGGCGATGTCCTGGCGTACGTTCATGATGACGACGCCGAAAAGACCATGAATGTCATCTTCTACCAGGACGCCTCCTTCGCGGGCTGCGAATTCCAGGGCAAGTCGCACTTCAAGTACGCGAAGTTCAAGGGGCAGGCCGATTTCAAGAACACGACCTACGGCTCCGAGGCCCTCTTCAAGTACGCGAAATTCTCCGTCGACAGCGACTTTTCGGCGGCGCGCTTCCAGGATGACGCCAATTTCAAGTACGTGGAATTCCCCGCAACCGCAGTCTTTACCGACGCCGTTTTCCGGCGTGAGGCGAACTTCAAGTACGCGGAATTCCCCATGGCGGCCGATTTCGAGAAGGCCGGCTTCCAGGGCGAGGCGAATTTCAAGTACGCCAAGTTCCGCGCGGCCGCGATCTTCGCCGACGCCGCGTTCCGGCGCCTGGCCAATTTCAAGTACGCCAAGTTCTCGCAGAACCCCGATTTCAGCGGCAGCGACTTCGCCGGCAGCAGCGATTTCAAGTACGCCAAGGTCCAGGGAAAGCCGTTCACCCACGACCTGCTGAAAACAAGATAGGGAAAAAGGGCACCCGCGAGGCGATGCCTCTCACCCGGTCCCAGCCCTATCCGGCCCTGGGCAGACCGTGTTCGGCACTTTTGGCCAGCATTTGCCGGACGAACGCGGGCGTTTCGGGATCGTTCAGGCACGGCTCGCCATAGAGGTTCACGTAGTTCACCGCCACCTGCCGCAGGTCGTCGCTGCCGGCCATGCGCTCCTGGCCCTCCGCCGCCGCCGCGAAAAAGAACACTTTTTGTTTCAGCATCTTGAGCCTCCTGCCACAGTTATAAAGCAGGGGGTGGGACAAATGATGTCATGGGAACTATTCATGAACATTTGAACTGGACAGAGAGAGACAGGGGTAAAGGGGTAGAGTGGTAAAGGGGTAGAGTGGTAGAGGGGTAGAGTAAGAAAAGAAAGGAAAGACCGCTCCGGTTCTGCCTCTTTACCTATCTACCTCTCGATCTCCCTGCCTCGTTCAGATATGCCGAAAACCGGGAACAACTCCTTCGTTCGCTCAGACCTGGGTCATCTGCCAGGTGCCGCTCCCCTTGCAGGGATCGGTCGAGCCGATCTCCTCCCACGTCCCCTTGGCCTGCCACTTGCCGAGGCGGTTGCGGCAGATGCTGCCCGTGAACTTCACCGTGTTGCCGCCGGGGGTGAGGAAGCTTCCCTCCAGCTTGCAGCAGCCGCGCAGGCCGGGGGACAAATTTCCATTCCAGTTGCTCACCGTGCCGGAGGAGTCGGTGACCGTCCCCTTGAGCCTGGCCCCGCAACCCCGCTCCTGTGCGATCTCCATGATGAACTTTTCCGGGAGCGGCTTCGGGCAGTTCGGCTTGGCATAATTGATCTGGGAGCCTTCATACTTGCCGGCGATACAGCAGAGCTTCAGTGCCTGGGCCGGCAGGGAAACCACGGCCGCCGTCCCGGCAAAGAAGACGAACAATGCCGCCCACCCGATCCATTTGTTCTTGCTCATTTTTCCTCCTGGTCTTGAATATCAAATATGAGAAATCCATGACAATCTCAGTTGCGCGCCTGCCTCCATCCATTTGACTCGCTTTTCCCCTTTAATTACAATGCGGACAAGCATTCCAGGAAAAAAAAATGAAAAGCAGCAAACGCAATGACAACGAACCGCCCCTCGCAACCGCGAAACTGGGCTGGCGCTACCATCATCTGGGCATGCCGACGGCAACGCCGCGCCTGGGCGAGGTCCACATCCCCAAACTGGGCATTCATGTCTCCGGCTTCGGGAGCAGTCCGTTCGGCATCGAGTGGATGAGGTTCGACGACGACTCCCCGATCGCGGAAGTGATCCGCACCGTCCCCCACGTCGCATTCGAAGTCGACGACCTGGAACAGGCCCTGCGCGAGTGCGGCGCCGAAGTGCTGACCCCGGCCAACTCCCCCTCCCCAGGCGTGCGCGTGGCCATGATCCTTCATGATGGGGCGCCGATCGAGTTGATCGAGTTCAAGGATCGCGGATCGCCTGGGGACGGTCCGGAACAATCATCCCGGACGGAGGATGCCGGCGGACGCTGACGCACGCGTACGCAACGCGCTCCCGGCTTCAGGATTCCCGGGAATTCCTGCCTCCCGGTCCGGGGTTTCCAGGCCCGCCCCCACTGGGAGCGAAAAAAAGATGGATCGGCATGGAAGTGCGAGATGGCTTGGCCGTTTCTTTTATCCTTATTCAGTGAAGAGGAGGGATACATGAAAAAGCATGCCGTCATCGCCATCATCATGGGGCTTGTCGCCGCGGCGGCCTTTGGCCAGACCGCCAAGCTGACCCAACCCGCTCTTGGATCTTCCTGGGCCATCGGCACCACTCAGGCGATCACCTGGACCTGGAACGGCGCCGCCAAGATCAAGTTGTGGCTGTTCAGCCAAAGCGGCGGCAGCATCGGGGCCATCCAATCGGGGCTGGCGCTCAACAGCGGATCATTTGCCTGGAAAGTCGGCATGCTGGAGAACGGAAAGCAAGTCCCGGCCGGAAACAACTACAAGATCCGCATTCTGACCGTTACCGACAATACGCTTCTCGCCATCGGACCTGCTTTTTCCATCATCGCGCCCGCGCAGCCCGGGCAACCCGCGCCGCCCGCCGGCAATCCCCAATTCATGACCATCAACCAGGTCGCCGTCATCCCCCCTCAACCCAAAACCGCCACCCCGATCGTGGTTTCCGTCACCCACCCCGCCAAAGGGATTGCCTGGACGCCGCTGAAAACCAATTTTTCAGTGAAATGGGAATGGACCATTCCCATGGACGCGACAGATCGAGGCGGCTGGTTCCCGAATTGCCCGGGCTGCCCTGTTGATGTATGGATCGTCCCGGCGGCAGCCCCCTCACAAAAGGTCCCGCTGAAGAAAAATATCTGCTGTGCCTGGGGGCCGATCAAGAACGACATCATGACCTATGGCAACCAGTACCAGGGAATCGCTCCCAATCTCGCGTCGGGGGACCACTTTATCAGGGTGTCCTGGTCGAACAAGCCAGGCTTCTATGGCGACAGCCAGCCCTTTGCCGTCAAGTCGACCCTGTCCGAGAACACGGCATTTCTGGGGCCGGACCCGGCGCAGGGGCAGGTGGATCTGGCGCTTACCCGGGTTTTTTTTGACGGGCAGGGCAATCTCATGATGAAGATCAAGAACATGGGGGGACCTTTTTCGGGAAGCATCATCACCAACTATGAAATCCTCTTCCAGGTGTACGGCCAACTCATGGACAAGGGCAAGGTGGAATCCCAGTTCTCCGCTCAGGCTTATGAGGAAAAGAACGTGCTGTTAAAGCAGTGGGGAGGGTACGCTTTCAACACCGACATCCATTCCAAGGGCAAATACATTCCTTACACCACCAGGCCGGTTAGGGTGAAGGCGAGGATCACGGGTAACGATGATATCAACCCGAACAACGACTGGGTCAATCAGGAGATATGCATGATCCAGGATGCCGACATTGGCACCGATGGAGAGATAAAGCTCGCTTTCAGCCCCAAGGCGCAAGTTTATATCAACAGGGGAACCAGCAATGAGATTCATGAGGCCCAATTGAAATGGCTCTCTGGGGATACCTTCGAGGCCGAGATGGAAGTCGTACTCTGGAATTACGGTGCCGTGAAGAAATCCTTCGACATCTGGCTTTATGTGGATGAACTGCCGGGCCAGCTCCTTTTCGGCGGGACATCCCTGCTGCCAGGCTATAAAACGACCTGGAAGCGATGGGTCAAGATCAAGGTCCCCTCACGATGCGGAAACCACCGGCTGGTCTTCATTGCCGATCCGGCCGAAGCCAAGAACCAGCCTTATCCCGATTCCTATATGAATAACTCCATCAATGTCACCTTGAAAATCGCGTGTGGCGGAACGGTCACGGGTAGCAACTAGGAAATTCACAGGACGAAGACCGGCGCTTTTCAGATCACTTCGTGCCTGTGAACGATGCGGGGCGTCCTGTCGTTGCAGGCTGCATTCCCCGCCCGGCCCCGACCGGGCCATCATGCGGCAGCATCGCAGCCGAGCAAGTGCCGTTGTCCGCCGGAACGGGTCGGTACCGCGGATCCGCCAGGGACCGGGAGCGCCGATATTGACTTTGGGGGTCTGCCCCGATACCATAGGCCTTGAGGAAGAACAGCCCGGCAGGCGCATCCCGACTTGCGGCAGGGCTCTTCGCGAGCAACCGGGCGATCACCCGCGGTTCTTCCAGCCGCCGATCCAGCGAAGAAGGAGGCCGGATGAACATCCATGAACGGCTGCTGCGCCGCTTCCCCGAGGAACGACGCTGCGACCGACGCTTCATCGGCTTCCTGGAGGCATGGGTCAGCATCTCGGGCAACGTCGCCCTGTTCGTGTTCAAGCTGCTCGCCGGCCTGGCCCTCAACAGCATCGCTCTCGTCGCCGACGCCTTTCACTCGCTTTCGGACGTGCTGACATCGATTGTCGTCCTCATCGGTTTCTTCTTCGGCAGCAAGCCCGCCGACTCCGATCACCCGCACGGCCACGGCCGGCTGGAGCATGTCGCCACCCTGCTCATCGCCTTCACCCTGTTCGCCGTGGCCGTCGGCATGGGCAGGGGATCCCTGGAGCGCATCCTGCGCCCCCAGCCCGTCCGCTTCGACCTGGCCATCGTCATCCTGCTCCTGCTGTCGGCGGGATTCAAGGAATGGCTGGCCTCATTCAGCGCCTACCTGGGCGAACGCATCCATTCTTCGACGCTGGTGGCCGACGCCTGGCACCACCGCAGCGACGCGATCGCCGCCTTGCTTGTGGCGGTCGGGCTGCTGGTGAGTCCCCTGGGATATTTCTGGCTGGACGGCGTGCTCGGCCTCTTCGTGACCGGCCTGCTCGCCTGGGTGGCCTGGGACCTCAGCCGCGCTTCGATCAATGAGCTGATCGGCAGGGCCCCCGACCCGAAAATGGTCGATGCCATAGACACCCTGGCCCGGGCCCAGCCCGGGGTCCTTTCCTGCCATGGCATATCCGTTCATGATTACATCCACCGCGCCGAGGTGTCCCTGCATATCGTCGTGGAGGAACGGCTGAACATCGTCGAGGCGCACCGGGTCGCCCAAACCGTGGAAAAGAATCTGAAGGAGGAGCTGGGGCCGCAATTCTCCATATCGGTCCATGTCGACCCGCATGGCGAGCCCGAGGATTGATCCGGCCAAGGGGAAGCCTGAAGGCCCGACTTGCAACGTCCCAAATTGTGGAAATGTGAAAATATCGACCGGCTTATCGATTAAAAGATCGGTGAAACGCCCATGCAAACGAACGCTGAAAAATCATCTATCAACACTCGATGTGGAAAACCTCAAATTGGGCTTCCGAGATTGTTGTGCGCTCGCATTCTCCGGCGATTGCACATGCAAGTTACTTCAAGATAGCCGATAAGACAATGTTATCCCGATAACTCATGCTGCAAAAGGGTTTGCGCGGCCCAAGCGGAAAAAGTCGCATTTTGCCCTGTTACGTGCCTCCAATCCACCATTCCGACGACAGGCAAAACAGGTATTTCGGGTCAAAATCCCGATCGCAGCGCCATCCAACCCTGGCGGACCGGTTTGACTTCCCCGCCTGGCTTCCCCTATAATGCCTTGGCCGCTTGAAGCGTCAAAAGGAGCCGTGGCGATCATGGAAAGTTTTTTCACGTTCCTGGAAAAGCGGGTAAGCGATTGCTCTTCGCTGCTGTGCGTGGGCCTCGACCCCCACTTGTCTGACCTGTCCGTGCCCTCCGCGGAGGCTGCCGCCTCATTCTGCATCGACCTGGTCGAGCGCACCGCCCCTTATGCCGCGGCCTTCAAGCCCAACGCGGCCTTTTTCGAGCAGTTCGGAGCACCGGGCTGGGCGGCGCTGGAGAAGGTCATTGCCGCAGTGCGCGAGCGGTCGCAGCGCCTGGGTTCGCTGATCCCCGTCATCCTGGACGCCAAGCGCGGCGACATTGCCTCGACCGCCGAGGCTTATGCCCGGTCATCTTTTTACGCTCTCGGCGCCCACGCCGTCACCCTTTCCCCCTATTTGGGGCGCGACTCGGTCGAGCCTTTCCTGAACGACCCGGAAAAAGGGGCATTCCTCTTGTGCAGGACATCCAATCCCGGGGCCGCCGACCTGCAGGACCTGGAGATCGCCGGCACGGGAGAGCCCCTGTACCTGGCCGTCGCCCGCCAGGCCCAGGCCTGGAACAGCAGGAACAACATCGGCCTGGTGGTCGGCGCCACCCAGCTCGAGCCCATGGCCCGCATACGCCGGGCGACACCCGGGCTGTGGTTCCTCGCCCCCGGCATCGGCGCCCAGGGCGGCGACCTGGAGGCGGCGCTGCAGGCCGGCCTGCGCCCGGACGGCCGGGGCCTGCTGCTGCCGGTATCGCGCGCCATCTCGCGGGCGCCCGACCCCGGCAAGGCGGCGGCTGAACTGCGGGACCGGATCATCGACATCCAATACCGTCTCACCCGTTCAAAGGCATGAGCCAGGCTGAGGTTCCAGGCTCTAGGTTCCATGTTCCAGGTTCCATGTTCGGCATTCGTAGATTTTAAGCACTCGTTCAAGGATAGAAGAGTTCAAGGGTTTATGAGTTCGGAAAAAGGTACTTACCAAATGCAATGCCTTAACACTTCAACCCTTCAACTCGTCAACGCTTCAACAGTGCCTCGCAACGTCGAACTGCGAACGAACTTTCCTTTTATTCAATTCATGTGCTAAACTGAACAGCACGACGATCCCCAGAGGTGCTCGATGTGGAAAGAAGATCTTGACCGGCGCTTCCCCATGCTGATGCGGGCGCTGTACATGCTGGCCGCCCTGGCCCTGGTCCTGCTGATCCTCAAGGTGGCCGTCGCCTATCTGCTGCCCTTCCTCATCGCCCTGCTGATGGCCTTGGCCATGGAGCCCCTGATCCGCTTTCTGGCGCGGCTCAAGTTCCCGCGCAGCCTGGCGGTGGCCGTTGCCATGGTCGTCTATTTCGGCCTTCTTTTCGCGGCCGGGTTTCTCGTGACCAGCCGCCTGGTCGCCGAGGTCGTCGACCTGTCCGGGAACATCCCCGATTACGGCCGCTTCCTGACCGACCTATTCAACGACCTGGCCCAATGGGGAAGATCGATGTACCTGCGGCTTCCCAAGGAGGTCATCGCCTCGCTGCAGGACTCGCTGCTTTCCCTGACCAAGGAGGCCACGCGCCTGCTGACCTCGCTGGCCGGATCGATCATCCACATGCTCACCTCGCTGCCCGACCTGCTGATGTTCGCCATGTTCACCTTGATCGCCACCTATTTCATCGCGCGCGACCGCCACAAGTTCAGGGAATTCTCCTCGCGGCTGGTCCCGGCGCCGACCTACGCCAAGCTGCTGGCCCTCAATCACAGCCTGGGGCATTCGCTGCTCGGCTTCCTCAAGGCCCAGCTCATGCTGATGACCCTCACCTTCACCGAGTGCTTCATCGGCTTGAGCCTCATCGGCATCCGCTACGCCCTGGTCATCTCGCTCTTCACCGCCCTCGTCGACATCCTGCCGGTGCTGGGCACGGGCACCGTCCTGGTCCCCTGGGCCCTGATCGCCCTGATCATGGGCAAAACTACGACCGGCCTCAGCCTGCTGGCCCTCTACCTGGTGATCATGGTCATCCGCTATGTCCTGGAGCCCAGGATCGTCGGCAGCCTGCTGGGCCTGCACCCGCTGGTCTCGCTGATCGCCATGTTCGTCGGCCTGAAGGCGCTGGGCGTCGTCGGCCTCATCCTGGGGCCGGCCATCGTCGTCACCGTGCAGGCGTTCATGAGGTCGGGATTGATGCCGCAGTTCAAGGAATAGGACCCGCCACCGCGACGCGTAACGCGTCACGAAAAATCATTTCCCCAGGTTTCCGTGGTTACTGCTTGACCAGTTCGACCCGGCGGTTCTTGGCTCGTCCCTGCTCGCTGTCGTTGGAGGCGACGGGGGCGAACTGGCCGCAGCCGTGGGCGCGCAGGCGGGCCGGCGCGATGCCCTGCTCGTTGACCAGCGCCTTCATCACGGCTTCGGCCCGGTCCTGGGCGAGCTGGATGTTGCCCTCCACCCCGCCCTGGTTGTCGGTATGGCCGACGACGAAGAGCTTGAGCGCCGGCTGGCCCTTCAGCAGCTCGGCGATCTCCCCGATGGCCTGGGCCGACTCGGGCTTGATCACGCTCTTGCCGGAGTCGAAGTAGATGCCGTAGACCGCGACATGGCCGGTGGCGTTGATGTCGTTGCCCATGGCCGCGGCGTCGGCGACGATGTCCTGGGCCATGCCCTGCTTCTGCACGATAACCAACCGGTAGCCGCTGGTGAAGTCGGTGAGCAGCTCCGCCCAGATCTCCATCCCGTCGCCGGACAGCCTGAAGGTGCTGCGGCTCTTCTCGCTCCAGAGGATCGCTCCACCCTGCCTCTGCACGGCGGTCGCGAAGTTGCGCTGGATCTGCAGCTCGCTGGGCTTGGAGGCCAGTGAGTTCTGCGGCCGGTAAGCCATCATCCAGTACTGCCCCTCCACCGGTTCGGCCTTGCCCTTGCCCACCGTGAAGGAATGGGAATCGAACTGCTTCTGCTGGCACGAGTAAATCCAGTACTCCGGCATGCGGGTGAAGGCGGGGTGATCCTTGCACTGGGACCTGTCCGTCTGCTGGGCGGCCATGCCGGCGGCCAGCAGCAGTA
The DNA here is from genome assembly GCA_002436105.1 of Candidatus Aminicenantes bacterium UBA6072. Classification (GTDB taxonomy): domain Bacteria; phylum Acidobacteriota; class Aminicenantia; order UBA2199; family UBA2199; genus UBA2199. Next base: position 59,485 of record DIXU01000010.1, on the reverse strand, counting down.
CCATGACCGCGGCCAGAAAGAGGGCTCTTTTTTTCATTGTCCATCTCCTTGCTTGCGCATGAATGCATGTCCTGTCTATCCTCTTTTTCCGGCAAAGTCAAGGACGCATGGCTCGGAGCATTCGCGAGACATTAAAAATGAAGGGCGGCAGCGATGGAACGATCCAATGCCGGCATTTTCAACTTTTCACCATTTGCCTTTCAGCGAAGATCGCAGACTCACCAGCGTTTTTCACGTTTCACTTTTCGCCATGCCATCTCGTTGCAATTGACAACGCCGCTGTTGTATAATTCCCCGCAGAGATGGGCGGCCGCCCCGGAGGTTCCGCCCTGCCGGGGCGGCGAAAGGAGAGCAGGGATGTTCAAGGGGCTGCTGAACCGCGCCATGCGCCGCTACGAGGGAGCCGACCCGGTCATCCGCATGAAGGCCAAGTTCTTCTTCCTGTTCTACATTCTCATCCTGACCGTCATTCCCATCGCCATCGCCTACAGCGCCTGGTCCCAGTTGCACAACCCCCTGCTGGGCAACCGCCTCAACCTGACCGTGCTCATTCCCGAAGCCCTGGTCCTGCTGCCCCTGGCGGCGATCCTCATCCTGCTGCTCAAGGGGCGCTTCTCGCTCTCGGCGCATCTGCTGCTGGTCCTGCTTTTCCTGGCGATCTGGTCCATCATGGTCCTCGACCGCTCCGGGGAGCTGTCCCGCCTGGACACCATCGCCTACGTGCTCGGGGTGCTGACCCTGATCCCGCTGGCCGTGATCCGGCGCAAGCGGGCCATCCTGCTCTACGGCGCCGCCAATCTCCTGGCTCTCTTCCTTTTCCTGCTCCACGCCCGGGGCCAACAGAACATGAGCTTCCACCGCACCATGGAATATTTCTCCGACAACGCGGTGGCCATCATCTTCATCACCCTCACCGCCTTTACCACCTTCCTGATCCACCAGCGGGCGTTGGATCAGGTGGAGAGCGAACTCGCCGAGCGCCGCCGCCAGGAGCGCGAGAACGAGCGGCTGCAGGCGCAGCTGCTCCATGCCCACAAGATGGAATCGGTGGGCCGGCTGGCCGGCGGGATCGCCCACGACTTCAACAACCTGCTGACCACCGTCATGGGCAATGCCGGACTGGCCATGGCCAGGCTGGAGCCCGGGAGCGAGACCAGCGCCCGGCTCAAGGACATCATGCGCGCCGCCGACAGCGCCGCGGCGCTCACCCGGCAGCTGCTGACCTTTTCGCGCCGGCAGGTGATCGAGCCGCGGCCGCTCGATCTCAACCGTCACATCGAAAAGAGCGCCCGGTTGCTGGAACGCCTGCTCGGCGAGGGCATCCGGCTCGACCTGCTGCTGGCTCCAGGCGTCGGCCCCATCATGGCCGATCCGAGCCAGATCGAGCAGATCCTGATCAACCTGGCGGTCAACTCACGCGACGCCATGCCCGACGGCGGCACGATCACCATCGAGACCCGCAATCAGCGGATCGGCGATCCCCCGCCAGGAGCGAGCCCGGTCTTGAAGCCGGGAGACTACGTCGCCCTCTTCGTGGCCGACAGCGGCATGGGCATTCCCGAGGCCGACCTGGACCGCATTTTCGATCCGTTCTTCACCACCAAGCCCGTTGGCCAGGGGACGGGACTCGGCCTGGCCTCGGTCTATGGGGCGGTGCAGCAGAACGGCGGTTCCATCGAGGTCCGGTCCGCCCGCGGCCGGGGGACGGTCATGACGATTTATTTCCCGGCAACCGGCCTGGTTCCCCGCGCCGCAGCGCCGCCGGACAGGCCGGTCGACCTGCCGGGCGGCGACGAGACGATCCTGCTCGTGGAGGATGACGCCATGGTGCTGGAGTACATCCAGATGATCCTGTCCAGCCTCGGCTACCGCGTCCGCGCGGCCGCCGACGGCGCCGCCGCCCTGAGCCTGGCCTCGATCCCGGGCGCCGGCATCGAGCTGCTGCTGACCGACGTCATTCTTCCCGACATGACGGGAATGACGCTGGCCGCCCAGGCGCGCAAAAGCGTTCCGGGCCTGAAAGTGCTCACCATGTCGGGGCATGCGGAGAACATGGCCGCGCACGAAGACGGCGACACGGGCTCCAGCCACTTCATCGCCAAGCCCTTCACCACCCAGGAGCTGGCGGACAAGGTGCGGCAGGTGCTTGACGAGAAATAAGCCGGCGAACTCAGTGACAAGTGACGAGTGACAAGTAACAAGAAATAAGGGAACCGCCGCCTTTAGTTCGGACTCTCGTTGTTCCTCGTCACTCGTCACTGGTGACTCGTCACTGATACCGCGCCTGTCGCTTCCCTGCTATTCCGGGAATTTCATTCGGTCCGAAGCCCGGAACGTCCACTCCGGCGTGACCAGCGTCCCGCCGAAGCCGGCCGCGTACCAGGGGCTCAGGGCGGCGCCGCCGGGATTCTGCAGCACCTGGATCTCCTGGGCCGGCATGTAGCTCTGGGCCAGTAGGAAGACGGCGCGACCGTGCTCGCGGTCGACGGCGCGGTCGACGACGATGACCGCATGGCCCGGGTGGCCGGGCTGGATGAAGATGTCCCCGATTTCCGGATCATCGCCGGGGACGGCCTGGAGCTCACGGGCCAGCGAGGCCGTGCCGGCATAGGCGAAAACGGTCTCCAGGTAACGCCAGAAGCTGCGCGCGCCGTCACCGGCCCGGCCCTGGCGCAGCCAGCGGGCTTGGTTGCCGCGGACCGCAATGCGCTCGCCGCGCCGCCAGCGCGAGTATTCGGCCTTGAATCCATTCGTGAAGCAAAAGCATATCTCGTCAAAGCGGCTTGCCGCGAAGAGATACTCGGCGCGCAGGCGGATGACGGCGTCGGCGCACTGGTGCAGGTCGCGGGTCCCGATCGGCAGGTCGACGACGGCGGCGTAGATCCCGGCGTTCGGCTTGAAGCGGCCGTCATGCAGCCTGACCTGGGCGCCATGCGCCTTCAGCGGCAGGCGGCGAAGATACGCCGCGAAGGAGCCGCCCCCCGCCTCTACCCGCGCATACCCCGGGGGCGCCGGGAAACGGGACTCCACGGTCATGCCGCCCGAATCGATCGCTCCCGGCGTTTCCTGGGGAAAGAAGGGGAGCGGCGCAAGCAGAAGAAGAGCCGCGCAGACCACTCCGGCCAGGCGCAAAAAGTTCCTGCTTTTCAAAAAGGCGTGGGACCGCTTCAGTCGGTGAGGACGAAAGTGACCTTCATCTGCACTCGGTATTCACAGATATGGCCAGCATCGTCGAGCATGACCTCCTGGTTCTCGATCCAGGCGGACTTCATGTTCTGCAGCTTCTTGTTGGCGCGGGCCAGCCCGGTGCGGATGGCGTCATCGAAACTCTTGGCGGATGTGGATTTAATTTCAGTTACGCGAGCGACCGACATGGGTCACCTCCCTTCAACGGATTGCACCCAGTGTACCGCCGCGACTGCTTTTTTTCAAGCACAGACTCCACAGGCTAAAAGCAAAGTGTCCGTGTCAGTGACAGTGTCAGCAATAAGCTCAATGAGTTATCAGTGGTGGTGATAGTGGTAGTGATAGTGAAGAAGGCGTTTTCTCTGTGAAGTTTTTTTTTACTTTAAACTTCTACTTGGGAGGGTCCGCCCTCAGGCTGAAAGGTCTTCGTTTTGGAAATTGGCATTTGGAGCACAGATCTGAACTTTAGGAGAATATTTCTACACTGAATTTCATTTTCTTCACTAACACTATCACTATCACTAACACTTTTTCTTGAGTGATTTGGAGCTTGGAATTTAAGTCTTCGCATGTCACGTGTTACGCGTCACGAGGATCGTTCCGAAAACTAATCCCACTCGAACATGTAATCGCTCAGGTGCGAGGTGTCGTTCAGCTTCGCCAGCACGAAGCCGCGCCGGGGATCGTGGAGCAGGACGGTCAGCGAGGCGTTGTCCAAATGGAATTTCCAGAACCACTTCCCGCCGAGGCCGAGAGCCTCGGCCAGCAGCGCCTTCAGGACGGAGCGGTGCGAGACGACGGCGAAGCTTTCTTCGGCGGCATCGGCCAGCAGGCCGTTGAAGGCGCGGGTCCGCGCCTTGACCGCAACCAGTGATTCGCCGCCGGGGAAGGCCATGCGCTCGGGTTCTTCCAGCCAGCGCCGCCACCGCTCCGGTTCCTCGGCCGCGATCTCTTTTTTCCGGCGCCCGGCCCAGCTCCCCAGGTCGAGGTTGTTGACCAGATCCTGGAGCTCCGGCTCGCGGCCGGGAAAACAGATGGCCGCCGTTTGCGCCGCCCGTTGCAGCGGCGAGGAGATGACGCGCTGCACGCCCAGGCCGGCAAAGCGTTCCCGGAGCTCCTGCGCCTGCTTCACGCCGATGGGGCTCAGCGGCACTTCGCCGCGGCCGCGGAAGACGCCGTCGCGGTTGGCCTGCGTTTCTCCGTGGCGGATGAGGTAGATCGTCTTCATGACAGCGCGATGTGCGGCGAGCGGCTGCGCACGGTGATGCGCCGGCGGCCGTCGGCGTCCTCCTCGATGGCGACGGCGATGGCCTGCGGCAGGGCGAAATAGCCCTCGTCCAGGTACTGCGCCCATTCCACGGCCAGCACTCCGGCGCCGATGCATTCATCGATCGGGTTCTCCAGCGCTTCCGGCATCGTCCCCAGGCGGTAGAGATCGAAATGATAGAGGTCGTATTTCCCGCTGTAGAGATTCATCAGCACGTAGGAGGGGCTGACCACTTCGGCCGCGGGGATACCCAGAGCCGCGGCCAGTCCCTTGATGAAGACGGTCTTGCCCGCCCCGAGCTCGCCGCTGACCAGGACGATCTCCTCGCCGCGCAGTTGCCGGCCCAGGCGCTCGCCCAGGGCCAGGGTCTCCTCAGCCAGCGAGGAAAGGAGAGTGAAATCCATTGATCTTCAGGATGCTTTTCGGGATGAAGCGGATGATATCGCCGGCGGTCAGCCCCGCCTCGCCGACCTCGCGCGCCGCCAGGTCGCCGGCGTAGCCATGCAGGAAGACGGCGGCAGCCAGGATGAGCTCCATGGCATGCTTGGGGTAATGCTGGGCGATGAGGCCGGCGATCATGCCCCCGAGGACATCGCCGCTGCCGGCCGTGGCCATGCCGGGGTTGCCGGTCGGATTGATCCAGACCCGCCCTTGCGGGGAAACGGTCAGCGTGTGATGCCCCTTGAGCACGAGGTAGATTCCCTGCCGCAGGGCGAACTCACGGGCCAGGTGCAGCCGGTCCTGCTGGACGTCGCGCACCGCCTTGCCGGTCAGGCGGGCGAACTCGCCGGGATGCGGCGTCAGCACCAGCGGCCGCTGCCCGCGGCCGCGCAAAAGCGGGGCCTGGCCGTCGAGAACGTTGATGGCGTCGGCATCGAGAACCAGCGGCGATCGCGCCTTCTGCAGCAGCATGGCCACCAGGCGCTGGGTATCGGGATTCGCTCCCAGACCCGGTCCGGCCAGGACGCAGGAAAACTCGTCGAGCCGGGCGCTGACCTCCTCGGGATTCTTGAAGGGCAGGGTCATCACCTCGGGATGGGCCAGAACCGAAAGGTCGCGATTCTGCGGCGGCACGGCGGCGGTGCACAATCCCGCCCCCCCGCGCAGCACGGCATAGGAGGCGAGGATGCCGGCGCCCGGCTTTTCCGCCGATCCGGCGACGACCAGCGCATGGCCGAACTCGCCCTTGTGGGCCGCGCGCGGGCGCCGGGCCAGCAGTGCCTTGAAATCCGCCGGCTCGGTCATGCGCATGAAGTATTCGTCCCGGTCCTCCAGGTCGCGCGGGATGCCGATGTCCATGACGCGGACCTGCCCGCAGTCGGGGCTGCCGTCGGGATTCAGGTGGGCCCACTTCAGTGCGTGCAGGGCGACGGTGACCCGGGCGCGGACATGGGCGCCGGCTTCGGGGGCGAAGTTCTCGCCCAGTCCCGAGGGGATATCGACGGCGGCCACGGGCAGGGACGATCGATTGATCGCCTGGAACGCCTCGGCAAAGAGCCCGGCTCCAACCGGCTTGTCCAGGCCGGTGCCGAATACGGCATCGACCAGGAAGGTCTCCCCTGCTGCGCAGGCCTCCAGGGCCTTCTTCACCACGGCGGCCGTGCCGGCCTGACCGGGTGCGGCCCCCGCCTCCAGCAGCCGGTCGTAGTTCGCCCTGGCCTCGGGACCAAGGTCGCCGGGGCGGGCCAGGAGCAGGACGCGCACGTCATAGCCTCGCTCCAGAAGCAATCGGGCGATGGCCAGCCCGTCGCCGCCGTTGTTGCCCTTGCCGGCCAGCACCAGGCAGGCGGGAAAGCGGTTGCGCGGGAAAACCGCGGTGAAATGATCGCAGCAGGCGACGGCGGCGTTCTCCATCAGGGTGAGGGCGGGAATGCCCCTTTGGTCGATGGCGGCGCGGTCGATCTCGCGCATCCAGGAATTGAGCAGGACTCTCATCACTTCCCGGTTTTTTCCTTCGCCTTCTTTTCCTTCTTGCCGGCGGCCTTTTCCGGCTTGCCGGCATCCTTTTTCACGATCTCGTCAAGGACGCTGGCCATGACGCCGCCGAAAGCTCCCTCGTCCTTGTAGGCGACCTTGACCTCCCTGACCGGCTCTTTCTTCACCTCGACGTCCTTGTCGCCGGCGGCCTCGATCAAGTCCTCCTGCAGGATCTGCTTCTTGATCTCGTCCATCTCGATCTTCTCCTCCAGGATCTTCTTCTGGCCCTTTTTGACCGTCTTGGCGGGCTTTTCGGCCGTGATCTTGCGCTTCTGCTTCTTGACCGCATCGGGCTTGGCCGGGGGTTCCGCGAACGGCGCCTCCGCCTTGGGGAACTCTTCCTTGCCATAGGGCTTGCGGGCGGAGCGCGATGCGGCGGCGCTCTCCTGGGCGGCGAAGGCAACCTCGGCGCGGCGCTGCTGCTCACGTTCCTGGCGCAGCTTCTCCTTCTGCCACATCTCCTCCTCGCGCTTGCGGCGCCGCTCCTCGCGCAGCAGCCGGATCTCCTCCTTGGCCTTGAGCTCCTCGTCCTGCTGCTGGCGGCGCGACTCCTCGCGCTTGCGCTTCTGGTCATCGATCAGACCCTGGCGGCGCAGTTTCTCCTCCTCCTCGATCTCCATCACGGCGTCGGAGTCAAGGTAAAAGACGCCGGCCATCTTCTCCGACGGGATGAACTCCGGGTTGCAGAGGATGATGTCCTCAACGGTGCGCAAGTCGACCGGGGCGATCAGGTCGAGGATGTGGTACAGGCGCAGGATGTGAATCTCGTAGTTTTTCTCGCGCTGGCCGAATTCCAGGAAGACCTTGTGGAAGAGCTTGTTGTAGTTCTCGACCTTGCGGAACTCTGCCATGCGCTCGGCCAGGGTCTGGATGACCTCGGTCTCCAGGAAGATCGACTTGTTGGGGGCGACCGTCGAGGCGACCTTCTCGCCGCTGGGCAGGAACACCTTGCGCTCGGCATCGAAGACGATGCGGTCGGTGATGGCTCCCTTCTTGGTGGTCTTGATCGAGAACTGGAACTCGCCGACTCCCGTCTGCTCGAAGACCAGGGTCGTTCCCTGCAGCGCCTTGTAGCTCTCGAACACCTTTTCGAAGCCCAGCAGCAGGTTCTCCTCCGGGTAGTAGTACAGGGTATGCTGCTTGCGGCTGAGGGTATCGGCGGCGGCGAACTCGATGGCGTCGCCAAAGCGGTAGAGGCCGGGCTTGAGGCGCACGGCACCGGAGGCGACCTCGCGCTGGGTCAGGAAATAGCGCGTCTCGCCCTCGGTGAAGATCTGTTCCTCGAACTTTTTGCGCTTCTGCGGCAGATTCTTGCGGTCTTCGTAGCTGGCCGTGGCCAGGAAGGGATTGGCCTCGCTGACCAGGGAGTTGCGGCGGATGTGATAGAGGGACGAGATCAGGTGCCATCTGCCCCAGCCGGCGCCGCTGGTCTGCTGCAGGTCGATCTTGTACTGCGTGGTCATGATGAAGTTCAGGGCGAAGCAGGTGGCGGCGAAATGGGGATCGTCGGCAGCGACCTTGGCGAAGTTCTCGACGAAGAACTCGGTGCTCTCCGAGGCCTGGCGGCCCTTCAGGAAATCGATGATGGCGGCAAACACCTCGGGGGCGATCGTCCGCAGGTTCTTCTTGAGCAGCACCTTGTCGTTGATGAAGGCGATGCCGGCCTCCTTGTTCAGCGCCGTGGTCAGCTTCTTGCGCAGCAGGTTGAAGTCGCGCTCGATCAGCGGCGACTGGGTCCGGCGCGGATCGATGTCGGCGGTGATGTATTCGGCCGGGCGAGAGGGGACGGTCTCCTTGTGCGGCAGCAGCAGCTCGATCTTCTGCCTCAGCAGGTACTCGGTGTAGCGGCGGAACTCGGAGGTGCCCTCGTAGCTGAGGCGGATCTCGTCGCGGCCGCCGCGGTTGCGGGCCTCCTCGACCTTGAGGATGACCCCTTCCTCCACGGAGATGTACTTCTTGTTGCCCACCGGCAGCTGGCCCGGGTAATCCTTGTAGATCAGGTCGCCGGCCTGGTACTCGCAGTTGGGATCATAGATCTTGACCCGGCTCCTGCGGTCATCGCGCGTCTTGAAGAGCGCCACCTGATAGACCAGGTCCTCGAAATCCAGCGGCTGCGCCTTGTCCTTGAGGAACTCGCGGACGAATTCCATTTCAGCGGCGCCGATATCCAAGTCTGTTTCGTTCTTGTTCTCCACGTTGCTATTCCCCCTTGGTTGATTTCCTGCCCGCGCCCTGGAGGGACCGCCTGGGTCCCGCAGTCCCGGTCCCTTCGGACCGGGGGGCCGCACCGCCCCGCGCAGACGGCTGGAGGGGCTTCCCGGTGCCCGACGTCCCGGTCCCTTCGGATCGGGAGGCCGCACCGCCCCGGACGCGGACGATCTTGGTCCCCGAGCGGTCGGCCAAAGCCGCCTTCAGCTTCTCGGCCGAGGTGATCAGCACCTCGCGGCCGCCGCCGTGGATGTAGTCGATGGCTGCGATGATCTTGGGTCCCATGGAGCCGGGCGGGAACTGCCCTTCGTCCAGCATGCGCCGGGCCTGGTCCACGTCCATGCGCGCGATGGGGCGGGCATTCTCCTTGCCGAAATTCTCCCAGACGCGGTCGACGCCGGTGAGGATGATGAACAGGTCGGCCTTGGCCTCGCGGGCGATCAGCGCCGAGGCGTGGTCCTTGTCGATGACCGCCTCGACGCCCTCCACCAGCCCCGAGGAGTTGATGAATACCGGGATGCCGCCGCCGCCGGCGGCAATGACCATGATGCCGCGCTCCACCAGCGAGCGGATGGCGCGCTTGGGAATGATGTCGATGGGCAGCGGCGAAGGCACGACGCGGCGGAAACCGCGCCCGGAATCCTCGACCATCTGCCACTTGTTCTCCTTCTTCAGCTGCGCGGCCCGGAAGCTGTTGTAGAAGGGGCCGATGGGCTTGGTGGGATTCTGGAACGCCTTGTCCTCGCGGTTGACCACCACCTGGGTCAGCACCGTGGAAACTTCCTTGTCGATGGAGCGCTTGCGCAGTTCATTGAGGATGGCCCGCTCCAGCATGTAGCCCATGCTGCCCTCGGTCATGGCGTCGCAGACGTCCAGGGGAAAAGCGGGGATGGTGTTGGCCGCCGCCTCCATCTGCAGCAGGATGTTGCCCACCTGCGGGCCGTTGCCATGGACGATGATCAGCTCATAGCCCTTGCGCACGATCTCGACCATCAACTGGGCCGCCTTGCGGGCATTGCGGTACTGTTCCCTGGCCGTGCCCTTGGCGCCGGCCTCCAGCATGGCATTGCCGCCGAAGGCGATCAAAGCGAGTTTATTTCTCATCTTTCTCCAGCCCCCAAAAATAAAAGCTGGCAGCCCCCCCGGGGGGCGCTGCCGGCCCATCCGCCTGTGCGGCGGGATCTATTTCTTGAACTTCTTTTTCAGGATCTCCTCCAGGTTCGGCGTGCCGATCTCCTGGAGCTCGTAGCCGACGCGGACCGTGGGCTTCCTGAACTTGACGATGCGCCCCAGGTCGATGGGCGTGGCGATGACGATCAGGTCGCAGTCCACCTTGTTGATGGTCGCCTCCAGGTCCTTCATCTGCTTGGCGCCGTAGCCCATGGCCGGCAGCAGCACGCCGATGTCGGGGTACTTCTTGAAGGTGTCGGCGATCGTGCCCACGGCCCAGGGGCGCGGGTCGATCAGCTCGGCGGCACCGTACTTCTGGGCGGCCATGACGCCGGCGCCATACTGCATCTCGCCGTGGGTCAGGGTGGGACCGTCCTCGATGACCAGCACCCGCTTGCCGCGGATCTTGTCGCCGTCCTTGACCAGCAGGGGCGACGCGGCATCGACCACGACCGCCTTGGGGTTCAGCTCGCGGATGTTCTCGCGCACCTGCAGGATGTCCTCCAGGTCGGCGGTGTCGATCTTGTTGATGACGATGACATCGGCGCGGCGGAAGTTGACCTCGCCCGGGTAATACTCGCGCTCGTGCCCGGCGCGGTGCGGGTCGGCGACCACGATCTCCAGGTCGGACTTGTAGAAGGGGAAGTCGTTGTTGCCGCCGTCCCAGAGGATGACGTCGGCGACCTTCTCGGCCTCGCGCAGGATGGCGCCGTAGTCGACGCCGGCGAACACGATGACGCCGTTCTCGATGTGCGGCTCGTATTCCTCCATCTCCTCGATGGTGCACTTGTGCCTGGCCAGGTCGGCCTTGGTGACGAACTTCTGCACCTTCTGCTTCACCAGGTCGCCGTAGGGCATGGGATGGCGGATGGCGGCCACTTTTTTACCCATGGCGATCAGGATCTGGCTGACGCGGCGGGTGGTCTGGCTCTTGCCGCTGCCGGTGCGCACGGCGCACACGGACACGACCGGCTTGCTGCTCTTGATCATCGTCTCGCGGGGTCCGAGCAGGATGAAGTTGGCGCCGGCGGCCTGGACCTCGGCGGCCTTGTCCATGACGTAGGTGTGGCGCACGTCGCTGTAGGCGAAATAGACATCCTCGATATCCAGTTTCTTGATCAGGGAAACCAGTTCGGTCTCGGGAAAGATGGGAATGCCCTGGGGATAGTATTCCCCGGCCAGTTCCCGGGGGTATTTGCGGCCGGCGATGTCGGGGATCTGGGTGGCCGTGAAGGCCTTCACCCGAATCTCGGGATTGTTCCGGAAAAACACGTTGAAATTATGGAAATCTCTTCCTGCTGCACCCATGATCAAGGCGTTACGCATTACATCCTCCTGTTATTTTTTGTTATTTTTTCGCAGTGGGAATGAACAGTAATTATAATCAATATAGGGCGGGGTGTCAATGATAAAAAAGACGTCAGACGCCAGACGTCAGACGTTAGCAAGGCAAGGAAAAAGCCCCTTTTTGGCATTATTTGCCCCTCACACACGTTGCCGAGGCGTTTTCTTGTCTCATCTGATTGTCTGTCGCAATAAAAAAAGCCCTTTGACTGTTCACTGTCAGGACCTTTTTCTTGCTTTCGTCTGACTTCTGCCATCTGACGTCTGTCTTCACAGGGTGTTTTTCTTGCTAACGTCTATCGTCTGACGTCTAACGTCTGTCTTCACAGGGTGTTTTTCTTGCTAACGTCTATCGTCTGACGTCTAACGTCTGTCTTCATATTGACTGCATTCCGGCTCTGCCCTATACTCAAGCCATGAACAGCCCCAAAACGGCCTCCGGAGAAGCCATTCTGGTCACCGGCGGCGCCGGCTACATCGGTTCGCACGTGGTTCGCGACCTGGGCGAGAATGGATACCACCCGATCGTGCTGGACGACCTCTCCTCGGGGCATGCCGAGGCCGTCCTTTGCGGCGAGCTCGTGCGCGGCGACGTCGGCGACGACGAACGGGTCGGCGCGCTCCTGCGCCGGCACGCCATCCGCAGCGTCCTGCACTTCGCCGCCTTCATCCAGGTCGAGGAATCGGTCCGCCAGCCCCTGGAATACTACGAGAACAACTCGTTCAAATGCCTGCGCCTGCTCAAGGCCTGCCTGGAAAACGGGGTAGAGAACTTCATCTTCTCCTCCACCGCCGCCGTCTACGGCATCCCCGAGCGCGTTCCCGTCGCGGAGACGGCGCCGCTGCTGCCCATCAACCCCTACGGCGGATCCAAGCTGGTCAGCGAAATGCTGCTGCGCGACGCCGCCGCCGCCCATCCCGGCTTCCGCTTCGTTGCCCTGCGCTACTTCAACGCCGCCGGCGCCGACCGCCGGGCCCGGTTGGGACAGAATTACCGCCGGCCGACCCACCTGCTGACCCGGGCGCTGAAAACCGCCCTGGGGCAATTTCCCCGCCTGGAGGTGTTCGGCACCGACTACCCCACTGCCGACGGCACCGCCGTGCGCGACTACATCCACGTCGACGACCTGGCCGCCGCCCACCTGCTGGCGCTGGAGTACCTCAAGGCGGGAGGGCGGAGCCGCGTGTTCAACTGCGGCTACGGCGTCGGCCACTCGGTTCTCGACGTCATCGCCGCGGCCAAGCGGGTCACGGGCATCGACTTCGCCGTGCTCCATGCCGGCCGCCGCGCCGGCGATCCGGCCGCGCTGGTGGCCGACCCCGCAGCGATCCGCCGCGAGCTGGGCTGGTCACCCCGGGTTCCCACCATGGAAGATATCGTCGCCAGCGCCTGGAACTGGGAAAAAAAGCTGGCCGCGTCGCGCCGGCCTTGAAAGGGAAGCTTCCGGCCCGCCTGTGCCTCGCTGCCCTCATCCTTGCCGCTTTCCCGGCGCTGAGCCTGCCTGCCGCCAAATACCCGCCCGGCGTCCGCTGGCGCGAGATCGGCCTCGACGGCATTACCGTCATTTTCCCGGCTGAACGGAGCGCCGAGGCAGCGGCGGCTCTGGCCTCGGCCGGGGCCCTGACCCGGAGGCTCGCCTCTTTCTGGGGCTTTCGGCCGCGCGGCCGGATGCGCATTGTCCTCAACGACAGCACCGACCAGGCCAACGGCTTCGCCACCATGTACCCTTTCAGCCTGGTGGGGGTCGACCTGGCCGAGCCGCCGCCCGACTCCGAGCTCGCCGGCAGCGGCTCATGGCTCGACCTGGTCCTGGCCCATGAGCTGACCCATATTTTTACCCTGAACGCCGGCGCGCCGCCATTCCGCGCTGGCCGCCGCCTGTTCGGCAACCTGCCGGTCTTCTATCCGGCGCTGCAGCTGCCACCCTGGGTGGTCGAGGGGCTGGCGGTGGAGGGTGAATCCCGTTTCACCGGCAACGGCCGCCTGGACCACGCCCCCTACCGGCGGATGCTGGAGGCGTCGAGCAGGAGCGGCCAGCTCCCGGACTGGCGGCGGCTTGCCGGCATGCCCGCTGCCTGGCCGGGGCCGAACGGCAAATATGTGTTCGGCGCCGGCTTCATGGAATTCCTCGCCGCGCGGTCCGGAGGACCCAGCTTGCGCCGCTACCTGGAGCGCTTTTCCTCCCGCCTGGTCACGTTCGGCAGTAACCGCGACTTTAAAAGGATATTCGGCGCTCCGCTCGACAGGCTTTGGGACGAATTCAGGGAAAGCATTCCCGTGGCCAGGCGGGCGACGGCCGAGCCGCTCACGGCAGGGGGATTTTTCAACCGCTATCCAAGCGTGCGGGGAAAGGGCTCATTGGCCTATTACCATCGCGATTACCGGGCCCGGGGCGAAGTTTCGCTCCTGGACCTGGACAGCGGAACGAGCCGCACTCTGTTCAGGATGGATGCCCTCAACGCACTCAGCTGCGTGGACAGGGAAGACAAGCTGCTATTGTCGGCAAGCGATTATTTCCGCGCTTTCAGCGATTTTTCCGATCTCTACGAATTCGATGTGAAAAAAGGCCGGCTGGCCAGGCTTTCGCATGGCCAGCGGCTGTCGCATCCGGTCCGGGACGAGAATTCTCGATGGCTTTATTGCGTCCAGCGCCGGGACAACCGCTGCCGCCTCGCCCTGTTCAGCATGGAAAAGAGGGAGGCGCGCACCATCTCCGTCTCCTTCGCCGGCCTGGCCCAGCCGTCGATCTCTCCCGACGGCAGCCGCATCGCGGCCGCGGCCAAGCCGGCCGGCGGACCGTGGGGGATCGCCGTTTTCCTGGCCAGCGGCGCCCTGCAGCGTTTTTTGGCCGTCAAGGGCAGCGACCTCAGCCAGCCCCGCTGGCAGGGGAATGATCGACTTTTTTTCATCGTGTCGGGGGAGGAGACATCGTTCCTGGCCCAGTACTCCCTGGACGGGGATGAGTGCTGGCGCCTTGAGGACCCGCATCTTGCCGGGCTGAGGCAGTTCGACCTTTCGCGAGACGGACGCGAGGTATTCTTCACCTATTTCAGCGGCCGCGGCGAGGAGATTGCCCGGCGCCCGACGGCATGGACGCCTCTTTCCCCCATGAAAATTTCCGTGGCAACGGGAATTCCCGAAGCCACGCCGGCCCCGGCCTCGACAACGCCGGTTCGGTCCCGCTCCTACCGCCCGCTTCGCGACCTGCTGCCCCACTGGTGGTCGCCGGCGTTGCGCGCAGGCGGCGACGAGGTCCAGGCCGGCCTGGCGACCGGCGGACAGGACACCCTGGGCATCCATTCCTACTCCCTGGAGGGGTATTATGGCCTGGAAAGCCGGCAGCCCAATGTACTGTTTCACTATGTCTTCGACGGCTTTTTCCCGACGCTGTCATTGTCATTGGGCGACCATGTCGAATACTACGGCGGTTCCGATACCGCCCAGCACACCCGGGAGATGACGCTGGCCTCGCTCTGGCCGTTGCGCCTGCGCCGGCGCTCGCAGCTCCACGCCTATGTTGACCTGCACCTGGAAAAGCGCTTTCTTATCGATGGGGAAAGCGAGTTCGCCCTGGGCGATATGAGGAACGGCTTCCGCCTGGGCATGAGGCTCAACTCGGCCCGCGAGTGGTACGATTCGATCTCCCCGGCCGACGGGGTCACCCTGGCGGTGCAGGGGGCCGTTCAGCCAGCCGCCTTGGGGAACGAATGGGCCAGCCATGCAATTCAGGCCGACCTGAGGGCGTATTGGCCTCTCTTCCGCCCCGGAGTTCTGGCCCTGCGCCTGGCCGCGGCCAGGAACTGGGAACCGGCCAGCAACTACTACGACATGGGCGGCGTGATGGCCGCGGGCGGGCTGGGCAGCAGCCACCCCTTCCGCCTGCTGCGCGGATTCGGCAGCGACCGTTTCTTCGGCAATCGCGGCTGGCAGTTCAACGCGGAATGCCGCCTGCCCCTGTTGCGCATCGAGAAGGCGTTCCTGCCCGCCGTCAGCCTCGACCGCCTCTGGTTCGCCGCCTTTTTCGACGCCGGCCGCCTCGCCCGCCGCAGCTACGTCCCGCCGGTCGCCTATTCCCTGGGCGCCGAGGCGGTGCTGCGCCTGGGCATCGGCGGCCTGGCCTGCACCGACCTGGCGCTGGGAGCCGCTCACGGCTTCGGGCCGGAGCGCAGGTGGCAGGTATATCTCAGGACGGGAAGAAGCTTCTGACCGGGCCACAGTAAAAAGTGAGTCGTGAACGATGAAAGGAGAAGGCATTCCCGCCTCGTCAGTCCGGTCATTGCCTGAACTTTTTACTTTTCACTTTTCAATTTTCCACTGAAGAGGTTTTTCTCGGCGCCGAGGCAGCGGAAAACCGTTTAGATCCTTGTGATCACGATGACCGAAATGACCAATAGGGATAATGCCAAAACGGAATAGGGATTTGCAAAATTCAAGGTCCATCCCCGCATGCCATTTCTTTTGGGCAGCACAATTCGCTCATCGTTCTTATTAAAATAGAAAATTCCAAATTTCCAATTGGCGGGATCGTCGTGCCGTTCATCATTCATTGGTTAATTCTCCTGACTCGCATTTTATGTGCATGCAGCGGAAGTGTCAAAGATTTTCAAGCGGATGAAAAACCCGGCGGCAGCCTCCCCGGCTCATTGACAGGGTACGGGAATTGCTCTACATTGGTAGCCGAGCATGGGCAGAATGAAATCGGGCAAATCCGTTTTACTCCGGGTCGTCGCGGCGGCGCTGCTGCTGCTCCTGCTGTCCGGCCTGGTCTTCTGGCTGACGCTGCCTTCCGTCTCCTGGCTGAAGAAGGAAAATCCCAGGGAAACGGTGATGATGCGCCTGCACAACGAACAGGCGCGGCAAAAGGGCTGGCGGACACAGCAACTGCGCAAGCTCGTGCCGCTGTCGCGCATTTCGCCTTTTCTTGTCCAGGCGGTGCTCATCGCCGAGGACGACAAGTTCTTCGCCCACGAGGGCTTCGACTGGGAATCGCTGCGCAAGGCCCTGGACGCCAACATCAGGAAGGGGCGGATCCTGCGCGGCGGCTCGACCATCACCCAGCAGCTGGCCAAGAACCTGTTCCTCAGCTCCAGGCAGAGCCTCTGGCGCAAGCTGCGCGAGGCGGCCATCGCCTTCAAGCTGGAGCATGCGCTGAGCAAGAAGCGCATCCTGGAGCTCTACCTGAACCTGGCCGACTGGGGCCGGGGCGCCTACGGAGCCGAAACCGCGGCGCAGCGCTATTTCCAATGCCCGGCCTCGGAGCTCAGTCTCTCCCAGTCCGTGCGCCTGGCGTCGGTGCTGCCCAACCCGCACCGTTTCCCGGTCCCGGGCGCCGGCAACGCCCGCATGAACCGCAAGCGCCGCCTGATCATCCAGCGCATGCTCCGGCGCCGCTGGATCAGCCGGGAGAGCCATGACCTGGCCTTGCAGGAAATGGGGCTTCCGAACTAATGCAGGTTCGACGTTCGATGTCTTTCAGCACAAGTTCAAGGGTTAAAGAGTTCAAGGGTTCATGAGTTCAGAAAAAGGCATTTCCCAGAAGCAATGCCTTAACGCTTCAACCCTTCAACTCTTCAACGCTTCAACAGTGCCTTTCAGCTTCGAACATGGAACGTGGGACATGGAACTTCGAACCTCATTCTTTCTCCGGGTATAGCTCGTACCACCACTCCGGCTCGCCTTTGAGCCAGCGGTCGAACCAGGCCATGATGGTCTGCAGCCAGCGGACGCGCTGCTTGGGCGAAAGGACGAAGTGCTGCTGTCCGGGGAACGTGACCAGCGCCGCCTCCTTGCCCAGCAGCTTGAGGGCGGCGAACATCTGGTAGCTCTCGCCCGGCGGCACGTTGTTGTCCTCCTCGCCATGGAGCAGCAGCAACGGTTTCGTGATGCGCTCGGCCATGAACAGCGGGCTGTGGCCGACGTAGATGTCCTTGCGGTTCCAGGGAAAGCTGCCGGCCGTCGCCACGCCGCTGTAGCTGTAGCCCCAGTCGCCCACTCCCCAGTAGGAGGAGAGGGAGCTGATGCCGGCGTGGGATATCATGCCGGCGAAAAGGCCGGTCTTGGCGGCCAGGTACTGGGTCATGAACCCGCCGTAGGAGGCGCCGATGGCCCCGACGCGGCGGTTGTCGATATAGGGATGGGTGCGCAGCAGTTCCTCAACGCCGCGGATGATCTCCTCGGAGGTGATCTCGCCCCAGTCGTTGACATGGGCGCTGGAGAATTCCTGGCCGTAGCCGATGGCGCCGCTCGGCTGCAGCACGCAGACGACGTAGCCGTTGGCGGCGTACCAGTCCTTGGGGTAGCGGCCGCCGAAATTGCGCCCGATCGGCGTGGTGCCGCCGTAGAAGTTGACGATGCAGGGCCAGAGGCGGGCCGGATCGAAATCGGGCGGCAAGCAGAGGTAGCCGCCGATGGTGCGACCCTCCCTGGTCTTGAAGCTCCAGTTTTCGCTTTTGCCGAAGCGCACTCCGGCGAACCTTTCGCGGTTGTAATCCTTCAATACCCTCGCGCCCCCGCCCAGGTCGAGCACGTACAGCTTCTGCGGCGCGCCCAGCCCCGAGCCCGAGAAGGCGACGCGGCCGGCACGCGACCAGCTGACGCTCTCGACGGCGTCGCAGCCGGTCTCCAGCCGGATGAACTTCCGCTGCCCCGGCGCGCAACGGTAAAGGCGGGCGTAATCCTGGTCGGTCACCTTCAGCAGCACGCTGCCGTTGGGGTGCCAGAAAGCCGATTCGATGGCCGGGGCGAACTGGCGGCTGATGGCCTCGGCCTTCCTGGCCTTCAGGTCATAGATATAGGCCTGGGCGTCGAAATCATTGGGCACGGTTCCCGGCGGCAGGGTGCTGCCCAGGCCGTTGAAGGCCGAGGCGCCCCCGAGCAGCAGCAGTTTTCCGGAGTCCGGCGACCAGGCGAAGTCCTCGATCCAGGGATCATCCAGCAGTTTTTCCCGGCGCCCGTCCCCGAGGGTGCAAAGGACGAGCGTGTTGCGGTGAAAAGGGCGGACCTTGGGGTCCTCGCTGTAGGCGGCCAGCAGCAGCGAGCGGTTGTCGGGGCTGATGCGCACCTGGGTGAAGTTGTCGGCGAAATCGGCCAGCGGCTGCCGGGCGCCGGAGGCGGGGATGAACAGGGTCAGCGCCTGGCGCGGCTCCGGCGTGCGGTAGCGGTCGTCCAGGCCGCGGACATGGCGGAAGGCCCTGTCCGCATCCGTCTCCTCGCGGGTGGAGTACACGGCGAAGGAGCCGTCATCGGCCCACCAACAGGAAGAGAAATTCCCGATCCCCGCCAGCAGCGTCCGGCTGGCATGGTCCTCCAGGTCGTACTGGCAGATTTGGGTGAGGTCCTTTTCCTCCCGGGTGAAAGCGAAGCGTCGCGAGTTGCCCAGCCACTGGAAGTTATCCATGCTCCCCAGCCCGCGCGAGGTGAATACGCAGGCGCCGTTGCCCGTATCCAGCACCTCGAGCCAGCGGCCGCCATTCTGCTCGCCCGGCGCCAGCTGGCTCAGCATGACGGCGACCCGGCGCCCGTCGGGCGCAAGCGACACGTCGTTGATGTTCACCGCGTTCAACACGTCCTCCATGCTGCTGCGGCGGGCGGGATCGAGGGATACCGCCAGCGGCGCATCCTTGAACGCCGGCTTGCGCGTCAGCCTGGCCTGCAGCGCCAGTGCCTTACCCCCCTGCGCGGGGAGAATGCCCTTGATCAGCAGCAGGTGCCTGCCGTTCGCCAGGGTCAGCGGCACGCTGCTCTTGCCGGGGGCAGCCGTCCTGGCCAGTTTCTCGTTGCCGAGGTAGAAGCGGACGGGGAAAGGGGCGTCGACCTCGAGGTCGGCCTGCAGCCAGCGCCGGCTCTCCAGGTATACGGCCAGATAGACGGCCTGCCGCCTGGTCGCCCCGGTGAAGCGCGCGGCGGCGCTGCGCCAGGTCAGATGCTTTTGCGGGCTCCACTGGACCGATTTCCCGGCCTGCGGATCAAGGCGGAACGGCTCCAGGAAATCAAAATCCAGGGCCGCCTCGGCGCCGGCGGGGAGCGCCGCGCCGTTCGCCAGCAGCTCGGCCGGCCCCAGGACCAGCCATGAATCGATCTTGAGTTCCTCCGCGCCCAGGGCAGGGAAGGGCGACGCCAGCAGCAGGGCCGTCATGGCCAGGATCATCCTCAATTTCATGTTGTTTTCCTCCGGAAAAATGGTATTATACGCCCGGGAAGCGCAAATGGAAAATCGGCCGGGGAGATCGTCCTGTTTCCAGGACGTTATGGGCCCGGGAACTTGGCAACGGGATTGCTTCCAATAAGTCGTTCGTGCATTCTTTTCATGGAGGAAACATGAAAAAGCGGATATGGCTGGGATTCGTGGCCCTGGCGGCGATCCTCTTCCTCTCTTCCTGTCAGAACGTTGAATACGAGGCCTACGTGACGGTGGTCAACATCGGCGACCTGCCGATGATCGCCTGGGTCGATGGCGACGGCGCCCGGATCGAAGCCTACGATTCGCTTACCTGGGCCGTTTCCCTGGAATCCAGGGACGAGTCGGTACAGCTCCACCTGGAAGCCGAGCCCGTCATCGGCGACGACTACGTCGACACCGTCGTCATCCTTCGCGGCGACCGGGATATCGTCACCTGGCTGGCTGGCTGGGACCTGGTGCAGGGCGCCGGGCCGCAGAGAAAGGAGAGCCAGGTCATCCATGGGCCGGCGCCGGCCAGGTAATTTAAAGAATTTCGTGACTCGTAACGCGTGACGCGTGACGCGGAAGACAAAAACTCCAAATTCCAAGTACCAAATCACAAACAAACACCAAGCACAATGACCAAATAACCAAAACGAAGACCGTCATCATGAATGGGTTTTCGTTTGGGTCATTGGATTTTGGAATTTGGAATTTATTTGGAATTTGGTGCTTGTGATTTGGAATTTATTTCTTTCCGTTTTCAATGGGGATAGGTCTTCTCGCCGGCCTTGATCTCTGTCTCCAGGAAATTTTCCAGCGGCGGCAATGGGCAATTGTAGGCCGGCGAGTAGTTGCAAAGGGGATTGTAGCAGCGGTTGAAGTCCACGACGATCCCGTCGCCTTCCGGTTCCTCCAGGTCGAGGAAGCGCCCCACTTCGTAAGTCTCCCTGCCGTTGGTATCGTCCTTGAAAGGGACGAACAGGTACCTGGCGTTGGGCCCCTCCAGGCTGGATTTCAAGGCGGTCAGCTCCAGGTCCCGGCCTGCGATGCGGAAGCTGAGCTTGCCGTAGCGGTAAAAGGTCTTTTCCAGGTTGCGCGTGGTGACGACCTGGAGCGGCTTCGCCTCGGCGAAGCGCTCCAGCTTCGCCTGGACAACGTAATTCCGGTCGGGCGGGAAATAGAGCAGCTTGTCGAACTCCCTGGCCTGCGGCCGTTCCGGGTCGAAGACGATCAGCGCCAGCGCATCGGGTCCGGGATAGGCGGCCAGGGTCAGCCGCCCCGCCGTGAACAGGTCGCCCGGTCGCAGCGGCTCGCTTTTCATCGCGACCGCGCTCCCGTCCCGGAGGCAGGCAGCGCCCGACCTGCCGCTCCAAAACCACTCCCCTTCCCTGAACACGAGGACGATTTCAGGAACGGAACCGGAGGTCGCGGCGTCAGCCACCCGGCCCTCGCGAATGACATGGAAAGGCCGGTCCCTCCCGTTCAGGATCAGCCGCTCGCGGCCGGCCATGGGCGAGGTCGCCGAGGCCTTGAACTCGGCGTCCTTCCGCGCCCTCTCCTTCAGCAGCTCCAGTTCCCAGGCGTCCTGGCCGGCCGCCGCGAGTGAAATCACGGAAATGAGGGATCCCAGCGCCGACAGCAGCGCCGCGATCCCGGCGGGACGGATCTTCCTGGGCATGCGTTTTTCCTTATCGGCTTTCCGCCACGACCAGCAGGTCCTGCAGGACGCCAGCGGCGGTATCGGCCAGGTCGGGGCTCTCCTCCATGATCCACAGCGGCCCCAGCATGTCGCTCTCCAGGCGCAGGGCGGCGGCGCGGCCGTTGACCGCGGCGAAATAATGATCCAGGGGCACCTCGGCCGGTTGCACCTCGGCATGCACCCGGTCGCCCTCGCGCCAGGAGCGGCAGATCAGCTTGATCCTCTTCCCCGCGGCCCTCGCCCGGGCGACGTCCTGCGGCGTGACGCCGGCGATGCCCCGGCGCTCGACCCGCAGGGGGTCGATGCCGGCGTCAAGGAAGAAGTTGGCCAGGATGGCGGTCTTGGCCGCCGCGTCCCAGCCGTCGAGGTCCAGCCCGGGATCGGCCTCGGCAAAGCCGAGCTGCTGCGCCGTTTGGACGGCCATCGCCATGCTCTCGCCGGCCTCCAGGCGCGAAAGGACGAAGTTGGTGGTGGTGTTGAAGATGCCGGAGAAGCCGGTTACGCGGACGCCTTTCAGCGCCCGTCCCAGGCAGAAGACCGGGGTGCCGTCCATCACCGCGCTTTCGAAAAGGAAACGCACCCCCTGCGTTTCGGCCAGGCCGGCCAGCTCGCGGTAGGCGAAGGCCGCCGGCCCCTTGTTGGCCGTGACCGCGTGCCTGCCCCGCTGCAGCGCGGCTCGTACATGGCTGATCGCTGGCTCTCCCCTGCGCCCGATATCCAGAGTCGACAGTTCCACCAGCACGTCGTAGTCCAGCGATTCCAGGGCTTGCAGGGCCGTCATGGGCGCGGCCGGGAACGAGCCGTTCTCGCGGAATCGTTTGAGCGCTTCGCCCAGTCCGATCCCATCCGGCTCGACCCATCCGCCGTGCCGGCCGGTAAAAATGGCCACCGGTTCCAGGTCAAGGCCTTCCAGGCCGGGATACTTCTCCCTCTCTTCGCTCAGCATCGCCGCCATTTTTTGGCCGACGTTGCCGAAGCCGATGAGTATCGCGCGCAATGGCTTTTTCTTCATGCCGCCATTGTAGCGGGTTCAGAGTTCGAAGTAAATTGACAGACGATATCAAAGACCGCAATATCGTAACGCGTCACGCGTCACGCGTTACGCGTCACGAAGGATCAGTTGGGGCCTGCCGGGCACCGGATCCTCCTTTCATTCACCGCCTCATTTTGTTATAATAAACGGGACAAAATGGCAAAATCATCACCGCTGACGGCCCTCGACGAGCTCCCATGACGTTCGCCTATCCCCATGCCCTTTTCCTGCTGCTGCTGCTCGTCCCGTTCACCATCCTGGTCATAACCAATTACCGCAAAAAGCGGCGCATCCTGAGCGGGTTCATCGCCGAGGCGGCGCAGGCGGAGACGGTGGTGCGCTCGGGGCGCGAGATCGACTTCTTCAAGTCGGCGCTGCTGCTGGCGTCGTTCGCATTCCTGATCCTGGCCCTGGCCCGGCCGCAATGGGGCGAGCGCTTCGAAAGCATGGACATCCGCGGGCTGGAGATCGTTTTCCTGCTCGACACCTCGGCCTCGATGAACGCCGAGGACCTGAAGCCCTCGCGCCTGGAGGTGGCCAGGAACCTGGTGGCTGCCATCGTCGACGCCCTGCGCAGCGACATGGTCAGCCAGGTCAACTTCGCCGGCGCCGCCTACGTGCAATGCCCGCCCACGCTGGACTACGAGGCCTTCAAGCTCCTGGCGCTCGCCTCGCCAATCAGCCCGCCCGAAGAGCAGGGGACCGACTTCGCCAAGGCCTTCACCCTGGGCCTGAGCCTGTTCCGCTCTTCCCGCTCCAGCCAGAAGGTCATGATCCTGGTCACCGACGGCGAGGACCAGGAGCAGAACTGGCCCGGGGCGGTGAAGGAGCTGCAGAAGCAGCGGATCACGGTGTTCACCGTCGGGGTCGGGGCCGCCGGCGGGGCGCCCATTCCCATCCGCGACAAGGACGGCAGGACCGCGGGATGGAAAAAGGACGCCCAGGGCAACATCGTCAGGTCGCGGCTGGACGAGGAGACCCTGGCGCGCATCGCCGCCGACTGCGGCGGCCAGTACTACCGCCTGGGCGACGCCGCCGGCATCGCCCCCATGGTCGGCATCCTGCGCGCCTACGAGCGCCGGCAGCTGGCGCGCAAGGTGAAGAGCCGCAAGATCGACCGTTTTTACTATCCCCTGCTGCTGGCCGTACTGCTGCTGGCCGCCGAGATGGCTCTCAGCGACCGGAGGATCGTATGGCGAAAAGGCTGATCCCCCTGCTGCTGGGTTTCCTGCTTTCGGCGGCCTGGCCGCTGGACATGTGGGGATGGCACTGGTTCGAGCCGGCCGCGCGCCGCAACCAGAAGGGGATCGAGGCCTTTCGCAAGGGCGACTTCGCCGCCGCCCTGGAGCAGTTCCTCTCGGCCAAGGGGCTGAAGGACGGCGCCCCGCAGCTGAGGAACAACACCGCCGCCGCCCTCTACGGGCTGAAAAAATACCGGGAGGCGCTGGCCGAGGTCTCCGCAATCGACGCGTCCAGTCTCGGCACCGGTGAGGCCCCCCTGCACTACAACCAGGGCAATATCCACTACCGCCTGGAACAGTACCCGCAGGCGCTGGAAAGCTATAAAAAATGCCTGAAGATCGACCCCGACGACATCCAGGCCAAGAAGAACCTCGAGCTGACCCTGAAGAAGATCCGCGAGCAGCAACAGCAGCCCCAGGAGCAGCCGGACAACCAGGCCGACGACGAAAAGCAGCAGCAGAAATACGAGGCCATGATGCAGTTCCTCAACCAGAACGAGAAGCAGCAGATGGAGAAGCGCAAGCGCAAGGCCAGCGCCGCCCGCAATGAGAAGGACTGGTAGTTTTTTCCCAGCCGCCCTGCTGGCCCTGCTGCTCGCCGCAGTCCCGGCGCTGTTCGCGGCGGACGCCAAGGTGGAAGCCGGGATCTCCGCGGACAAAATCGGCCTGGACGACACCCTGCTCTACACCCTGACTTTCAGCAACATCGACAACCCCGCCCAGCCCGACCTCTCCTATCTCGACGATTTCAAGGTGCTGCAGACGTCGCGAAGCTCCGAGTTCCAGTTCAGCGACGGCGCCAGCTTCACCAGCACCCGCTTCACCTATTACCTGATGCCGACGCGCACCGGCAGGCTCTCCCTGCCCGCCGTGCACTACCGCCACCAGGGCCGCGAATTCAGCACCGACGCCTTCACCGTGGAAGTGGTCAAGGGCAGCCTGGCGCAGGGCGGCGCGCCGGCCGCCGGCCCCCCCTCGCTGTTCGACGACGACTTCTTCTCCTCGCCGTTCCGCAGCGGCCGGCGCCAGCAGGTCGACGCCTACCTGCGCGCCGTCGTCTCCAAGACCGCATGCCTCAAGGGCGAACAGCTGCTCTTCCGCGTCCTGCTCTACACCCGCAACCGCATCGAGGCGGTGAACATGCTCTCCAGCGCCTCGTTCGCCGGTTTCTGGCAGGAGTGGTTCCCGGCGCCGCAATCGATCCCTCCGGCAAGCGAGAACGTCAACGGCGTCGTCTACCAGGTCTACGAGATCCGCAAGGCGGCGCTGTTCGCCAACGAGAGCGGCACCCTGGCCATTCCGCCGCTGCAGTTCGAGCTGCAGCTGGCAGATCCCGGCTCGGCGTTCCTCGCCGCCCAGGCGCTGCGCCGCTCCACCCAGGAGATCAAGATCAGGGTCAGCGAACCCCCAGCGGCCGCCGCCGGGCTGCCGCTGGGGCGCTTCTTCTTCGCGCTGGAAACGCCGCGCAGCGAAGCCGACGTCAACGAGATCGTCACGCTGCGAATACGCATCAGCGGCAGCGGCAACACCAAGGCCGTCATCCCGCCGGCGCTGCCCGGCAATGAAATGATCCTGGTCTACCCGGCCAAGATCACCCACCAGGCCGACTTCGGCGCCGCCGCCATGACCGGCACCCTGCTGGCCGAGATCCCGGTCTCCTTCCAGCGCAGCGGCGAGGCCGTCTTTCCACCCGTCGAGTTCCGCTACTACGACCCGGTCCAGGGCGCCGTGGTCGGCCTGCGCAGCGCCCCCATCCGCCTGCGCGTCAGCGGCGAGAAGCAGGCGCCGGCCCTCTCGCGCACACTGCCCGGCAGCGCCGTCGTGCAGCAGGGCGAGGACATCGAGTTCATCAAGACGGCTCCCCTGCGGGGGCTGTCGCTCCCCATCCACCGCCGGCCATGGTTCACGCTCCTGCTCGCCGCCCTGTTCGCCGCCAACCTGCTGGTCCTGCTCAAGGTCACCGCCTGGGACCGCGGCATCGCCGTAAGCTCGGGCATGCGCCACCGCCGCATCCTCGCCCGGGCGCTGAAGCAGCTGGACGCCGTGCGCCGGCCCGAGGACATCGCCCCGGTCATGGAAGGCTACTTCTGCGCCAAGAGCGGCCTGGGCCTATGCGAGGTCAGCGACCGGCGCATCGCCGCAGTACTGGCGGAGAAGGGCGTGCCCAAGAGCGCCAGCGACCGTTTCCTCTTCATCAAGGGGCAGTCGGAGCTGGCCCGCTTCTCGCCGGGCAAGCGATCGGCGCTGGAGCTCAAGAAGGACCTGCAGGCCCTGCGCGGCCTGTTCCGCGACATCGACAGGAAGATGAGATGAAAAAACGGACCCGATCCATCGCCTTCGCCCTGCTGCTTCTGCTCAGCGTCGGGGCGACCGCCGCCGCCCGCGAGGACTTCGCCGCGGCCAACCGCCTGTACGAGCAGGGCCGCTATGCCGAGGCCCTGCCCGTCTACCTGAAGGTCGCGGACCAGTTTCCGTCGGGGCGGGGAGGCGCGGCCACCGACTGGCAGGTGCCCTACAATATCGCCAACTGCCATTACAAGCTGGGGAACTACCTGCAGGCCAAGGTCCATTATCTGAAGGCGCGCCGCCTGCGGCCGCTGGAACCCGCCGTCGCCCGCAACATCGCCATGACCAACCGCCATTTCCTCGACGACGCGCGGCTGCCCGATCCCGATTTCGTCACCCGCGCCGTGCAGATGCTGGAAAGCCGGGTCAGCTTGGACACGCTGAGCGTCATGCTGCTGCTGGCGGCGCTGCTGTTCAACGCCTTCCTGTTCCTGCTGCTGACCCGCGGCCGCAGCCGCAAGCTCCTCTACGCCCTGGGCTTCTCGCTGCTGCTCGTCGCCGGCCTGGGCGCCTGCCACGTCGGCCGCGCCGCCGCCCTGGGCCGCAGCGACACCGCCGTGATCCGGGAGGAGGGCTCGCCGCTGCGCAGCGGTCCCGGCGAGGACCACACCGTCCTGTTCAAGGTCAACCCCGGGCTGGAGGTGCGCATCATCGACCGTTCCGGCGAATGGGTCCAGGTGACGGCCTCGGAGCGCATCGCCGGCTGGATCGAAACGAAGCGCCTGGTCCTGATTTGAACCGGGCCGGCCTTTACATCCATTTTCCCTTCTGCCGCCGCGCCTGCTTCTACTGCCATTTCTTCAAGAAAAAATTCAAGCCGGACCCGGCCGGCGAGTGCCTTCGCCATATCGAACTGGAAATGGGGCTGCGCCGCGATCCCGGCCTGGCTGTGGACACGGTCTATATCGGCGGCGGCTCGCCCTCGCTGCTGAATCCCGGCCAGGTGTCCGGGCTCCTGGAGTGCGCGGCGAAAAGTTTTTCCGTCGACGGGAAAAGCGAGATCACCATGGAGGCGAATCCCGAGGATCTTGAGGCCACGCCGCTGAGGGAGCTCCGCGCCGCCGGCGTCAACCGCCTGAGCATCGGTGCCCAGTCTTTCCAGCAAAGGGACCTGCGCTATCTCCGGCGCACCCACGACGCAGCCCGGGCGATCCAGGCCGTTGACCTCGCCCGCAATGCCGGTTTCAAAAATGTCAGCATCGATTTGATCATCGGCCTGCCCACGCAGACGGCCCGCAGCATGGAATCGAACTTCCGGGTCATCGCTGCGCTGAAGCCGTCCCATGTCTCGGTCTACATCCTGGAGGGAGTTCCGCGCCCCGAAGCCGACGCGCGCGACGCCCGCCTCTATCACCAGGCCCGCCGGGCGCTCGCCGGTCTCGGCTTCGTTCACTACGAGGTCTCCAACTTCGCCCGGCCCGGCAGGGCGTCGCGCCACAACCTCAAGTACTGGCGCATGGCGCCCTACGTCGGCCTCGGCCCCTCGGCCGCCGGTTTCCTGGACGGCCGCGATTACCGAAATGTCTCCGATCTTCGGCGCTACAGCGAGGTCCTGGTGCGGGGCCGTCTCCCCGAGGCAAGGACCCGCCAACTCAACGCCGACCGGCGTCGGATCGTCACCGGCCTGCGCCTGCTGAAGGGCATTCCCGCCTCGGCATTCTCCCCGTTTCCAGACGAAACCTCCTTCCTGCTGCGGGAAGGCTTCCTGGCCCGCCGCGGCCGGAACATCGCCGTGCCCGAGGAGAAGATCCTGCTGCTGAACGAGATACTGGGGTACTTCATCTGAACGGAATTGCAGGCTACCCGTGTCAGTGACAGTGTCAGTGTCAGCAGGAGGCCTTACGGGCAATAGCCAAGGGGAGATCATATGAGGATTTTGGATCCCTCTTTATGTAAGGGCGGTTCGCGAACCGCCCCTACAGTAAGAAAAACCCCTATGGGGAATTGCCCCGATGTTCATTCGCACAACGCATAACGCCTAACGCCTGACGTCTAACGGTATCCAGTTCCTGTACCATCTACCGCAAGCCTTACGCCGAGTTCCATTCATTCTCATCACTCATCACTTATCACGCATCACGACAGAGCGTTTCTTCACTACTCAGTCTGCTTGACCTCGACGCTGCTGTCCACCTCGAAGAAGCGGTACTTCGAGTAATCCTGGCGCAGGCGGTAAAACTCGACCTCGTGGCGCTTCTGCTCCAGCTTGGGTATGGTGATGACCGTTGCGCCCGAGGCGATCTCTCCGGCCCAGGGGATCTCGATGCTCCGCTCGGAAAGGACCTTTTCCACGATGTACGCCTCGCGGAACAGGGTCATGGAGGGGAAGCGCAGGCCGTCGCGGGCCGCGAAGTACTGGTGGGTCACCTCGAGCAGCAGCCGCGCCTGCGACGCCGCGGCCGCCTTCTCCAGCGCCTCGGCGCCGGCCACCCCGCGCGGGTTCATCTCGATCCTGAGCACCGAGCCGTCCTTCTCGTCGATCCAAGCCGTGCCCTGGGCGATGCCGCCCCCCTCCGCCCGGCGCGGCGTCACCTCGACGACGACGCAGCGGCTCCTGCCGACACGGTCGCGGCCGACCAGGCGATATGAGTACAGCTCGCGGTTTTCATTCGCCAGCAGGGTCACGGGCAGGAACACCGAGTAATGGGAGGAGAAGCGCGTCGCCAGGGCGACGTTCTCCTTTTCGACCTTGCGCGTACCCTTGCGGAGCAGATGGCGCCGTTCCTGGATCCGGCCGCCTGCGCCGGTGATCTGGTAGTCGTATTCCCAGCGCCGTTCGACCGGTTCCGTCCGCTTGGTCAGGGGATTGCGCTCCAGCGTCCGCTCCTCCACCTTCTCCAGGCAGTAGAAGCGGAACGCCGCCTCCTTCAGCCGCCGGCAATACTCCGCGGTTTTAGCCATGATCGTTGCCAGATCCTCCGCCAGGGGCTGCGCATCGACCTCCGCCGTCGGAGAAGGGGCCGGCGGCGGCAGGACCTCGACCTCCCTGTCAGCGCTGGCCGCGTTGCCGGTCAACAGGTCGCGCACATCGACATGCACCGGGTAGCGGCCGGGCGCCGGGAAGTTCAGGGCCAGCTCCACGTCCGCGGCCGGCTCATCCGGGGCGACTTCCAGCTCGGCCGAGAGGGGCGCTCCGCCGCGCACGCCGGCGCGGACGCCGATCTTCAGCCGGCCGGCCAGCCCCTGCTCGCCATACGTCCTTTGGTAATCGGCCAGGGAGACGGACAGCCTGCCGTCCCGCCACTCCAGGGCCTGGATCTTCAGCGGGAACAGCTCCCCCAGCCGCAGCTTGCGCGAATAGACGGCCTTCCATCCCGGCTGCTTCATGTCGACCCGGATGTCGCGCTTGCCCTCGCCTCCCGCGGCGGGCTTGAACGTGAGGACATAGTAAACGTCCTCGCGTTCGGCCACGTTGCCGAGCGCTTCGCCCAGGCGCGTGGTGTTGCTGACCTGGCCGCCGGTGTCGGCGCTGACCTGGCGGAAGGCACCCTCCCATGTGGAGAAGACCGGCTGCCACTGCAGGTGCTCATTGGACAGCGTCTCCCCGCTCCCATCGCTGAGGAAGACGTGGTAAGTGGCGTTGGCGCCGACGAAGACCGGCCTAAGGTCGCGCAGATAGCTCATCACGTCGGTACCGAGCTGGAACTGCCGCTCCGTTTCCTCCATGAAGCGCCTCAGGGTTGTGATGGTTGACTGGAGCATGGGCGCCTCGCGGAAAAGCCTGCCGTCGCGGCTCAGCAACGGCAGCCGCTCGTTCTGCAGGAAGACCAGGGCCCACTTCTCCGCCTCCACCGCCTTCAGCGCACCGGCCAGGCGCTCCAGCCAGCCGGGATATCCCTTCAGGCGCGCCAGCCGGTATTCGTCAAGCGCACCCAGGTAACTGGTCATGAACTGCCCCAACAAGGCCCTTTCGACGGCCTCCCGATCCTCCTGATCCTTGGCGGGGATAAAGATGAGATTCTCATAAAAATCTCTCGTGCTCCTCTCCAGGTCATTCACCAGGCGCGTCTTTTCGAGCTTTTTCTTTTTCAGGCCGGCGGCCATGGCGGCGAAAAATGCGGAGATCTTTGCTTCATCTTTTTCAGGAGACGACACCTCCATGACCCGCGTGCCGTCGCTGAGCACGATCCGGTCGCCGGCACGGTAGATCTCTTCCAGAAAATAATCCCAGGCCCTGGGCCAGTCGCGGCTCTCCTCGTTGAACCAGAGCATGAAAAGGAACAGTCGCGGCTTGGCCTTTTCCGCCGCCGGAACGCCGGCGGGCTCAATTTCCGGGCGGGCCAGCGAGCGCCGCAGCTCGCGGCAGTAGCTGACCTTGACCGGCCGGCCGTCCTCGTACAGCGCAAAATCCCCGGCCTTGAGCCCGGGCACCGCCTTCGTTCCGTCGAACACCCGCACCAGGATCTCCTGGTAGATCACCTCGACCCGCTCGTGGACCCGCTCCTGGGCGGAAAGGACAAGCGGCAGGAGAAAAATGGAGAGAACAAGGGCTGTGAAAGCCCTTCGCCAGGTTATCGCCGGCCAGCCAAAAAACATCAGAGCCTCCCGAGCATCTAGAAGCATTAATTATGCCAAAAAACAGGCAGAAATGCGACCCGAGAACAGGACATATGGCAATGGTGGCAGTGCCCCCACGTAACGAACCAAGAACAGTGATTGGTGATTAATGATTAGAATTGTATTGATCGATCCAGGGCTGTTTCGAATCACGAATCACGAATCACGAAAGATCGTTCAATGCTGTTGCCCTCCGCCCTAGCCCTACACCGAGTTTCACTCTTTCTCATCACGCATCACGCATAACGCATAACGAGGGAACGAAAGCAATCGGTTTACGGTGGACGGTTTAAGGAAAGAAAAGAAGCAATCGGAAGACTCAAATTCCAAATCCCAAGCACCAAATCCCTCAAGAAAAAGTGTTAGTGATAGTGATAGTGTTAGTGAAGAAAATGAAATTCAGTGTAGAAATATTCTCCTAAAGTGCTGATCTGTGCTCCAAATTCCAATTTCCAAAACGAAAGCTCCTTGAATGGCAGTTTCTTCGTTTGGGTCAAAGTCCCCGCCAGGGGATTTGGTAATTGGAATTTATTTGGGATTTGGGATTTGGAGCTTGGAATTTAATTCTTCACATGTCACGCGTTACGCGTCACGCGTCACGACAGGCCGTCTCTTTGTTACTCCGGCTGCCTGACCTCGACGCTGCTGTCGACCTCGAAGAAGCGGTATTTCGTGTAGTCCTGGCGCAGGCGGTAAAACTCGATCTCGTGGCGCTTCTGCTCCAGCTTGGGAATGGTGATGATGGTCCATCCCGAGGAATAATTCTCGCCGGCCCAGGGGATCTCGATGGTCTGCTCGGAGACCGCCTTCTCCACGATGTAGGCCTCGCGGAACATGGTCATCGACGGCAGGCGCAGGCCGCCGCGGGCCGCGAAGTACTGGTGGGTCACCTCGAGCAGCAGCCGCGCCTGCGACGCCGCGGCCGCCTTCTCCAGCGCCTCCGCGCCGGCCACCCCGCGCGGGTTCATCTCGATCCTGAGCACCGAGCCGTCCTTCTCGTCGATCCAAGCCGTGCCCTGGGCGATGCCGCCCCCCTCCGCCCGGCGCGGCGTCACCTCGACGACGACGCAGCGCCTCTTGCCGACACGTTCGCTCCCGGCAAGGCGGTAGGAGTACGTCGCCCGGTTCTCCAGCGCCAACAGGGTCACGGGCAGGAACACCGAGTAATGGGAGGAGAAGCGCGTCGCCAGGGCGACGTTCTCCTTTTCGACCTTGCGCGTCCCCTTGCGGAGCAGATGGCGCCGTTCCTGGATCCGGCCGCCGGCGCCGGTGATCTGGTAGTCGTATTCCCAGCGCCGTTCGACCGGCTCCGTCCGCTTGGTCAGGGGGTTGCGCTCCAGCGTCCTTTCCACCACCTTCTCGATGCAGAAGAAGCGGAAGGCCGCCTCCTTCAGCCGGCGGCAATAGGCGGCGGCTTTGGCCATGACCGGCTCCAGTTCGGCCGGCAATTCGACCGCGGCCTCAGGCGCGGGGGGAGCGGGCGGCGGGGCGACTTCGATCTCCTTGCCTTCCCGCGCCCGATTGCCGGTCAGCAGGTCGCTCACCTCGACCTCGACGAAATAGCGCCCCGGGGCGGGGAAGCTCAGGGCCAGTTCCACGTCCGCGGCCGGTTCCCTCGGAACAACCTCCCGCTCGGTCGACAGGGGCGCGCCGCCGCGCAGGCCGGCGCTGACCGTCACGCGCAACCGGCCGGCCAACCCCTGCTCGCCGTACGTCCTCTGGTAATCGGCCAGGGAGACGGACAGCCTGCCGCTCCGCCACTCCAGGGCCTGGATCTTCAGCGGGAACAGCTCGCCCAGTTCCAGCTTGCGCGAAAAAACCGCCTTCAAACCCGGGCGCCTCACCTCGATCCGCAGCCGGCGCTGCCGCTCCCCGCCGGCGGCGGGCTTGAAGGTCAGGACGTAATAAACGTCCTCCCTCGCGGCCGCCTTTTGCAGCGCCGCATCCAGGCGCGTCGTGTCGGCCACGCTGCCGCCGGTGTCGGCGCTGATCTGGCGGAACGCCCCCTCCCAGGAGGAAAAGACCGGCTTCCATTGCAGGTTGTCGCCGGGCAGCACCTCCTCGGTGGGATCGCTGAGAAAGAGATGGTAGGTGGCGTTGGCGCCGACGAACAGCGGCCGCAGGTCGCGCAGGTAGCTGATCACTTCGCCCCGGAAACGGAACTGGCGCTCGATCTCCTCCATGAAGCGCCGCAGCTCGGTCACGGTCTCCTGCTTCATCGGCGCCTCGCGGAAGATGCGGCCGTGGCGGTCGATCAGCGGCAGCCGCTCATTCTGCATGAACAGCAGGACCCACTTCTCCCCCTCCACCGCCTTGAGCGCAGCGGCCAGCCGCTCCAGCCGGTCGGGCTGCCCTTTCAGCCGGGCCAGCCGGTACTCGTTGATCGCCGCCTGGTAACGGTCCTTGAAGTCCTGCAGGGTGACCTTTTCGAAGTCGTATTCCGAGCGCCGGGTGGGGGCGTTGGGATCGTTGCTGCGGTCGCTGGTCCGCTTGACCATGCTGTCGAGA
Organism: Candidatus Aminicenantes bacterium UBA6072; assembly: GCA_002436105.1. GTDB lineage: Bacteria > Acidobacteriota > Aminicenantia > UBA2199 > UBA2199 > UBA2199. The sequence goes on along the minus strand of DIXU01000010.1, from coordinate 26,787 downwards.
AAGTCGGCCGCGCTCTTTTCCATTTCACGGACCAGGCGCTGCTTCTCCAGCCATTTCCAGCGCAGGTCGGCGGCCAGGTCGGCGAAAAAGGCGTCGATCTTCTCCTTTTCTTCCGCGAGGGAGCGGACCTCCAGGGCGCGGCTCTCGTCGCTGAGCACGACCCGGTCGCCGGGACGGTAGATCTCCCTGACGAAATAATCCCAGGCCTTGGGCCAGTCGCGGCTCGCCTCGTTTTGCCAGAACATGAACAGGAACAGGCGAGGCCTGGCTGCGTCCGGGCGCGGCGGCGCGCCGGCGGGCTCAATCTCCGGGCGGGCCAGCGAGCGCCGCAGCTCGCGGCAGTAGCTGACCTTGACCGGCTGGCCGTCCTCGTACAGCGTGAAATCTTCGGCCCGAAGCCCGGGCACCGGCTTGCCGCCGGCAAACACCCGCACCAGGATCTCCTGGTAGATCACCTCGACCCGTTCATGCACCCGTTCCTGGCCGGCCAGGACCTGGCAAAGCGAGCCGATGAACAAGAATGGCAAGAGGGCCCGTGCAGCGGGGGGAAAGTTGTGCTCGCCAATGCTGAACATGACGGAATTGTATCATGCCTGGAAACAGAATAGAAAAGTCGCCGTCCAGATTACTTCAGCGGCTGGTAGGCGGAATTCGGGCGGGGCTGGCTGCGGTCGCAGCAATCGGCCACCAGGTGCAGGTAATCGGCGGGCGGGCGCGGGATGTAAATACCGAGTTCATGGGGCTTGGCCTCGAGCGCCCCGGCGTACTCGCGGGCCCAGCGCACCTCGCCGTCGAGAAAGATCGAATCGCTGGCCACCGCCAGCGCGATGCGGACACGGCGGTTGATCTCCGGTCGCTGCGTGGTCTGGATGCCGATGCCGTGCTGGGACACGTCCTGGGTGAAGCCCGGATGCATCTCGTCGCCGCACTTGCAGATGATCAGTTTGCGGAAAGGTATGCGCTTTTCCTCTCTTTTCTTGATCATGGCTCTCTCCGCTTGTCTACAGACTTATATATTCAAAAAACGCGGTTTTTCAATCAGGAAAATCGTCAATGGATGCCCAGGTCGCGCCCGTCGACGAAGGCGGGCTTGCCGATGCCGAAGGCGGCCAGAACCGTCGGCGAGATGTCGATCAGCCCCGGGTCCTTCTCCTTTATGCGACGGTTGCAGAAAAAGATCCCCGGCACCTGGTCGCGGGTGAAGGCATGGTCGCCGCTCCACATGCGCGTGTTGTCGGAGAACAGCTCCTCGCCGACGTAGTTCACCGCCGACTCCCAGGAAACGCGGTAGCCGGCCTCGTAGCCGACCACGACGTCGGGGGCGTTGACCGTGTAGGGGCCGCGGTAGATCTCCTCGCGGGCGAAGGCCTTGCGGATCGCCTTCCTGCCGTGCTTTTCGTCCACCACCCGCAGCAGCTTCTCCTTGATCTCCTTTTTCAGCTTCTCGGCCTCTTCGCCGGGAGCGACGATGCCCTGGCTCTCGCGGCCCTTCAGGTTGAGGAAGATGCCGTTCAGCCCCTGGCCATAGGCGCGCGAGCGGCTCCAGTCGACGTCGGCGTACCACTTGCCGCTGGTCTTCTTGCCCTCGTTCAGCACCAGGTACCCCTCCCGGTGCAGCCAGGTGTTCAGGTTGAAGCCGCGGTTGAAAGCGCTGAAGCCGTGGTCGGAGACGATCATCAGCAGATCACCCGGCCGCATCTTGCGGAACAGCTTCTCCAGGAAGGCGTCCATGGCCTGGTAGCTGCGCAGGATCGAACCGGTCACCTCAGGGTCCTTGCTGGGCAGGTCGGCGGGCGATCCCGAGTCCGGCAGGTAGCGCCAGAACATGTGCTGGATGCGGTCGGTGGTCTCGAAGACCTGGACGATGAGCCCGTCCCTGATCTTTTCCAGGGTGTTGAAAAAGATCCTCTCCCGCTCCTCCTGCGTACGGTAGACCTGCTCGATGAAGTTGCCCTCGGAGAGGACGCGTTCGTTCAGCGACCAGGTATCCTCGGCCATTCCCAGGGTGGCGTAGGAGCCCAGGAGCTTGGCCAGGTAGACCGAGAAGATCTTGGGGTGGGAGACGGGCATGGAGGGCTTTTCCGGGTCGATGTTGATCGGCGAGAGATAGAGCTTCAGCGGCTCGACGTCCTCCAGCACCCATTGGGCGATGCCGCAGACGGTGACCAGCCCGGCCTTGAACTCCAGCTTGACCCAGCGGGAGAGCCGGTTGCGCTCCAGGGTGATTTTTTCCTTGCCCACGGCGATCTCGGCGCTCTTTGCTTCGCGATCCAGCTTCAGGGTGAAGGGGATCTCCAGGGGCGGATTGCCCTTGCGGAAGGGATGGCCCGGGCCCTTGATCCTGCCGGCGAAGCGCTCGCCGCCCAGGGGCCGCAGCGCCTCAAAGACGCCGTCGGAGATGTCGAAGTTCTCGGCGGCGCCGTCGGAATAGAAGCTGAAGCTCCCCTGCGTGCCGCGCAGGTCGGGGGTGCCCAGCCCGGCCAGCATGGAACCGTAGAATTTCTCGGGCGGGAAGGTGAAGGGCATGCGCAACACCGAGGCGTAAACCCCCTTGGAGCTGATGATCTTCCAGAAACTCTGGCTCTTGCGCTTGAGCTCGATCTTGGGGCTGCCCAGCGGGATCTCCCAGTCGCCGAACTTCAGGCTGCGGCGCGGCGGGATGATGTCGGAGCCGGCCATCTTGGGCATGTAGGTGGCGCGGTCGGTGGTCAGAAAGTCAAAGATGTTGTGCTTGCCGGGGTTGACGCCGGTGGTGAAGGTCGACCAGGCCACCGGCGAAATCGGCGGCTCGGTGCTCCAAAGCGGCGAGAACGCCCCCTCCTTGGCCAGTTTTTCGAAATGGGGGAACGTGTGCCCCTGATCCTGGAAGCGGCGGAACAGGTTGTAGTCCATGCCGTCGAAACCGATCAACAGGACGCGCTTGAACTTTGCCTTCCTCATGATCCGCGCCCGCTTGATGAAGCGCAGCAGTGCGCGAACCGGGAAGGTCAGGAAGTTGAAGACGGCCAGGAAAAAGGCGGCGAAGATAAAGAAAAAAGAGCCGACGAAGGCGAAACCGGCCCCGGGCCCGACGTAGGCCAGAAGCGGGGTGGTGGCCAATATGGTCAGGGCAAGGAAAATGCGTGTTTTTCTCATCCCCCATTTTAGCATAGTCGCGGCCGATCACAAAGCCAGGAAACCAGTGGTAGTGGTAGTGACAGTGATAGCAGCGATCACGTAAATCGCCTATATAGCAGCATTTTTTATTTTTAAAAACGTGATTAATTTGGTTTCATTCATTAGGGTTCTTCCGTTGTTTTTCCTACCCTATCCCTATCCCTATCACTATCACTGTCACTAAAAGGACATCCTCAGGTCTGGCAATAGTTAATGTTTTAATTTTTTCTATTGCTTTTCCGGGAAAACGCGTTATAATTAAAATTAAAAATTCGGCGGCCGAGAGGGTGCAATGAAAATTCTGGTCATCAATTGCGGCAGTTCCTCGATCAAATTTCAGCTCATCAACATGGAAACGGACATCGTGCTGGCCAAGGGCCTGCTGGAGCGCATCGGCATCCAGGGCTCGGTGCTGAACTACTACCAGGGCGAGAAGAAGCACGTCATCACCCGCGACGTCGCCAATCACGAGGACGGCATCCAGCTGATCGTCAGCTACCTGACCGACGCAGCGACCGGCGTCATCAGGGACAAGAGCGAGATCTACGCCGTGGGCCACCGCGTGGTGCATGCCGGCGAGAAGTTCAACGGCACCGTTCCCGTCACCCCGGCCGTGCTCGCCGCCCTCAAGGAGTGCATCCCGCTGGCGCCCCTGCACAACCCGCCCAACATCACCGGCATCGAGGCCTGCCAGAAGATCCTGCCCGGCATCCCCATGGCCGGCACCTTCGACACCGCCTTCCACCAGACCATGCCCGAGAAAGCCTACATCTACCCCTTGCCCTACGAGTACTACCGCCGGCACAAGATCCGCCGCTACGGATTCCACGGCACCTCGCATTTCTACGTGGCCAAGCAGGGGGCCAAGGCCATGGGCCGCAAGCTGGAAGACCTGAAGATCATCACCTGCCACCTGGGCAACGGCTCCTCGATGGCCGCCATCCGCAACGGCATTTCCGTCGACACCACCATGGGCTACACGCCGCTGGAGGGCCTGGCCATGGGCACCCGCTGCGGCGACATCGACCCGGCCATCCCCCTGGTCATGCAGCGCACGCTGGGGCTGAGCCATGAGCAGGTCGACGCCGTGCTCAACCGCAAGAGCGGCATCCTGGGGATCTCCGAGGTCTCCTCCGACATGCGCGACATCAACGAGAAAGCCGCCGCCGGTCATGCCCAGGCCAGGCTGGCGCTGGAGATCTTCGCCTACCGCATCAAGAAATACATCGGCGCCTACATCGCCGCCATGAACGGCGTCGACCTGGTCATCTTCACCGCCGGCATCGGCGAGCGCGGCCGCGAGGAGCGGCAGATGATCCTGGAGGACATGGAATCCCTGGGCATCGAGTTCGACCCCCAGGCCAACCAGGAGGCCTTCGGCAGGGCCGGGACCATCTCCAAGCCCGGCTCCCGCGTCCGCGTCATGGTCATCCCGACCAACGAGGAGCTGGAGATCGCCGAGCAGACCCTGAAGGTCATCCGGAACAACCGCAGCGCCGGTTAGGATCCTTGGCGCCGGACGGCAACCGGCCCATCCCCGGACATTTCCGGCTCTCCCCGCCTGCCCGCCATCGGGAATTTGCCTGCGATGACCGTTATTGATATAATCATGCCATGGAGACGCGGCCCGGCCCGCCGGCAATAAAATGAAAAAAGTCCTGGTTATCCTGCTGCTGGCCACATTGCTGCTGCTGGGCGTCCCGCAGGCCTTCAAGGTCACGGCCCAGGATCTGAATCCCGACGGCGCTTCGCCCCGGGACAATCCTTCCTCGCGCCGGACCGACCGCTACCCCGAGAGCGAGGACGACATCTTCTCCAGCTCCTACGAGCGCGAGATGCTGGCGCGCCGCTTCTTCCAGAAGACGCTGCCGCAGCTCAGCCGCAAGGAGAAGGTCGCTTGGGCCTTCAGGACCTCGCGGGCCGGCATCCTGTTATGATCCCGAAGTACCTGGGGCACTTCCTCGCCTCCGTCCTGCACACCGTCAGGAAGTACAGCTGGCATTTCATCTTCGCCGCCTTCATCCTGGTCAGCCTGGCCAACATATTCCAGAAGCTGAAATGGAGCTCGGTCACCGACCATGTGACCTGGGAGACCACCGCCCAGGGGCTGGTCTGCCGCTCGGCCCCGGCCGACAGCCAGGTGCAGCCGGGAGACATCCTGCTGGCGGTGAACAAGTACCTGGTCAACAACCGCATCGACCTGCTGCGCTCCATCGCCGACCGCAACTACTGCCGCTACGAGATCGAGCGCGAGGGGATTCTGAAGAACGTCGGCATCGACATCGACCCGATATTCACCCCCTTTTCCTATTACATCCTCGTTTTCGTCGGTATCCTGGCGGTGCTGCTCACCCTGGGCATCCTCAACGTCTACGTCCGGCAGTCGACGCTGTTCCCGCCGCCGCAGAGTTTCTTTCTCCTCAGCCTGACCCTTTCGGGATTATTGATCTTCTCCCCCACCGGCGATTACGGCCCCGCCGACTTCCTTTTCCTGGCCCTGGATACGCTGGCATTCATCTTCTTCCCGGCCGTCCTGCTGCAGTACGCGCTGCAGTACCCGCTGCGCGCCAGGGCCTTCCGCAAGATCAGCGCCAGGCTGCGCGGCCTGCTGATCTATTTGCCGCCGCTGGCCCTGCTGGCCATCAACCTGTTCTTCATCGTGCGCAACATCCTCCACCCGGACCCGGAGGTGCTGGTCGACGCCATCAACCATTTCCGCTCGCTGGGGCAGAAATATTCCGCCCTCTACATCGTCCTGGCCTGGGCCGCCATCGCCCTGTCATCGCTGACCCTGATCCTCAAAAAAAGGCAGAAGCGCTACATTTTCCCCCTGGCCGGCATCTCGCTGAGCTTCATCTCCCTGCTGCTGCTGAATTTCTCCCGGCAGTCGCCCGAATCCGGCGCCGGGGCGGGGATCTACGTCAGCATGCTCTTCCTGCCCTTCCTGCCGCTGAGCCTGGTCTACTTTCTTTCGCCGCGGCGGGTGACCGATATCGAGAACACCATCAAGAAGACGCTCTCGGTGTCGTCGCTGTTCATCTTCATCTTCGGCACCTACCTGTTCCTGGGCCTGAACATCGAGCAGAACAAGCTGCTGGGCATCTTCTGGTCCCTGGCCGCCATCCTCATGGCCGGGCTCCTGTTCAAGCCGCTGGAAGGGACCATTCAGAGGCTCGTCGAGAAGGTGTTCTATCGCGACACTTTCAACTTCAAGCGCAAGCTGAAGGAGCTGGAGGGCTCGATCAGCGCCCAGCGCGACCTCACCTCGCTGTCGCAGAACTTCCTGGAAATCATCAGTCGCGGCTTCCAGTTGCAGGCGGCCTCGCTGCTGATTCATTTCCGCGGCAACCTCTTCTACTCCCTGCCCGGCCGGCAACGCCTCTTCCTGACCCGCAATTTCCTCGGCGCCATGGAGGGCCGGGAACATCTCGTTTTCCTCTCCGAGCAGGAGTTCGCCACCAAGTTCCCCAGTGACCAGTCCGCCATGCCCGCCGACAAGCTGTACCAGTTCCTGCCGCTGAAGATCGGCGAGCGCCTGGTCGGCATCGTGGCCATGGGCCGCAAGACCGACCATTCCTACCTGACGGTCGAGGACTGGGACCTGATGGCCAGCATCGCCTCGCCGCTGGCCCTGTCGGTGGAGAACGCCTTCCTCTACTCGCGGCTTGAAGAGCAGCTTGCCGAGCTCAACCTGCTGAAGGAGTTCAACGAGAACATCATCGAGAACATCAACCTGGGCATCCTGGTCGTCTCGCGCCTGAACCAGGTGCAGACCTGGAACTCCTTCATGGAAAACCGTTTCCGCATCCGCCGCGAGCAGGCGCTGCGCAAGCGGGCGCCGCAGGTCCTGGGCCCGGGGTTCTGGCAGGCGCTGCGGCCGGGCCAGGCGGGCACCCACACCCTGCGCAACATCAAGGCGGTGCTGGGCGAGGCGGAAACCTTCTTCGACGTCTACGTTTCGCCACTGAAGAACGAGAAGGGCAGCGTCTCCGGCCGCATCTTCGTCTTCGAGGACGTGACCGAGAAGAACCTTATCCAGAACCAGCTGATCACCTCGGAAAAGATGGCCTCGCTGGGCCTGCTGTCGGCAGGCATCGCCCACGAGATCAACACGCCCCTGACCGGCATCTCCTCCTACTGCCAGTTCCTGCTCGACAACCCCGGCGGCAAGGACAACCGCGAGCTGATCGTCAAGATGCAGGACCAGGTGCTGCGCGCCAACAAGATCGTCCGCACCCTGCTCGATTTCTCGCGCCAGAAGGGTCAGCAGGCCCTGCCGGTCGACCTGAACCAGGTACTGGACGAGAGCCTGGCCCTGGTCGAGCACAAGCTGAAAAAAAAGAGCATCGTGCTGCGGCGCGAGACTGAATTCAAGCGCCGCTTCCACGGCTTTCCCACCCGGCTGCAGCAGCTGTTCATCAACCTGTTCATCAACGCCATCGACGCCATCGACGACGAAGGCTGGATCTCGATCAGCGGTGACGAGACCGACGAGCAGGTCACCGTGCGCTTCAAGGACAACGGCCACGGCATCCGCGACCGGGAACTGGAAAAGATCTTCGACCCGTTCTTCACCACCAAGGAGGTGGGCCAGGGGACCGGCCTGGGCCTGGCCATCGTCTACAACATCGTCAAGGAGCACTACGGCGACATCGAGGTGCACAGCAAGGTCGGCCACGGCACCACCTTCATCATCACCTTCCCGCTGCTGAGCCCGCTGAGGAGCATGAGCCTATGAAAAAAAAGATCATCCACCTGGTCGATGACGAGATCGTCATCCACGACATATTCAAGCGCATCTTCCTGGGGCCCGAGTACGAGCTGCGCATCTCCGAGAACAAGGCCCAGGCCAAGGCCAGCCACTCGCCCGACGTGGACGTGGTGATCATGGACCAGATGATCCCCGGCAGCTCGGGGCTGGAGATATTCAAGGAGCTGAAGAAGGACGACCCGTCGGTGCGCGTCATCTTCCTCACCGCTTTCGGCACCATCGAGTCGGCCATCGAGGCCATCCAGCAGGGGGCGCTGGACTACCTGCAGAAGCCGTTCAACAACATCGAGTTGCGCCACAAGGTCGACCGCGTGATCAAGGAAAAGCGGCTGAAGCAGGAGAACGTCCAGCTCAAGCGGACGATCGGCGAACGTTTCGCCTTCGACAACATCATCGGCCGCAGCCCGCTGCTGAAAAAGGTCCTGGGCATCGTCGAGAGCGTGGCCGACTCCAACTCCACCGTGCTGATCACCGGCGAGAGCGGCACCGGCAAGGAGCTGATCGCCAAGGCCATCCATTCCAACTCCAACCGCCGCGACATGCCGTTCTCGCCCTTCAACTCGAGCAACATCCCGGCCAACCTTTTCGAGAGCCTGCTGTTCGGCTACAAGAAGGGGGCCTATACCGGCGCCGTGGCCGACAAGAAGGGCATCTTCGAGGAGGCCGACGGCGGCACCATCTTCTTTGACGAGATCGCCAACCTCAGCGACGAGACCCAGTCCAAGATCCTGCGCGTCCTGCAGGAAAAGGAGATCCAGCCCCTGGGCGGCAACCAGATCAAGAAGGTCGACGTGCGCGTCCTGGCCGCCACCAACATCGACCTGATGGATCGCGTGAAAAGCGGCGATTTTCGCGAGGACCTCTATTACCGGCTGAACATCATCAACATCCACCTGCCGCCCCTGCGCGAGCGCAGGGAGGACATCCCGCTGCTGGCCGACTCCTTTTTGAAGAAATTCTGCCGCGAGAACAAGAAGGCGATCAAGGGCATGAGCCCCAAATTCCTGCGCCACCTGATGGATTACAGCTGGCCGGGGAACATCCGCGAGCTGCAGAACGCCATGCTGCGCGCCGTGCTGCTGTCCAACGCCGATGTCCTGGACGCGGAGGCCCTGACCCCCGAGATCCTGGGCGTGAACGGCCGGCACGCGCCCGGAGGCGGCTTCAACGTCAAGGTGGACGCCTACAAGCGGCAGCTGATCGTCGAGACGCTGGAAAAGCACAACTGGGTGCAGAAGAAGGCCGCCGAGGAACTGCAGCTGAAGCCGTCCACGCTCTACGAGCTGATCAAGCGCCTGGGGATCGAAAAATGAAAGAACTGAAATTGCAGAAATACCTGCAGGAATGCGGAGTGGCCAGCCGCCGCGACATCCGCCAGTGGATCCACGAGGGCCGTTTCCAGGTCAAGGGCCGCGTCGTCACCGATCCCAACCATCCCGTGCGTTTCCCCGGTGACGCCGTGCACCTCAACGGCAGGCTGCTGAGGCTCGCCCCGCAGAAAAAAAGCTATTTCATCCTCAACAAGCCGGTGGGCGTCGTCTCCACCCTGGCCGACCCCGAGGGTCGCCCGACGGTCGCCGCCTACATCCGCCGCATCCGCGAGCGCGTCTTCCCGGTCGGGCGCCTCGACTTCCACTCCGACGGGCTGATGCTGCTGACCAACGACGGCGAACTGGCCGACTTCATCCTGGCGGCGCGCAACGGCGTTCCCAAGACCTACCTGCTCAAGGTCAAGGGGACGCTGGGCGAGGCCGAGCGCAGGAAGCTGGAACGGGGCATTTTCCTCGAGGGCGAGCGGCTGAACCCCTTCGTGATCGAGGAGGTGAAGACGACCGCCGGCGGCAACTCCTGGCTGCGGGTGACCATCACCGAGGGCAAGAAGCACATCCTGCGCAACGCCTTCAAGTACTCGGGCCACCCGGTGGAAAAGCTCCGCCGCGTGGCCATCGGCAGCATCACGCTGGGCAGGCTGCCGCTGGGCGAATGGCGCGAGCTGCGCGCGGAGGAGATCGAGGAGTTCAAAAAGCAATACCGGTATCGAGACGTCAGACGTTAGACGTTAGTGGTCAGCAAGAAAAAAGCAATCCCCGATATTTTGTTAAAGCTCGGATTTGTCTTGCTAACGTCTAACATCTAACATCTAGCGTCTAACATCAAGTATTGCGTTTTTAAATAACCCATTGTCCTCGTGCAACGTATCATTTTATATTCCCTCGCAAGGAGTCCCGTCATGACCCGTCACATCGTGCTGGTTCTGCTGGTTACCCTGGCCGCAACGGCGGCGCCGGCCCGGACCGCTCCGGCGACAGCGGTCGCTCCGCGCAACCTCATCGTCTTTTTCGAGTTCCTGGACAACGCCAACGGGGTGGAGGATGCGGTGGAGTTCGTCTTCGAGCGCATGATCCGGCCCGGCGACCAGCTGATCATCCAGTCGCCGACACGCACCTACGGCTTCTCCCCGGCCACCCTGTCGCAGCCGAAGGCGAAGCTGATCGCCTTGACCGGGAAAAGGCTGCGCAAGGACATCGCCCGCGCCGCGATCGGCTACAAGCAGGTCCTGCGCGACCTGGAGACCGCCGCCGCCGGGATCGCCGAGCACGCCTACCCGACGGGCACAGTGGACACGAACAAGGACATGAACGAGCTGTTCATCTTCTACCGCCAGGAGCTGGGCAACCTGAACCAGCTGCGCAAGGTGAACGCGGCCTCGCTGCGCAGGCTGGTCGACGCCTTCCGCGGCCACGGGGGGGAGAATCACCTCATCATGCTGTTCGAGCGCGAATTCCGCCCCATTCCCAGGCGCGAGGCGCTGAATGTCCTGGCCGACATGCCCGTGTTCGCCGTCCAGGCCAACGAGCTGTTCGCCTCCGTCAACCTGAATGAGGTCTTCGGCGTCGCCGCCATGGCCGAGCACTTCATCGAGGTGCCCCTGACCCAGCACTTTGTCTATGTCACTTCCAAGCACATCTCCGCCGGCGGCAACCTGTTCGAGAACTCGGGCGACATCTACTCCGCCTTCAGCCGCCTGGCACAGGCCACCGGCGGCGTCACCGTTACGACCGCCGAGCCGGAGGAAGGGCTGAAAGCGATCCTGAAAACCTGGGAATAGACCGCCGCTGCTCCAGGGAAGATAAAGGGAAAGGCAGAGGGAGGACAGAGGGAAGACAAAGTGGAAAGTGATTGCCAAAAGGGCTTTTTCCACTCCCTCTTCCCTTTCTCTTCCCTCCTTCTTCCCTCCATCTTCCCTTGAGATTCATTGTTCCAAGGTGTAAGATGGTCCCGGCAACTTTTTCGAGGAGGAGCCCATGCGTCGCACATTGAACGGCTTGATTCTGATGATTTCCCTGGCCTGGCTGGCAACGGGGCTTTCCGGCCCGCTGCCGGCGGTGGACAGCCCGCGCAACCTGGTCGTATTCTTCGATCTCCACGAGAGCACCGACGGCCTGGAGGACGCCGTGGAGTTCATTTTCAACAAGATGGTCGGTTCAAACGACCAGCTGATCATCCGCTCGCCCTCGGGGCTGTACGGCTTCTCGCGGGCCAAGCTGGCGCAGCCGAAGGCGGAGCTGATCGCCCTGATGCGCGACAAGCTGCGCAGCGACATCACCAAGGCGGCCCAGAGCTACAAGCAGGTGATCAGCGAGCTGGAGCTCGCCGTGCGCAACCTGGAGGGGTTCGTCCTGCCGTCGGACGTGCCGTCGGACGGCTCACCCGAGACCCGCGACATGAGCGAGCTGTTCAATTTCTACCGCCAGGGGCTGGCCAACCTGAACCAACTGCGCAAAGCCAACGACTCCTCGCTGCGCCAGCTCGCCGACGCCTTCCGCAACCAGCAGGGGGAGAATCACATCATTGTATTCTTCGAGCGCGAGTTCCGCCCCATTCCCCGGCGCGAGGCGCTGAACATCCTGGCCGACATGCCCAAGTTCGCCTTCCAAGCCAACGAGATGTTCCTCACCGGCGGCGTGAAGGAGCCCTTCGACGCCGGCGTTCTCGCCGAATACTTCCGGCAGGTGTCGCTGACCCAGCACTTCGTCTACCTCACCGCCAAGAAGACATCGGCCACCGGCAACCTGCTGGAGAACTCGGGCGACATGTACTCCGCCTTCAGCAAGATCGCCAAGAAAACGGGCGGATCCTGCCTGGCGACCGCCGAGCCCGTGGACGGGCTGAAAGCAATCGAAAAAAGTTGGAAGAAAGCGAAGTAAGGCCGCTCCAGGGAAGACAAAGTGGAAAGAGACACTCAAAAAAGCTTTTTCCACTCTCTCTTCCCTTTCTCTTCCCTCGTTCTTCCCTTTGTCTTCCCTTGAGATTCACAGTTCCAAGATGTAAGATAATCCCGGCTACATTTCAAGGAGGATCCAATGCTTCGCAGAAACCTGTTCACCATCGCGGCGATCGCCCTGACCCTGCTGGCCGCCGCCGGCCCGGGGGACCTGGCTGCCGCAACCCCGCGCAACCTGATCGTCTTCTTCGAGTTCATCGAGCCCGGCGTCGGCGTGGAAAGCGCGGTGGAGTTCATCTTCAACAGGATGCTCGGCCCCAGCGACCAGCTGATCATCCAGTCGCCGCTGCGAGTGTACGGCTTCTCCCCGAAGACCCTGTCACGGCCCAAGGCCGAACTGATCGCCATGATGAGCGAGAAACTGCGCGGCGACATTTCCCAGGGGGCGCAGGGCTACCAACAGGTCATCAGGGACCTGGAAGGCGCCGTCCGCAACCTGGAAGGATTCGTCATGCCGTCGGGCATACCCACGGATGAGGGCATGACCGGCGCCCCCGAGACCCGCGACCTGAGCGAGCTGTTCAATTACTACCGCCAGGGGCTGGCCAACCTGGCCCAGTTGCGCAAGGTCAACGATGCCTCGCTGCGCCAGCTGTCCGGGGCCTTCCGCGGCCAGAAGGGGGAGAATCACATCGTTGTTTTCTTCGAACGCGAGTTCCGCCCTGTCCCCCGGCGCGAGGCGCTGAACATCCTGGGCGACATGCCCAAGTTCGCCTTTCAAGCCAACGAGCTGTTCACCATCGGCAACCTGAAAGAGCCCGTCGATGCCGCCGCCCTGGCCGATTTTTTCAAGCAGGTGCCGCTGACCCAGCACTTCATCTACGTCACGGGCAAGAGCGCCTCGGCCAGCGGCAACCTGCTCGAGAACTCGGGAGACATCTACTCCGCCTTCAGCAAGGTCGCCCGTGCCACCGGCGGTGTCTGCGAGACGGTCGCCGAGCCCGCGGACGGTCTAAAAGCGGTGTTGAAAGCCTGGAAGCATTAGACGTTAGACGCTAGACGTTAGACGTTAGCAAGACTGATCCCCGCTGGAGATGCTAGACGTCAGACGCTAGATGCCAGTAAGGCGCTTATCGACCAAGAAACATCAGCTGCCAGGCGTTGAACATCAGCAAGGTCAAGGCCGGGGTAGAACAGCGGATCGAAAATAGGGCTGTTTTCTTGCTAACCACTAACGTCTAACGTCTGACGTCTTTCCTCTTTCTCCCAGCGCCAATCTCCTTTCGGCAATCCGTCCTATTATGTTATAATAACAGCGAGGTCCTGAACCATGCCATCACCCGCAATCGCCCCGCTTTCCGGCGCCGGCGCGCGCGCCAGGCGCCGCGCATCCTTTATCCTGGGATCCGTGTTCATCGTCTCCAGCCTGCTCTCCGGCGCCGATCCCAAGAGCCCGCCGCTGGCGGAAAAATACCGCCAATGGCTCGAGCTGGTCGATTACATCATCACCCCCGCCGAGCGCAACATTTTCATGGACCTCGGCAACGACCGCGACCGCGAGGCCTTCGTCAACATCTTCTGGAACCAGCGCGACCCCAACCGCGGCACCCCGGAGAATGAGTTCAAGGACGAGCACGTCAAGCGCTTCCAGTACGCCAACCGCTATTACGGCTTCACCTCGCCCCTGCCCGGATGGAAGACCGACCGCGGCCGCATCCACATCCTGCTGGGGCCGCCGGTCAATCGCAGCGAGATATTCAACAGCTACCTCTACCCCATCGAGATCTGGGAGTATTACGGCGACCCGGGCAAGGGGCTGCCGACGATGTTCAACGTCGTGTTCTACCGCAAGGGCGGGGCGGGCGATTTCAAACTCTACATCCCCGCCGTGGACGGCCCCGACCAGCTGCTGGTCACCCAGATCGGGGAATTCAGCTCGCAGGACTACCGGGCCATCTACCAGAAGATCTTCGAGATCAAGCCCGAGGTCGCCGACGTCGCCCTGACGCTGATCCCCGGCGAGCGCACCACCAATTTCGCCCCTTCGATGCGCGATATGACCCTGATGGCCAAGATCACCGAGCTGCCGAAGGAAAACATCAACACCTCCTACGCCAACCAGTTCCTGCGCTTCAAGTCCTATGTCGACATCCAGCAGTCGGTCGACTACCTCGGCAGCCGCCACGAGATCCTGCTGCTGCGCGACCCGGTCTCGGGCCTGAATCTTCTTCATTTCGCCATCTGGCCGGAACGGGTCTCGGTCGACTACTCGGCGGACACGAAGAAATATTCCTGCTCCTACAAGATGGTCGTCGACCTGCGCCAGGGCGAGCGCATTATCTTCCAGCACACCAAGAACCTGCCCTTCGCCTATGACCAGGCCGACATGGAAAAGACCCTGGCCAACGGGCTGATCCTGGCCGATGTGCTGCCGGTGATCGACGGCGATCTCGAGATCACCGTGCTCGTACAGAACTCGGTCAACCACGAGTTCGCATCCTTCAGCGAAAAGATCCGCGTCCCGGCCCCGGGAGAGGCGGCGCTCTTCGGCCCGCTGGTCTCCTATCGCATCCGGCGCGAAGCCCGGGCGGCGATCGGGGCCTACTCGCTGCAGAACATCCACGCCAGCCCCGACCCCCAGCGCACCTTCGGGGAAAAGGAGCCGCTGCAGGTCCTGCTGGCCGTCGACCACGCCGCCGCCGCCGCCACGCCCGCCCCGGAGCTCGAGCTGATCAGCGTGCCCGCCGCCGGCGCCGACCCCGTTTCCAGGCGCCTGACCCCGCGCGCCCAGGGCGGCCAGGCCATCCAGGTTTATACCGCCGACCTGGGCGCCCTGCCCGCCGGCTACTACCGCCTGCGGGCCAGCCTGCGCGATGCCGCCGGCAGGGAAAGCCTCAACAACGAGACGAACTTCACCGTGTCCCGGCTGCCGGTGCTGGAGCACCCCACCTTCGCGGCGCCGACCCTGGCCGTCGAGCGCGGCTACCTGCTGCTCGGCATGCTGGCCGTGCAGTACGAGGCCAGCGACCGCATGGAAGACGCGGCCCGCGCCTACGAGCAGGCCCTGGGCCAGGGCGGCGGCAATGCCGCCCTGCGCATCGCCTACGCCCGTTTCCTGCTGGGAAGGGAAAGGTTCGAAAAACTGCTCGCCGTGCTGGCGCCCGTCTTAGAGCAGGAGAAGACCGCCTTCGACCTCCATGCGCTGCGCGGCAAGGCCCTGTACGGGCTCGGCCGCTGGCAGGAGGCCGTCGACGCGCTGCTCAAGGCCAACACCCTGTATGACAGCGACATTTCGGTGCTCAACGCCCTGGGACTCTCCTACCTGCGCCTGGGCAACCCCCTGGAGGCCAGGAAGGCACTGTCCGCTTCCCTGAAGATCAAGGCCGGGCAGCCGGAAATCGCCGACCTGCTCAGGCAAACGGAGGCTCCATGATGCATCCCGCCCGCAGCGTGCTTTGCTGGCTGGCGCTTTCCCTGGCGCTGTTCTCGCTCGCGACGCCGGTGGCGGCGGCGAAACTGGATGCGGACAGCGAGGAATTCCACCGCATGGCGCGTCATTTCATGACCCGCGACGAGGAAAAGACTTTCCGCAACCTGGCCACCCCCGAGTTGCGCCGTGAATTCATCGACGCTTTCTGGGAGATCCGCGATCCCAGTCCCGAAAGCGCGGAAAATGAATTCCGCACCGAGGTGGAGGAACGCTTCGAGTTCGTCAACAAGTACCTGCGCGAGGCCAACCGCCCGGGCTGGGATACGGCGCGCGGGATGGTCTACATGGTGCTGGGCCCGCCCAGCATCATGAGCCCGGGCTCGACGCCGTACCCCTCGATCGATTCACGGAGCCAGCTGAACGATGAGAACATGTCCACCGGAATGATCGTCTGGCCCTACCATCAGCTGAATTTTTACGTGGTATTCATCGACCGCCAGGGGTATGGCATCTATGAACTGGACATGCGGCGCACCGCGCCGCGCCTGCTGGAGCTGCTGAAAGAAGCCAAGACCCGCTTCATCCGCGCCGAGCAGGGCAGCGAGGATCGCGCCCTGGAGTTCGCAGCCCGGATCGAGCCGGCGCAGGACAGGCTGTTCATCTCCATCCAGGTCAAGGACCTGCGCTATGAGATCGATGCCGACGGCGGATTCACCGCCCGCATCCACCTGGCGGCCAACCTTTACCTGCCCGACGGCTCGATCCAGACCCACAAGGACAACCGGCGCCTCATGCTCGATCCCGAGACGCAGGGAAAGGGGCAGCTGGCGATCGAGTGGACGATCCCGCTGAAGAAGGGCAGGACCCAGGTCGACCTGCTGGTGCTGGACCAGGTCGGCGGCAATTCGAACCGGCGCCTGCTGACGGTGAAGAAAAAGTGATCGATAGATCCGCTGCGGATCAAAGGAGGATGACCATGCGCATTAATATCCATCGTGTTCTGGTTGTGGCCCTGCTGCTGGCCGCGGCCATCGCTCTCCAGGCCCAGGAAGGAAGGGGCGGCGGCCGCCTGACCGGAACCATCGTCGACGAGAACGGCAATCCGCTGGAGAACGCGACCATCACCCTGAAGTACATGGAATTCAACAACACCCGCCAGACCCAGTCCAATTCCAAGGGACAATGGGGATTTCTCGGTTTGGGCAAGGGAACGGTCCAGGTCACCGGCGAAATGGAGGGTTATCCCCCCAGCACCACCCAGCAGCTGATCAGCGGCGTCGCCAAGAACCCGGAGATCCATATCGTCCTCAAGAAGACCCCGGTCGTCGTGGCCGACCCCAATCGCGACGCCATCCTGAAGGCGCACGAGAAGTTCGACCAGCGTAAGTATGACGAGGCACTGGCCCTGTACGAGGAGTTCGCCCAGAAGAACCCGGCCAACTACCAGGTCGGCATCTATATCGCCAACTGCAAGAACGAGCTGGGCGAATACGGGGAGGCCCTGGCCGGCTTCGAGAAAGTGCTCGCCGAAGTTACCAAGGAAACTCCCGACCTGAAGGGCAACGCCACCGCCGCCCTGGCCTATGCCGGCATCGGCGATGTCTACCTGCGCCAGGAGAAATTCAAGGAGGCCGTGGAGAACTTCCAGCGCTCGATGGACATCCAGCCCCGCGACCCGGCCCTGCCCTACAACGTCGCCGAGATCATGTTTGCCCGCAACAAGCCCGAAGAAGCCGAAAAATACTACCGCATGGCCATCCAGATCAAGCCCGAATGGCCCAAGCCCTATTTGAAGCTGGCCTATGTGGGCATGAACCTCGGCAAGATGGATATGGCCGTGGAGTACCTGAAGAAATTCGTCGAGATCGGCGCGGCCGAGCCCAATTTCGAGGAAGGCAAGGCGCTGCTCGACCTGCTGAACAAGAAGTAGTTCACCGGCATGGGCGCCCAGCGGATGAACGCCGGCGCGGCGCTGCGCCTGGGCGGCATGGCGGCATGGCTCACCCTGCTGCTGCTCGGCGGCGCCTGCAGGAAAGGGGGCCGTCCCCCCGACGCCGGCGGCGGCGGGACCAACCTGCTGCTGATCACCCTTGATACCACCCGCGCCGACCGCATCGGCGCCTACGGCGACGTCCGCGCCGCCACCCCGCACCTGGACCGGCTGGCCCGGGAAGGGGTGCGCTTCGACCGCGCCTACACTTCGGCGCCGCTGACCCTGCCGGCCCATGTCACGCTGATGACCGGGCGCGAGCCGCAGGCCCACCAGGTCCGCAACAACGGCACCTATGCGCTGCGCCCCGAGGAAACCACCCTGGCCGAAGTATTCCGCCAGGCCGGCTACTCCACCATGGCCATGATCGCCGCGTATGTCCTAGAGAAAAAGTTCGGCCTGGCGCAGGGGTTCGCCGGCTACGACGACGCCCTGGACAAGCCGGAGGGCGATACCACCTACCGCTCGGAAATATCCGCCGACAAGGTATTCGCCAAATTCAGCCGCTGGCTCGACCGCTCCCCCTCCTTGCCGTTTTTCTGCTGGGTGCACCTCTACGACCCCCATGCCCCCTACGAACCGCCGGCGCCGTTCCGCGAGCGTTTCGCCGACGACCCGTACCGCGGCGAGATCGCCTTCATGGACGATACCATCGGCCGCATGCTGCAGGAGCTCGACCGCCGCGGCCTGCTGAAGAACACGCTGGTGGTGGCCGCCGGCGACCATGGCGAGGGCTTCGGCGAGCACGACGAGAGCGGCCACGGGGTGTTTTGCTACGAGGAGACGCTGCGCGTGCCGCTCATCTTTCACCACAGGCGCCTCTTCGCCGCCCAGCGGGTCGTCGCGCAGGCCGTGGGGCTGGTCGACGTGCTGCCCACCCTGCTGGAACTGTACCGCCTGCCGCTTCCCGCCGGCATCCAGGGCCGCAGCCTCGCCCCGCTGCTGGCCGGCGACGAGGATCCAGGGCGGCCGGCGCCCGCCCTGTACTTCGAAAGCCTGTACGGGATGGAGGAGATGGGCTGGGCCCCGCTCTCGGGCCTGCTGAGCGGCCGACTCAAGTACATCTCCCTGCCCCGCCCCGAACTGTACGACCTGGCGTCCGACCCCCTGGAAAAGGACAATCTCTACCTGAAAAGGAACGCCCGGGCCAAGCAGCTGGCCCGCGACCTGGACAGCTACCTTGAGCGGACAGTGCCTGCCGGCAAGGCGGCGCTGCGTTCGCAGCAGACCCGCCAGGACCAGGCCCGCCTTCGCACCCTGGGGTATTTCGCCTCGAGCGACCGCCCGTTCCTGAAGGGAGCCAACGAGGATCCCAAGGACGGGATCGGACCGATGAACCGGCTGCTGAAAACCAGGGAAACAATCCGTGCCGGCAGCCTGGAAGGCGCGGAGCAGCAACTCGACGCACTGCGGGCCAGCGGACTCGACCGCAAGCTGCCCCAGTTCCACGATACGGCGTACGAGCTGGCGCTGGCGCGCAAGGACCCGGTGGCCATCCAGGCGGTCCTGCGCGAAGCCATCGCGCGCTTTCCCGAGACGTCGCGCTTTGCCCTGCTGCTGGCGACCTTCTACCGCAATCGCGGCGATGAGCGCCGGACCGAGGAGACGGCGCAGCTCACCCTGGCCATGGATGCGCGCTCCGTGGAAGCCCACCTGATGCTGGGCGAGCTCTACCACGGCCAGAAAAAGATCGACCTGGCCATCGGCCATTTCCAGAAAGCCTGGGACCTGGAGCCCGGCGATCGCAAGCTGGCGATCGCCCTGGCCGACCTGCACATCGAAGCGGGCCGGCCCGACCAGGCCCTGGCCACGCTGCGCCGGCTGCTGGATGCCGCCGCGCCCGATGCCAAGAGCATCCCGGCCGACGTCCGCGGCCAGGCGGCCAAGCTGCTGGTCAAGCTGGGCCGACCGGAAATGGCCGAAGGCCTGCTGCGGGAGCTGGTCGGCGATCAGGGAGGCCATCCCGCCCACTGGACACAGCTCGGCCTGGCCCAGCTCGACCGCGGCCGGGGCGACGATGCGCTGCGCTCGTTCGAGCGCGCCCTGGAAATCGACCCGAAGCAGGCCCTGGCCCTGAGCGGCCTCGGCACCCTGCACCTGACCCTCTTCCGCCAGCGCCAGGACCGGCAAAGCCTGCGCCGGGCCGGGGAGTTCTTCTCCAGGGCGCTGGCCGTTGATGACCAGCTGATCACCGCGCTGAACGGTTTGGGGGCAGTCCGGCTGTACCTCGGGGACAGCGAGGAGGCCATCCGCTATTTTCGCCGGGCGCTCGCCAGCGATCCGGAGTTCGTCAACACCTATTTCAACCTGGCCATCGCCCAGCTGCGCATCAACCGCAGGGGCGCGGCCCGGCAGACGCTGGCAACGCTGCGCCGGAACCACTTCGATCGGCTTTCCCCTTCCGAGCGCGACCAGCTGGCGTCCCTCGAGCGCGAAGCCGGTTCCTGAGAACTGGATGGACATGGAGACGTTAGACGTCAGACGTCAGACGTTAGACGTTAGACGTTAGAGGTTAGCAGGAAAAGGCCATAGCAGATTCAGTGTCTTGCCAACCATTGCCCTCTAACGTCTCCAGATTGATCATTTTTCTGCGAACAGGATCACTAACACTGACCCTGGATTTCCTTCTTCTCCAACTACCACTATCACGATCACTACCACTAAGGCTTGAAAGACCTCCTGCTGACACTGACACTGTCACTGACACTTATTTCTTTTCCAGCTCGGCGATCAGCTTTTCCCCCTCGCGGGTATAGAAATCGCGGCGGGCTGAATTGCCCAGGGCGGCGTAGAGGTTGGTCAGGACGAAGTAGCCGAACAGCGTCTCGCGGTCACGCGGCAAGAGCTCGATCCCGGCCAGGCACAGGGCGACCGCCTGCTCCAGGTCCCGCCCTTCGCGCAGCATGATCTCGGCCAGGTGGAAGCGGGGCATCTTCAGCGCGTCGTTGGCGTCGATGGCCATGCGATAATAACGGGCCGCCTCGCCGAACCCCCCCGCCTGCTTCAGCAGGTTGGCCAGGTTGACAGCCGCCTGGAATTTTCCCTCGTTGATCTCCAGTTCCTTGCGGTAGAGGTCGATGGCCTGGTCGGGCCGCGCCAGCGCCTCCTGCACCTGCGCCAGCAGGTAATGGCTGTTGCGCGTGCGCGGGTTTTCGCGTAATCCGCGCTGCAGGATCTCCTCCGCAGCGGCATGGTCGCCCTTGCGGATCAGCGCCTCGGCGATCAGGTTGGCCAACTGCGGGGCCGTCGGGTCAAGGGCCAGCGCCTGGTTCAGGATCTTCAGCGCCTCGTCGGTCCGGTCCTGCAGCAGCCGGATGTAGCCCAGCTGCTCCAGCAGCGCCGGGTCCCCGGGAAAGGACTTCAGGAAACGGAGGTTCTCATCGGCGGCGGCGGCGACCTCCCCCGATCCCGCCAGCGTCTTGACGATATTGAGCATGAGGAAATTGTTGTCGGGCTTCAGGGCCAGGGCGCGGCGGAAGGAATCGAGCGCCTGCTGCTTGCGGCCCCGCTTCAGGTTGACGTTGCCCAGCAGGCTCCAGGCGTCGGCGAGCTCCGGTTCCTGGCGAATAAGATCCTCGAGGATTTGGGCCGCCGCGTCGGGTTGCTTCTCCTCGAGCAGGTAGGTCGCCCGGGTCAGCGAGTTGCTGGCGGCGATCTTGTCCTTGGGATCGGCCAGCGGCCGGGTTTCATCGACCTTCACGGTCCCGCTCAGGTAGCCCAGGGCGGCCAGCCGCCGCTGGTCCTCGGGGCTCATCTGCCGGCCCGCCAGGTGGCTCAGCGCCCCGCGCGAGCTGCGGCTGACGAAGTCCAGCAACCGCCCGCGCAGGTCGCGGCGCCGCGGGTCACCGGCCAGTTCCTGGCTCTCGTGGGGATCGCCGGCCAGGTCGTACAGTTCATCGCGCGGGGCCAGGATGTACTTCAGCTTGCCGCTGCTGAACGACTGCAGGCTCGACCAGCCGTAGTGGAAACGGGGATAAAAGGTCTCGCTATAGGCATTCCCGGCCTTCTCGCCGGCCTTGCCGCTCAGCAGCGGCCAGAGGGAGCGCCCCTGCCACTCCCTGGGGACGGGGATGGCGAGCAGGTCGAGAATCGTCGGCGCCATGTCGACCAGCTCCACCATCTCCCCGACCGCGCGGCGGGCGAAGGGCCGCGGCGCGCGGATGATCAGGGGCACGCGGATCGTCGTCTCGTAGAGGAACATGCCGTGGCCGTCCTCGTCGTGATCGCCCAGCCCCTCGCCGTGGTCGGCGGCGACAACGATCAGCGAATTGTCGTACAGCCCTTGCTCCTTCAGGAAGGAGACGAACTTGCCCAGTTCGTGGTCGGTGTATTCCACCTCGCCGCGATAGGCGGCGCGGGGAGTGCCGCGCTCGAAAGGCTCGGGAGGATCGTAGGGGGAGTGGGGATCATAGAGGTGGATCCAGGCGAAAAACCTCCGTTTGCCGATCGCTTGCAGCCACTGCCGGGCATCGCCCAGCACTTCGTCGGCGCGCTTCTCGTTCTCCAGCAGGATCCTGCCGTAGCGGGCCGGGTCAAAGCGGTCCGAGTAGACGTCGAATCCCTGGTTGAGCCCCCATTTGCCGTGCAGCACGAAAGCGCCGATGAAGGCGGCGGTGGCCGCGCCCCTTTGCTTCATGACCTCGCTGATCAGGTTCAGCTGTTCCGGCACCTGGAAACCGCCGTTGTCCCGCACCTGGTTGAACTGCGGGTAGGTGGAGGAGAGCAACGAGGTGTGGGAAGGGAGGGTGAGCGGCACCTGGGCGACGCAATGGTCGAAACGCGCCCCCTCGGCGGCCAGGGAGTCGAGGACCGGCGTCCGGGCCCGGTCGCCGCCGTAGGCGCTGACATGGTCGGCGCGCAGGGTATCGATGGTGATCAGGATGACGTTGAGATCCGGCGAGCGCCGGAAGGACCCCGGCCGGACCCTGAGGCCCAAGGCCAGCCAGGTTGCCGCCGCCAAACTCGCTAGGATCCCGGCGACGATCCACAAGCGCCGCGTCCGGTATCGTGATGAAAAGAAAGCTGTCATTTTCTGAGTTTACCACAGACGCGGGGTGCCGGGCAATCCGCCCCAGGGGAATGGTCAGCGCCGATCCAGGCCAGCGATCAGCTTTTCCCCCTGGCGAGTGTAGAAATCACGGCGCGCGCTGTCGCCCAGGGCGGCGTAGAGGTTGGTCAGGACGAAATAGCCGAACAGGGTGTCGCGGTCCTGCGGCTCGATCCCGATCCCCCGCAGGCAGAGGTCGACGGCGCCGGCAAGATCCCCTCCCCGGCGCAGCATGATCTCGGCCAGGTGGAAGCGGGGCATCTTCAGCATGGGGTTGGCGTCGATGGCCGCGCGATAATAACGGGCCGCCTCGTCGAACCGCCCCGCCTGCTTCAGCAGGTTGGCCAGGTTGACCGCCGCCGGGAAATGCCGGTCGTCGATCTCCAGCTCGCGGCGATAGGATGCCATGGCCGCCTCCGGTTGCTGCCGGCCCTCCGCGATCTGCCCCAGCAGGTAATGGCTGCCCGCCGCCCGCGGCTGGACGGACAGGATCCCCTGCAGGAGCTGTTGGGCCGTGGAGAAGCCCTGGCGGGCGATCAGGACTTCGGCGGCCCGGTTGATCCGGGGATAGATGCCGGGGTCGGCCGCCAGGGCCTGCTGCAGGACGCCCAGCCCCTCCTCGTCCCGCTGTTGCGCCAGCAGGATGCGCCCCAGGGCGGCCAGCAGCGTGGAATCGCCGGGAGCGTCGCGGAGAAAGCGCCGGGCCTCGGAAGCGGCATCCTCCAGCCGGTTCAGCTTTTCCAGTGTTTTCAGCAGGTCGAGGCGATTGTTGGCGTCCTCGGGCTTGAGCGCCAGGGCGCGGCGGAACGCCTCCAGGGCCTGTTCGTGGCGCCCGCCCGCGAACAGGGCGTTGCCCTCCAGGTTCACCGCGTCGGCGAATCCCGGGTTGCGCTCGACGATGCCGCGGGCGGCGTCCAGCGCCTCCTGCCAGCGGTCTTCGCCCAGCAGCGCCACGGCCTTGCCGAACGCGACATAATCGGGCAGCTTGTCCTTGGGGTCGGCCAGCGGGGCGTCATCGCCCGTCAGCGGCAGCGCGCCGCCCAGGTAACCGAGCGCCGCCAGCCGGCGCCGGTCTTCCGCGTCCATCGCCTGGATACTCCCCGGCGTCAGGGCGTTGCGCCCCGCGGCCTGCATGAAGGCCAGCGCGCGTCCCCGCAGCTCGGCGCGTTGGCGCGGTTGCTCGCCGGCCAGGTTGCGCTTTTCGTCCGGGTCCCGGCGCAGGTCGTACAGCTCGTCGCGGGGAGAAAAGATGTATTTTTTCCCATGGGCATAGAACGCCTGCAGCTGCGACCAGCCGTAATGCAGGCGCGGGTACCAGGTCTCGCAATAGGCGGTCCCGAAGCGCTCGTCCTCCTTCCCCGCCAGCAGCCGCCCCATCGTCTTGCCCTGCCAGCCCCGGGGCGCGGTGATGCCCAGCAAATCGAGAATGGTCGGCGCCACGTCGATCAGCTGCACCGTCTGCGCTACGGTCCTGGCGGCGAAGGGAGCCGGGGCGCGCAGGATGAGCGGCACATGCATGGTCGTTTCATACAGGAAATAGCCGTGCTTCTGCTCGCCGTGGTCGTCCAATCCCTCGCCGTGGTCGGCGGTGACCGCCACCAGGGTGCGGTCGTACCATCCTTTTTGCCGCAGGTAATCGAAGAACAGCCCCAGTTCATGGTCGGCGTATTCCACCTCGCCACGATAGGGTTCGTCGGGACAGCGTTGATCGAAGGGCGCCGGCGGCTCATATGGGAAATGGGGATCGTAGAGGTGGATCCAGGCGAAGAACCGGCGCCCGCCGTTCTCCTCCAGCCAGGCGCGGGCGTCGGCGAGCACCTCAGCGGCCGGCTTCTTGGCCAGCAGCACCAGGTCGCGCCCCGGGCCGGGCTCGAAGCGGTCGGAATAATGGTCGAACCCCTGGTTCAGCCCCCACTTGCCGTGCAGTACATAGCCGCCGATAAAGGCGGCGGTGGCAAAACCGTTTTCCTTCAGCACTTCGCTGATCAGGTCCAGCTCCGGCGGCACGCGAAAGGTCCCATTGTCGCGGACGCGGTGGAACAACGGCTGGGTGGCCGACAGCAGCGAGGCGTGCGAGGGCAGGGTGAGCGGCGCCTGGGCGACGCAGTGCTCAAAACGCACGCCGTCGCCGGCCAGGGCGTCGAGTACCGGCGTGAGGGCCTTCCCCGTCCCGTAGGCGCCGACGTGATCGGCGCGCAGCGTATCGATGGTCACCAGCACCACGTTCCAGCGCTCGGGGCTGCCGGCGCCGGTATGGACCGGCGAGCCTGGGCGCAACAGCCAGAAGGCCAGCGCCGCCAGCAGCGCCGCGATGCCGGCGGCCAGCCACAAGCGGCGATGTCCGGCTACGAGAGAGCGATTGGACGCGGAGTTCACACCCGGATTATTCCATAGAACGGGATTACCGGCAAGCAAAAAAAAAGGGGGGCACCGCAGTGCCCCCCCGAAGAGCAGTTAAATGGAGCCTTGAGCCTAGTTGAACTCGATGCGGGCTCCCAGCTGGAACATGCGCGGGTCGTTGATGGTCATCATGCGGTCGAAGGCATAGGTCCTCTGGTTGCTGGAGTTGGTCCAGACCGAGGTGGCCACGCCCTGGTTGAAGACGTTGAAGCAGTCGGCGAAGGCGCTCAGGACCACGTTCTTGATCTTGAAGGTCTTCTCCAGGCGCAGGTCGAGGCGCACGGCGTCGGGCAGGCGGCGCGTGCCGCGTTCCTCGGCGAAGATGGTCGCGCCGGAGCGGCTCTGGGTGACGGGGACGC
The DNA here is from genome assembly GCA_002436105.1 of Candidatus Aminicenantes bacterium UBA6072. Taxonomy (GTDB): domain Bacteria; phylum Acidobacteriota; class Aminicenantia; order UBA2199; family UBA2199; genus UBA2199. Next base: position 1,409 of record DIXU01000010.1, on the reverse strand, counting down.
CCAGGTAGAAGGAGTTGATCGTGCGCGTATAGGTGCCGCCGCTCATGTAGCGGAAGTAGCCGCTGAGATTGATGCCCAGCGGGCCGGAGACCATGCCCTGCACCTTGAACTGGTGGGTGGAGTCGAGGTCGAGGACGCCGTAGGCGTTGACGTGGGCGTTGGGATTGCCGAACAGGCCGGAGGTGCCCAGCGCGGCGCTGCCGCGGCCCTGGTCGATGAGGCCCTTGCCCTCGCCGTAGACGTAGGAGGTGTTCAGCGCCCAGCCGCGGCTGAAACGCTTGTTCAGGGTGAGCTCCAGGCCGGTGTAGTCGCGCTCGGCGCCCGGCGGGTTGACGATGTAGATCTCGCTGACGGCGGTGTTCTTCTTGCTGTAGAAGGTGACGGTCTTGCCATCAAAGGGATCGACCGTGGTCTTGGTGATCCAGTTCTTGCTCCAGTCGAGCTCGCCGGTGGCCATCAGCTTGTCCATGTCGAGCTGCGCCGCGTCGACCTGGTGGACCAGGTTGCGGTCCCACTTGCGGATGAAGCGGGCGCCCGCCGACCAGTCGGTGAACAGCTCGCGCTCGAGGCCGACGGTCAGCTCATCGACATAGGGCGCCGAGAGCTTGTAGTCCTTGTAGCCGACCTTGGTGCCCGAGGGGACCGACCAGACCGATTCGGTGTTGGGGATCTGCGTGCCGTCGGGATTGAGGAAGACGATGTACCCGACCCAGCCGTTGGGGTGGGCGATGTTGATCCAGCCGGTCTGGTTGGCCATGGTGTAGCGCGACCAGGAGGCCTTCAGCAGGGTCTTGTTGTCTCCGGTCAGGTCGTAGATGGCGCCGATGCGCGGGGCCAGGGTGGTCCATTCCAGCCCCTTGGTCTTCTCGGTGATCGAGCGGTTGACCGTCAGGTAGCTGAGGGCGCCGGGAAGCTGGAAGGCGCCGCCCTCGCCCTGCACCGGCCAGGAGAGCGAGTTGTACTCCAGGCGCAGGCCGAGGTTGACGGTCAGGTGGCGGTTGACGCGCCAGGTGTCCTGGACGAACGCGAAGTAGTCGTCCATGTTGTCCTTGCGGTCGAAGCCGTCGCCGCTCAGCACCAGGCCGTAGTAGTAATAGTCCTCGCCGAGCATGCCCTGGTAGTGGCAGCCGGAGATGGGGTCGGGGCGGCCGTAGACCATCCAGCCGACGCGGGCCAGCTGGGCCTCGCCGCCGACCTTCAGCTCGTGGGTGCCCATGAAGTCGTCGATGAAGGTGGTGGCGTCGGCGTTGAAGTTGTAGCGGTCGCGCGAGTTGTGGTCCAGGGTGCGCCAGGCGCCGCCCTTGTCCAGGTAGCGGTAGGTGTACAAGTCGTAGTAGAACGGACGGTCGGTCTTGGAGTCCAGGTTCATCTGGAACTGGCTGATGCCGACCTTGAAGTTGGCGTACATG
>DIXU01000002.1 GCA_002436105.1 Candidatus Aminicenantes bacterium UBA6072 | reverse complement strand
ACTACCACTTTGGCATGTAAGTCCTTCTGCTGACACTGACACTGACACTGAACGCCCGTTCTGCTGCTCGCTCTATTGCTTTGCCGGGTCCGGAAGTGTACAATTTCCACTGATGGCTGAAAAAGTTGCGATCATCCACGACTGGCTCAACGGCATGCGCGGCGGCGAGAAAGTGCTGGAGGAGATGCTCGCCCTGTATCCCGCGGCCGACATCTTCACCCTTTTCTACGAGCCGGCGGCGGTGTCGCCGCTGATCCGCTCCAAAAAGGTGACCGCGTCGCGCCTGAACCGCAACCCCTGGATCCGCCGCCATTACCGTCATTTCCTGCCCTGGTTCCCGCGCCATGTCGAGGCCTTCGACCTGCGCGAGTATTCGCTGGTGCTCAGCAGCTCGCACTGCGTGGCCAAGGGGGCGGTGCCGGCCCCCGACGCCCTGCACGTCAGCTACATCCATTCGCCCATGCGCTACGCCTGGGACCAGTACTACGCCTATTTCGCCGGCGCCGGCTTCTGGAGCCGCCGGGTCATCTCCCGGGAGATATCGCGCCTGCGCGCCTGGGACGTCAGCAGCGCGGCGCGCGTCGACCGTTTCGTGGCCAACTCCAGCTATGTCCGCCAGCGCATCCAAAAATACTACCGCCGGGACGCCGCCGTCATCCACCCGCCGGTGGATACCGGGTTCTTTTGCCCGGCGCAGCGCCCCAGCCGCGACTATTGCCTGCTGGTCTCGGCGCTGGCGCCCTACAAGAACATCGGCCTGGTCCTGGAGGCCTTTCGCGCCGGCGGCGAGCCGCTGGTGATCGTGGGCAAGGGGCCCGAGGGGAAAAAACTCCGCCGACAAGCCGGCGCCAGCGTGCGCTGGCTGCCCGAGGTCGACGCCGGCCAACTGCGCGAGCTCTACCAGAACGCCCGCGCGCTGGTGTTCGCCGGGGTGGAGGACTTCGGCATCGCGTTGGCCGAGAGCCAGGCCTGCGGAACGCCGGTGGTGGCCTTCGACCGCGGTGGCGTGCGCGACATCGTCCTCGACCGCCGAACGGGGATCCTGTTCCCCGAGGCCACCGTCGCCGGGCTGCAGGACGCCCTGGCCGAGCTCTCGCGCCTGGACCTCGACGCGGCCGCCATCCGCAGCCACAGCCTGCAGTTTTCCGCCGCCCGCTTCCGCGAGGAATTCGGGCGCCTGGTCAGCGCGGGGCCGGAATGATCCGCAAGCAGCGCGAGCAGCTGGCCCGCCTGTACGCCCTCAGCGACGCCCTGGCCATCGCCGCCGCGTTTTTCCTCTCCTTCTGGCTGCGCTTTCACTCCGGGCTTCTCACCGCGCCCAAGGGGGTGCCGGGCTTTTCGGCCTACCTGGCCGTCCTGCCGGCGCTGCTCCTTGCCCACCTGGTCTACTTTTCCTACCAGGGATTCTACCGCTTCAAGCTGCGCCGCAACCGCCTCGACGACCTCTTCTCGGTCATCCTGAACTGCGCTGCCGCCGCCTTCACCGTGCTGCTGTTCTTCAGCTACCTGAAGAGCTACCGCTTCATCGGTTTCGAGATTTCCCACGGCTTCCTGGCCGTCTACGCGCCGCTGGCGGTGGCTACCGTCTTCATTTGCCGCGCCCTGATGTTCCGCCTTTTCCGCCGCCTCTCGCGCGACGGCGTCTCGCGGGTGCTGATCGCCGGCAGCGGCGACCTGGCCGCCCTGACGGCGGAGAACCTCTCCCGCTACTCCCATTTCGGGCTGGAGGTCAGCGGCTTCCTCTCGCCGGCGCCCCCCACGCCGGGGATTCCCCGCAGGGACGCCGGGGTGCTGGGCGGCTACGGCGACCTGGAGGCCGTGGCGCGGCGGCACGGCATCACCGATCTCTTCGTGGCGCTGCCGTTGAGCGAGTACGACACCATCATCCGGCTGATCGAGGGCGGCAACAACCTGCTGGTCGACATCCACCTGGTGCCCGACATCCTGCAGCTGGCCTCGCTGAAGGCGGGGCTGGAGCACATCGAGGGCCTGCCGGTGATCAACCTGGGCGACATCCCGCTCCAGGGCTGGCCCGCCCTGAGCAAGCGGCTGTTCGACCTGCTCGTCTCCCTCTGCGGCCTGGTGCTGCTGCTGCCGTTCGCCGCCCTGGTCGCCCTGCTGCTGAAGATCGACTCGCGCGGGCCGGTCTTCTTCCGCCAGCGGCGCCTGGGCCTGGATGGGCGCGTCTTCCGCATGGTCAAGTTCCGCACCATGGTCCGCGATGCCGAGAGGGCCACGGGTCCCATCTGGTCGCCGCAGGACGACCCGCGCGTGACCCGGGTGGGCAGGATCCTGCGCAAGCTCTCCATCGACGAGCTGCCGCAGCTGGTCAATGTCCTGCTCGGCGACATGAGCCTGGTGGGGCCGCGCCCCGAGCGTCCGGAGCTGGTCGAGAAGTTCAAGGCGAGCATTCCCCGCTACATGCTGCGCCACCGGGTGAAGACCGGCATGACCGGCTGGGCCCAGGTTCACGGCCTGCGCGGCAACACGCCGCTGGACAAGCGCATCGAGTTCGATATTTTCTATATTCAGAACTGGACCTTCCGCCTCGACCTGGAGATCATCTTCCGCACCCTGCTGAAGTTCCAGTTCATCGACCGGAACGCCTGAGACGCGGGACCGCCAAGGAGGAGCGCCGATGAGCCCGAGCCTGGAGCAGTTGGAGATTTCCCCCGAATTCCATTCCTTCATCAGCAACCTGAGCGACCTGGCAAGGGACGGGAAGCGCATGCCCTTCATCGGCAGGGAGAAGGAGCTGGAAGCCCTGATGGAGACGCTGCAGCGCAAGCTGAAGAAGAACATCATCCTGGTGGGCAAGCCCGGCGTCGGCAAGACGGCGCTGGTCACCGCGCTGGCCGACCGCATCAACCGCGGCCAGGTCCCGGCCAACCTCAGGGACAAGGTGATCCTGGAGCTGTCCCTGACATCCTTCTTCTACTCCCGGGAGTCGGCCGACCGCCTGGCCAAGGACCTGGAGGCGCTGCTCGGGCAGATCCGCCGCAGCGGCGAGCGCGTCATCCTGTTCCTCGACGAGATGCACGGCCATTCGCTGGTCGGAGCCCAGGGGCGGGGCAGCCAGATCCAGGGCCTGCTCAAGGCCCACATCTCCGAGCGCGACCTGCTGGTCATCGCCGCCGCCACTTCGGAAGACTACTACAAGTTCATCAAGAGCGATGAGATCATGGCCGCGAATTTCTCGGCGATCATGCTCAACGAGCCCGAAAAAGAGGAGATGCTGAGCATCCTGAGCGGGGTCAGGAAGCATTTCGAGGAGTATTACCGCCTGAGCATTCCCGAGAACCTGTTCGAGGGCATCTACACCCTGTCCCAGCGCTTCATCCCCACCCGCGCCTTCCCCGACAAGGCCATCGAGCTGCTGGACATCGCCTGCTCCAAGGCGGTGCTGCAAAAAGCCGCCGCCCTCGATTGCGACCACGTCCACCAGAGCATCAGCGCCTTCTCCAGGCTGCCCATCGAGATCGTGCGCCTCGACACCAAGGCTCATGCCCGCGGCATGCTCGACTTTCTCAGCAAAGCCACCGTCAACCAGGCCAGCGCCCTGGAGGAGATCTCGCGCATCATCCGCCTGGCCCGGCTGGAAACGCGGGTCAACGCGCTGCGGCCCGAGGGCATCTTCCTTTTCCTGGGGCCGACCGGGGTGGGCAAGAGCTTCATCGCCGCCCGGATCGCCGAGTACCTGTTCGGCAGCTCCGGGAAGCTGCGCGTCATCGACCTGGCCGGCTACCGCAAGGCCGAGGACGCCGAGCGGCTGGTGCGCGGCGACGGCGAGGGCGGCGCCGGCGCCCTGGTGCACGAGGTGGAGAACCACCCGTTCTCGGTGATCCTGTTCGAGAACATCGAGGAGGCCCATTCCTCGGTGCTCTATTCCCTGGGCAAGACCCTGACCCAGGGCCAGGTCCTGGACGCGCTGGGCAAGAGGCACTACCTGGCCAACATCATCTTCATCCTGAGCCTGACCGGCATCGGCGAGGCGAAGAAGGGCTCGGCCATCGGCTTCGTCAAGGTCGACCCGCGCTCCGGCGAGCTGATCGTCGCGCCCAAGATCATGAACGTCCTGGACTGGGTGGACGAGATTATCCAGTTCTCGCCGCTGACCCGGGAGCACCTGCAAAAGATCGCCGCCATGCAGATGGAGGCGATCCGCGGCGAACTGCTGGAGCGCTACCGCTGCCGCCTGCGCTCCGACGACGAGGTGCTGCAGGCGCTGGCCGCCGAGGCCGAGAAGTCGGGGCGCTTCGCCTATGCCGTCCGGGAGTTCCTGGAGCACCAGGTGCGGCTGCCGGCCATCGATATCGTCACCAAGACCGACAAGAAGATGCGCCTGCGGGTCCGCCTGGAAGACCGGCGCGTGCGCATCGTCGCCGAGTGAGGGAAGGCCGGCATGCCCAAAAACCTGAAGATCGACCATCTGCTGACCGTCAAGAGCTACCCGGAGGACGTCGAGGTCAATTTCTCCCATTCCAACATGGAATTCCTGCTGAAGGACGACGAGCTGCCTTTCGCCGCCGGCTCCATCCGCCTGCAGCCCTTCCCCGGCGACGCGGCCGTCGGCAGCCGCCACCTGTTGGCGACCCTGAGCCGCAGGGAGCAGGTGCCGGAGGAGAACATCCTCCTCTCCCTGGGGACGAGCTTGGCCAACTTCATCGTCTGGGGGGCGCTGCTCCGGCGCGGCGACGAGGTGCTGGTCGAATTCCCCGCCTACGAGCCGATGTTCAAGGTTCCGGCCTACCTGGGGGCGCGCGTGCGCTTCGTCAGGCGCGACCCGCTGGATTTCTCCCTGTCGCTGCCGGCCATCGCCGCCGCGGTGACGGAGAAGACGCGCATGATCCTCCTCACCGACCCGCACAACCCCTCGGGCAGCCAGATCAGCTCCGAGGTGCTGCAATACCTGCAGGCGCTGAACCGCGAGCGCGGCATCGCCGTCTTCATCGACGAGGTGTACGGCCGTTTCTACCGCGAACGCTCGCTGTTCGTCGACTACCCGGAATTCATCGTCACCTCCTCGCTCTCCAAGTTCTACGGGCTGGGCTCCCTGCGCTGCGGCTGGGCCTTCGCCCCGGCCGCCGTGATCGAGAAGGCCCGGCTTTTCGGCGATTACCTGACCCCCGAGATCCCCTTCGCCCCGTTGTACCTGGCCCACCTGCTGCTGGAAAGCCCGGTGCTGGCGGAGCTGGAGCAACGCCTGCGCCGGCGCGTCAGGGAGAACCGCGAGCTCATCGGCTCCTACCTGAGCCGGACCGAGTTCCTCTCCTGCTACATCCCCAGGAACGGCGTCCTTTTTTTCCCCGAGATGAACGGCCGGGTCGATGTCAGGAAATTCCATTCCCGGCTCTACGGGAAATACCGCATGGTCGTCACCGAGGGGCGCTTCTTCCAGATGCCGCGCCATTTCCGCATGGCCGGGGTGCAGGATCCCGAGGTGATGAAGGACGGCTTGCAGCGGCTGGAGGCGGCGCTCAGGGAATCACTGGTTGAACAGCCGTAATGCATGACGAGAGGAGAACCTGCGTGACGCGTAACGCGTGACGCGTGACGAGAGAAGACTGGAATCCCAAGGAGCCATAGGCCCAGACGAAGAGGCGAGAAAATATGACGGGTAATCAGTTAGGCTTAAATTCTAAATCCCAATCCCCTTGGCGGGGACTTTGACCGAATGACCCAAACGATGATCCCAAGCATGGAACAGAAATCGTTGAAGCGTTGCAGCGTTGAAACGTTGAAGCGAAAAAAATTACTCCAAGGCTCTTGCTGACACTGACACTGACACTTATTTTGGCTTTTGTTTTGGAAATTGGTATTTGGAGCTTGGAATTTGGTCTCTTCCGCGTTACGCGTCACGCGTTACGCGTCACGTAGCACGCTCTTCATCCGGGCGTGTGCCTGATGAACCTGCGCAGCGAGATGAAGGAAGAGAGCAATCCGATCCCCGCCCCGGTGGCGATCAGCTGCCAGAAGAGGCGCGGCGGCAGCTCGTTGAAGCGGATCAGCTGCTTGACGACCTCGTAGACGAAACCGGCGTACAGCGGGAAAGCCCTGACGGCGACGAACAGCAGCCCGCAGGCCAGCAGCCCGCCCAGCGATCCCAGCAGCAGCCCCTCGAGCAGGAAGGGGACCTTGATGTAGGCGTCGGTGGCTCCGACCAGGCCCAGGATGGTGATCTCCTCCCGGCGGTAGAAGATGTTCAGCTTCACCACGTTGAAGATGATGAAGGCGGAGACAATGAGCAGGATGGCGCTCAGGAACAGGCCGGCGAACTGGGCGAATTTCTTGATGTTGGCGATCTTGCGCGCCCAGTCCATGTTGAGCTGCACGCTCTCGACCAGCGGGGTGCGGCGCATGTCGCGGATGAACGACTCGATGGCCACGATGCCGCTGGCGTCGGAGCGGAAGCGGGCGCGCACCGACGCCGGGAAGGGCGAGTCGCTGAACTCGGCCAGGATGTAGCCCAGCTCGGGGAATTCGCGGGCGAAGTCCGCGCGCGCCTGCTCGCGGGAGGTGAAGCCGGTCTCCTTGACCAGCAGGCTGCCCTCGATGCGCCGCATCAGCGCCTCGACGCCGGCGGGCTCGGCGTTGTCGCGGAGGTAGAAGATGGCCTCGATATTGTCGCTCAGGCGGCTGATGTAGCGGTCGAGGTGGAAGGAGATGAAGCCGAAGATCCCCGGCACCAGCAGCGTGAAGGCGATGATCCCCAGGCAGAGGAAGTTGACCGACTTGTTGCGCAGGATGTTGCCCAGGGCCTGCTGCAGAGCCCGCAGCGTGAAGCGCATGGTCAGCCCGCCTCGCAGGGGCGGTCCAGGACCAGCTGCCCCTTGTCCAGCTTGATGATGCGCTTGGGGAAGAGGTTGATCAGGTTGAGGTCGTGGGTGGCGATGATGACGGTGATGCCGCTGGCGTTGACCTTCTCGAAGATGCGCACGATCTCGATGGAAAGCTCGGTGTCCAGGTTGCCGGTCGGCTCGTCGGCGATGAGGATCTTGGGATTGCCGATGACGGCGCGGGCGATGGCCACCCGCTGCTGCTCGCCGCCGGAGATGTGCGAGGTCAGGTAGCGCTTGCGGTGGCTCAGGCCGACCAGGGCCAGGGTGCTGTTGACCTTGTTCTCGATCGCCGCCCGCTTCTCGCCGCGCACCAGCAGCGGCACGGCCACGTTCTCCTGCACGGTGCGGTTCATCAGCAGCTTGAAGTCCTGGAACACGATGCCGATCTGCCGGCGCAGGCGGTACAGCCGCTTGGCGGGGATGAGCGTGCTGTTGACCGAATCGATGAGGATCTGGCCCTTGCTGGGCTCCTCCTCCTTGTAGATCAGCTTGAGCAGGGTCGACTTGCCGGCGCCCGAGGCGCCGGTGAGAAAGATGAACTCGCCGCGCTTGATGGCGAGGTTGATGTCGCTCAGGGCCTCGTTGCTGCGGAAATACTGCTTGTAGACGTGGAAGAACTGGATCACGGCCGGGAGAGCAGGCGGACGCCGGCGGCGGCGATGTCGGCTGCGGTCAGCTGGAAATGGGCGTAGAGGTCAGCGGGCTTGCCCGAACGGCCGAACCGGCCGTCCATGCCCATGAGGGTCATGGGGACGGGGTGATGCTGGGCCAGGAACTCGGCGCAGGCGCCGCCCAGGCCGCCGCGGACCGAGTGGTCCTCGACGGTGAGCACCCGGCCGGTCGAGCGGGCGAGGCGCAGCAGGGTGTCGCCGTCCAGCGGCTGCAGGCTCGAGAAGTCGGCGACCGCGGCCGAGATGCCCTGGGCCGCCAGCAGCTCGGAGGCCTGCAGCGCCTTCTCGACCATCGCCCCCATGGCCACCAGCGCGATGGCGTCGCCGTCGCGCAGCAGGGGAGCGCGCCCCGGCTCGAAGCGGTGGCTGGCGTCGAAAAGGGTCGGCAGGTCGCCCCGCGTCAGGCGGATGAAGAACGGCCCGGGCGCGGCGGCGGCGTACTCGACGGCCAGGGACGTCTCGACGGCGTCGGCCGGCACGATCACGGTCAGCCCGGGCAGGGTGCGCGCCAGGGCGACGTCCTCCAGCGCCTGGTGGGTGGCGCCGTCCTCGCCCACGCCCAGCCCGGCGTGGGTTCCGACCAGTTTGACGTTGGCGCGGTTGTAGCATATCGACTGCCGCACCTGGTCGAAGGCGCGGCCGATGAGGAAGGCGCAGAACGAGCTGGCGAACACGGTCTTGCCGGTGAGGGCGATCCCGGCCGCCGTGGAGACCATGTCCTGTTCCGCGAGGCCCATGTCGAAGAAGCGGCCGGGGAACTCCCTGGCGAAGACCTGGGTCTGGGTGGACTTGGCCAGGTCGGCGTCCAGGACGACCAGGTCGGGGTTCTCGCGCCCCAGCTTCAGCAGCGTCCGGCCGTAGGCTCCGCGCAGGCTTTCATTCGCCATGGCCGAGCTCCTGCAATGCCTGCTCCGTTTCCCGGGCGTTGGGCGCCTGGCCGTGGAAGGCGACGTTGTCCTCCATGAAAGACACTCCCTTGCCCTTGACGGTGCGGGCGATGACCAGGGTCGGCCGCCGGCGCTCGCCGGCGAAGGCGGCCAGGGCGGATTCGATCTGGTCGAAGTCGTGGCCGTCGATCTCCTCGACCCGCCAGCGGAAGGCCTGCCACTTGTCGCGCAGCGGGGCGATGTCCTTGATGGCGCTGACCCGGCCGTCGATCTGCAGGTCGTTGTAGTCCAGGAAGACGCAAAGGTTGTCGAGCTGGCGGAAGCCGGCCGTCATGGCCGCCTCCCAGATCTGCCCCTCCTGGGATTCGCCGTCGCCGATCAGGGCGAAGACCCGGGCCGCGCTCATGGAGAGGCGCAGTCCCAGCGCCATGCCGCAGGCCATGGACAGCCCCTGGCCCAGGGAGCCGGTCGAGGCCTCCACGCCGGGCGTATCCAGGCGGTGGGGGTGGCCCTGCAGGCGGGAATCGCACTGGCGCAGGCGATCCAGGTCGCCGGCGGGGAAGAAGCCGCGTTCGGCCAGGGCGGCATACAGCACCGGGGCGGCGTGCCCCTTCGAAAGGACGAAGCGGTCGCGGTCAGGGAACGCCGGGTCGGCGGGATCGAGGCGCATCTCGCGGAAGTACAGGCTGGCCAGGATCTCCACCGCCGAGAGCGAGCCGCCGGGATGGCCCGACGCGGCGCGGCCGATCATGCGGATGATATGACGGCGCATGCGGCGGGCGGTCTCGTTCAGCTCGGTCCGTTCTCGCTCGTTCATGCGCGGTCTCCTCGAGCGGAAAGCGGGATCAGGCTTCCGCGTCGTCGACGATCTTCTTGTAAAGGATGCGGCCGCAGTTCTCGCAGATCATCAAGTCGCCGGAAAGGATCAGTTCGCTCAGGATCTGGGGGCGGATCTTGATGTTGCACACGCCGCAGAAATCGCTGTGCACGTAGGAGACGACCTTGCCGGCCTTCTTGACGAAGAGGCTGTCGTAGGCCTTGAGCAGCTTGGGATCGACCCGCGCCCGCAGCTCTTTCTTGTTCCGGTTCTCCTCGGCCAGCTTGTTCTTGTGGTACTCCAGGTTGCTGAGCATGTCCTTGATCTGCTGGTTGTAGCTGTCGGCGATCTTCTTGAACTCGATCTCGGCGTCGCGGATGCCGCCCATGATCTCGTCGGAATCGATCATCTTCTCGATGATCTTTTCCTCCACGGCGACGATATTCGCTTCCTCGAACTTGATCTCGTTGCTGAAGCCCTGGAACTCCTTGTTGGTGGTCACCTTCTTCATCTGTTCCTTGTACTTGGCGATCTTGTCGCGGATGGCGACGATCTCCCGCTCCAGCTTCTTCCGCTCCTCGCCGTTGTCCTGCAGCTTCTTCTTGGCCTTTTCGATCATGTCGGAGCGGGAGTCGCGCTCGTCCTCCAGCTCCTTGATCCGGACCGGGATATCCTTGATGACGGCTTCGATCTCCTTGAGCTGGTCGTCCTTCTGCTGCAGCGCGTATAAGATGTCAAGTCCTTCTTTCAAGAAAACTCCTTATGGGTCGCTGATACTGGGCCTACCAGGATTCGAACCTGGAACCAACCGGTTATGAGCCGGTAGCTCTAGCCGTTGAGCTATAGACCCCTGCCAAAGGCAAGAGTAGCAAAATCGCGTTCCCCTGTCAATACCGATATCGGGATTTTCCCGATCGCCGCCGCCATTTCAGCGCTTGACAGTTGACAATTTTTGTTATTTCGCTATAGTGGTGAACAAATGAAAAGATCGCTGCTGCTGGCCGCTTTTCTCGCCCTGGCCATGCCCCTCCTCTCCTTCTTCCCTTTCTTTTACGGCGCCCGTTCCCTGGCTCTCGGCTACGCTTCCCTGGCGTACAACTATGACTTCAATTCCCTGCAGCTCAATCCCTCGCTGCTGGCTTCTCTGGCCATGCCGCTGGGCGGCTACCAGTACGGCAGCAGCGACCTGGATTTTCGCGACATCGGCCGGAACCTCGCCGCTGCCCGGGCCTATGACCTGGAGCATTTCCAGGCCCTGGACGCGGCAGGCCGCGAGGCGGCGCTGCGGGCGCTGAAGGAGGCCTTTTCCGCCGATACCGCCATCAGCGGCTTCCGCATGCGCGGTCCGGGGTACGCCGGCAAGGGCTACGCGGTCGCCATCGCCACCGTGGACGCGGCCGTCGTCCGCCCGCTGGCGAACGCAGCCAGCGCCGCCCTCGACCAGCCCGCCTCCATGGTCAGCGACGCCGACATCGCCGCCCTGCGCGTGCGCTTCACCGGGCTGCACTACACCGACTACTCGCTGGCCATCGGCTTCCCCGTCTCGCAGGGGACGTACGTCGGCGCCACCTTCCATTACCTCAAGGGCAAGTCCAGCGTGTTCGACGCCGGCCTCGGCGGCGAACCGTTCACCCCCGCGGCCGGCGCCGACGACCTCCTGGAAGCCGCCTGGTCGGGGGCCGATGAGGGCTTCACCAGGTTCAATCTGGACCTGGGGGCGGGCATCGATCTCGGCCAGCACCTGAAGGCCGGCCTGGCGCTGAAGAACGCCACCGACCCGGTCATCGCCACCGCCGCCGGCGAGCTGCGCCTGGCCCGGCGCCTGGTGGCCGGCCTGGCCTTCCGTCCCGACCCCCAGCTGGCGTTCTTCCTGGACGTCGACCTGGCCAAGGGCGAGCTGTACCAGGGCGGCGAGGAGGCGCAGCTGTTCTCGCTCGGGGTGGAGAAGGGGCTTTTCCACAACAAGCTGTTCCTGCGCGCCGGGCTGTGGAGCGATTTGGCCGCCAAGTATTTCGTGGGCCGCGAGGCCAATGCCCTCTACGGCATCGGCTGCGGCTTCAACCTGGGGAAGTTCCTGATCGACCTCGCCCTGGCCCTCGATTCGCGGGGGCGGGTGAAGAACCTCGGGGTCTCGGGATTCTACGCCTTGCGATGAAAAAATTGACAATTCGTTTTTCATCCTCTACAATATAGCCAATGGCTATGCGACTAGGAGATTTTCTACTTAAGGAAAGGAAGATCACGGAAGAGAAGCTCCAGCATGCCCTGGAAGTCCAGAAAAAGGAGCCGGGAAAGCTGGGCAGCGTGCTGATCCGCCTGGGCCACGTCACCGAGGAGGATATCGCCCAGGTCCTGAGCAAGCAGTTCGGCTACCCCTCGATCAACCTGTCCAAGTTCGAGATCGACGACAAGGTGATCGAGCTGATCAAGCCCGACATCGCCCGCAAGCACGTGGTCATCCCCATCCACCGCATCGGCTCCAACCTCACCCTGGCCATGGCCGACCCCTCCAACCTCTTCGTGCAGGAGGAGATCCGCTTCTCGACCAACCTGCGCATCCAGGCGGTCATCGCCCCCGAGTCGTCGATCCTGGAGGCCATCGACAAGTACTACGGCTCCTCCACCGGCATCGAGGCCCAGAAGTTCCTCGACGAGATCGAGCTGAGCGAGGACTCCAGCGTCGAGGTCATGGATATCCAGGAGGAGGACCTCTCCTCCGACGGCGACTTCGACGAGGATGCCCCGGCCATCAAGCTGGTCAACCTCATCTTCAACGACGCCATCCTCAAGGGCGCCTCCGACCTGCACTTCGAGCCCTATGAAAAGGAGTTCCGCGTGCGCCTGCGCATCGACGGCGTGCTGCACGAGTACATGAAGCCGCCCATGAACCTCAAGAGCAAGGTCACGGCCCGGCTGAAGATCATCTCCGGCATGGACATCGCCGAAAAGCGCCTGCCCCAGGACGGCCGCATCAAGACCAAGATCGATACCGGCACGACCAAGAAGGTCGTCGACATGCGCGTCTCCTCGCTGCCCACCATCCACGGCGAGAAGGTCGTCATCCGCATCCTGGACAAGGACCAGCTGCGTCTCGACCTGACCCAGCTGGGCTTCGAGCCCTCCTCGCTGCAGAAGTTCGAGCGCAACATCAAGGAGCCCTGGGGCATCATCCTGGTCACCGGCCCCACCGGCTCGGGCAAGACCAACACGCTGTACTCGGCCGTTTCCAAGCTGAACGACGACGAAGTGAACATCCTGACCGCGGAAAACCCCGTGGAGTTCAATATTTTCGGCCTCAACCAGGTCAACATCAAGGAGCAGATCGGCCTGACCTTCCCGGCCGCCCTGCGCACCTTCATGCGCCAGGACCCCAACATCATCCTGGTGGGGGAGATCCGCGACTTCGAAACCGCCGACATCGCCATCAAGGCCGCCCTGACCGGCCACCTGGTGCTGTCGACGCTGCACACCAACGATGCGCCCTCGACCGTCGCCCGCCTGATCAACATGGGCATCGAGCCCTTCCTGGTGGCCACCTCGCTGCGCCTGGTCCAGGCCCAGCGCCTGATCCGCCGCCTGTGCACCCAATGCAAGGCCCTGGCCAAGATCCCGGCCCAGACCCTGATCGAGATCGGCTTCACCCCCGAGGAGGCCAAGGCCGTGCAGATCTTCGAGCCCAAGGGCTGCGACAAGTGCAACAACACCGGCTACAAGGGCCGCGTCGGCCTCTTCGAGGTCATGGAGCTCGACGAGGAGATCCGCGAGATGGTCATGATCGGCGCCTCCACTTCCGAGCTGCGCCAGAAGGCCAAGGAGAAGGGGATGCTCACCCTGCGCCAGAGCGGCCTGGAGAAGATCAAGATGGGGATCACTTCCATCGAGGAAGTGCTGAGAGAGACCTCGAAGATGTAAGGAGAGAGACATGGCCCTGCCGCTGCCGCAACTGCTGAAGATCATGGTCGACGAGGGGGGGACCGACCTGCATATCACCACCAACTCGCCGCCGCTGATCCGCGTCCACGGGCTGCTCAAGAGGATCGAGCACCCGTCGCTTTCCCCGGCCGAGACCAAGCAGATGATCTACAGCATCCTCAACGACAACCAGAAGTACAAGTTCGAGGAGAACTGGGAGCTCGACTTCTCCTTCGGCATCAAGGGCCTGGCCCGCTTCCGCGCCAACGTCTTCATGCAGCGCGGCGCCGTCGCCGGCGCCTTCCGCCGCATCCCCTACGAGATCTGGTCGTTCGAGAAGCTGGGCCTGCCGGCCATCGTCCCCACCATGACCAACAAGGCGCGCGGCCTGATCCTGGTCACCGGGCCCACCGGCTCGGGCAAGACCACCACCCTGGCCTCGATGCTCGACAAGGTCAACAAGGAGCAGCCGGTCCACATCATCACCATCGAGGACCCCATCGAGTACCTGCATTCCCACCGCAAGGCCATGGTCAACCAGCGCGAGCTGCACGCCGACACCAAGAGCTTCCCGATGGCGCTGCGCTCGGTGCTGCGCGAGGACCCCGACGTGGTGCTGATCGGCGAAATGCGCGACCTGGAGACCATCCAGGCGGCCATCACCATCGCCGAGACCGGCCACCTCACCTTCGCCACCCTGCACACCAACTCGGCGGCCCAGACCATCAACCGCATCATCGACGTCTTCCCGCCGCACCAGCAGGACCAGGTGCGCACCCAGCTGTCGATGAACCTGGAGGGCATCGTCACCCAGGCGCTGCTGCCCAAGGCCGACGGCCGCGGCCGCTGCCTGGCGGTGGAGATCCTCATCCCCAACCCGGCCATCCGCCACCTGATCCGCGACAACAAGATCCACCAGATCTATTCCTCCATGCAGATGGGCCAGGAGAAGTTCGGCATGATCACGTTCAACCAGTCGCTGGCCAACCTGTACTTCAAGCGCGACATCTCTCTGGAACTGGCCATGAGCGTCTCGCACAACCAGGAGGAGCTGCAGGAGCTGATCAACCGCGGCCCCACC
The DNA here is from genome assembly GCA_002436105.1 of Candidatus Aminicenantes bacterium UBA6072. Taxonomy (GTDB): domain Bacteria; phylum Acidobacteriota; class Aminicenantia; order UBA2199; family UBA2199; genus UBA2199. Next base: position 9,661 of record DIXU01000002.1, on the reverse strand, counting down.
GCGCTCAGCAGCCAGTTCAAGACAGCCCACGCCCAGGCCGCGAGCGCCGGCAAGGCGCATTAAATAAGGGGGACACATGGCCATATTCAAATACCGGGGAAAAAACAGGGTCGGCAGCATCGTCGAAGGCGAGCGCAGCGGCCGCAACGCCAACGAGATCGTCACCGCCCTGGAGAAGGAGCAGATCCAGGTGCTGAGCATCGAGCGCAAGAAGTTCAAGCTCAACATCCCCTTCGTCGGCAAGAACCGCGGCGTGTCGCTCAAGACCATCGCCGTGTTCAACCGCCAGCTCTCCGTCATGTTCAACGCCGGGCTGCCCATCACCCAGGCCATCGGCATCCTGGCCAACCAGCAGAAGGACAAGTTCTTCCAGGGCGTGCTCACCGAGGTGCGCAAGGACGTGGAGGCGGGCACCAACCTCTCCAACGCCATGAAGAAGCACCCCAAGGTCTTCAACGAGCTGTACACCAGCATGATCCAGGCCGGCGAGGCCTCGGGCAACCTGGACACCATCCTGCTGCGCCTGTCGCAGTACGTGGAGAACATGAACAAGCTGGTGGGCAAGGTGAAGTCGGCCCTGGCCTATCCCATCGGCGTGCTGATCATCGCCCTGGTCCTGACCGCCGTCCTGCTGTGGAAGGTCGTCCCCGTGTTCACCGACATGTTCTCGCAGATGGGCGCCGAGCTGCCCTTGGCCACCCAGATCGTGGTCGGGGCCAGCAACTTCATGATCTCGAATTTCTTCCTGATGATCGTTATCCTCGTCGCCGTCATCTTCGCCTTCCGCGCCTACTACAACACCTTCAAGGGCCGGCGCGTCATCGACAACATCAAGCTGAAGATCTGGGTGTTCGGCGACCTGCTGACCAAGGTGGCCGTCGCCCGCGTGACGCGCACCCTGGCCACGCTGCTCACCTCGGGCGTCGAGATCATCGAGAGCATGACCATCACCGCCAAGACCGCCAGCAACTCCATCATCGAGGACGCCGTGCTCAAGAGCCGCGCCTCGGTCCAGGAAGGCAAGCCGCTGTGGGAGTCATGGGAGGATACCAAGCGCTTCCCCTACATGGTCACGCAGATGGTCGCCGTCGGCGAGCAGACCGGCTCGCTTTCGACCATGCTGGGCAAGGTGGCCGACTTCTACGACGAGGAGGTCGACCAGGCCGTCTCGGCGATCGTGTCGCTGATGGAGCCGCTGATGATCCTGATCCTGGGCGGACTCGTCGGCGGCGTTGTCGTGGCCATGTACCTGCCGCTCTTCGACATCATTGGCAAGGTAGGCTGAGCCGGACAAGTTGATCGCCGTCGAAGAGCGCAAGCTGCACAAACGGCTGGTACTGCTCCATTCCATCCGCATCGCCATCCTCTCGGCCCTGGCCCTGGTCACGGGCATCATCCTGCTGTTCTTCCAGGCGCCGTTGTCGCTGCTGGCCATCCTGGCCGCCCTGCTGGCGGCCGTCGTCGTCAGCATCCTGTTCTTCCCCCTGGCGCGGCTGCTCCGCAAGCGGACGCTGATCACCATCGAGCTGGCCTTTGACATCCTGCTGGTCACGCTGCTGGTCTACCTTTCCGGCGGCGTCGTCAGCCCCTTCTATTTCCTGTACATCCTGCCCATCATCGTGGCCTCGATCTTTCTCTCGCGCCGCCAGACGCTGGTCATCGCCACCGTCTCGTTCATCGCTTTCGGGGCCCTGGCCGACCTGCTCTACCTGGGGCTGATCCCCTATTATCCCGGCTTCGAGGTGGGGGAGGTGCCGCTGGGCACCTTCATTTACAACCTGCTGATGGGCTTCATCGCCTTCTCCAGCGTCAGCTTCGTCGCCTCCTACTATTTCGAGCGCATCCGCCGCACCGGCGAGGAGCTGCGCGACGTGCAGGAGAGCCTGCGCGACATCATCCTGCTGAACAACTCGGTGATGGAGAAGATGGAGAACGGCTTCGTCACCGCCGACACCCTGGGGCGCGTGATCTCCTACAACCCCAAGGCGGCGCAGTTCCTGAACCTGAGGCCAGGCGCCAACCTCTTCGACCTGCTGCTGGCGCACGAGGACCTGCCCGCCGTGCGCCGCATCTGGGAAGCCAACAATTCCTACTATTTCGAGAAGAGCCTGCGCGGATATTCCCTGGGCATCACCCTGTCGTCGATCGAGAAGGTCTCGTCCTTCGAGCGGCTGCTGGTCTTCCTGATCACCGACCTGAGCGCCATCAAGGAGATCGAGAGCAAGCTGAAGGAGAAGGAGCACCTGGCGCTGATCGGCGAGATGGCCGCCGGCATCGCCCACGAGATCCGCAACCCGCTGGCGTCGATCTCGGGATCGGTGCAGTTCCTGCGCCGCGAGCTGACCCTGCAGCCCGAGCTGCGCAGCCTGATGGACATCATCGTCAAGGAGTCGGACCGCCTCTCGGCCTTCATCGAGGAGTTCCTGAACTTCTCCAGGCAGTCGCCGCTGGAGAAGTCTGACATCGACCTGGGCGGCCTGGTGGACGAGGTCACGGCCATGCTGGCGCGCAACCTGAAGGAAGTGCGCTTCATCAAGAAATACGACCCGGGGAACATGATCTGCGCCGACGCCAAGAAGATCAAGCAGCTGCTGTGGAACCTGCTGAACAACGCCGTCAAGGCACAGAAGGAGAAGGGCGGCATCGAGATCGCCATCTTCCGGAAGGGGGGGGCGCCCTGCCTGGCCATCCGCGACTTCGGGGTGGGCATGGACCGCGCCGAGCTGGAGAAGATCTTCATCCCCTTCTACTCCAAGTTCGCCTTCGGCATCGGCCTGGGCATGAACATCGTCAAGCGCATCGTCGACGAGCACGGCTTCGCCATGGAAATCCAGTCGGAAAAGAACAAGGGAACCGAGGTGGTGGTATGCTTCAAAAAGCGCTGAACGTCCTGCTGGTCGACGACGACCTGAGCCTGCGCAACATGCTGTCTTTCGTGCTGGGCAAGGAAGGCTACCAGGTGGAGGAGGCGCAGAGCGGCTCCGAGGCCCTGAAGAAGCTGAAGGGCCGCAAGTACGACCTGGTCATCTCCGACATCCGCATGCCCGACCTCAACGGCATCGAGCTGCTCAAGAAGATCAAGACCCACGACCCCGAGCTGCCGGTGATCATGATCACCGCCTACGCCGCCACCCACGACGCCATCGAGGCCATGAAGCTCGGCGCCGAGGACTACATCATGAAGCCCTTCAACCTGGAGGAGCTGAAGATCATCATCGACAAGTCGCTGCACAAGAAGCGCATCGAGCTGGAGAACATCGAGCTGAAGCAGAAGCTGTCCGACAAGGAGAAGTTCGAGGACATCGTCGGCGGCGACCCGCAGATGACCAAGATCTACGAGCTGATCCGCACCGTGGCCCAGACCGACTCCACGGTGCTCATCAGCGGCGAGAGCGGCACCGGCAAGGAACTGATCGCCCGCGCCATCCACGCCCAGAGCCAGCGCTCCGGCCAGCGCTTCGTCTCCATCAACTGCGGCGCCCTGCCCGAGAACCTGCTGGAGAGCGAGCTGTTCGGCCACAAGAAGGGCGCCTTCACCGACGCCTACCAGGAAAAGGAGGGGCTGTTCGAGGCGGCGCGCCAGGGCACGCTCTTCCTGGACGAGATCTCGGAGATGTCGCAGAAGATGCAGGTCAAGCTGCTGCGCGCCATCCAGGAGAAGGCCGTGCGCCGCGTGGGCGACAACCGCGAGATCGCCGTCGACGTGCGCATCATCGCCGCGACCAACCGCGACCTGGTCGAGGGCATGGAGCAGGGTTCTTTCCGCTCCGACCTATACTACCGCCTGAACGTGATCTCCATCCACGTGCCGCCGCTGCGCGAGCGCCGCGACGACATCCCCATCCTGATGCAGCACTTCCTGCAGCGCTACAACCAGAAGTTCGCCAAGAGCATCTCGGGGTTCGAGAAGCAGGTCATGGACTGCTTCGCCGCCTACCGCTGGCCGGGGAACGTGCGCGAGCTGGAGAACTTCATCGAGCGCGGCGTGGCCCTGGAAAAGGGGCCGGTGTTCAGCGCCGCCGCGTTGCCCACCGAGGTCATCTACAACCTCGACGCCTCGTCGGCTCCCGGCGAGGATTGGCTGGGGCGGCTCGAGGCGGAGACGCTCGACTTCAACGGGTACATCGACGAGCTCAGCAAGCGCATCATCATCCGCGCCCTGGAGCAGAGCGGCGGCAACGTCAAGAAGACGGCGCAGCGGCTGAAGCTCAATTACCGCTCATTGCGCTACCTGATCGAGAAATACAAGCTCAAATACCGTTCATAGTGATTCGTGATTCGTGATTCGTGAACAAACTCATCGAACCTCCGTGACGCGTAACGCGTGACGCGTAACGCGGAAGAACAAAACAACCTATTGAAACCCGTGACCAAGTAAGATTAAAATCCCAAATCCCAAGCACAAATTCCAAATAAATTCCAATATCAAAATTCCAATGTCCCAAACGAAAGCTCTTTCAAGCATCTTTTCTTTGTTTGGGTCATTTGGTCATTGGAATTTGGTGCTTGTTTGTTATTTGGTGCTTGATGCTTGGAATTTTATCTCTTCCGTGTCACGCGTTACGCGTTACGCGTCACGAAGATCGGTTTCTTGATCTTTCGTATTACGCCGAATGACTCTTTTCCTGCTGATCCATGCAAACGCCGCCAGGCCGGTCAGCGCTCCGATCGCGTCATACAGCACGTCCAGCCAGGAGAACAGCCGCCCCGGGGTCGACAGCTGGTGGCATTCGTCGAGCAGGCCCAGCAGCAGCGCCAGCAGGAAGGCGGTTGCCAGCGCGCGTCGCCGGGGCGGGGCGGGGAAGACCTGGACAAGGAAAAAAGCCAGCAGCGCGTATTCGCCGACGTGGGGGATGACGTCGGGGATGCCCGAGGGCAGCTGCGAGGGCGGGAGCGAGGACAGGCAGAAAATGACGGCGTAGATGAGCAGGGAAGCGGCGGCGAACAGGAGGCGGCGGGTCAACGCGCGGCTCAGAGGAAATGCATCAGCCAGCTGATAACGACGACGCCGCCGGCCATGTAGAGGAACAGCCTCAGCGCGTAGCGCCGGACCTGGCGCAGGTCGCTGTGACGGATAAAGGCCAGCATGACGGAGACCACCAGGGCGAAGACCAGCATGGAGATCATGTGGCTCTTGAAAATCACTGTTTTCTCCCCTTGGCGATGTCGAAGGCGTTCAGCGCCACCAGGTAGTTGAGCAGGCCGGCCGAGGCCATGTAGGCGGTGCCGTAGTGGAAGGTCACGGCCTTGACGTCGCCGGCGGCCAGGTGCAGGAAACGGATGAGGAAAAAGAACAGTCCGTTGCCCAGGTCGGCGACGAAGCCCAGCAGCAGCAGGGGATGCATGACGCCGGTGCCGTAGAATTTCCCCTTCATCAGGACCCCCATGGCCAGCAGCGCCACGATGCCGGCAAAGAAGACCGCGGCCCTCAGGAAGCGCTTCTGCAGCAGGTGCCCCAAACCGGGAACGAGCCATGACAGGAAGAAGATCAGATATGGATTCATTGGGGGCAGTATACCGCAGGCAGAGGTGAAAAACAAGGCTTGCTCATAATGACCTCAGTGACAAGTGACGAGTAACGAGTGACGAGGAACCGCAATAATACGAACAAGTAGCGAGTAACGATGCAATTATTCTTCTTCCTTGTTACTTGTCACTGGTCACTCGTCACTCAGCTCTCTTCTTTTTCGGCTATCTTTTCTGCCCGTTTTTGAGTATAATGTCGCCGAAAATGAAGAAAGTACTCATCGTCGACGACGAAAAGAACATCCAGGTCTCCCTGGCCACGGTGCTGGAGGACGAGGGTTTCCAGGTCTATTTCGCCAAGGACGGCATGGAGGCGATCGAGAAGTTCCAGAACATCCGCCCCGACGCCATCTTTCTCGACATCTGGCTGCCCGGGATCGACGGCCTGGAGGTGATCAAGCGCATCCTGGAGATCGACCCGCTGCAGATCATCATCATGATCTCCGGCCACGGTTCGGTTTCTGCCGCCGTATCGGCGCTCAAGGCCGGCGCTTACGATTTCCTCGAGAAGCCGCTCAGCCTGGACAAGGTCATCTTCGTGCTCAAGCGCGCCCTGGAGTTCCGCCAGGTGCGCGACGAGAACCGCCGGCTGAAAGTCATCCTCGACCAGGAGGATGAGCTGGCCGGCAACGACGAGAAGAAGCGCCTGCTGCGGGAAAGCACGGCGACCATCGACTTCGAGGCCGCTGACCCGAATTTCCTGCGCAAGCAGCGCACGGTGGCCCTGAGCAACATCATCTACGGCATCGGCCTGCACTCGGGCGAGAAGACCGGCATGGTCGTCAAGCCGCTGGCGGCGAACAAGGGCATCCGCTTCGAGAACATCTCCAAGAAGGGCTACATCCCTGCGCGCATCGAATACCTGAACACCACCGGCTACGCCACCTCCATCAAGAAGGACGACCTCGAGGCGCGCACCATCGAGCACCTGCTGGCCACGCTGCACGCCTTCGGCATCACCAACCTGGCCGTCAAGATCAACAAGGAAGTGCCCATCGACGACGGCTCGGCCATCAACTTCTGCGAGTTCATCAAGGAGTGCGGCATCGTCGACCAGCCCGAGGACATCCCCGAGATCGTCATCACCCGGCCGCTGCTGATCGGCGACGAATCCGCCTCCGGCAAGTACATCAAGATCGAGCCGGCCGACTCCTTCTCGGTGCGCTACACCTGCATCTACCCCGAGCCCCTGGGCCGGCAGACGTACGATTTCGCCATGAACTCGGGCGAAGACTTCATGCGCGAGATCGCCCCGGCGCGCACCTACGGCTTCGTCGACGACTTCAACAAGCTCAGCGACATGGGCCTGGCCGAGGGCGGCCGCATGAACAATTTCATCCTCATCGACAAGGACCGCATCATCAACACCACCCTGCGCTTCCCCGAGGAACTGGCGCGGCACAAGATCCTGGACGTCATCGGCGATTTCTACCTGCTGGGGCGGCCGATCCGCGGCCGCGTCATCGCCCAGAAGACCGGCCATACCGACAATGCCAAGATGGTCAATATGATCAAGGACACGTTCTTAAAGGCAAAAGACTGAACCTACGTGACGCGTAACGCGTGACGCGTAACGCGGAAGAGCTAAAATTCCAAGCATCAAGCTCCAAATAACAAACAAGCACCAAATTCCAATGACCAAATGACCCAAACAAAGAAGTAAGCACTACGTTATGCGTTAAGCGTGATGCGTTATGCGAAAGAAAAAGAAAGTGTTCGTGTTAGTGGTAGCAAGTAGGCTAATTATCTCTTACTCTTTCAAATCACGAATCACGAATCACGTAGTTTTGTAAGCTCGTTCACGCATTACACAGGCGGATCATCTCAACTCTTTCGAATCACGAATTACGTAGTTCTGAAAGCTCTTTCACGCGTCACGCGTCACGCGTTACGCGTCACGATAGCAGAGGGGCAGGTCTTCCTCAAGGCGCATGCATGGCACTTGGGTCTCAATGGCCTGCAAATCGTCTGCCCAAAACCAACGAGAACCTGATTGACGTCGGCCCAGCTCTTCCTGGGGAACAGCGCTTCCAGCTCCCTCTCGACCTCGACGGGCGTCTTTCCCTTCGCCCAGCCCAGGCGGCGGGAGATGCGGAAGACGTGGGTGTCGACGGCGATGGCCGGCCGGGCGAAGGCCAGGGCCAGGACCAGGTTGGCTGACTTGCGGCCGATTCCCGGTAATTCCAGGAGGCCTTCGAGGGTTGAGGGAACCCCGTTCCCCGCCGACAAGATCCGGCAAATGCCCAGGATGTGCCGGGCCTTGGTGCGGAAAAAGCCCACCGGATAGATCAGGCGTGCGATCTCCGCTTCGGTGAGGCGGGCCATTTTCCCTGGCGTATCGGCCTCCGCGAACAAACGGCCGGCGGCCTTTTCGGTCACCGGGTCCTGGGTGCGGGCGCTGAGCAGTACCGAGACGAGGATGCGGAACGGGGTGGAGCGGATGCTGGCCTCGAAGGAGGCCACCGGCGGCGCCAGGGGGGCGACGAACTTTCGCACCGCCTCCAGGTCGCGGATGGCCTTGCTTTCAGCCGGGGATCTTTTCGTTGTTGAGGACGATCTCATGACGGATGGCGACAGTGGGGGAGAGGGTGGCCCGGATGCCGCAGTACTTTTCCTCGGAGAGCGAGATCGCCTTGCGCAGGGAGTCGGGGTTGATGTCGGGCCCCTCGAAGCGGTAGGTGATCCGGATCTCCAGGAATTTCCTGGGATGCTCCTCGGCGGTCAGTGCCTCGGTCTCGATGCGGAACCTGTCGACCCTGACCCGCATCTTGCCCAGGATGGAAATGATGTCCATACCGGTGCAGCCGGCCAGCGAAACCAGGGTCAGCCCCTTGGGGCGCGGCCCCAGGTCCCTGCCGCCGGACTCGGGAGTACCGTCGATGACGAATTCATGACCGTCCAGGGCGGCATTGAATGCCAGGCCGTCCTGCCATTCGATGCTTGCTTCCAGTTTCATGTGATACTCCTGATCATTGTTTTCCGGTGAAAATGCCGAGATTGGGAATTATAAGAACTTAAATTCCAAATCACAAGCACCAAATCCCAAACAAGCACCAAATTCCAATTACCAAATGACCAAAACGAAGAGCCAGCGCTTGTTGACGGGTAGAGACGTCGAAGCGTTGACGAGTTGGCAGCCCTGGACCTGGATATGCCCGAACCCTTCAACTCTTGAACTCTTTAACTCTTCAACTTCTTCGTTTGGGTCATTGGTATTTGTAATTTGGAATTTGTTTGTTTTTTGGAATTTGGGATTTGGAATTTAAGTCTTCGTATTGCTTTTCTCTTTCTCGTCACGCGTTACGCGTCACGCGTCACGTAGTTCAATACTTTTCTTTGATCTCGGCCTATTCCCAGTTCCGGTCCAGCTTGTTCAGTTCCTCGTTGCTGTACTTGCGGAAGAGGATCTCCCATTCGCGCGAGCCGTCGGGGATATTTTTCTTCTGGGAGACGATCTTCTCCTGGGCGGCGGTCTCGATGTCCTCGAACAGCTTGAGCTCGTCGAGGATGAGGTGGTAGATCTTGAAGCGGATATTGCCGATATCTCCGGAATAATCGATATCATCGCTCGTCTGGATGTAATCGACGATGAGCTTGGTCAGGTAATTCACCCGGTTTTTCGACAATTTCAGGCTCATAGGACTATATCTTCCTGTTCCGCCAGCTTGGACTTGACCATGCGGAACATCTCGTAGTAGTCGATGTTGGAGTTGCGGATCTCGTTCAGCTTGTCCTTGAGGATGTCCTTGACCTTTTCATCGAGTGCATCCTCCTTTTCCAGCTCCCGGGTGATGACGTTTTGCACATCGATGACCGTTTTTTCCCGGTTTTCCACCATGATGAGCTTATCATGGAGCAGACCTTTGACGACCTGGAAGGCGAGGTGCTCGATCTGCTGCTTGTTCAGTCTCATCGGACCGATTTTAACAAATTTTGGCATATAGCACAAGGTCCTGTGAGTAAAAACTTCATAATTTTGAGCGTGGTTCCAGGTTCCACGTTCCAAGTTCCACGTTCCATGTTCCAGGTTTCACCTTAAAAAGCCCTGTTCATTTATGGGGTAGAGAGGTAGAGGGGTAAAGTGGTAAAGTAAGATAAAAAACCGTAAGTAAGCGAGATATGATCGAAAGTTGTG
>DIXU01000013.1 GCA_002436105.1 Candidatus Aminicenantes bacterium UBA6072 | reverse complement strand
GCGTTACCGATATCATCGAGTAAGCCATGGCCAAGAGCGACAAGAGGATCATCTTCGGGCTCAAATGCCCCGACTGCTCCGAAAAGAACTATTCGACCATGAAGAACAAGCAGAACACGGCCGAGAAGCTGAATTTCAAAAAATACTGCCCGCGCTGCCGCAAGCATACCCTGCACAAGGAGGTTAAATAGGTCAGTAGCTCAATGGTAGAGCACCGGTCTCCAAAACCGGGGGTTGGGGGTTCGAGTCCCTTCTGACCTGCATGGACAACATGGAAAAGGAAAAGAATATATTCAAGCGCATGGGCGCTTACCTGCGCGACGTGCGCGGCGAGATGAAAAAGGTCACCTGGCCCAGCAAGAACGACCTGACCAAGACCACCATCGCCGTCGTCATCATCTCGCTGTTCTTCGGCGTCTATCTCTTCGGCGTCGACGTTGTCTTCACCCGCATCTTCCAGCACATCGGCGGATTTTTCCGCTGACGGGAAACGAAGCGAATGGACTGGTACATCATCCATGTTTTTTCCGGGGCCGAGGAATTCGTGGTCAAGGCTCTGAACGAGAAGATCAACAAGTACTCGATGCAGGGCCAGATCGAGGAGATCGTCATCCCCAAGGAGAACGTCATCGAGATCCGCGACGGCAAGAAGGTCGTCAGCGAGAAGCGCTCCTTCCCCGGCTACATCCTGGTGAACATGGAGATGAACGACAAGAACTGGTACTTCGTGCGCAATACGCCCAAGGTGACCGGTTTCGTCGGCGCCGGCAAGAAGCCCAAGCCCCTGTCGGCCAAGGAAGTGGCCACCATCCTGAAGCACATCGAAACCACCCAGGAAACGCCCAAGCCCAAGTACCATTTCGACGTCGGCGAGGGGGTGAAGATCATCGACGGCCCCTTCATCAACTTCAACGGCGTGGTCGACGCGGTCAACGAGGAGAAGAGCCAGCTCAAGGTGACCGTGACCATTTTCGGCCGCGCCACCCCGGTCGACCTGAATTACCTGCAGGTTGAGAAAATATAGGAGAAATACGCATGGCAAGTCCAAAGATCAAGGCGGTCATCAAGACCTTCCGGCTGCAGCTCCCCGCCGGCAAAGCCACACCCGCCCCCCCGGTCGGCCCGGCCCTGAGCCAGCACGGGCTGAACATCATGGAGTTCGTCAACCAGTTCAACAAGCTGACCGCCAAGCTGGAAGATGACATGATCATCCCCGTGGACATCATGGTCCACGCCGACAAGACCTTCACCCTGAAGCTGAAGACCCCGCCCGCCGCCTATTTCCTCAAGAAGGCCGCCGGCATCATGAAAGGGTCGGGCGAGCCCAACAAGAACAAGGTGGGCAAGCTGACGCACAAGCAGGTGGAGGATATCGCCAAGGCCAAGATGGAGGACCTCAACACCAAGGACCTGCAGCAGGCCATCCGCATCATCGAAGGCTCGGCCCGCAGCATGGGCCTGGAGATCAAATAATGTCCAAGCGAGGAAAAGCATACGTCAAGGCCAAGGAGAAGATCCAGGAGCGCGCCTACGCCGTCGCCGAGGCGGCAGCCCTTCTCAAGGAGGTCAAGACCTCCAAGTTCGACGAGTCGGTGGACATCTCGGTGCGCCTGGCGGTTGACCCCAAGTACCCCGAGCAGATGGTGCGCGGCACCGTGGTATTGCCTTTCGGAACCGGCAAGGTGAAGCGCGTGCTGGTCATCGCCGCCGGCGAGAAACAGAAGGAAGCCATGGAGGCCGGCGCCGACCACGTGGGCGGCGAGGAGATCGTCGAGAAGATCCAGAAGGAGAATTGGTTCGAATACGACGTGGTCATCGCCACGCCCGACATGATGAAGAGCGTCGGCCGCCTGGGCAAGGCGCTGGGCACCAAGGGCCTGATGCCCAGCCCCAAGGCCGGCACGGTGACCTTCAACGTCAAGGACACGGTGGCCGAGATCAAGAAAGGCCGCGTGGAGTTCCGCGTCGACAAGGCCGGCATCATCCATTCCTCGGTGGCCAAGACCTCGTTCGCCGCGGAGCAGATCGCCGAGAACGCCAAGGCGCTGCTCGGGGCCATCCTCAAGGCGCGGCCGGCGACCCTCAAGGGCAAGTACGTCAAGAGCGTTTACCTCTCTTCGACCATGAGCCCCTCGATCAAGCTCGACATTTCGGAATTGGAAAGCTAGGCACAGGAGATCATCATGGGAAGCGCCAAGATACTCGAGAACAAGAAAAAGACGGTGGACTCCCTTTCCGACATCTTCAACTGCAACGGGGTCTACCTCTTCGATTACCGCGGGCTGAAGGTCTCCGAGATGGGGAACCTGCGCAACCGCATCAAGGCCCTGGGGGCCAATGTCAAGGTGGTCAAGAACCGCCTGGCCATCAAGTACTTCGAGAAGCAGCAGGCGGCCATCGGCCGCGAGCTGTTCAAGGGACCGCTGGCCATGGCCTACAGCGACGAGAAGTTCGTGGAAACGGCCAAGGTCCTGGTGGATTTCGCCAGGGAGAGCAAGAAGATCAAGATCATCTCGGGTTTCATCGAGAAGAAGCTGGTCAGCGACCAGCAAGTCCTGGAAGTGGCCAAGCTGCCCGGCAAGGAACAGCTCCTGGCCCAGCTGGTCTTTTCCATCATCATGCCGCTGCGCCGCTTCGGTTCGGCGCTGTCGTCGCCGCTGACCCATACGCTCGTGCTAATGAAAAATCTGCAAGATAAAAAAGCCAAAGAAGGAGGGCAACTATAATGGCCGAGATCAAGAAGGAAGAATTTTTCAAGCATTTGGATAATCTGACGGTCCTGGAACTGGCCGATTATATCAAAGAGTTTGAAAACCGCTACGGAATCAAGGCGGAAATGGCCGCCGTCGCCGCCGGTGGCGCCGCCCCTGCCGCGGCCGCCGAAGCCGCCCAGGCGGAGGAAAAGACGGACTTCGAGGTCGTGCTCAAGAACGTGGGCGACAAGAAGATCAATGTCATCAAGGTCGTGCGTGAAGTCACCGACCTGGGCCTGAAGGAGGCCAAGGATGTCGTGGACAAGGCCCCGGCTTCCGTCAAGAAGGGCGTCTCCAAGGAAGAAGCCGAGACCATCAAGAAGAAGTTCGCCGAGGTAGGAGCCGAAATCGAGATCAAGTAGTCGATGGCTTTTCCGCTGTCTTTTGAAAAATTAAATAAGTAAGGGACAGGTATGCAAACAACGAACAAGTATGTGCAACGGATCAGTTTCTCCCGCATTTTCAGTCCCGTGGAAGTACCTGACCTGCTCGAGATCCAAAAGCGATCCTACAAGACATTCCTGCAGATCGACCAGCTGCCGGAGAGCCGCAAGAACATCGGCATCCAGGCGGCGTTCAAGTCGATCTTCCCCATCTCCGACTTCAAGGAGACCGCCATCCTCGACTTCGTCTCCTATTCGCTGGGCGACTGGGTCTGCAAGTGCGGCGCGCTGCAGGGAATCGAGAACTCGATGCCGCTGTGCCGGCGTTGCGGCGCCGTGCTGGCGGCCGACACGGAGACCGGCGGCGACTCGGTGTGCAGCGAGTGCCATGAGAAGGGAACCGTGGTCTACAAGACCTGCGAGCTTTGCGGCGACCGCGTGCGCCTCAAGATGCACAATACCCCCGAGGAGTGCCTGGACAAGGGATTCGATTATTCCATCCCGCTGAAGGTGAAGCTGCGCCTGGCCCTGTACGGCGAGGACAAGAAGGGCGAGCGCGCCATCCGCGACGTCAAGGAGCAGGAGATCTTCTTCGGCGAGATCCCCTTCATGACCGACAAGGGCACGTTCATCATCAACGGCACCGAGCGCGTGGTCGTCTCCCAGCTGCAGCGCTCCCCGGGCGTCTACTTCATGCCCGGCAAGTCGCGCGGCGAGTTCACCGCCAAGATCATCCCCGCCCGCGGCGCCTGGATCGAGCTGGAGGAGAAGCTGAACCTGCTGCAGGTGCGCCTGGACAAGAAGACCAAGCGCATCAACATCACCACCTTTCTCAAGGCCATGGGCCTGGCCGACGACGCCGAGATCCTGAAGCGCTTCTACACCATCGTCCCGGCCAAGGTGCAGAACGGCATCTTCTATTTCCAGAACTGCCGCTTCCTGAAAGACAACAAGCTGACCGCCCCGGTGCTGGACGCCAAGGGCAGCGAAGTGCTGGCCGCCGGCACCAAGCTGACGCTCAAGCACATCAAGGACCTGGAAAAGCTCGGAGTCGAGTACGTGCCCCTGGACGTGGAGCTCTTCGAGGACATCTATGCCGCCGCCGACCTTGAAGGCGTGCTGAAGCTCAACGAGGCCGTGGGCACGGCCCAGATCAAGAAGCTGCGCAAGCTGGACTGCGAGTTCAAGGTCTTCTTCCCCGAGAGCGAGGAAGAGGAGCTCGGGCCCATGCTGGCCTATACCCTGCGCAAGGACAAGAAACGCAAGGACGCCGAGGCCGCCGACAAGATGGCCGTGCAGTCCGAGGGCGAGACCGAGGACAAGGTGGCCAAGAACCAGGGCGACGCCTTCATCGAGGTGTTCAAGAAGCTGCGCCCGGGCGAGCCGGTGACGCTGGAGGGCTCGCGCAAGTTCTTCGAGAACATGATCTTCGACCCCAAGCGTTACGACCTCTCCTCGGTCGGGCGCATGAAGCTGAACATCAAGCTCGGCTTCAAGCCCGAGTTCAACCAGGACATCTTCACCCTGACGCTGGAGGACATGGTGGCGATCGTGCGCTACTTCCTCAAGCTCAAATTCGACCGCAGCGGCGCCATGCGCGTCGACGACATCGACCATCTGGCCAACCGCCGCATCCGCGCCGTCGGCGAGCTGGTGGAGAACGCCTTCCGCATCGGCCTGATGCGCCTGGAGAAGATCATCCGCGAGCGCATCACCAATTCCCCGGACATTTCCGTGGTGCTGCCGCGCGAGCTGCTCAACACCAAGCCGGTGTTCGCCGCCCTCAAGGAGTTCTTCGGCACGTCGCAGCTGTCGCAATTCATGGACCAGACCAACGCCCTGGCCGAGACCACTCACAAGCGCCGCATCTCCGCTCTCGGTCCCGGCGGCTTGAACCGCGAGCGCGCCGGCTTCGAGGTGCGCGACGTGCACTCCTCGCACTACGGCCGCATCTGCCCCATCGAAACCCCGGAAGGCCCCAACATCGGCCTGATCTCCTCGCTGACCACCTACGCCCGCGTCAACGACTACGGCTTCATCGAGACGCCGTACCGCAAGGTGGAGAACGGCCAGGTGGCCGATTACTACCGCGTCGAGTACGCCGGCGATTCCGGCTTCACCCACCATGACATCGTGTCCGAGAAAGAGGCCAGAAGCGAGGCCGCCCGGCTGCAGAAAGCGGGCAAGAAAACGCCGCTGTTCAGCTACCACCCCTTCTACCTCACCGCCTGGGAGGAAGAGGAATACACCATCGCCCAGGCCAACACCAGGCTGGACGACAAGGGACGGCTGGCGGACAAAAAGGTCGATGCCCGCAAGGCCGGCGGCGAGACGCTGCAGGTCGACCCCATGGAGGTCAACTTCATGGACATCTCGCCCAAGCAGATCGTCTCCATCTCGGCGGCGCTCATTCCCTTCCTGGAGAACGACGACGCCAACCGCGCCCTGATGGGCTCGAACATGCAGCGCCAGGCCGTGCCGCTGATCAACCCCCAGGCGGCCATCGTGGCCACCGGCATGGAGCACCGCCTGATCAAGGACTCGGGCATGGTGGTCGTCTGCCGCCGCCCGGGCGTGGTAATGAACGCCGACGCCGAGCGCATCATCGTCAAGGTGGACGGCGACAACACCGACGAGAACAATTTCTCCGAGGTGCAGGCCGACCTGTACGAGCTGCAGAAGTTCCGCCGCTCCAACCAGAACACCATCATCAACCAGCGGCCGCTGGTCAAGATCGGCGAGCGCGTCGAGAAGGGGCAGATCCTCTGCGACGGGCCCGCCTCGGACAAGGGCGAACTGGCCATGGGCCGCAACGTGCTGGCCGCCTTCGTCCCCTGGCGCGGCTACAATTACGAAGACGCCATCATCCTCAGCGAACGCCTGGTCAAGACCTCGGCATTCAACTCCATCTACATCGTCGAGGAGACGATCGAGGCTCGCGAGACCAAGCTGGGTCCCGAGGAAATCACCCGCGATATCCCCAGCGTCTCCGAGACGGCGCTGAAGAACCTCGACGAAAGCGGCGTCGTGCGCATCGGCGCCAAGGTCAAGCCCGGGGAGATCCTGGTGGGCAAGGTGTCGCCGAAAGGGGAGACCCAGCTGTCGCCGGAGGAGAAGCTCCTGCGCGCCATCTTCGGCGAGCAGGCCTCGGAGATCAAGGACTCCTCCCTCTATTGCCCGCCGGGCGTTGAGGGCACGGTCATCGACGTCAAGGTCTTCACCCGCCGCGGCCAGAAGAAGGACAAGCGCGCCGAGGAGATCGATCGCATCGAGACCGCCAAGATGGAGCGCAACTTCGCCGACGAGAAGAAGATCCTGCTGACCGAGAAGTACCAGAAGCTGGCGCGGCTGCTGCGCAAGGTGAAGCTGGTCAAGACCCTCAGCTACAACAAGAAAAAGTACGAAAAAGGCAAGCCGGTCCCGACCAAGGAACTGGAGGTCATGGACGAGCCCTTCCTGAAGGAGATCAAGAAGCACATCGACGAGGAAAGCAAGGCGCTGATCAGCGAAGTGGAGAAGAAGGTGCGCCTGCACGTCGATGCCCTGAAGCTCGAGATCCAGGAAAAGATCGACCAGATGAAGAAAGGCGACGAGTTCGCCCCGGGCATCATCAAGATCGTCAAGGTGCTGATCGCCGTCAACCGCAAGATCTCGGTGGGCGACAAGATGGCCGGCCGCCACGGCAACAAGGGCGTGGTCGCCCGCATCCTGCCCGTCGAGGACATGCCGTTCCTCGCCAATGGCCGCCACGTCGACGTGGTGCTCAACCCGCTGGGCGTACCCTCGCGCATGAACGTCGGCCAGGTCTACGAGATGATCCTGGCCTGGGCGGGCAAGGAGCTGGGCTGCTACTTCGAGACGCCGGTCTTTGACGGCGCCTTCGAACAGGACGTCATCGATTACATGAAAAAGGCCGGCCTGCCCGAGGACGGCAAGGTCGTCCTCTACGACGGCATCAACGGCGAACCGTTCAAGAACAAGGTCACGGTCGGCTACATGTACATGATGAAGCTGGAGCACATGGTCGACGACAAGATCCATGCCCGCTCCACGGGCCCGTACTCGCTGATCACCCAGCAGCCGCTGGGGGGCAAGGCGCAGTTCGGCGGCCAGCGCGTCGGCGAGATGGAGGTCTGGGCCTTCGAGGCCTACGGCGCCGCCTACATCCTGCAGGAGATGCTGACCATCAAGTCCGACAACATCAGCGGCCGCAACGAGATCTATTCGGCGATCGTCAAGGGCACCATGGACTTCAACCCCGGGCTGCCCGAGTCGTTCAACGTGCTGATGAAGGAACTGAAGAGCCTGGTGCTGAACGTGGAGCTGATCAAGCGCGAAAAGCAGAGTGAAGAGAGCCTGGCCCAGGAGAATCTCTCCAATATTTCGTAAGGAGCGAGGATGCGCAAATTAAAGAAAGACGGTAAGGAAACCAAGATCAGTGACTACGGCAAGGTGAAGATCAGCATCGCCTCGCCGGAAACGATCCGCAGCTGGTCCTACGGCGAGGTCACCAAGCCGGAGACCATCAATTACCGTACATTCAAGCCGGAGCGCGACGGCCTGTTCTGCGCCAAGATCTTCGGTCCCACCCAGGATTTCCGCTGCCTGTGCGGCAAGTACAAGGGGCTGAAGTACAAGGGCATCGTCTGCGAGAAGTGCGGCGTCGAGGTCACCCTCTCCTCGGTGCGCCGCGAGCGCATGGGCCATATCGAACTGAACTCCAAGGTGGCCCACATCTGGTTCTTCCGCGGCATCCCCTCGCGCATCGGCGTGCTGCTGGAGATCAGTTCCAAGGAGCTGGAGCACATCGTCTATTTCGAGAGCTATATCGTCCTCGACCCCAAGAACGTCCCCACCCTGAAGGCCAAGCAGGTGCTCTCCGAGGATGAATACCTGGAGAACGTGGCCAAGTACGGCGATGACGCCTTCCGCGCCGGCATGGGCGCCGAGGCCCTGCACGAGCTGCTGTCCTCCCTGGACCTGGAAGAGGAGGTGGCCAGCCTCAAGTCGCGCATCCGCGTGGAGAAATCCTTCCAGCGCAAGAAGAACATGGCCCGGCGCCTCAAGCTGATGGAGGACTTCCTCAAGTCGGGCAACCGCCCGGAGTGGATGGTGCTGAGCGTGCTGCCGGTGATGCCGCCCGACCTGCGGCCGCTGGTGCGGCTGGACGGCGGGCGCTTCGCCTCCTCCGACCTCAACGACCTTTACCGCCGCGTCATCAACCGCAACAACCGCCTGAAGCGCTTGCTGGACCTGAAGGCGCCCGAGCTGATCATCAAGAACGAGAAGCGCATGCTGCAGGAGTCGGCCGACGCCCTCTTCGACAATCAGAAGCGCAGCCGCAGCTACATGAGCTCGCAGAAGCGGCCGCTGAAATCGCTGTCCGATTCGCTCAAGGGCAAGCAGGGCCGCTTCCGCCAGAACCTGCTGGGCAAGCGCGTCGACTACTCGGGGCGCTCGGTGATCGTGGTCAACCCGCACCTGAAACTGGACGAGTGCGGCATCCCCAAGAAAATGGCCCTGGAGCTGTTCAAGCCCTTCATCTACAACAAGCTGGAGAAGAAGGGCATGGTGACCACGCTCAAGGTGGCCCGCACCTGGGTGGAGGAGAACCGCGACGAGATCTGGGACGCGCTGGACGAGGTGATCAAGGACCATACGGTCATGCTCAACCGCGCCCCGACGCTGCACCGGCTGGGCATCCAGGCCTTCCGGCCCCACCTGGTCGAGGGCAACGCCATCACCCTGCACCCCCTGGTCTGCCCGGCCTTCAACGCCGACTTTGACGGCGACCAGATGGCCGTGCACATCCCGCTGTCGCTGGAGGCCCAGGCCGAGGCCAAGATCCTGATGCTCTCCTCGAACAACATCCTGTCGCCGGCCAACGGCAAGCCGCTGGCCGTTCCCACCCAGGACATGATCCTCGGCTTCTACTACATGACCTTCACCAAGCGCAACCTCAAGGGCGAGCACATGATCTTCGCATCCTTCAAGGACGTCATGCAGGCCTACGAGGAGGGCAAGGTGGACCTGAACGCCCTCATCCGCGTCAAGTACCTGGGCACGGTCAAGAACCAGGACGCCTACCTGCTCGACCCCCAGGACATCGTCAACTGCCCGGTCACGGAGATCCAGCGCGAGGACAACCACCTGCTGGTGACCACTCCCGGGCGGGTGATCTTCAACCAGCTCCTGCCCCAGGGCATCCCGTTCATCAACGGCCTGATGAAGAAGAAGGGGGTGCAGAACCTGATCTACTACATCTACCTCAACCACGGCTTCGGGCCCACCGTCGCCACCCTGGACAAGATGAAGGAGGCGGGTTTCGAGTACGCCACCCGCGCCGGCTTCACCATCAGCATCTCCGACCTGCTGGTCCCGCCGGAGAAGCCGGAGATCATCGCCGCCACCGAGAAGCTGCTGGAAAACATCGACCGCAGCTACAAGAACGGCCACCTGACCGCCGGCGAGCGCCACAACAAGATCATCGAGCTCTGGAGCAAGGCCAGCGACGACATCCGCGAGAAGATGTTCGCCCAGATGCGCACGATGAGCTACGAGGGCGAGGGCATGAACCCCATTTTCGTCATGTCCGACTCGGGGGCCCGCGGCAGCAAGGACCAGCTGAAGCAGCTGGCGGGCATGCGCGGCCTGATGGCCAAGCCGTCGGGCGACATCCTGGAGACGCCCATCACCGCCAATTTCAAGGAAGGGCTGTCGGTGCTGCAGTACTTCATCTCCACCCACGGCGCCCGCAAGGGCCTGGCCGACACGGCGCTCAAGACCGCCGACGCCGGCTACCTGACCCGCAAGCTGGTCGATGCCGCCAACGAGGTGATCGTCAAGGAAGATGATTGCCACACCATGAACGGCATCGAGGTCTCGGCCATCATCGAGAACGGCAAGGAGATCGAGCCGCTGATCGACCGCCTGATCGGCCGCTTCGCCCTGGACGACATCTACTCTCCCGACGACCCGGAGAAGCTCATCGTCGCCGCCGGCTGCGAGATCGACGAGTACAAGGGCAAGGAGATCGTGGACTCGGGCATCATGAAGGCCAAGATCCGCTCGGTGCTGACCTGCGAGACCCGCAGCGGCGTCTGCACCAAGTGCTACGGGCGCAACCTCTCCACCGGCAAGATCATCGAGCTGGGCGAGGCGGTGGGCATCATCGCCGCCCAGAGCATCGGCGAACCGGGCACGCAGCTGACCATGCGCACCTTCCACATCGGCGGCATCGGCCGCCACGAGGGGCAGACGCGCCTGCAGTCGGGCTACGAGGGCATCGTCAAGTACAACAACCTGGAGATCATCGAGAGCAAGACCGGAGAATTCATCGCCATGAACCGCATCGGCTCGCTGCAGATCCTGGACTCCAAGAAGCGCGAGAAGGCCATGTACCCCGTGGCCTACGGCTCGCGCATCCTGGTCAAGGACAGCCAGGCGGTCAAGAAAGGCGACCTGCTGCTGGAGTGGGACCCCTTCGCCAACTCGCTGCTGACCAACGACGAGGGCATCGTGGAGCTGAAGGACCTGGAGGAGAACATCTCCTTCGTCAACGCCCGCGACGAGGAGACCGGCAAGATCACCCAGCTGGTCATCGACATCAAGAACGAAAAGCTGCGCGACGAGCTGCTGCCGCACATCGCCATCCGCGACAAGGCCAGCAACAAGATCAAGCGCAAGTATTACCTGCCGGTCAACGCCCACATCTCGGTCAAGGAGGGCGACGAGGTCAAGGCCGGCGACGTCCTGTCCAAGATCCCCTCCGAATTCGCCAAGACCAAGGACATCACCGGCGGCCTGCCGCGCGTCACCGAGCTGTTCGAGGCGCGCAAGCCCAAGTTCCCGGCCAAGATGGCCCAGATCGACGGCACCGTCGAGTACGGCAAGGTGCAGCACGGCTCGCGCAAGATCACCATCCGCTCCTTCGACAAGAACGTCAAGCCCGACGAACACAGCATCCCGCGCGGCGCCCACATCATCGTCGACGACGGCGGCAAGATCACCGCCGGCACGCCGCTGATGGACGGCCCGCTCAACCCCGTCGACATCCTCTCCGTCCTGGGCGAGCAGAAGCTGGCCGAGTACCTGCTCAAGGAGATCCAGGACGTCTACCGCCTGCAGGGCGTCGAGATCAACGACAAGCACATCGAGATCATCATCCGCCAGATGATCAAGTGGCGGCGCATCGAGGAGACCGGCGATACCCAGTTCATCCCCGACCAGATCATCGAGAAGTGGAAGTTCGAGGAGGAGAACGCCCGCGTCGAGGCCGAGGGCGGCCGCCCGGCCAAGGCCAAGCCGGCGCTGCTGCCCATCTCGCGCGCGGCGCTGGCCAACGACAGCTTCCTCTCGGCCGCCGCCTTCCAGGAGACGACGCGCGTGCTGACCGACGCCGCCATCGCCGGCAAGGAAGACCATCTGCTGGGCATCAAGGAGAACGTGACCATGGGCCGGCTGATCCCCGCCGGCACCGGCTACTCCTACTACCAGCAGGTCGAGCACGACAAGGTGGAAGACAAGTTCACGATTGCGAAATAGAACGACCCATTCGTGTCATTGTGCGCTGCAGCTAAGGGAATCGGTTTACGGTGGACGATGACTGCCATGATATGAAATCGGTTTAAGGCGGAAGGCTTAAGGTTTATGGGAAGAGAGTAATTCTACCTTGCGCCTTAAGCCCTGAACCTTACGCCGAGTCCATTGTTTCAGCCTTTAGAAACTGCCAAGAACTCGGGAAGCACCCATGCATCACTTCCCAACATGGAACATGGAACATGGGACATGGAACCTGGAACCTGGAACGTGGAACCTGGAACCTGGAACCGCCGATTAACCATTTCCCCCTTTTCGCGTATAATACGTTTCAAGCATGAATGACTGCAGCTCATTGAGGAGGCTTGTGATGAAAAAAATCCTGTTTTCCGTCCTGCTGGTTTCCGTCCTGGCCATTTTCCTGGCCGCGGGCAACGGGGACGAAGAGAAAAAGATCGTTTATCCGCAAACGAAGAAGGTGGACGTGGTCGACGATTACCACGGCACGAAGGTCCCCGACCCCTACCGCTGGCTCGAAGACGACAACGCCCCCGAGGTCAAGGCCTGGGTCGAGGCGCAGAATCAACTGACCTTCGCCTATCTCAACGGCATTCCCTGTCGCCCCGCCATCGCCAGGCGCCTGGAGGAGCTGTTCAACTACCCGCGCTATTCCGCTCCTTTCCGGGTGGGGGAGTATTATTTCTTCGCCAAGAACGACGGCTTGCAGAACCAGTCGGTCATCTATTACCAGAAAGGGCTGGACGGCGAGCCGCAGGTGTTCATCGATCCCAACGCCCTGTCGGCCGACGGCACGGTCCGCATCGGGCTGCTGGGCGAGTCGCGGGATGACCGCTACATGGCCATCGCCCGCTCCGAGGCCGGCTCCGACTGGCAGGAGATCCGCGTCATGGAGATCGCCGGCCGCCGGGAGCTTCCCGACCGCCTGCGCTGGGTGAAGTTCTCCGGCGCCGGCTGGAGCGGCGACGGGTTTTTCTATTCCCGCTACGAAGCCCCAAAGGAGGGCGAGGAGCTGAAGGCCAAGAACGAGAACCAGAAGGTTTATTACCACAGGCTGGGCGATCCCCAGGAGAAAGACACGCTGGTTTTCGCCGATCCCGAGCACCCGCTGCGCTATTACGGCGCCGGGGTTTCCGAGGACGGGCGGTTCCTTTTCCTGCATGCCTCGGAGGGGACCCACGGCTCCGAGATCCGCTTCCGCGACCTGGGCAAGGAGGACGATTCCTTCCACCTCCTGTGCCCGGGGTTTGAATTCGATTACATGCCGGTCGACAACATCGGCGACACGTTCCTGGTCCACACCAACGACGGGGCGCCCAACTACCGCCTGGTGGCCATCGACGGGTCCAGCCCCGCGAAAGAGAACTGGCGGACGGTCATTCCCGAGAACAAGGATGTCCTGCAGGGCGTCGGCAGCGCCGGCGGCAAGCTCTTCTGCCACTACCTGAAGGACGTGACCACGCGCATCCGCCAGCATGACCTGTCGGGAAAACTGGAGCGCGAGATCGCCCTGCCGGGGCTGGGATCGGCCGGCGGCTTCGGCGGCAAAAAGGAGGACAAGACCCTGTTCTACACCTTCACCTCCTTCAATTACCCGCCGGTGATCTTCCGCTACGACATTGCCTCGGGCGAAAGCACGCTGTTCCGCAAGAGCGAGGCCAAGTTCAGTCCCGCGGATTATGAGGTCAGGCAGGTGTTCTACGCCAGCAAGGACGGCACACGGGTGCCGATGTTCGTCGTCCACAAGAAAGGGCTGAAACTGGACGGCGCGAACCCCGCCTTTCTTTACGCCTACGGCGGCTTCAACGCCAGCATGTCCCCTTACTTCAGCGCCGAAAAGCTCGTGTTCCTGGAGAACGGCGGCGTCTTTGCCGTGGCCAACATCCGCGGCGGCGGCGAATACGGCGAAGCCTGGCACCGCGCCGGCATGCTGGAGAAGAAGCAGAACGTGTTCGACGATTTCATCGCCGCCGCCGAGTTCCTGGTGAGCGGGAAATACACCCGCCCGGAAAAGCTGGCCATCGCCGGCGGCTCCAACGGCGGGCTGCTGGTGGGCGCCGTCATGACCCAGCGCCCCGAGCTGTTCCAGGTGGCCTTGCCGGCCGTCGGCGTCATGGACATGCTGCGTTACCACAAGTTCACCGTCGGCTGGGGCTGGGCCGTGGAGTACGGCTCCAGCGACCGAGCCGACCAGTTCAAGTACCTGCATGCCTACTCGCCACTGCACAACCTCAAGGACGGAGTGAGCTACCCGGCCACGCTGGTGACCACCGCCGACCACGACGACCGCGTCTTCCCGGCCCACTCATTCAAGTTCGCCGCCGCCCTGCAGGAGAAGCACAAGGGGGCCAACCCGGTGCTGATCCGCGTCGAGACGCGCTCGGGCCACGGCTCGTCCAACCTGCGCAAGGCCATCGAGATCTCGGCCGATTCCTGGGCCTTCGTGTTCAAGAACCTGGGGATGGAGTGCCAATAACAATCCATCGTGATGCGTAACGCGTGACGCGTGACGCGTGACGCGGAAGCAATCAAAACGATTTGTACAGGGCGGCCCGCAGGGGCCGCCTTTATTTTGCCCGGCCGAAGACCGGGGAACTTGGAATGCGGAAAGCACATCATTCCAAGCACCGAATTCCGGATTTATTGCTGAAATTTCCTTTCTTACTCTATCGCTCTATCTCTTTATCTTTCTCTATCTCTGCCAGCGATCGTTCCTGCCGTTCAATTAAATGGAATTTTACGGCCGATCCGGCCGGGGACGGGGAATATCCAAAAAAATGAAAACGGAGATGGCCGATAACAAAGGAAAATCAAATGGCATGCAACATGCAGTCTCATTGGCGAAACAAATCATATGGAGGTTCAAATGATCAAGAAAACCTGTTTCGCCCTGCTGTTTCTGCTCGCAGCCTGCACGGCCGCGT
The DNA here is from genome assembly GCA_002436105.1 of Candidatus Aminicenantes bacterium UBA6072. Taxonomy (GTDB): domain Bacteria; phylum Acidobacteriota; class Aminicenantia; order UBA2199; family UBA2199; genus UBA2199. The sequence continues at coordinate 615 of DIXU01000013.1, read as the reverse complement.
TCGGGCAGTCCAGCCAGACCGGCACCCTGACCGGCGTCGTCTCCATGGATGACGGCGTGTCGATCCCGGGCGTGACCGTGGTCATCACTTCGCCGGCGCTGGTGATCGGCAGGATGACCGCCGTGTCCAATGAGAACGGCGTCTACCGTTTCGTCGGCCTGCCCCCCGGCCTCTACGAGCTGGCCTTCCAGCTGGAAAGCTTCCGTCCGGTCATCCGCAGGGATATCCGCGTCAACGCCGCGCAGACCTTCACCGTCAACGCCACCCTGCAGCAGGAATCCCTGAAGGAGGCGATCGTGGTGGTCGGCCAGAGCCCGACGGTGGACACGCAGCGCCAGACGCGCGCGGCCAACTTCGACATCCAGTTCCTGAAGTCGCTGCCCGCCCCCCGCAACCTGGCCAACTTCGTCAACATGGCCCCGGGGCTGATCGGTGACGCAATCAACGGCGGATCGTCCTCCGCCGGCTCGGGAACCATGGACAACTCCTTCAACCTGGACGGCGTCAACCTGGGCGACCCGGCCACCGGATTGACCAACGTCACCTTCGGCCTGGACATCATGGACGAGATCTCGGTGCAGAGCGGCGGACTGTCGGCCGAGTACGGCTCGGTGC
>DIXU01000001.1 GCA_002436105.1 Candidatus Aminicenantes bacterium UBA6072 | reverse complement strand
TCAAACAACTTCGAACCTCGAACCTTGCCGCTAAATTTCTCGTCACTCGTCACTTGTTACTCGTCACTGATTTACGTTATCATTGGGCTTGTGAACGAAGCAAGCAACAAGCCTTGGGTCCTGGAGCGGCAGCTGGGCGAATTGCGCTCCGAGCTCCTGGCCGAGGGATTTCGCGACTACGTCGCCCGCCAGGTGTTCCAGTGGGTCTACCGCAAGAACAGCCAGGAACCCTCCGCGTGGAGCAATATCGCCAAGGCCGGCCGCGAGCGGCTGGCCGGCCTCTATGACTGGAGTCCGCGGCCCGTGCTCCAGGTCCAGGGCGGAGCCCGGGAAGCCCGCAAGTTCCTCTTCCTTCTTGGCGACGGTCAGAAGATCGAGGCCGTCCTGATCCGCGAGAAGGACCATTATACTTTTTGCCTTTCGAGCCAGGCGGGCTGCCCGCTGGCCTGCGCCTTCTGCGCCACCGGCGCCATGGGCTTCCGCCGCGACCTGACCGCCGGGGAGATCGTCAGCCAGGTGCTCTCCCTGAAAAAGGAGCTCGGCGGATATTCCGGAAGGCTGAACCTGGTCTTCATGGGCATGGGCGAGCCCTTGCTCAACTACAACAACCTGGCCCGGGCCCTGCGCGTCATCACCGAGTCCGACGGGCTGAATGTCTCGCCCCGGCATATCACCGTTTCCACCGCGGGCATCCTGGACAACCTCGCGGAGCTGGAGCGTGATTTCCCGCAGGTGAAGATCGCCTTCTCGCTCAACGCCCCCGACCCGCAGCTGCGCGCCGAGCTGATGCCGGTCTCGCGGAAGCACAGCCTGGATGACCTCCTGGCTTATTTCCGCGAACACAAGCGCCGCCAGCGCATCACCTTCGAGTACGTGCTGCTGGCCGGAGTCAACGATTCGCCGGCGCAGGCCCGGCAGGTGGCGCGGCTGCTGCACGGCATCCCGGCCAAGGTCAACCTCATCCCCTACAACGCCAACCCGAAGATGCCGTTCAAGCGCCCCGACGAGGGGGCGGTGGAGAAATTCCGCTCCATCCTGCTGGAAAGGGGCCTGACCGTAATCACCCGCTGGTCCAAGGGGCAGGAGACCCGCTCGGCCTGCGGCCAGCTGGCAACCGGAAACAGGGATTAGTATCACTTTTATCCCTATTGCATATTCTATTTGAGCCCATTATTCTTGTACTTTGAAAAGAAGGAAACAAACGAGAAAATTGGGTTACTGCCCTCAATGTGTTTTTTATTGCACTTGTCGTTTTCCTGCTTGTATCGGCAATATCTGGAAGGAGGGAAAAATGAAACGGATGCGCGCTGTCAAGCTGGGTTTGGCCATCACGATTTCGATTTTTGTCTATATCGTCTCCTCGGCTGAAGAAAGGAAATGGCATCCAGCCAGCGGGCATTCCCAGGAGAAATCGTTTGTCCTACCGCCGGGGATTCGGGGCGCAAACAGGCCATGGCGGCCTTTGCCGGATCATTGCCCATCCTTTGCAGGTGATTCGCCGATCAGGGTTCATGCCGGATGGCCGCAGACCTTCGCCTATGGACAAGGCATCGGCTCTTGCGGCCCAGTGCGCATGATCCAATCCGACCTGGACGGGGATGGCAAAGGTGAGATCGTGACTTCAATGCAGTTCTGGAACAACGGGTTGATCTTCAAGGAAAACGGCGAGATGGCGGGAAAATTTTTCATTCCGCAAACGTTTAATGAAAAGCTGTCGGTTGGAGACCTGGAGGGCGATCTCAAAAAGGAGATCGCGGTTTTCAGCATGACCGATGCCAAACCCTTGAATTATTTCGTTTTCGACTCCACGGGCAACCTGAAATGGTCGAAGGATTTGCGTCCGCATTTCGCCATGTTCATGCCGATAGTGGCCGATCTGAATAATGACGGCCGGGATGAGACCATCATCAAGTCCGGCGTGATTGGGAAAAGCACGCTGCAGATTCTCGATGGCCGCGGAAATGAAATCTCCCATTTCTCCACCAGGGTCCAGGAAAACACGGCTTCGGTCTTTGAATTGAATCCGGTCATCGGAAACTTCGATGCCGATGGTGATTTCGAGATCGCGGTGCCGCTTTGGAACGAAGAAAACGGCGAACGCAGAACCTACGTTGAAACGTACAACCTGGACGGGACCCTGGTCCCGGGCTGGGAGAAAGTGTTTGTTCCGGATTTCATCTATACTCCGGTATGCGGTGACCTGAACGGGGATGGCCGGGATGAAATCATCGGCTGCGGTTGGGAAGGAGCCCTCTTCATCCTGGCCGGTGACGGAAAATTGCTTCTCAATTGGGTGTTTCCGCCCGGTCGGGCTATCGGTTCTCCGGCCATCGGGGATATCAATGACGATGGCCATCCTGAGATCGTTTTCAATCAGTTCAATGATTACGGATCGACCCGCTTGCTGGCGATCGATCCGAAAGGCGTAATCCTATTGAACAAGGAAATCTCCGCTCATGCCATTTTTTCGCCGCTTATCGGTGATATGGATGGCGACAACACCCCTGATATCGTTTTCGGGAATTATGATTTCATCTATGCTTTCGATGGCCAGGGGAATGCTATCGATGGCTTCCCGCGCGAAGTGCACGGCGAAACCGGTTTTATTATGTGGGGCCCTGGCCCGAGCATCTGTGATATCGATCACGACGGCAAGATCGAGATCACTTATACAAAAGATAATGCGCCGGCCCAGGAATTTTCTTTGTTCGTCTTGGACATCGACAGCCCTTACGATCCGGCTACCATGGAATGGCCGATGCACCAGCACGATGCCGGGCACAGCGGGCGCTATGCCAGCAAGCTGAATTACCTGATGAAATTGGATTTAACGGTCGAGCGATGCGAAATCAGGGCTTTCAGCATCCTGCGCCATTATTCTCAGATCCGGTTCCTGGGCGGCAATCCAGGCATCCCGGTGGCCGAGTACCGGATCATGCGCCGCCGGGGCAATGGTGATTTCGTTTCGCTCCGGGCGATCACTCCCTCCGAATTGCAGGACAACCAGTTCCAAATGCAGGACAAGTTCCTCGAAAAGGATGTTTCTTACACCTATTGGGTCGGGGCCTTTGATGCCGACGGGAGGTTGGTTGGGCGTTCCGCTAGAAAGACGATTTAGAAAAAGAGATGAGGTGTGCATGCAACAATTGAGAAAAAAAAGACTGCGCTCCATGATTTTGTTGGTTTTCATTTTTGCATCCCTGAGAATGTCCGCCCTGGGAGCGGGAGGATCTCCCCGTGAATTCATGGTTTCGGTCGTCGCAAATGCTTTTCGCTCCGACTCCCGGGAATACAGGCAATTGTATGGCCAAGCGGTCCTTATGCCCCAATTGAAGTTGACCTGCTTGGTTTACGGGAATTTCAGCATATGGGCCGGGTTCGGGATGGTATCCAGGCAAGGGTACATCGGCGAAGTGGGTGAGACGGCCCAGATCGATCAGACTTTGCTTTCCCTGGGTGCGGGTTACGTTCAAAAACTGTCCGGAAAGTTGCGCTTGCGCGGTGAGTTGGGCCTGGTCCGCATATCCTTCAAGGAAAAAGCCCTGGAAGTGGTCCAAAGAGGATCGGGAGTGGGTCCGAAGCTTGAGGTTGACCTGGAATATTTCGTCTCTAAAAGAGTGTTGGTCACCCTGGCTGCCGCCTACTGTCGGGCAAGAGATGAAATGGATATCGGGAAGGTAGAACTTGGTGGGGCCCAAGCCGGGGCCGGAGTGGGATTGGTTTTTTAAGGATCAGGCGTTTTGGCGCTTTTTGTTTGATTTTCTCCTGATATGGCTATATAATATATTTTCTGGGATAGGATGAAATCAAAACTTCAAAAACTCAAGGGTACCTGTATCGGCATCGCCGGCTGCGGCGGGCTGGGCTCCAACTGCGCCGTGGCCCTGGCCCGCGCCGGGGTCGGTCGCCTGGTCATCGCCGATTTCGACGTCGTGGCGGTGGAAAACCTCGACCGCCAGTACTATTTCCTGGACCAGGTCGGGAAAAAGAAGATCCAGGCCCTGCACGAGACCCTGCTGCGCATCAACCCCGACATCGCCGTGGAGGCACACGACCTGCGCCTGGGTCCGGGGGAGATCGCCCACGTTTTCAGGAATTGCCGGGTGATCATCGAGGCCTTCGACCGCGCCGAGATGAAACGGATGATCATCGAGGCGGTCATGGAGCATTTTCCCGACAAGTTCATCGTCGTCGGCTCGGGACTGGCCGGCTACGGCGGCAACAACGAGCTGCGCACGCGCCGCCTCGGCAACCTGTTCATCTGCGGCGACGAGACCAGCGAGGTTTCCGCGGAGCTGCCGCCCCTGGCGCCGCGCGTGGCCGCGGTGGCGGCGCTGCAGGCCAACCAGGCGCTGGAGATCGTCATGGACGACCTGGAGCCGGCCCGGGGCGACGACGTGTGGGACGAGTGAGCGAGGAACGGGAATGAAGATCACCCTGAACAATAGCGAGGTCAGCATGGCGGGCGAGTCCTTCAGCGTCCGCGAGCTGCTGGCCCTGATGAAATTCACCTTTCCGCTGATCGTGGTCAAGATCAACGGCCGCCTAATCAGGAAAGAGGACTACGAGAGGGTCTTCGTCGGCGACGGCGACAACGTCGAGGCCATCCACTTGATCTCGGGAGGCTGATCAGGACTCGAGCGGACCTTCGTGACGCGTAACACGTGACGCGTAACGCGGAAGAAATCAAATTCCAAATCACAAGCACCAAATTCCAAATAAATTCCAATTTCCAAATTCCAATGACCCAAACGAATGCCTCTTTGAATTCATTTCTTTGTTTTGGTCATTTGGTCATTGGTGCTTGGAATTTGGTGCTTCAGTCCAACCTGACTGCCGAGTTCAATCACTCCTTCAACGGAACTGGTCCTGCGCTTTTCTCCAGCGCGACACGAAGAACGCCTCGACATCCTTTTCCTTGTAGGGCCGGCCAAGGAATGTGTGCCGGCAGCCCATGTAGGCCGCGCACTCGAACGGCTTGACCTCGTGGACGAGGCATTGCCCCTGCCCGGAGAGGAAGACGCAGCGGCCCGCCTCGCCGGCATAGTAGTCGGGGACGACGGAGCCGGGCGCGGCCAGGAAACGCCGGGCCTTGATCTTGGCCGGGGCCAGGAATTGGACATGGCCGTCCCTGCCCCTGGCCGGAATGCGCACCAGGTATCCCCGGCAGAGCTCCGCGGCGCCGATGTTCAGGAAGTCGGCGATCTTCTTCACGTCGGCGGGGACCAGCCGGCCCGGATCGCGGCGACAGGCGCTGACGCATTTCTCGCAGGCGCAGGATTCCATGTCACCCCCGCCTTGCCGTGTCGGGGTCCAGCTGGCGGCGCAGTCCCAGGATCGTGTCCAGCTGGCGGTTCGCCGCCTGCTCGCCGCGGCGGATGATCTCGGCCGGGCGGTAGAACTCGAACATCCTGAAATCCGCGGTGTCGACGTGGATGGTCACGTCGGGGGCGTCGCCGCGCAGCCGCGCCATGACCAGCTTCTCCTGCATGACCTCGATGGTGGCCAGTATCGTCTCGACCAGGTTGGGCTCCCTGCCGGAACCGCCGCTGAGCAGTTTGCGGCTGAAGTAATCGTCAAGGCGGGCGATCAGGGGCTTCTCCCTGCCCGGTTGCTCGGGAGACCGGGTCCGCTCCCGCAGGGGCGAGATGACGTTGACGGCGATGGTGAAGGCGGCGCCTTTCCTTTTCAGCGCGTCGACCGGCACGGGATTGACCAAACCGCCGTCGACGAGAAAACGGCCTTCCCAGGCGACGGGCTTGAAAATGACCGGGACGGAAATGGAAGCGCGCACGGCCCGCGCCAGGCTGCCGTGGTCGATGGCGACTTCGAGGCCGCGGCGCACGTCGGTGGCGATGCAAACGAATGGCGTGTCCAGATTCTCGATCGCCGCGTTTCCGAGGATGCCGTCAAGGAATCCCTGGATGCGTTTCTCCGAAACCAGCCCCGAGCCGCTCGGGCGCGCGGCCAGGTACTGGGAGAGGTTGGCGTTCTCGAAACCCAGCGCGAATTCCTCCACGGCGCCGATATCGCCCTGCAGGCAGACCAGGGCGCCGACCAGGGCGCCGATACTGGTGCCGGCGATCATGTCCGGGACGATGCCGTGCTGCCGCAGGACCTTGAGCACGCCGATATGGGCCAGCCCCTTGGCGCCGCCGCCGCCCAGCGCGATGCCGGTCTTCATCGCCCGCCTCCCGCCTGCTCCACTCGGCGCAGGAAGCGCCTCAGGTTCAGGCCGCAGATCCGGCGCACCTCGCTCTCGCGGAATCCCCGCCGGCGCAGTCCCGCCGCCAGGGCGGGGTAATGGGCGGCGTTCCTCAAGTCGGCCGGGGTGGAGGCGATGCCGTCGAAATCGCTGCCCAGGCCGACGCAGCCGATGCCGCCGAGGGCGGCGATATGGACGACATGGTCGATCAGGTCGTCCAGGAAGACCCGCTCGTTGCCCTGCACCGCCTTGCGGAAGTACTCCCACTCGAGATCGCTGAGGAACTTCGGGTCGTCTTCCCGGCCGCGGGAACGGGCCTTGATCTCCTTGTCGAAGCGGGAGAAATTTTCCTCGATCTGCTCGTAGACGCGGCGGCGGATGAAGGCCGGGTGGAAGTTGACGCCGATAAAGCCGCCGCCGGCGGCAATGGCGCGCACCAGGTCGTCGGGCAGGTTGCGCGGCACGTCGCACAGGCTGCGGGAATTGGAATGCGAGGCCAGCAGCGGGACATTCACCGACTGCAGCACGGCGCGGGCCGTGGCGTCGGAAACGTGCGAAACGTCGATGGCCATCCCCGTTCGCTCCATCTGCCGGACCACGCGCTTTCCCAGTGCGCTCAGTCCCCGCAGGCGCGGGGCGTCGGTGGAGGAGTCGGCCCAGTCGATGTTGCGGCCGTGGGTCAGGGTCATGCCGCGCACCCCGAGGGACCGGAACACGGCGAGGACCTCCAGGGAGTTCTCGATGGCATGTCCCCCCTCCAGGAAGACCCAGGCGGCCAGGCGCCCGGCCGCGACCGCCCGGTCCATCTCGGCCACCGAGGAGACCTTGACGGCCAGTCCCGGGGCGAAGGCCTTCGCTTCGAGCGCCTGCAGCACCTCCAGCCCGCGCTTCAGGGCGCGGTGCGGGGCAAAGAGCGGGTCGACCCAGACGGCGAAGACCTGGGCCCTGAGCCCGCCGTTGCGGGCCTTGTCCAGGTCGATGTGGGCGGGGCTGCGGCGGAATCCCCAGGCCTTGTCGGCCAAAACGGTGGCCGTGTCGCAATGGGCGTCGAAGACGAACAGGTCCTGCGCTTCGCCGGCATTTGCCTTGTTTCTCATGCCGGGATTCTATACCAATTCGCCTCCGCGCGAAAGGATGGATGCGGTCGCCGCCTGGAAACGGGCCGGGAAAAGCGCTCTCACTGCCGAAAAACGCGGCGGTTCATTGACAAACTTTCGCTTTTACATATAATACCTATATGGTGAGGGAATAATGAGCACAACGGTCCTGATCGTCATCGTGGTGGTCGCACTGATCGTTTCCCTGGGATTCCTGCTGCTGGTCATCACCCTGGTGCCGGCCATCCAGCAGCTCAAGTCGCTGCTGCTGGACCTTGAAAAAACGTCGGTCGAGGTGCGCGACCTGGCCCGCGAGGCCAAGCGCCTCGGCGCCATGGCCGAGGACCGACTGGAAAAGGTCGACACGGTGCTCTCGCAGTCGCGGCGGATGGTGGATAACGCCGGCGACGCCCTGAATTTCATCAACCGCAGCGTATTGCGGCGCTCGGCCGGATTGCTGGCGTTCCTGCCGGCCGTCCGCATGGGCTGGAACCTGGTCAAGAAGATCAAAGGAGGTAGATAAATGAGCGATAATACCGGCAGCAAGATGTTCTTCAGTTTCCTGACCGGAGCCGCCCTCGGCGCCGGGCTGGCCCTGCTGTTCGCCCCGCAGTCCGGAAAGGAGACCCGCAAGCAGATCAAGGACCTTTCCGACAAATTGAGCTCCGAGGTCAGGGACGAGGCCGAGAAGATCGGCAGCAAGGTCAAATACGAGGTCGACAAGATCGGCGAAAAGGCCAAGACCATCATCGGCGAAGCCAAGGAAACGTTCGGGAAAAAGTCCAGGATCTAGGCGGTCATTTGTCTTTCCGCGGACGGCGGCCGGCGAACGGGCCGCCGCGCCCGGGGATCGCGATGCCCGCACGGGTTTTGAGCCGCAGATAGTTTTTTGCAGTTATTTCAGAGAGGTTTTCCATCATGAAGCGAAAGGAATGGGAAGAACGCATCGTAAAAAGGACGCTGGAAAAGAACAAGGAGCGAAAGGAGGACTTCAAGGCCACCTCGCTCCCGGTGCAGCGGCTCTACGACCCGGAGGACGTGCGCGATCTGGACTATGAGCGGGACCTCGGCTATCCGGGCGCATTTCCCTTCACGCGCGGCGTGCAGCCGACCATGTATCGCGGCCGGTTCTGGACCATGCGCCAGTACGCCGGCTTCGGCTCGGCCGAAGAATCGAACCGCCGCTACCGCTACCTGCTGGAGCAGGGGCAGACCGGCTTGAGCGTGGCCTTCGACCTGCCCACCCAGATCGGCCTCGATTCCGACAACGTCCTCTGCGAGGGCGAGGTGGGCAAGGTGGGCGTGGCCGTCGACACCCTGGCCGACATGGAGCTGCTGTTCGCCGAGATCCCGCTGGACAAGGTGTCGGTGTCGATGACCATCAACGCCTCCGCCGCCGTCATCCTGGCCATGTACCTGGCCGTGGCCGAGAAGCGCGGCATCCCCCTGGAGCAGCTCTCGGGAACCATCCAGAACGACCTGCTCAAGGAATACATCGCCCGCGGCACCTACATCTACCCGCCCAAGCCGTCGCTGCGCGTCATCGCCGACATCTTCTCCTTCTGCAGGGAACGCGTGCCCAAGTGGAACACCATCTCCATCAGCGGCTACCACATCCGCGAGGCCGGCTCGACCGCCGTGCAGGAGCTGGCCTTCACCTTCGCCGACGCCGTCGAGTACGTCAAGTCGGCGCTGGCCTCGGGGCTGAAGGTCGACGAGTTCGCCCCGCGCCTCTCCTTCTTCTTCGCCAGCCACAACAACCTGCTGGAGGAGGTGGCCAAGTTCCGCGCCGCCCGCCGCATATGGGCGCGCATCATGAAGGAAAAATTCGCCGCCGGCGAGAAGTCGCAGCTGATGCGCTTCCATACCCAGACCGGCGGCGTGACGCTGACCGCGCAGCAGCCGACGAACAACGTGGTGCGCGTCACCCTGCAGGCGCTGGCCGCCGTGCTCGGCGGCACCCAGAGCCTGCACACCAACTCCATGGACGAGGCGCTGGCCCTGCCCACCGAGGAATCGGTGCGCGTGGCGCTGCGCACCCAGCAGATCATCGCCTACGAGAGCGGCGTGGCCGACACCGTCGATCCGCTGGCCGGCTCCTATTACGTCGAGGCCATGACCAGCGAGATCGAGCGCGGGGTCTGGAAGTACCTGGACAAGATCGAGGAGATGGGCGGCATGCTCGCCGCCATCGAGGCCGGCTATCCGCAGAAGCAGATCCAGGACAGCTCCTACTCCTACCAGAAGGAGATCGACGGACTGGAACAGGTGATCGTCGGCGTCAACCAGTTCCAGGTCGAGGAGGACCTCTCGCACCTCAAGACGCTGAAGGTCTCGCCCGAGGGCGAGGAGCTGCAGAAGCAGCGCCTGGCCAGGACCAGGAAGGAGCGCGACAACGCCGCCGTGCAGAAGGCGCTGGCCAGGGTCAAAGAGACCGCCGCCGCCGACGGCAACCTCATGCCGCCGATCTTGGAAGCGGTCAAGGCCTACGCCTCCCTGCAGGAGATCTGCGACCAGATGCGCGCCGTCTTCGGCGAATACAAGGAAAAGATCGTCATCTGAATAAAAGACGAACTGCGTAATTCGTGAGTCGTAATTCGAAAAGACAATTTCATAACTATTTGAAAGTGATTTTTCTTGCGAATTACGAATTACGTCTTGCGAATCACGGAGCTCTGGCATTCCTTGCCCTTTTGGCGAAATACTGGTAAAATCCCCTCATGAAGACGTTCTTCAAGGTCGACGATCTGGAGATCACGGATGGGGGATTTTTCCTCATCGCCGGGCCCTGCGTCATCGAGGACGAGGGGTTGACCCGCGAGATCGCCACTGAGGCGAAGAAAGTCACCGCCGAACTCGGCATTCCCTACATCTTCAAGGCCTCTTTCGACAAGGCCAACCGTTCCTCCGCCGGCTCGGCCCGCGGTCCGGGCATCGAAAAGGGGCTGCCGGTGCTGGAGCGCATCAAAACCGGCCTCGGCCTGCCCGTCCTCTCCGACATCCATGAGCCGTGGCAGGCCGAAAAGGTCGCCGGCATCCTCTCCGTCATCCAGATCCCGGCCTTCCTCAGCCGCCAGACCGACCTGCTGCTGGCCGCCGCGCGCACCGGCCTGCCGCTGAACATCAAGAAGAGCCAGATGATGAGCCCGGCCGACATCCGGCTGGCCGTGGACAAGGTCAGCGCCGCGGGCAACCGCCGGGTCATGCTCACCGAGCGCGGCACCTTCTTCGGCTACAACAACCTGGTGGTCGATTTCCGCTCCATCCCGCTGATGAAGGAGAGCGGCTGCCCGGTGGTGATGGACGCGACGCACGCGGTGCAGCGCCCCAGCGCCTCCGGCGGCGTCTCGGGCGGCGAACCGCGCTTCATCCCGCTGATGGCCCAGGCCGGCATCGTCGCCGGCGCCAACGGCGTCTTTCTCGAGATCCATCCCGAGCCGTCCAAGGCTCTCTCCGATGGCCCCAATTCCCTGCCGCTGCGGGACTTGCGCGCCCTTTTAATCCGCCTGCGGAAGTTGTATAATCTCGCTTGATGGGCAGCATCGAAACAGGGAAAAAGGTTCTGCAGACCGAGGCCAACGCCATTCTCAACGCCGTCCAGCGCATCGATGACCGCTTTGCCGCCGCCGTCGACATCCTGTTCCGCTGCCGCGGCCAGATCGTGGTCACCGGCATGGGCAAGTCGGGGCTGATCGGGCGCAAGATCGCCGCCACCATGACTTCGGTCGGCAGCCCGGCCGTCTTCCTGCACCCCGCCGAAGCCATCCACGGCGACATCGGCATCATCCATCCCGAGGACGCGGTGATCGCCCTCTCCACCTCGGGCGAGACCGAGGAAGTCCGCCGCCTTCTCGCATACCTCAAGCGGCTGGGGATCAAGCTCATCTCCCTGGTCGGCAACCCGCGCTCGACCCTGGCCCGGCAGAGCGACGTCTTCATCGACTGCAGCGTTGAGCGCGAGGCCTGCCCGATCGCCGTGCCTTCGGCCTCCTCCACGCTGGCCCTGGCCGTCGGCGACGCCCTCTCCATCGCCCTGATGGAGCGGCGCGGCTTCAGCGAGGAGAAATTCCGCCATTTCCATCCCGGCGGGCAGATCGGCAAGAAGCTGCTCAAGGTCAAGCACCTGATGCACAAGGGGCGGCAGCTGCCCGTCGCCGCCACCGGCGCGCGCATGAAGAGCGTGATCCGCACCATCAACGAAAAAAAGTTCGGCGTGGCCATCGTGGTGCGCGGCAGGGACCGCGTGGCCGGCGTCATCACCGACGGCGACCTGCGCCGCCTCTTCCTCAAGGGGACCGACCTGGCCCGGGCCAGCGCCGCCTCCTGCATGACCGCCGCGCCGCTGTGCATCCACGAGGAGCGGATGGCGGTCGAGGCCCTGAAGATCATGGAGGACCGGGCGGTGACCTCGCTGGTCGTCGTCGACGACAAGAACCGGCTGCGCGGACTGCTGCACCTGCACGACCTATGGAGAACGGAGATGATATGATGGACCAGAAGGAACTCGCCAAGAAAGTCAAGCTGATCATCATGGACGTGGACGGCACCCTGTCGGACGGCCGCTTCTTCATGATGCCCAACGGCCAGTCGATCAAGTCGTTCGACGTCAAGGACGGCACCGGCATCATCTTCGCCCGCCTGGCCGGACTCAAGACGGCGATCATCACCGGCAAGACCTCCAAGCAGGTCAAGAAAAGGGCCGAGGAGCTGCAGGTCGACGAATACTTCGAGGGGGTCTACAACAAGACCATCCCCTTTTTCGAGCTGCTCAAGAAATACGGCCTGGAAAAAGAGGAAGTGGCCTACATCGGCGACGACATCGGCGACGCCGAAGTGATGGGCATGGTCGGCTTCGCCGCCGCCGTCGGCGACGCCCACCCCCTGATCAAGCGCGTCTCGCATTACATCGCCAAGCGCTACGGCGGCCGCGGCGCCGTGCGCGAGGTGATCGACTTCATCCTCGACGTCCAGGAGCAATGGACGTCCATTTTCGCCGAGCTGAAAAAGTCCAGCGACTGGGAGGAGATCTTCAAGGAGATCAATTCCTAGGCGATTTCTTTGCCAGTCGGCAATCAAAGTGCCCGGAACGTAAACGTTCCACGTTCCATGTTCCACGTTCCATGTTGGAAGTTGATGCCCAGGAGTTTTCGTTTTGGAAATTGGACTTTGGAGTTCGGAAATTATTCGGGATTTGGAGCTTGGGATTTGGAATTTAAGTCTTCGTATTGCTTTTTCTGACCGTCAACCGTAAACCGATTTCAGTACAAACCGGTGACCGGCTGCCCGGTTCAGTCTCTGTTATTGAGCCAGCTTGTCTCCCATCTCCTTCAGCAGCGTCGCGATCTCCTGGTCGCTGCCCACGCCTCCCCAGATGCGGTCTCCCTGCCAGTGCAGCTGCACCGGGCCGTTGTAGGGGTCGTTGATCGTCAGCTCCCCCGGGCGCACGTCCCTGCCGGCGAGGCCCTTGTCCACGGACACCCAGCGCTGCAGCCGCGCGCGGGCATCGTCGGCTCCCTTGGCCTGCATGACGAACAGCTTGAAGCGTTTGCCGTCCGCCGCGTAGTCGGCGCTGAAAGCCGCGCCCAGGAAATCGTGGCCCAGGAAGTTGCCCAGGATGTAGCGCTCGGAATGGGCGACCTTGCCGCGGGCGGGAAAGGCGGCCAATGCCGGCGGCAGGACGTTGCGGCCGTTGATGGCCCGGACGATCGTCTCGCCCAGGTGGCGCAGCGCGCCCGCCCCCGCGGCGCCGAGGTCGAAGCCGTTCAGCTTGACGTAATAGGCGTCGCTGATGAAGTTCAGCACGCCCTCCTCGATGTAGCCCTCGCTGCCCAGGGCCAGGTAATCGCCCTGCAGCGGCTTTTCCGAGCTGTAGATGGCGAAGGCGTTTTCCGCCGTGCCGTGGAAGTAGATCTCGGCCGTCAGCGCCTGCCGGCTCTCGCTGACGTAGTTCTGCACGGCCAGGAGCTCGAAGCCGCAGGCCAGGAAGTTCTCGGCGGCGCCGTTGATATGCTCGTACAGGTTGTCGGGCCGGAACGTCAGCACCCCGCCGTCCCGCGTCCAGCCCTGCAGGTCGGGAAACAGGGCGGCCATGTCCGGCGGCGCGGCGGCCGCCAGGGGCAGCGCCGTCGCCAGCAGCGCGGCCAGAAGGAAGTTCCTGCTTCTTGCTTTCATGAATCTTCTCCTCCCCAGAGGGTGTTTTCTACTCCGCCAGGCTGCGCCAGACCTTCAGCGCCTTGACCGTGGCATCCACGTCGTGGACGCGGAGAATGTCGGCGCCGTTGCGCGCGGCGACCAGGTTGGCGGCGATGGTCTCGGCCTCGCGCCTTTCGGGCGTCTTCTCGCCGCCCAGCTGGCCGAGGAACGACTTGCGCGACACCCCGACCAGCAGGGGCAGCTCGAACTCGGCGAAGCGCTTCAGGTGGCGGATGAGGGCGATGTTGTCCTCCAGGCGCTTGCCGAAGCCGATGCCCGGGTCGAGGATGATCTTCTCCTTCTTGACGCCGCGGCCCAGGGCGTAGTCGATGCGCTCCTGGAAATATTCGGCGACCTCGGCCACGACGTCGGCGTAGGAGGGGTCGCGCTGCATGGTCTCCGGCGTGCCCAGGATGTGCATCAGCACCACCGGCACGTCCAGCTCGGCCACCACCGTGGCCATGCGCTCGCTGAAGCGCAGGGCCGAGATGTCGTTGATCATGTCGGCGCCGCCCTCCTCCACCGCCCGGTGCGCCACCTCTTCCTTGCTGGTGTCGACCGAGACCAGCACGCCCGTCTCCTCCTTGATGCGGCTGATCACGGGCAGGACGCGGTCGATCTCCTCGTCCAGGCCGATGGCGGCCGCGCCCGGGCGCGAGCTTTCGCCGCCGACGTCGATGATGTCGGCCCCGGCCGCCGCCATCTCGAGCGCGTGCGCCATGGCCGCCTCGGGCTCGAAGAAGCGGCCGGCGTCGGAGAACGAGTCGGGGGTGATGTTGAGGATGCCCATGACCAGCGGGCCGTCCTTTTCCAGGAAGCCGTTGCGCAGGTAGAGCTTCACTTGCCTTCGCCCTCCTTCTTTTTGCGCCCGGCGCGGAAGAGGGCCAGCCCCTGCTCGCGGGTGCGGAAGGCGCCGTCCAGCTGCAGGTCGTACAGCCGCTTCAGCTGCACGCCCATCTGGCGGCCGGCGGGGACGCCCAGGGCCAGCAGGTCGCGGCCGAGGATCAGCGGGCGGATGGTTTCCTGGCTGATGCGGTATTCCTCCTTGCGGTCGGCGAACCAGCGGGCGATGGCGTCGAGCTTGCGGAAGGCGAGCGGCCGGGCCGCGCGCGAGCGGCGGTCGGCGAAGTCGAGCAGCAGCAGGAGCTGGTCCTCGCCGTCCATGTCCTTGACGGCGCGGGCGACGGCGCGGAAGGTGATCTCGCCGCGGTTGCGGTAGAGCTCGAAGATGCGGTGGTGCTGCTGGATCAGCTTCAGCACGATGCGGCGCAGCGGGAAGCCCTGGCGGGTCTCGATGCGCAGCCTCTCCAGCAGGCCGTCGGCCAGCCTGACGCCGCGCGAGTCGTGGAAGGGGGAGGTGACGGTCATGCGCCCGCGCTTGAATTCCCAGGCGGTGGTGACGGCCTTGCCGCAGTCGTGCAGCAGCGCCGCCAGCAGCAGCGCCAGCGCCCGCGGCTCGTCCAGGCGCTGCCGGCGCGCCAGGCTGGCGGCGATGTCGACGGTGATCAGCGTGTGCGCCCAAACCGAGTGATGGCCCTGCTCGTCGCTCTCGGGGTGGAAAAGGGCGTCCTGGATGGTCAGGGCCAGGACGGCGAGCTCGGGGAAGAGCTGGTCCAGGACGGTCAGGCGCAGGTACTCCTGCAGGCCCAGCGACGGGCGCGGCGATTCCAGCAGCAGGCGCAGCAATTCGTCGGCGACGCGCTCGGCGCTCAGCCCGCCCAGCGGCACCCGGCGCGCCTTGGCGTAGATGGCCTTGTCGACGGCGAAGGCGTGGCTGGAGGCGAAGCGGGCGGCGCGCAGGACGCGCAGCGGGTCGTCGCTGAAACTGGCCGGCGAGGTCATGGCGATGCGCCGTCCGGCGATGGCCTGCAGCCCGCGATGGGGATCGACGACCGCCCCGTCGGCCAGGCGCACGGCGACGGAGTTGCAGGTGAAGTCGCGCCGCCCCAGGTCCTCCTCCAAGGTGACCTCGGGGCCGGACTGCACCTCGATGTCCCTGTGGCCGTGGGCGCTGCCTTCCTTTTTCCGGTCGCGGCGCGGCAGGGCGATGTCAAAGGTCCGGCCCCGGCGGCTGAACTTGATCACCGCGAAGCTCTTGCCCACGGTGTCGGTCTTGCCGTGCCCGCGCAGGCGCGACTCGACCTCGTCGTAGCCCAGCCCGGTCACCAGCAGGTCGACGTCCTGCTCGGCAACGGCCTTGCCGTAAAGGACGCGGTCGCGCACCGTGCCGCCGACGACGTATACGTCACGGTTGAACACGGAGACGAAAAAGTCCTTCTGGGGGAAGTCGATGCGCAGGCGCTTCATATTGGCTCGATTCTAGCCGGTTGCGGAGGGGAAGTCAATTCGTGAGTAGTGATTCTTGATTCGTGATTCGCGAAGAAAAAAAGCTCGGAAGTGCCTGGTCATTCTCGGCGCCGTGACGTGTCCCGCAACGCTCGCCACTCCGAAAAAAGTGAAAAGTGAAAAGTGAAGAAAAATGGCAATAGTCCGGGATGATGCGGTTATTTTCGCCGCCATGATGTGTCCCGCATGAGCGAACGAAACGGAGGGACCGGGACCCGACCCGGGGAGCGCCGATGGCCGAAGGCAAAACGGCCACTGTTTGAGCCCCGGCTTGCCGGGGCGAGTCGGCCGTTTTAATCGGCGCGAAACGCGGTCGGTCGGTCCCGGAGTGGTGAGCGTTGCGGGACCATCATGGCGCATTCACTGAGTCGTGCACGGGCGATCGGCTTGGTGATATAATGAAGCTCATGGTGGAAACGCTTTTCAGCCCGGTTTTTTGGCAGAAACTCGATTCGCGCCGCCGCCGCATCGAGGTCGCGTCGGTCGACCGCGAAGCGCGCGAGCTCGCCGTGGCCTCCGTCCTCGAGCATTTCAACGAAAGCGTCATCTGGCTCGTCGGCGAGAACGAGCCGCTGGAAGAGAAAAAGGAGAAGCTCGCCCAATGGCTGAAGCTCCTGGGCAACGAAGGGGCGCCGATCCACTCCCACCTGCTCCCCTTCGAGGATCCCTACATCAACGCCGCTGCCGACCCGCGGCGCATCGCCGACCAGCAGCGCCTGCAGGCCGACCTGGCCTCCGGCGGCAAGATGATCGTGCTGTCGACGCTGGCCGCCCTGTCCATGCGCCTGGAGCGGCCGGGCGGCCGGGACAAGGGGCTGCAACTGGGCGCCGGCGACCTTTGGGAGCGGGGCGAGCTGATCGAAAGGCTGACCGCCCTGGGCTACCAGGCGCGCGCTGCCGTGGAGATCGCCGGCGACCTGGCCTGGCGCGGCAACGTCCTCGATGTCTTCCCGGTCGCCGGCGAGCAGCCGGTGCGCCTGGAGTTCGAGGGGCGGCGCCTGGCCTCGCTGCGCACGTTCGACCTGGAGAGCCAGCGCTCCACCGGCACGGTCGCCGCCGTGCTCGTCGGCGAGAACCGCTATGCCTCCGGGTCCGCCGGCGCGGACACCGCCTTCCTGACCGACCTGCTCCCGGGCTGCCGGCTGCTGGCCTCCAACTGGCGGCGGCTCGAGGACGAGTACGGCAAGCTGCTGGACAATTTCCGCCGCATCCGCGAGGCGGTCGCCGGGGGCCTGGGCAAGTTGCCCGAGGTCAATGCCCTCTTTGCCTTTCCCGTCGCCTCCCAACGGGTGATCGACCTGGCCGACTTCGCCGCTGACCCGCGGGCTTTGCCGGAGGTCCGCGTCCTGCCCAAGGATCTCGCCGGCCTGAACGACGACGACATCGGGGACCTGCGCCGCAGGTCGGAGCATGGCTGGAGGCTGCTGGCCTTTGCCGCCGACGCGCGGCTGCTGGAGAACCTGCGCGTCCGCCTGCCGCGCCTGGAATGCCACTTCTTCAACATCCCCTGCTCCTTCGAGAACCCGCTCCTGCGCCTGGCCTGCCTGACGGGGCGCAATTTCCTTTTGCCTGCGCGCGAGAAGCCGGCGCGCCGGGTCCCGGCGGAGGAGGAACTGCGCGAGATGGCCGAGGGCGACTGGGTGGTCCACCGCCGCCACGGCATCGGCCGCTTCGCCGGCTTCACGCGGTTGCGCCTCGAGGGTGCGGCGGGCGAGTTCCTCAAGATCGAGTACCTGGACCGCGAGTACCTCTACGTGCCGCTGCATGAGCTGGAGGTGCTGAAGCGCTACAGTGGCAGCGAGGGGGCGGCGCCGGCGCTCGACCGCCTGGGGGGCAAAACCTGGCAGGCCAAGACCGCGCGCGCCCGCAAGGCCATCGTGCAGTACACCCGCGAGCTGCTCGACCTTTACGCCATGCGCAAGTCGGTGCGCAAGACCGCCCTGGCCGCGGTCCCCGAGCTGGAGGAGAAGCTGCAGCAGGACTTCCGCTTCGTCGAGACCGAGGACCAGAAGCAGGCCATCGCCCGCGTGCTGGCCGACATGGAGGCCGATTTCCCCATGGACCGCCTGGTCTGCGGCGACGTCAGCTTCGGCAAGACCGAGGTGGCGCTGCGCGCCGCCCTGCGCGCCATGGCCAACGGCCGCCAGGCGGCCTTCCTGTGCCCGACGACCATCCTGGCCCTGCAGCATTTCCGCAACTTCGAGCGCCGCCTGGCCGCCTTCCCCCTGCGCCTGGCCATGCTGTCGCGCCTGGTTTCGGGCGCCGGGAAGAAGCGCGTCCTGGCCGGCCTGAAAAGCGGCGCCGTCGACCTGGTGGTGGGCACGCATTCCCTGCTGGCCTCCGGCGTGGAGTTCAAGCGCCTGGGCCTGTTCATCGTCGACGAGGAGCAGCGCTTCGGCGTCTTCCAGAAGGAGAAACTCAAGAAGGGGCGCGAGAACATCGACGTGCTGACGCTGTCGGCCACCCCCATCCCGCGCACCCTCTCCATGGCCATGTCGGGACTGCAGGACATCTCGCTCATCCAGTCGCCGCCGCTGGGGCGCCTGGCCATCCGCAACTACGTGGGGCTGTTCTCCCGCCAGGTGGTGGTCTCGGCCGTGCTCAACGAGGTCGAGCGCGACGGTGCCGTCTTCGTCGTCCACAACAACATCGAGCACATCTTCCGCTTCCGCGACCAGCTGGCCTCCTGGCTTCCCGACGTGCCCATCGTCGTCATCCACGCCCGGATGCCGACGGCGGCGATCGAGAAGAACCTGATGGATTTCATCGCCGGCAAGTTCCGCGTCCTGCTCTCGACCACCATCATCGAGAACGGCATCGACATCCCGCGCGTCAACACCATGATCGTGCTGAACGCCGACCGCCTGGGGCTGACGCAGATGTACCAGCTGCGCGGCCGCATCGGCCGCAGCACCCGCCAGGCCTACGCCTACTTCCTGGTCGACGACCGCAAGGGCGGGGTGAGCGAGCTGGCCAAAAAGCGGCTCGCCGGCATCCGCGAGTTCTCCGAGCTGGGCGCCGGCTACAAGCTGGCCGAGTTCGACCTGCACCTGCGCGGCGCCGGGGCGCTGCTGGGCAACCGCCAGCACGGCCACGTCGAGGCCCTGGGGTACGACTACTTCCTGGAGCTGCTGCGCCAGACCATCCGCGGCCTCAAGGGCGACGCGAGCGGGGAGCGCGAGATCGCCCTGCGCGTCCACTTCCCCTACGCCGTCGGCGAGGACTACATCTCCGGCACGGCCGAGCGCATCGCCGCCTACCGCCGCGTGCTGGAGGCCGGGGACGCCTTCGAGCTGCGTGCCCTGCGCGACGAGCTCGGCGACCGCTACGGCCAGATGCCCCGGGAGATGGAAAAGATCTTCTACGTGGGCGCGGTGAAGCTGTTCGCCCGCCAATGCGGCTGGCTCAAGGCCGAGGTTTTCGCCGACCGCGTGCAGTTCGACGCCGGCCGCGAGAGGGCGCTGCCGACGGGCGGGGCCTTCGTCGTGCCGGGGCTGAAGCATCTCGACGGCGGCAACTTCGAGCTGGAATTCACGGGGCTGGACGAGTTCCTGGCGCTCGAGAAGGGGCTGAAGCGGTTATTTCAATAGAAAAAGTGGTTGTGATAGTGATAGTGGTTGTAGCAAAAACCCAAAGATCGGTTCAAATTTCCAGGCAGCTGAAAAAACCCAGTTCCTAAATAATCCAGCCAGTTTTA
The DNA here is from genome assembly GCA_002436105.1 of Candidatus Aminicenantes bacterium UBA6072. Lineage (GTDB taxonomy): Bacteria > Acidobacteriota > Aminicenantia > UBA2199 > UBA2199 > UBA2199. The sequence goes on along the minus strand of DIXU01000001.1, from coordinate 478,221 downwards.
AAAAAAATGAGTAATAACCGTGAAGACCATTGGTTTGAGATGACCGTTACTTTTATTGCCGGCTGCTGGAATCTTCTTCCAACACGATCACGATCACTACCACTATCACTCATTGCTTGAAAATCTTCTTTTGTTGACACTGTCACTGACACTGACACTGGAATTGAAATAACTAAGGCCGGGTGATCTCCAGGGTCTCCTTCTGCAGGCCGTGCTTCGGGCACTTCCTGAGGACGCGGATCTCCCCCTTGTCCTTTCCGGTCAGGGAGACGACCAGGTCGAGCCGGTAGACGCCTTCCTCCGTCAGTTCCCACTCGCCCCGCTTTTCGATCTTCAGCCCTTCCGCTTCCAGGATCGTCTCCCCGATGGCTACCGGGCAGCGCCGGTGTATGCATTCGACGAACAATTCCACCTGGAACTGCTCCGCTTTGCCCTTGACCAGAGGTCCGGTCTCGGTGTAGACGTAGCAGGGGAGAAGCTGCGACACGCTTCCCATGGCCAACAGTGCCGTTATCAATAATATGGATCGTTTCATGTTTTCCTCACATGCTTAGACAATCGCGTCCGTCTTTTCTTGCGTTCAAGGGCGAGTGATAGTGATGGTGATAGCAGAAGAAAAAGAATGAATTCCCCTGATCTTGAAGGATGTCTTTGTTGGCCCGGGCATGATCAGGTTATTGACTTTCTTTCTATCACGACCACTATCACTATCACTCTGCCTGAAAGTACGCCGAATGGCTATTCCTTCAGCCGGACCCATATCCCGGCCGCCGCGTCCTCTTCGTCGCGGCGCACCTCGAAGTCGGGAAGCGACCTGATCAGCGACGATAGCTGGCGCTGGCCGAAGCTGCGCGGGTCGAAGCCGGGGTCGAGCTGCTGCAGCGCCTTGCCCATCGGGCCCAGGTTGGCCCAGCCGTTCTCCTGCACCACCATCTCGAAGGCCTCGCGCAGCAGCGGCATGGGGTCGGCGCCGGCGTAGAGCGCCTGCGGCGGCTGCTCCTGGGTCTGCTTCTGCTGCTGGGCCTGCGCCTCGGTCTTGCGGCCGCCGCCGCCGCGGCTGTGGCTGCGGCCCTGCTCCTGGCGCGGCTTGTTGTCGCGGCGCGGCGCCAGGTTCTCGGTGTAGATGAACAGGTCGCAGGCGTTGACGAACGACTTGGGGGTCTTCTTCTGGCCGATGCCCATGACGAAGAAGCCCTCCTCGCGGATGCGCGTCGCCAGGCGCGTGTAGTCGCTGTCCGAGGAGACGATGCAGAAGCCCTCGACCAGCCGGCGGTGCATGATGTCCATGGCGTCGATGATCAGGGTGCTGTCGGTGGCGTTCTTGCCCACCGTGTAGCGGAACTGCTGGATGGGCTGCACGGCGTGCATGTGCAGCGCCTCCTTCCAGGAGTGCATGGTCGACGTGGTCCAGTCGCCGTAGATGCGGCGGATGGTCAGCGAGCCGTGCTTGGCGATCTCGGCCAGCATCTTGGGCAGCAGCGAGGCCTGGGCGTTGTCGCCGTCGATGAGCACGGCCATCTTATCGTCTTTGTTTTCCAGGTTATTGGCAGCCATTTTCTCTCCCTTGGTTCCAGAAGCCATGATTCAATCTAGCAGAGAAGGGCATAATAGTCAAGGGAAGAGAGAGGGAAGAGGGAGTGAAGAAGGAGGGAAGAGAGAGAGTGGGAAGGTACTTTCAGGACCTCTTTCCCACTTTGTCTTCCCTTTGTCTTTCCCTGACTCTTCCCTCGCTCTTCCCTTGGCTTCACAGGTTGAAATTGTAGGTGAATTTCACCAGGAACACGTTCGTGGACGGCAGGCGCAGCAGGTCGCTGAAGCCGTCGGCCACGCCGAACTCGCCGCGGCCCAGGTCGCCGGAGCGGCCCTGGCTCCAGACCGCGTACACGGCGGCGCCCGGCCGGTATTCCCAGCGCAGCACCAGGTTGGAACGCAGCTCGAGGAAGCGGAAGTCGGGATTGGCGAAGGAATAGGCGGCGCCGCCCGGCTCGTTCACACGGTAGTCGCCGCTTTCGGCGTCAAAGCGGATCTCCTCAACGGCGAAGGGGCGCAGCTGATCGCCGATCAGTCGGGCGCGCGGATCGACGACGCGGGAGAAGCCGGAGTAGCGGCCGTTGCTCAGGAAGGGCTGGCCATAGAACTGGATGGAGAGGTCGGGGGTGAGGCAGTAGTTCAGGCGCAGGGTCACGTAGTAGGTGTCCTGCGCGATAGCGCCCAGGATGTAGCGGCTCCCGTTGCCGACGCCAGGGGCGTCAACGTACTGCCTGAGATTGCGGTTGTAGGAATAGCCGGGGGTGACGCGCAGCGACAGGCGGCTGCCCGGCCGGTAGGCCAGGGCCATGCTGATCCCCCCGCTCTCGCGCGTGCCGTGGTCGGCCCGGTAGATCGAGCCGCTCAGCGAGGCCACGAAGGGGCGGCGCGAGTCGCTGCCCAGCCCGTACCAGGCGTTCCAGCCCGGGTCGAAGCGCAGGGCCGGGCCTCCGCGCAGGGCGCCGACCGAGAGGTTGGGCCCCTGGCGGTTGATGCCGGCGTTGACGCTCCAGTAGTTCTTCAGCTCGCCCCAGAAGTTGACGTTGCCGCCGACGAAGATCGGCTCCATGCCGAAGTCGTATCCCTTCCAGCCGTTGAGGTTGATGCCCAGCTGGTTGAAGATCCAGGTCGGCTTGCGGATGCGGTAGCCGGCCCAGCCCCAGGCCATGGCCACGTCGCCCCGCGACAGGTAGCCCATGTCGTTGAGCTCCAGGCCGGGCGAGCGCCAGGTCAGGCCGCCGGCCCAGTTCACGCCGCTGCCGGCGCTGCGGCCAAGCTCCAGGTTGCCGCCCCAGCCGCCGAGCGAGGTGCGCGCCGGGTCGAATTCCAGGTAGTCGGCGTCGGGGCGCTGGAAGTAGTGGACCGATGACTTTTGCGTGCGCTCGAGCGCCTGCGCGCTGCCCCGCACCAGGCTGAAAATGGTCTTGGCCGAGACATAGAAGCGGCGTTCCTTCCAGCTGTGGAACAGGTCGATGCCGCCGCTGTAGGCCTGGCGGTGGAGGAAGTCGAGCTGCGGGGCGTTGATGTCGCGATGGAGCGCGGTGACCATGGCGCCGAACACGGTCTTCCCTTCGTTGATGTCCTGCTGGGCGCGCAGCATGAAGTAGTTGGTCAGCGGTTCCACCGCCTCGTTGCGGTTTCCGCCCGGAAAGGCGATGGCTGCGCTCTCGCGGGCGGTCAGCGCGTCCAGGATGCCGAGCGACAGGCCGCGGCGCGTCTTGCCGGTGACCTTGAAGGCGCCCAGGATGGATGTCGCCGTGGGCATGTCGAGATACTCGCCGGCGGCGGTCTCGGGCTCGTAGCGCGGGGCGCGGCCGACGCGGCGGGAATAGAAGAGGTTGTCCATGCTGAAGTCGCCGTCGCCGCCCATGATCTGGAAGTTCAGGATGCTCTTGCCCTCGGTGAAGAAGGGGCGCTTCTCCTGGAAGAAGGTCTCGTAGCCGGTCAGGTTGACCACCGAGGGGTCGGCCTCGACCTGGCCGAAGTCGGGGTTGAGGGTGAAGTCGAGGGTCAGGTCGCTGGTCAGGCCCACCTTGCCGTCGAGCCCGCCGAGCAGGGCGGCGCTGCGGCCGTCGGCGAACGGGTTGCCCGCCTGGCGCGGCGACAGGGCGGCCTGGGCCACGGCGTAGGGGACGATCTCCACCTGGTGCTGGGCGCGGATGCCCTTCAGCCCCTCCAGCACGCCGAAACGGCTGACGAATCCCGGCGCTTCCTTGGGGATGTGCTGCCAGGAGGAGATCTCCTGGCGGCGGTGGAGCAGGCGCCGCACCTGCAGGCCGAAAGTCACGCTGTCGCCGGAAGCGAAGCGCAGCTGGCTGAAGGGGATGGCCATCTCGGCGGTCCAGCCCCGGTCGTCGACAACGGCGGCCGCGTTCCAGACCGGGTCCCAGGTGGAATCCTGGCTGTTGCTGTCGCCCGAGAGGGTGACGTCGGCCTTGACGCCGGCGGCGTTGACCTTGAAGCCCAGGGCGCTGCGCTTGTCGAAGTAGCTGTCGATGAGGACGGCGACGTAGTCGCCGTCGATCTCGTCGCGGCGAGACACGCGGCGCACGATGCCGGCCGCCTGGCCGTCGTGGCAGCGGACCAGGAGATAAAGGTGCTTTTCGTCGTACATCACCTTGAAGTCGGTGGCCTCGCCGGGGGCGGCGCCGCAGTCGGGCTCGCTCTGGGTGAAGCCGCCGCTCCACTCCACCTTCTGCCAGCAGGGATCGTCGCCGCGGCCGTCGATGGCCGGCGCGTGGGGGTTGATATGCTTGCAAGTGTAGACTCGCTTTTCCGCGGCGTCGAGCGCCGCCAGGCCCAGCAGGGCCAGCAACAACGCGAACAGCGCTTTCTTCATCGTCGTCCTCCTCGGGATCGGGATCGTACCTGCCTGGTAATACTTGGGATTGGGGGGAGAGGTAACAGGAAAGCCGGTCGAGTCACAGTGACGAGTGGCAAGTGACGAGTGACGAGGAGCGGGCAAGGAAGAGAGACTCAAGGGAAGGCAGGGGGAAGAGAGAGGGAAGAAGGAGGGAAGAGAGAGTGGGAAAAGCGGGAAGCGGACGGAAAAGAGGATGCCGGGAGGCCCGGGATCAGGGCTTTCATTATTTCCGGTTCGGGAGTACCATCTTGCCGGCAAGGAGGAACACGAATGGCTTATGAAGCGGAAGGAAGAAAGATCGCCGCCGATTTGCGCGCGCAGTGCGGCAAACTGCTGGAGGCGCGGCTGGAGTCGAAGAGTCCCAGCCGCATCGTCCTGGTGTTCGAGAAACAGACCATCACCCTGCCGGGCAATTTCATTTTCCAGTTCGGTTACTCGGGATCGGGGCCCGACTGCTTCCACGCCTTTCTCCAGGAGTCGGGATTCAGCGTGACCATGGAGCAGGTTACGGGAGCCAAGGAGGGCGATATCCTGAAGCCCTGACCGGGAAACTCCGGGACGCGATCCCCGGCCATAATGGTCTCATCGTCCCGGAAGGCGAGATGACTTGAGCCCGGCGCGTATATTGCACATGGTGCAGGATCGTTCCCGGTCAAGGAGGGCGGAATGCCAGTGCTGAAATCCAGGTTTCTTCCGTGGGCAGGCCTGCTTCTGTTTCTGTGCGCCTGCAGCGGGCCCCATTATTTCGATCTGCAGACGGAGGTCCCGGAATACCGGGGACATGGGCGGATTGACAAGACCCTGCGGGTCGACGGCGTCGGGATCAACCAGACCTATCTCGACTCCCGGATCGTTTCCCGGGAATCGCCCTTCCAGGTGACGTACGCCGCTTTTTCCGCCTGGTCGAAAAACCCGGAAGAAATGATCCAGGACGCCGTGATCCGTTTCTGGAGGCAGAGGGCTTTTTTCAAAAGAGTCGCGGCATACGAAGATGCCGCCGAACCCGATTGGACGATGAAGATCCGGATCGAGGCGATCGAAAAGATCCTGGTCGCAAGGAAGTGGCATGCCCGCCTGGCGCTGGATATCGAAATCGTGGATTCACGGAACGACGACGTGCTGCTGAGCCATTCCTTCGACCGCAAGACGAGCCTGGACGGCAAAAAGAACCGTTTGCTTCCGGGCAGGATCTCCCGGATCCTGCATGACGAATTGATGAAGATCGAGGCCAGGCTGCTCGCAAGGGAATGGTGAGGCGCGGGGCATTGGCAGCGGTTCAGGAAATGACGGTTTTTTGTGAACGCGGTCAATGAGCGACCGGTTGGTTCAAGGCCCGATCCTCATTTTGCACGGATCGAGGAGGAGCAATGGATGCGCTTGTGCGGGAAGTACGCCGGGAATTGCGGGAGAATGCCGACGAGGAGAAGCGCCGGGGGGCCCAGGCCTATTTCAAGGAGGGGGTGACCTGCCTGGGCGTGAACGCGGCGATCGTCCACGCGATCGGCAAAAGCAAGTTCCCCGTCCTCAGAACCAGGAACAAGAAGGAAATCTTCGCGCTATGCGGCGAATTATGGCGCTCGGGATGCCTCGAGGAGACGCTCGTGGCCTGCGAATGGTCGTACTTCGCCCGCCGGCATTACGTCCCCGCCGACATGCGCGTATTCGCCGGATGGGTCGGCAGATACGTGAGCAATTGGGCGTCATGCGACACGCTGTGCAACCACTCGGTCGGGGCACTCCTGGAGATGTACCCGGAGCGCGTGGCCGATCTGAAGGTTTGGGCCCGATCGAGGAACCGCTGGCTGCGGCGCGGGGCCGCCGTGTCGCTGATCGTCCCGGCCAAGAAAGGAATGTTCCTGGCCGATGTCCTGCAGATCGCCGGCATCCTTCTCGAAGATCCCGACGACATGGTGCGGAAGGGCTACGGCTGGATGCTGAAGGTCGCCAGCCAGGAGCGGCAGAAGGAGATCTTCGCCTACGTGATGCGCAACAAGGCGGCCATGCCGCGCACGGCCCTGCGCTATGCCATCGAGAAGATGCCGGCCGAATTGAAAAGGCGGGCGATGGCCAGGCGGGAGATGAAAGAGGTAGAGAGGGAGAGTTGTAAAGGGGTAAAGTGGTAAAGGGGTAAAGAAGGAAAAAGATCCTGGGTGGAATGACATGGCCTCGCATCCATCACCCATGACCCCTTTAAAAAAGGGGATTGGACTCAGACCTTGAAATAGCGATTCTATCCGTAAAACAGTCAATGATCGATCTGACAATTCAAGACCGGATCTTTTTTTTCGACTCTCTTCTCTAAGATCGTTCGGGGTTGATGAAAAGAAAATAGGCATAAGCAATAGCCAATATGCCATACAAGATTGGGTTGGACCAGCCCAGGGCGTTCATGCCGCCGCTCAGCTGGGCCAGCAGGGAGGCAACGAAGCCCACGACGTCCTGGATGAACAGGGCTAGGGCGATCGCCCTCCGGACCTTCTGCGAATCGCTTCTGCTCCCGAACCACATGAGAGACGCGAAGCCGAGGATGGAGCCGCCCACCAGCCGGGTGGTCCACAGGGAGCCGACGTCGGGCGCCAGGCCGTAAAGCCGGATCAGCCAGCCTGCGAAAAATGCGCAGGACACGCCGAAAAAGGCCGCGAAGAAAATGTTGACGGTGAACAGATGCTTGAGCTTCATTTGCCTCTCCTCCCATCTCTCTTTAGTGCAGATTCTATGCTAAATACGTATTAATTTCATCCTGAAAAGGGCGAGCGGCGGTCGCCCCTGCGATAATTGGCGATCATGCGGGAGGGTCACAGACCCTCCCCTACGTGAAGAGGCAATGCGAAACCTGTCGGTCCGGATCTCCGATTCTTGCTGACACTGTTACGGGAGGGTTTGAAACCCTCCCCTGCGTAAAGATGTTTCTTTTCCTCCTGCAACCACTACCACTATCACAACCACTGATGCCTGTAATGCCTCTTGCTGACACTGATACTGCCACTGACACTGTCCTGAAATAAAAACCATTTCCGCATATAATGCTGGCGTGTCCCGCCTCCGGGGCGGGGAACAAGGAGGAGCCAATGGTGACATTGCTTTCATTGTGGCTGCCCATCGTGGTGGCGGCCGTTGTCGTGTTCGTTGCCAGCTCGATCGTCCACATGGCGCTGCCCTGGCACAAGAAGGACATGATCAAGGTGCCCGGGGAGGACGAGGTGCGCGAGGCGCTGCGCAAGTTCGCCATCCCGCCCGGGGACTACGGCGTGCCCCACGCCGGCTCGATGAAGGAGGCGGGAGGGCCGGAGTTTGCCGCCAAGCTGAAAGAGGGGCCGGTGCTGTTCATGTCGGTGGCCAGGAACGGCCCGCACAACATGGCGCTCAGCTTCGTCCTCTGGTTCCTCTACCTGCTGGTGGTGGGCAAGGTCGCCGCCTACGCCGCCTGCCTGGCGCTGCCGGTTGGCGCCGCCTTCCTGCCCGTCTTCCGCCTGACCGGGGCCGTGGCCTTCGCAGGCTACTCCCTGGCCCTGCTGCAGCGGCCCATCTGGTACGGCGGCAACTGGTGGACGACCATCAAGTCGATGATCGACGGCCTTGTCTACGCTTTGCTGACCGCCGCCGTCTTCGGGTGGCTGTGGCCGAGGTAAAAAAGAAAAAAGGCAAGTGGTAGTGATAGTGATAGTGTTAGCCGGAAGTGATTTCTTGAAGTTTTAGTAAATTCGCCCGGCTTCTTCCTGACGCTGATACGGGAGGGTCACAGACCCTCCCCTACGCGGTAATGTTTCCTTTTCCTCCTGCAACCACTACCACTATCACTGCCACTGATGCCTGTAATGTTTCTTGCTGACACTGACACTTTCTTCAACATTTTGAATTTTTTAACAAAATAAAATATCACATTTTTCCCTATTGTCTCCTTGCCCGCCAAAACCTATAATTTTCTCTTAATCACCCGATGGACGCTAAAGGAATTCATCCTCCCCTGCGAAGCTTCCCCAGGTCACCGGCGGGAGCTTAAAAACAAATCCAATTCATTTTCTTGCAAATTATTCCAAATTGGCATAAAAAAGATTACTGAGAGAGAAAGGAGAAAATAAATGGCAGTTCCAGATTATCAAAGTTTGATGTTGCCCTTGCTTCAATTTGCAGGGAATAAAAAGGAAGAAATATCTACTGAAGAGGCCGTTGATGCTATAGCGAAAGAATTGCGCCTAACAGAGGAAGATCTGAAAATGATGCTCCCGAGTGGGATTCAATTCACTTTTGTCAATCGAATTGGCTGGGCATCTACTTATATGAAAAAGGCCGGTCTCCTCGAAGCTACGCGAAGAGGGCATTTTAAGATTACAGCTCGTGGGCAGGAACTCCTGAAAAAACAACCCAAAGTAATCAATGTAAAGCTTCTTAAACAGTATCCTGAGTTCATTGAATTTCAGCAACTTAAGGGAACGCGAAGAGGTGAAAAAGAAAACTCTTCAGAGGCAATTCCTGATATTTCAGGAGCTACTCCATCAGAGGCATTGGAAAACGCCTATGAAAATCTGCGCGATGAGCTGGGAGATGAACTCCTTGCAAGACTTAAAAAATCTTCGCCCTCCTTTTTTGAACGTGCTGTTGTCGAATTGCTCGTAAAGATGGGCTACGGAGGCTCACGTGCTGACGCAGGAAAAGCTATTGGAAGAAGTGGAGACGGCGGTATTGATGGAATTATCAAGGAAGACCGGCTTGGACTTGATGTAGTTTATATCCAAGCGAAGCGTTGGGACAGTAATTCTGTTGGAAGGCCCGATGTCATGCAGTTTGCCGGAGCGCTTCAAGCACAGAAAGCAAATAAAGGCATATTCATTACAACTTCCAGGTTTTCTAATGAAGCCCGGAATTATGTTTCTCAAATTGGAAGCAAAATTGTTTTGATCGATGGAGAACAACTGACAAATTTAATGATTGAGAATGATGTGGGAGTTTCAACGATATCGCTTTATCCCGTGAAAAAGATCGATACTGATTATTTTGACGAAAATCTTTGAAAAAAGTGAAATTAAAATCGATTATTAGCATTTTGAAAAATCAGTCTAAATTAGGAGGAATATGATGCCCAACTGGCATGACATCAATACTGAAATCAAAAAAGAGGGTAGCCCTCATGATATAATTCGTCGACAATATCTAAAACGTCTTCAAGATTACTCGAAGCGAAACACAATCATTTACTATTCTGGTTGGTTACAAAAACCTGAAGCTACTGGCGTTGAAGTGAATGATGAAGACAAGAATGGTTTCATGACAGTTATTCATCACATGGATAAAACGAAGGGATTAGATCTCATTCTGCATACGCCAGGAGGAGAGGTCGCAGCAACTGAATCTCTTGTTGACTATATTCGATCAGTTTTCGGAACAAACATTCGTGTAATTGTCCCTCAATTGGCGCTCTCTGCAGGAACCATGATTGCTTGTGCTGCGAAAGAAATAGTTATGGGGCTGCATTCAAGTCTTGGCCCAATAGATCCACAATTTATGGGGCTTCCTGCACATGGTGTGATTGAAGAATTTGATCGAGCAAACAAAGAAGTGGCTGAAAATAAATTAAAATTTCCTATTTGGCAAACCATCATCGCAAAATACCACCCAACCTTGATTGGTGAATGTGAAAAGGCCATTATTTGGTCAAAAGATATCGCAAAAGAGTGGTTACTTTCAGGGATGCTTGAATGTGATGGTGATGCTGAAGTTAAAGCTGAGAAAATAATTTCCGAATTATCCGATCATGCATTAAACAAATCTCATTCTCGGCACTTATCTGCCGAAAAATGTAAGAATATTGGTTTGAAAGTCGTGAGTCTCGAAAAAGATCCAGATTTTCAAGATCGAGTTCTATCTGTTCATCATGCTTGCATCCACACCTTGACTGCAACTGGGGCATATAAATTGATTGAAAACCATGATGGCGTGGCCTTTATTAAGGTTATAAGACAGATTTTAGTTCAATCATAAGGGGAGTGAGAAGAAATATTGTCAGGTTTACTTTATGACAAATTAGTAGTAGGAAAAAATAATAATAAAAGACCTGACACCAAGCGATGATTCAGTAGGGAGTTATAAGTGAACTATCAACTTTTAAAGCGTTCTCTCGATCTTGACATAGCCATCAACTGGTTTCCTCGTGATTCTAAAGATGATTTTTATCCTGATCCAATTAATTGGAAAGATATTTCTCGATCTGCTGAAGACTATCTTGAAAAGCGAGAGCACAGAATATTTCAAGCCGACACACTGCCACACTTGATGGAGTATGTCCCCAAAAAAAGTGGAATGTTGAGAGAAGCGATTTGGCTTCATCCATCCCATCGTATACTTTACCTGGCTATTCTTAATAAATTTCTTCGTCGTCTTGATTCCAAACTATGCGCAGAAATATATTCATATAGATCGGACCAGACAGACGATTCATCTGAATATCCATTCATTGCAAAGATGGATCGTTGGAAAAATTTTTATAATGATTTCAGGAGGGCTGCCCTGGAAGAATCAACCGGAGCGGTTCTACTCACAGATCTTTCTAGTTATTTTGATCATATCCAAATCAATCAGTTAGGAAATCGATTGTTTTCAATACTTTCAAGTTCTGTAGAAAAAGCCGACAAAGAGGTGATTCAATTCTTGCTTTCTCTTCTACGAATGTGGGGGCACGATGGGTTTGGAATTCCACATAATTATGATGCTAGTAGTTTTCTTGGTAGTGTGTACTTGCATAATGTCGATTGTGAAATGATTTCAAACAGATTTCGTTATTTTCGATGGGTTGATGACATTCGTATTGTTGCAGAATCTAGAGATCATGCCCTTTGTGCGCTGCATGATCTTCAAAGAGTACTCGCTCAATTTCAATTGTTTCCAGCCACAGACAAAACTTGCATTCTAATAAAGGGAACCGATAAGTTTGATGAACTTCTTAATGTTGAAGATGATATTTTAATAAGCCAAGCTGAGGATGTCATTGCGCGGGGATTGAAAAACGAACTTGAAGGTATTACAGATGGTCTTTTTGCTCGTCTTGAATATCATTCAAAGCCAAATGGCGACGAGAGAAAGTTTCGAGCATTTGCTAATCGACTTCTTGATATCTCGGATTATGTTGAAGTTGAATCGGAGATAGCCTCGCGTATCCATGATTTTGTAAAACCTCGTTTTTCAACATATCCAGAACGAAGCGATTATTGGTCAAAGATGCTTTTGGCTCATCCTTCAGAAAATGTGACTCGCGTACTAACAGAATTGCTAATTGAAAGGCCTTCAATCTTTGACTGGCAAAGATTCCATCTTTGGCGGCTCGCAACTGGACTTCCTACTGAGCTAATTACTAATGCATTACTTACAAAGGCTAAAGAAATTAGTCAGAGTGCGATATCAGATAGTGTCTCTGCCCAAAGCATTGTTTTTCTGGGTCGCCATGCAGACAATACCGTAAGAGAAAATCTATTTACGCGGTTATTCACCACTCAGAGAAGCTATATCATCCAAAGAGCAATACTGATTGCGATTCAAGAGTTGCCTACAAAAGAGTATTATTATCGAAGAGCTCTGGAGGCGAACTCCGATCATAAAGAACTTGTAGAATTTCTTAATCAATGTGAGCAGGCTGAATATGGAATAAAGAAACGTTCTGTTCGACATTGTCAAGAAGAGGCGAGACCAGTTAATCATGTAATAAAAAGAGGAATTGGTCTTTCAAAAGGAAATATTGAAACATTTCGTCTTAGTCAATTAGATTACGATTATTAATTGCAATCTCCGATTCGGGCCTCAATAATAGACATCCAGGATGTTTAAGAATACATTGGCGGTCAGGTCTTGCATTATGGGGCATTGGGGACGGTGCTTGACTTTGTGACTTTGGAAATGCGGTCGAGTTAAGTGGGGCATTGGGGACGGTGCTTGACTTTGTGACTTTGGAAATGCGGTCGAGTTAAGGGCGAACGGACAATCGGGTAGAAAACCATTAGGGACGGACCGTTAATCCGTGTATTTAATGTGTAAAGTGGGCATAACCATTGCTAACTTAGATGGTTGAAGGATCAATGATGACAACAAGGCAAACCAGGCGCTATGTCTTGTTTGTGCTGGCTGGCGTTGCCGTCTTGATGATGAAGCCGTACTACCATGGTCCGCTGGCCCCGGTTTGTCATAACTATTGCGGCAATTTCGCCGGAGGCTTTTGGGGACGGATCAGTAATTTATGTATTTGTCGGGGGGCCATTGGGGACGGTGCTTGACTTTGTGACTTTGGAAATACAATCGCGTTGAGAACTATTGGGAACAGACCAAAAATCCGTTTATTTGATTTGTAAAATGGGCATAACCATTGCTCGCTTAGGTAATTGAAAGATCAATGATGACAACAAGGCAAACCGGGCGCTATGTCTTGTTCGTGCTGGCGGGCGTTGCTGTCTTGATGATCAAGCCGTACTACCATGGTCCGCTGGCCCCGGTTTGTCATAACTATTGCGGCAATTTCGCCGCATCGTTCGCCGTCTATTTCCTCGTCGGCATTGCCGCGTCCCGACATGGATGGGGGAGATGGATTATTGCCGCGGACGCGTTGCTGGTTGTGGAGCTGTTCGAGATCACCGACGGCTTCGGGGTCATGAGCAACGTGTACGATCCGCTCGACCTCCTGGTCAACGCAGCGGGGATCGGGCTGGCATTCGCAGTCGATTCCATAAAAGGCATTGGAGGCAGGCTTTGAAATGACGCACGCTTGGGGTCAGGTCTTGAAAGCATTGGGGTCAAAGCATTGGGGTCAGGTCTTTCATTATAACAATTGACTTGATAAGGTAACATCATGGCCAGGCCAATGCGTATCGAATTTCCCGGGGCGGTTTATCATATTACTTCCCGGGGTAACGAACTCAAGAATATCTTTTTGAATGACCACGATCGGGAGATATTTCTAAATACTTTAGGGCTGGTTATGGGTCGATTTCATTGGCTCTGTCACGCTTATGTTTTGATGGACAATCATTACCACTTGCTTATTGAAACCCCTGAAACCAACCTGAGTCGTGGTATGAGGCAATTGAACGGGGTTTATACGCAAGAATTCAATCACCACTATGCCCGCGTCGGACACTTGTTCCAGGGCAGATTCAAGGCGATTTTGGTTGAGAAGGATGAATATTTGCTCGAAGTGAGCCGATATATAGTTTTAAACCCTGTGCGGGCGGGACTTATGGATCGAGCGGAGGAGTGCCATTGGAGTAGTTATCGCGCGACGATCGGGCTTGATAAACCGCCGAGTTTTTTGACTGTCGATTGGCTGCTGTCCCAATATGGCCAAAACAAGAAGCAGGCAATTGTCAATTTCAAACACTTTGTGATGAAGGGGATTGGCGGAGAATACCCAACGGATGCCTTGCAGGCCGGACTGATCCTGGGCAATGAGAGATTTGTCGAAAAGATACAGGAACTGATCGAAGCGAAGATAGGGCAAGAAGAGATCCCGCGGGTGCAACGGTACGCTTCTCAGAAGACACTGGGCAAGATATTTTATAATGGAGCGAGGCGGGTGAGTGACCGCGATGAATTGATATACCTTTCTTATGTTCGGCATGGCTATACGATGAAAGAGATTGCGGATTATTTAGGGAGTCATTATGTCAGCATCAGCCGGGCCATCAAACGGTATGAGGACAGAAGGCAAAAGTAATAATGAAAGACCTGACCCCAATTCCGCGCTGAACTTACGCGTATCCGATGTAACCAAGCCGGAGGCGGCTAGGTGAACCTCCACCAGAATCTTGTTACGGCCTGGCCGCCGGCCTTGTGCTCATGATCCGCAAACGCAAAAAAACTGCCCTGATCTTGGCCGCAGTGGTTTTGGCTGGCGTTCTGCTTTTATGGTACTGGCAGAACCTCGACCGCTTTAGGGCCGACAGAATCATCCGCTCTATCGAGAATTATCGCAGCCAATATGACAAGCTGCCCAATCCCAATGACAACGCTTTGATGCTCAAACTCGGATTTAAACTGGGAATCGACTGGGAGCCCCATTACGAGATCCTGTCGCCCAACCGCTATAAAATCCAGCTGCTCATCGGCTTTGACGGGCCTTATGAAACCTACGACTCGCGGCGCGGCACCTGGGAGGATGAATTCTGATCTAAATAAATTGAATATGTATAGCGTGAGGAATGAGTAATGAGAAACCAGAAGAAAACATTTTGTTTTGTATTGATGGGGATATGCCATTTGATCTTTGCCGATTCGTGGAATTTCATTCCGGGAAAAGTGGAATAAAAATTCGGCGATATTAAAATTGTCCAAATCATCGATGCCAAGGGCCCGACGCCCGTTCCGGATTTCACAGTTGATTTTTACGTCGGCAAGGAGTTGAAGGCGAAATACCGGAACGTCTATGCCGGGGAGTTTTGGGGACGGTGCTTGCATATATGCATAAATTAGAATTCTTTAAAAATAGCTTTAAAATAGCTTGCTTGTCGATTCTACTCATGGCTGAAACACACATCTACAAAAGGGCCATTGGGGACGGTGCTTGACTTTGTGACTTTGGAAATACAATCGCGTTGAGAACTATTGGGGACGGACCGTTAATCCGTGTATTTAATGTGTAAAGTGGGCATAACCATTGCTCGCTTAGGTAATTGAAGGATCAATGATGACAACAAGGCAAACCAGGCGCTATGTCCTGTTCGTGCTGGCGGGCGTTGCCGTCTTGATGATGAAGCCGTACTACCATGGTCCGCTAGCCCCGGTTTGTCATAACTATGGCGGCAATTTCGCCGCATCGTTCGCCGTCTATTTCATCGTCGGCATTGCCGCGTCACGCCATGGATGCGGGAGATGGATCATTGTCGCGGCCGCGCTGCTGGTTGTGGAGCTGTTCGAGATCACCGACGGCTTCGGGGTCATGAGCAACGTGTACGATCCGCTCGACCTCCTGGCCAACGCGGCGGGGATCGGGCTGGCATTCGCAGTCGATTCAATAAAAGGCATTGGAGGCAGGCTTTAAAATGACGCACACTTGGGGTCAGGTCTTGCAATATGACTTTTAAGAAAGAAGTGGGGTCAAGTTGCGATATTAGATGTTGATGATGGTTGATTTGTGAATGTCTAAAATGGAGACCTGACCCCGAGTCTGACAACCGGCTGCAGCGGACGGTCCGCGCCGCGGCCCGCCGCTGAACCGGAACGATAGCCCGCCCTTCCGGCACAATGCATGAAGATCACGAAGACATTCTACACCACCCACCGCAGAACCTGGCGCGAGTGGCTCAAGAAGCATTCCAAGTCCGAAAAGGAAGTTTGGCTGATCTACTACCGCAAGGAGTCAGGCAAGGCACGCATCGCCTACAACGATGCGGTCGAAGAAGCGTTGTGCTTTGGCTGGATCGACAGCACCGTCAAGAGCTACGATGGCGAACGCATTGCCCAGAAGTTCTCACCCAGGAAACGGAACAGCCCATATTCGCAAGCCAACAAGGAAAGGTTACGGCGCCTTATCCAGCGGCGCCAAGTCAGCAAAGACGTATTGGTGTCTGTGGGCGACCTCGCAACAGAAGGCTTCACGATCCCCGACGGCATTCTTCGTGCCTTGAAGGCGAACAGGAAAGCTTGGGCAAACTTTCAGGGCTTTTCCGGCTCCTATCAGCGCATTCGCGTCGCCTACATCGACAGTGCGAGAAATCGGCCCGGCGAATTCGAGAAGCGCCTGAAGCACTTTCTTGACATGACCGCGAAGGGCAAGCAATTCGGGTTTGGCATCGAGACGTATTTCTGACCAACTATTGGGGACGGACCGTTAATCCGTGTATTTGCCTGTTTGCTTAAATAGATGAGACAACCGAGATTCACTCAGCAAGGGATTTTCCACCACTGCCTGAATCAAGGGATCGATGGCGAGAAGATTTTTCCCGACCACCTTCACAAGTTGATATCTTTCAGATGAGGCTGCGGGACTTGGTCGGCTTGAAATTTCTCGAGATTGCCCTGATTTGCACTATCTATCCCCGGCTTGCATTTTCCGGAATCACAAGCGCAGGGCGCAATATGGATGCACATATAAACGGTTCGCCCCCAAGTTGTTTAGAACTGTTGGTCCGCTCGCGGGACGTAACCGGGCTGAAATTTCGTCAGATCGCAGAGTTGTCTGGGTTCTCAAATGCATGCCGGATGCCGCGCGCGCACATCGATCGAAGGCAAAAAAACGCAGAATGGAAGAATGTATTGTTAAACGGCTTGCGTTCTTTTCGGTCGATTAAAGATCCACAGCAAGCAAGCAAGATGAATCTAGGCTGATTTTATAGGATAATACGGGGATGAAAATTAAACTGTTTTTTGCGACGATTGTTTGTTGCTGCCTGTTTTTGATTCCGGTGCCGGCCGAGGAGAAGGCGGCGTTCCCGGTCTTGAAGGGATCTTATCTCGGGCAGAAGCCGCCGGGAATGACCCCGGAGATCTTCGCCCCCGGGATCGTGTCGACGGAAAGGGGCTGGGATGCCGCGGTCTCGTTCTCGCCCGACGGAAGGGAATTTTATTTCAGCAGGAGGGAGACTCACGAGGGTACGGAGAACCGGATCCTCTTCATGGAGATGAAGAACGGGGCGTGGACGCGCCCGGCGCCGGCGCCTTTCGCCAGGGACGTTATCGAGTATGAGGCGTTCGTCTCTCCCGACGGCAAAAGAGTTTTCTTCAATTCGGACCGGCCCAGGCCGGCCGGCGCCGACGCCAAGGGGGAGATCTGGTACGCGGAAAGGGGGGCCGGCGGCTGGGGCGAGCCAAAGTACCTCACGACCCGGATCAACAGGGGCTGGGTCATGTTCGTCACCGTTGCGGCGAACCACAGCCTGTATTTCACCGCCGGCTACGACCGCAAGTTCGGAATCTATCGCTCGGAGTTCGCCGGCGGCGAGTATCAGGAGCCCGAGTACCTGCCCATGGAGGTCAACTACTTGCGTGGCGCCCACCCGTTCATCGCCCCGGACGAGAGCTACCTGATCTTCGATGCCCAGCCCGAGGGCATGGGCAAGTCCCAGTTGTTCGTCAGCTTCAGGAAGGACGGCAAGTGGACGAAGGCGGTGAAGTTCGGCCCCGAGGTCAACGCCACCCTGACCGAGAACATCGCCAACGTCTCCCCGGACGGGAAATATCTGTTCTTCGGGAGGAACAACGACATTTACTGGATCGACGCCGGGGTGATCGGGGAACTCCGGTCCGCGGCGGGGCAGGATTGATGACCTTGCCAACGGTCGGGATAAAGTCGTCTTCCGGGAGCGTTGGCGCAAAATGCCCGGCGCCAGCTCATGTGCATCCTTTTTTAAAGCGGAGGCGGGCCGCAAAGAAAGTCAAGCGCAAGACGGCGGCGCCCAGGCCGTTCCTCACGCTTGAAGGCGGATTCATGATATTATTGGCCTGGATTTTCCCAACAGGAAAGAGTGATTTTGCGAGGCAAATGAATCAAGGATGCTGCCGATGATAGCCGTTGTATGCGAAAGATACGGGCCGCCGGACGTGCTCAAGCTCGCGGATGTGCCCAAGCCCGTTCCCAGGGCGAATGAGGTGTTGATCAAAATCCGGGCGGCGTCCCTGAATGCCTTTGACTGGCACATGCTGCTGCCCGACCCGCCCATGGTCCGCTTCATGGGCGGCGGTCTGCTGAAGCCGAAAAACAGGATCTTGGGAACCGACATGGCCGGGCGGGTGGAGGCGATCGGCGAAAACGCGGCGCGCTTCAAGCCGGGCGACGAGGTGTACGGCGACCTGGCCCGCTGGGGCTGCGGCGCCTGCGCCGAATACGTCTGCGCTCCCGAAGAAGCGCTGGCGCCCAAGCCCGCGAATATGACCTTCGCGCAGGCGGCGGCCGCGCCCATGGCGTCGCTCACCGCCCTGCAGGGGCTGCGCGCCAAGGGCCATATCCGCAAAGGCCAGAGGGTGCTGATCAACGGCGCCTCCGGCGGCGTGGGCACGTTCGCGGTGCAGATCGCCAAATACTTCGAGGCCGAGGTCACCGCGGTTTGCAGCGCCGGCAACATGGAAATGGCGCGCTCGCTGGGCGCCGATCACGTCATTGACTACAGCAAGGAGGATTTCACCACCAGCGGGAAGCAATACGACCTGATCCTGGCCGCCAACGGCTTCCATCCGCTCGCGGATTACAAGCGGGCGCTGGCTCCCGGGGGGAATTATGTCATGACCGGGGGCTCGATGAAGCAAATTTTCCAGGCCATGCTCCTGGCGCCGTGGTACTCCATGACCGGCGGCAAGAAATTGGGCGGCATCACCGCGCACGCCAACCGGAAGGACCTGATCTTCATGAAAGAGCTCATGGAGGCCGGCAAGGTCGTCCCGGTCATTGACAGGGTTTGCCCGCTGGCCGAAGTTCCCGAGGCCCTGCGCTATCTTCTTGCCGGTCACGCCAGGGGGAAAGTGGTGATAAAAGTAGAAGATAACGCGTCCGGGCGGTGAACATCCTGTGAGCGGAGAAGGTTGCATGTCCGATTTCAACAAGGAAATCGCCGGGATCAAGGCGCGGCTGGAGAAGATCGAGGATCAGCTGCGCTATTTGTTCAGGAGCCTGGGCGTCACCAGCCAAGAGGCGCCCGCCGGGGGGGCCATTGGGGACGGTGCTTGACTTTGTGACTTTGGAAATACAATCGCGTTGAGAACTATTGGGAACGGACCAAAAATCCGTTTATTTGATTTGTAAAATGGGCGGAACCATTGCTCACTTAGGTGGTTGAAGGATCAATGATGACAACAAGGCAAACCAGGCGCTATGTCCTGTTCGTGCTGGCGGGCGTTGCCGTCCTGGTGATGAAGCCGTACTACCATGGTCCGCTGGCCCCGGTTTGTCATAACTATTGCGGCAATTTCGCCGCATCGTTCGCCGTCTATTTCCTCGTCGGCATTGCCGCGTCACGCCATGGATGGGGGAGATGGATCATTGCCGCGGCCGCGCTGCTGGTTGTGGAGCTGTTCGAGATCACCGACGGCTTCGGGGTCATGGGCAACGTATACGATCCGCTCGACCTCCTGGCCAACGCGGCGGGGATCGGGCTGGCATTCGCAGTCGATTCAATAAAAGGCATTGGAGGCAGGCTTTAAAATGACGCACACTTGGGGTCAGGTCTTGCAATATGACTTTTAAGAAAGAAGTGGGGTCAAGTCTCGATATTGATGTTGATGATAGTTGATTTGTGAATGTCTAAAATGGAGACCTGACCCCGAGTCGAATGGAGGAATCTGGGATGGACTTTGAAAATGTTAATCTGTCTGATCGCTGACAGGATTTGTACAAAAAGTGATTGGAGGTAAGGAATGGAATTTGCTGATCTGCTGTCATTTTTCAAGGAGCGCATGGCGCAGGCCTACACTGAACAAATATGGGCAGTAACACTCATGGGGAGCATGAATGCGTTCGTCATCCTGAATGCGGCCAAGTTGGCGGAGCGCCGGACTAAGCTGCTCTCCTGGGGGGTGGGTATTGGCGCCTTATGCGCCATTCTTTTCATCTGGAGCCGGCAGGGTATCTTCCAGTATTACAACGCTTTGGCCAAAAAGATGATCGCAGAGCATGCTCCCGTCACCCTGCCCGATCCGACGTGGATCCAGGCCGCTGCCAGCAAGGCCGTGGGGTGGTCCGGGGTGCTGCTCTACAGCCTGGTCGTGGCCGGGATGACCTGGGCCTCGCTTCGTGTCCTGAAGAAAAAAAAGAAGCAATGAGAATGAATTTGAAAAAAAGGAGCATGCGCATGGAGCAATTTCCCGGGTTCATGAAGAACGAACTGAACCGGATCGGTCCCTCCCAGCAGAACACCGCCGACATCGAAGGGTATTATTTTGAAGGCCGGGACGGCTCGCAGATGGCGTTCTGGGAGTGCCGCTCCGACCGGGAATCCAAAAAGCACGCTCACGATTTCGACGAATACATGGTCTGTGTCAGCGGCGAATACATCGCTTACCTGGACGGCAAGGAGATACGTTTGGGGCCTGGGGATGAGCTGTTCATCCCCAAGGGTACGGAGCAATGGGGGAAATGCAAGGCCGGGACCAGATCGATCCACGCCTTTGGCGGGAAAAGAATCGTTTTTGCAGGGAGGGTGTGATCATGAGCCGGAAAAAAATGATTCTGCTAGTTTTATCCATCGCGTTCTCGGTTTTGTCGCTGTGCGCGCGTGAAGCGGAGGCCGGGAGCAAGAGCGGTGAGGGCGAAACTGCTTTCGCCGCCAGGCCGTACCTGGTCTCGGTCTCCGTGGCCGACCTGGACGAGACTTTGAAATGGTACCGGGAGAAGATGGGATTCGCGCTGGTGCGAAAAATGGAACTGCCGGAACACAAGCTGCGCATGGCTTTTGTCGACCTGGATGGCTTCCAGCTCGAACTGATTGAGTTCAAGCAGTCCGTTCCCTACGATGCGATCCGGAAGCAGTTTCCCGTCGTCGATGACCGCGCCAAGGTCCAGGGCCTCGGCAAGCTGGCATTCCGGGTGGATGACATCGAGACGGCGGCCGCTGAAATGAAGGACAAGGGCGCAACGTTCGTGCGTGACGTGACCGACAACAAGGAGTTCGGAGAAAGGTGGTTCATGGTCGCGGACAACTCGGGCAACATCATCCAGTTCATCCAAAAAATGAAATAAAGCGGAATCCCTGGCCCGATGAGAAGTTGGGAACGCTCAGGTCTTGAAATGACAGTTTTCTTCGTGAAGAGGGGAAATGCTTCTGGGGTCGCGTCTCAACAATAGACATGTGAACACAGGACTAAGGGGGGCAATGGGCGTCCCTGCCCCCCCGGGGTAATGCAATCATGAAAAAGCAAGCGCTTCGTCGTCGGGCCATGCTGGTGGGGAATTCCGACGGCATGGGCCTGGCGACAACCAGGAGACTGCTGGCGGCGGGCTGGGATGTTATCGGGGTTTCAAGGAGCGAGTCGCCGATCCGGGACGCGGCTTATTGCCACAAGGTTGCCGACGTCAGCCATGGCCGATACGGCGAATTGCTGAATGAGCTGATGACGGTCGGGCCGCTGGATCTGTGCGTCTATTTCGCGGGGATCGGCGAGTTGCTGGATCCCATGGATATGAGCGGCGAAGCGCGGATCATTGATGTCAACCTGACCGGCATGGTAAAAACGGCGGCGGCAGTGATCCCGCATATGGCGAGGAACGGAAAAGGCCACTTCATCGGGGTGTCCAGCTTGGCCGACGAGTTGCTTTCCTCCGAAGCCCCATCGTATCACGCATCCAAAGCGGGTTTTTCAAACTACCTTGGAGGGCTGGCATTGGCCTTGAAACCAAGGGGCGTGCATGTGACCAACGTGCGATTTGGGTTCGTCGACACCAAGATGGCAAAGGGCGATGTGAAGCCGTTCATGATGGGCGTTGAGAAGGCGGTTGACCATCTGGAGTATTGCATCCGCAGGAAGCCCGCATGCTTCACCGCGCCAAAAATCATGGTTCCACTCATCAAGTTCAGAAAGCTGTTGATGAAGCTGGGTGGAAAGTGATCATTTTCGGGGGACTAATGGGGACGGAACGTTTCCCGGTTCTGTTCGTAGTAATGAGAACCAGATCAAGGATAAGGTGAACATGAAAAGAGGATTCCGCATCGTTCTGCTGGCCGTGGCGATGGCGTCCGTCTTCTGGTTTGTCGGCGCGGAGGAAGAGCCCGTCGCTCCGCCTGCGCCCTATTTCGGGCTGAAGGCGCCGGGAATGGTCCCGGAGGTGTTCGCCCCGGGGATCGTTTCGACCGGACAGTTCGAGTTCGGGATTGCGTTTTCCCGGGATGGCAGGGAGTGCTTCTTCACCCGGCGCGCCACGTACGAGGGCGCGGACAACCGGATCTTGCGGACGCAAATGAGCGATAATGGGTGGAGCCGCCCGGGGCCCGCCTCCTTCTCCCGCGACATCTTCGAATTTCTCCCCGTCGTCTCGCCTGACGGCCGCCGGCTCTATTTCTATTCCGAGCGCCCCGAACCTGCGGATGCGGCGCTGGACGGAGATCTCTGGGTGACGGAGAAAGGGGAAACGGGCTGGGGCGATCCGCAGCGCCTGCGGGCCCCCGCCAACCGCAAGTATTGCATGATGGTCTCGGAGGCGAAGAGCGGGACGATCTATTTTTCAGGGATATTCGCCGGGAAGAGGGGCATGTTCCGTGCCGCCTGCCAGGCGGGCGAGTATGGGGAAATGGAACGCCTGCCCGAGGAGATCAATGCCATCCGGCCCGCCCACCCCTTCGTCGCCCCCGATGAAAGCTACCTGATCATGGACGCCCAGGTGACGGGCATGGGCCAGCCGGAACTCTTCATCAGTTTCCGCAAGGCGGACGGGAATTGGACTCGCGCGCTGAACATGGGGCAAGCGATCAACGCCACGAAGACCGAATTCGCCGCCAGCGTCTCGCCCGACGGAAGATTCCTGTTCTTCCACCGTCGCGTGAACGGCAACGGGGATATCTACTGGGTCGATGCCGGGATCCTTGATGAACTACGGGAAAAGATCAGGGACTAAAGGGATGGACTGTTGATCCGATTATTCAAGGAAAGGATTAGGGACGGACGGCAACAAGATAAGAACTAGAATGGAACTCCGGGGCATGATTCGGAATCAGGGGGCATTTGGTGTAAGCATTATCGTATTCCTGCCATGAGAAAAAGTAATCATGCAAGACCTGTATTTCTTAATCCAAAGGGAGGCATCAAGATGCGATTGATCTTCCTCGGCATTTTTTACCTTGCGATCATCTTCTGTCCGGGCTTCGGGCAGAAAGACAAACCCGAAGCGGGAGTGGGCTTTGCCGACGGCCACGTTCATGCCGGCTTTGCAAAAAAGGACGGCATCCTCGCCACGCGTTTCGCTTATTTCCAGCGCCAGGGCGTCAAGACCATCTGCCTTTCCCTGCCGCTGGACAGTTCCAGGACCGCTGACCTGCAGGCGCGAATCAGCGGGGAGATCGCCGCGCTGCGCGAGCTCGCGAACAGGGAAAGGACTTTCCGCCTGCTCCCGGGCGACGGTGGAACGCCGGGGCCGCCGGGAGAATTGGATGTGTTCCTGAGCGTGGAATATTTTCACGGCGCCTTCAACGGCGACGCCGGCCTGGTGAACGCGTACAGGGACCTGGGCATCAGGGCCGTCACCCTCGTCGACAACGACCGCGACCCGTTCTTTGCCGGGGGAGCGCTGACCCCGTTCGGGAAAAAGGTGATCGCCCTGATGGACGAATCGGGATTGCGGATCGACGTTTCACACCTGGACTCGGCCCAGAAGCTCGCGGTCATCGCGGCCGCCAAGTCGCCGGTCCTCGTTTCGCACACCAATGCGCGGAGCGTGGCCGATCTCGATTACAATATTCCGGATGAGGTCCTGGCGGCCCTGAAGAACAACCGGGGCTCGGTCCTGGTCTCCTTCAACCGCAACGGCGTTTTCGCCAAAAACGGAGGGAGAAGCGACGGCATCGCCCAATTGGCGGATCATATCGATCATTTCGTTGAATGGCTCGGCGTCGACCATGTCGGCATCGGCTCGGACTACCAGGCCGATGGAAAATACGTGGCCGCGCCGCTGAACGAACCCGACGCCTTCGCGAAGATCGCCCGCGAGCTGGCCGGGCGCGGTTATGATGCGGCCGCGATCCATCAGATCATGTCCGCCAATGTCCGGAGTTTATTCGGGGCTGGGAAAAAAGCGTATAATTCGGAATAGGCTGCACCTTCTCGAAGCAGCGCTGAAATAAAATCGGAGGAGCCCGGCATGGAATTCTATGAAGCGGTGAGGAAACGGCGGACGGTCAGGGAATTCGCGGACAGGGCGGTGCCCGAGGAAGCCCTGCGGCGGGCGCTGGCAGCGGGGCTGCGGGCGCCGTGCAACGCCCACTTGAAGAGCTGGCAGTTCATCCTGCTCCGCGACCTGGAAAAGCGGGACAAGGCGGTCTTCGACGGACTGAAAGCCAGGGATATGAAGGACCCCGCCGAGATCGAGCGCTTCGTCGCCCGCTTCGAGGAGCCGGAACTTAAAAAGGTCTACCGCCGCTCGCTGCCCCGGCAGCTGAGCATGATGCTGGAGGCGCCCGAGCTGCTGCTGGTGTGCTACCGCATGAAGCCCCAGGACGCATGCCGCACCCTGTTCGAGCTGAACCCCCTGGCATCGGCCTGGATGTGCATTGAGAACATCATGCTGGCCCTGGCCGCCGAGGGGCTCTACGGCTGCACCTATACTCCCTACGAATCCAGGGGGCTGAAGGAGATGCTGGGCGTACCCGCGGGCTACGAGATCGCCGCGGTCATTCCTCTCGGCTATGCCGAGGAAGATCCCGGCGAGAACGAAACGGAGGACCTGGACGCGCGGCTGCACATTGACGGCTGGGAGCAGAAGACAGGGAGGAATGAGGGAAGCAGAAGCAAGTAAAAAGAACTTCCGCTCTTTCCCGAGGAGGAAACAGGATGAGAAAATTCGCATGGCCGCTGATCGCCGGGGTGCTTGTTCTCGCCGCCGCGGCAGGTTCTGCCCAGGGCGCGGGGAATGTCCCCGGCCGGGAAACGCTGCGCCTTGAAGTGGAGGCCGTCGCGCGGTCGATCGACGGCAAGCTGGGAGTGGCCATGATGGGGTTGGAGACGCGGGAGACCTTCATGCTCAACGGCAAC
Organism: Candidatus Aminicenantes bacterium UBA6072; assembly: GCA_002436105.1. Classification (GTDB taxonomy): domain Bacteria; phylum Acidobacteriota; class Aminicenantia; order UBA2199; family UBA2199; genus UBA2199. Next base: position 453,197 of record DIXU01000001.1, on the reverse strand, counting down.
GACCGTTTCCCGATGCAGAGCGTCTACAAGTTTCCCCTGGCCATGGCCGTGCTCGAGCGGGTGGACAAGGGCCGGCTCTCCCTGGGCCAGGCCGTTCACGTGGCCCCGGCCGACCTCCTGCCCGGCACCTGGAGCCCGCTGCGCGACGCCAACCCCAAGGGCGACTTCGACCTCGCCTTGAGCGAGCTGCTGCGAGTCACCGTGTCCGAGAGCGACAACAACGGCTGCGATATCCTTTTCCGCATGCTGGGCGGACCGCCAACGGTCGATGCCTACGTCCGCGGCCTCGGCGTAAGGGGCATGGCCATCGCCGCCACCGAGGCGGAGATGCACCGCGTCCGCGATTCGCAGTTCAGCAACTGGTGCGAGCCGGCGGCCATGTCGCGGCTGCTCGACCTCTTCTTCCTGGGCGGGACCCATGCCGTTGCCAGCCGCGATTTCCTGCTGCGGCTGATGATGGAGACCGCCACCGGCCCCAAGCGCATCAAGGGCCTGCTGCCCCCGGGGACGCCGGTGGCCCACAAGACCGGCACGTCGTTTACCGATGAAAAAGGTGCGACGGCGGCCACCAACGATGTTGGCATCGTCACCCTGCCCGACGGGAGCCATATCGTCATGGTCGTTTTCCTGGCCGACTCCTCCGCTTCGCTGGAGGCCCGGGAAAACGCGATCGCCCGGATCGCCCGCGCCGGCTACGAGCACTTTTCGGCGACCGGAAAGGCGCGGTAACGATGCTTTGCTTCATGGCTTGATTTGGGAAATTGCTTGCCGATACGGAACGGGAGGCATACAATTGTTCCGGGAAAGGAGGCCGACAATGATCAGCCGCATCTGGCACGGGTGGACCACTCCGGAGAACGCGGACAAGTACGAGGCGCTGCTGAAAGAAGAGATCTTCGTCGGCATCCAGAAGCGGCGCATTCGCGGCTACGGGGGGATACAGCTCCTGCGCCGCACCGTCGGTGCCGAGGTGGAGTTCGTGACGATCATGAAGTTCGATTCGCTCGCAGCCGTCCGCGAGTTTGCGGGCGAGGATTACGAGGCCTGTGTCGTCCCAGCCAAGGCGCGGACCCTGCTCTCCTGTTTTGACGAGCGATCGCAGCATTATGAGGTGCGGGCCGAGAGGGAGGGAAAGGGCTGAGATTAACAGGCGTTTCCAATTGGCCGAAGCGAATTTTGGGAAAAACTGAAAACCTGTGGCGTTTGCCGCATTTTTATATTACTTCTAATTCAGCAGGAGAATAAAAATGCATTGGCTGGACGGACATTGGGGATGGGGGTGGGGAATGGGCATGGTCCTGTTCTGGATCCTGATCGTCGCGGGCATCATTGTCCTGGTCAAGTGGATCGCCGGCCAGAAGTCGGCGTCACTCCCGGAGGACTCGGCGCTGGATATTATCAAGCGGCGCTACGCCAAAGGGGAGATCAGCAGGGAAGATTTCGAGCGCATGAAGAAGGACCTGGAGTGACGGGCAAGGGATGAGCCCATGGATGTGAAAATGAATCCGGGAAAAGACGAGCACATTGACCCTGTCTGCGGCATGACGGTAACCGGCGACGGCAGGTACCAGTCCGAGCATGCGGGCGAAAAATACTATTTCTGCAGCGAGCATTGCCTGAACAAATTCAGGGAGCATCCGGAGCGCTACCTGCAAGGGGAATCCACGCCCGACCGGGATTCCCATGCCGCTCCGGGCGGCTGCACCTGCCCCATGCATCCCGAAGTGAGGCAGGACCATCCCGGGAATTGCCCGAAATGCGGCATGGCGCTGGAAGCGGCGGGCGTGCCGGCGACCCTGTCCAAGACCGAGTACACCTGTCCCATGCATCCCGAAGTGAGACAGGACCATCCCGGGAATTGCCCGAAATGCGGCATGGCGCTGGAAGCGGTCACGGTCGACGTGGAAGAAAAAAATGAAGAGCTCGCGGACATGAGCCGCCGCTTCTGGATCAGCGCCGTCCTGTCCCTTCCGGTGTTCCTCCTGGCCATGATCGCCGATCTGGCGCCGTCCTGGCTGCCGGCAGGGCTCTCCCCGACCATGGTGCAATGGATCGGGTTCGCGTTGGCGACCCCTGTCGTCCTGTGGGGCGGCTGGCCGTTTTTTGTCCGCGGCTGGCAATCGCTACGGACCCGGAACCTCAACATGTTCACCTTGATCGCACTGGGCGTTTCCGTGGCCTGGGCATACAGCGTCGTGGCACTGCTGTTCCCGGGGATTTTCCCTGCCGCCATGCAGATGAAGGGCGGCAGGGTGGACGTCTACTTTGAAGCCGCGGCGATGATCACGACCCTGGTGCTGCTGGGGCAGGTGCTTGAATTGCGCGCCCGCTCGCGGACGAATGCGGCCATCCGGCTGCTGCTCGGCCTGGCCCCGAAAACGGCGCGCATCCAGCGCCAGGACGGGGGCGAGGAGGATATCCCGCTGGAGCATGTCCGGGTCGGCGATATCCTGCGGGTGCGGCCCGGAGAAAGGATCCCGGTGGATGGCAGGGTCATCGACGGTGCCAGCAACGTGGACGAATCCATGGTCACCGGCGAGCCCATGGCGGTGGCCAAGGAGAAGGGGGCGGAACTGATCGGCGCGACGGTCAACGGCACGGGCAGCCTGCTGATGCGGGCGGAGAAAGTCGGCGCCGACACGCTGCTGGCGCAGATCGTCCGGATGGTGACCGAGGCCCAGCGGTCGCGCGCTCCCATCCAGAAGCTGGCCGATGTCGTTTCCGGCTACTTCGTGCCCGCGGTCGTGGCCGTTGCCGTGGCGGCTTTCATTGCCTGGTCCGCCTGGGGACCCGAACCGCGCCTGGCTCATGCCATCGTCAATGCCGTTGCCGTGCTGATCATCGCCTGCCCCTGCGCGCTGGGATTGGCCACGCCCATCGCCATCATGGTGGGAACGGGGCGGGGAGCCATGGCCGGAGTGCTGATCAAGAACGCCGAGGCGCTGGAGATCATGGAAAAGGTCGACACGCTGGTGGTGGACAAGACCGGCACGCTGACCGAAGGCAAGCCCAGGCTGGTCGCGGTGCAGGCGGAAGCCGGGTTCGGCGAAAATGAAATCCTGCGCCTGGCCGCCAGCCTCGAGCGCGGCAGCGAGCATCCCCTGGCCGATGCCATCGTGCGGGGAGCGCAGGAGCGCGGCATCGGGCTGGCCAAGGCCGAAAACTTCCGCTCCATCACGGGCAAAGGCGTCACGGGCGAAGTGGAGGGGCATTCGCTGGCGGCGGGCAACCCCGGGCTGCTGGAGAGCCTGGGGATTCATGCGGGAAGCCTGTCGCAGCAGGCGGACCAGCGGCGCGCCGAAGGCCAGACGGTCATGCTGCTGGCGGTGGACGGCAAGGCGGCCGGTCTGCTCGGCGTCGCCGACCCCATCAAGGATTCCAGCGCCGAGGCCATCCGCGCCCTGCACGCGCAAGGGCTCCGGATCGTGATGCTTTCCGGCGACAGCCGGACCACCGCCAAGGCGGTTGCCGACAAACTGGCGATCGATGAAGTGCATGCCGAAGTGCTGCCGGAACAGAAAACCGAGCTGATCCAGCGGCTGCAGGCGGAAGGGCATGTCGTCGCCATGGCCGGCGACGGGATCAACGATGCCCCGGCGCTGGCCCAGGCCCAGGTCGGCATCGCCATGGGCGCGGGGACCGATGTGGCGATCGAAAGCGCCGGTATCACCCTGGTCAAGGGCGATCTGCGGGGCATCGTCAAGGCCAGGCGCTTGAGCCGGGTCACCATGCGCAATATCCGGCAGAATCTGTTCTTTGCCTTCGTTTACAACACGGCGGGCGTTCCGATCGCCGCCGGAGCGCTGTACCCGTTCTTCGGGATCCTGCTGTCCCCGATCATCGCCGCCGCGGCGATGAGCTTCAGTTCGGTTTCCGTGATCAGCAATTCACTCCGGCTCAGGCGGGTGCATTTGTGATGCGAGGGGGGTCTTGAGGGCCAGGTCTTGAAATGACAGTTTTCTTCGTGAAGAGTGGAAATGATCGACCTGATAATTCAAGACCTGACGCCGAAGAACTGAACGAGGAGCTGATGAAGATCGAGGTCGCGCTCCTTGGAAGGCGATAAGGTCCGGGAAAGCGGGTATTGCTCTTGCGGTCGGAGAAATCCGGCGGCGGTGACGCCGTCCGGGTGCGTTCGGGGCAGCAGGAGGGGGCAATGACGAACAGGGAACGCGAGATCAAGGAGATCAAGGCACGGCTGGAAAGGATCGAGTCGCGGCTGGGTTTTTTGTTCAGGCGGCTGATGATCACCGAAGAAGACGCCCCCACCGGCAAGGCTTCCCCGGCGGTCCTTGAGCTGGCGGCCAGGGGAGACAAGATCGCTGCCATCAGGGCGTTCGTGAGGGAAACCGGCGCCAGCCTGAAGGACGCCAAGAATTTCATCGAGTCGCTGGGCATTGGAATCAAGTCCTGAAACGGCGTTTTCATTCGCGAAAAAAGCCAATGATCGACCTGGCAATGCAAGGACCTGGCCCGCAATTTTCTGGATCTGGATGGCGGTTTGCCAACCACCTGCAAAAATCATCACGGTCGTTATTTGACAAAACAAAACATCACATTTATCCCCATTGACATTTTCGTCTCGGCGGCTTTATTATTTTTTTGAAGGATCAGGCGGGAGTCAGCAACGCAAGGAGCCCAACAGATGAAAAAAAGAAGAATGGGATGTCGGTGGATTACTCCGGGGGCTGCGGCGCTCGCCCTGGTCTTTGGCTTGTTGATGAATTTCGCCTGCAAGTCGAATGACTTGCAGGAGGGGCTTTCCGCGAAATTCTCGACAAGCAAACCGGAATACGGCCAGGGGGAAGCGATCCGGCTGCAGCTGCGCCTGGGGAACGACAACGAGGAGCCCATGACGCTGACTTTCGCCAGCAGCCAGATCTATGATTTCTGGGTGCATGACCCGGCCGGCAACGAAGTCTGGCGCTGGTCCGCATCCAGGATGTTTGCCGCCGTCATCACTCATGTCGACATCATGCCGGGGGGAGCCATTGATTATGCGGAAAACTGGGAACAGTTGAGTGACGGGGGAGCGATCGTCCCGCCCGGGACCTATACGATCCATGCCGGCATCGTCATCGCCGACCAGCCCCGGATCGAACCCGTGAGCGTCGTCATCCGCTGAACCGGGGACGCCCATTGGAATGGGCGCGTCAAGCAGGCGAGCTTCTGCGAGATTTCTGACTCTTCCATGTATTGCTGAGCTACCCGTGGGGCGGGACACATCCCGCCCGGAAGCGGCACCCGAGCCAGGGAAAAGACGGATTCCGTGAGATTTTGACAGCCGCCAGGGTATTTATCCATTAAGTAAATGACCCGGCCGCATTTCCGGGAGGCTCGCCCCCTGCGGCGCGGCCACAAGGAGGGAAGACATGCATGGGAAATTGCGCATTTTATTCGCGGGCGTCCTCATCATTCCGGGGCTTGCGGCGGCCCAGAATTGCCTGGTGCTGGAACCCGGAGCCAGCACGGTGTGGACCGCGGGACAAGCCGTGACGATTCGCTGGAATTCCAGCAATGTTCCCGCCGACCACCAGATAAAGATCCGCCTGCGCAACGAGGCCAACACGGAAATCGTTTTCAATATCACCCCGCAAGGCCAGAACACCACCAACACCGGACAGTTCCACTGGACCGTCGACGCCGCCATCGCCCCGGGGCGCTACATCGTGCGCGTTAACGACACTCAGGGCCCAACGCAGTGCGACAGCCCGGTGTTCAACATTTTGCAGGCGCTGACCGTCGTGGACACTCGCAAGCCGCCGCCGTCCGGCCTTCCTCCCCGGCCGGACCTGTGGGTCTACTGGAACCTCCCGGCCGGGTTCCAGCCGAACACCACGGACCCGACTACTTTCCGGGTGGGGGTCAAGAACCTCGGCCAGGCGGGATCGCCGGCGTGCCGCTTTGACTACACGTTAACCGATGATGAAGGCGGCAAGACCATCCACCTCCCGGTTCCGCGGATCAAGGCGGGGGGGATGGAGCTGCTCCAGTTCCAGTACCAATTCACCAAGGGCGGGACCTATGTGTTCACCGGAGTCGTTGATCCTGAGGATGAGGTCAAGGAAATTGACGAGACCAACAACCGGCTGTCCCAGAACCTGACAGTGGCCGACGACATCAAGCCCGACCTCACCCTGGTGGATGTTTCCATGCCTTATCACTCAAGTATGGGCAGCACCCAAAAAGTGTGGGGCAAGGTGAAAAATATCGGAAATCGCCGGTCGCCTCCGGTGCAGCTCCATATCAAGTGTTCTCCCAACCCGGTCAAAACCCGCATCAAGACCATCCGGCCCCTGAACCCGGGAGATACGGAACCCTTCGAGTTCGGTTTCGAGTACTGGACCACCGGGACAAAGGAGGGAGTCATCTGGGTGGACAAGGACAACCGGGTTGACGAGACCAATGAGGAAAACAACCGGCTGACCTTTTCCTTCCAGGTGAAAAGCGGCACCATTTTCGATTGAATACGGGGGATCCGCCGGGGGCCTTGAGGGACGCCCATTATCGCTTGCCATTGCCGGGCGGGTTCTCCATCCTCTTGCCCGTTTCCCGGTATTGAGAACGCTTTACTTCGCGGCTATAATCGGTCCAGGTGAAATGAGCGGTCAAAAAAACTGGAGGTTGCGAGCATGAAATTATGGGCATCGTTGTTGATCGTCGGGATCGCGGCGGCGGCTCCGGCATGGGGGCAGGCTGCGGCGGGCGATGAGGCGGCGATCAAGCTCCCGGCGCCGCGCCTGGACGGCGCGGTGTCGCTGGAAAAGGCCATCCAGGGCAGGCGCTCGGTCCGGGGCTATTCGGGCGAGGCGCTGACCCTGGCCGAGGCGGCGCAGCTCCTGTGGGCCGCCTACGGCATCACCGACCCGCGGCCCGACGGTCCCGCCTTCATTCGCGGCGGACTGCGCGCCGCGCCGTCGGCGGGCGGGCTCTACCCTCTCGAGGTCTATCTGGTCGCGGGGAAGGTCACGGGCCTGGCGGCCGGGATCTACAGGTACGTTTCGGAAAAGCATGAGCTGGCCAGGATCGAAACGGGCGACCGGCGCGACGCCTTGTGCCTGGCGGCGCTGGGGCAGGCCTGGATCCGCGAGGCACCGGCGTCGCTGGTCTTCGGCGCGGTATTCGCGCGGACCACGAAAAAGTACGGCGAGCGCGGGCGCGAGCGCTACGTCTGGATGGACGCGGGGTTCGCCGGCGAGAACGTCTACCTGCAGGCGCGGGCGCTGGGCCTGGGCTGCTGTATCGCCGGCGCCTTTCTGGACGACAAGGTGAAGCAGGCGGTGAACATGGCCGGCGACGAGGTGCCGGTCTGCATCCTGGGCGTGGGCCGGCGGAGATAGGGTGTTCTTTTATGAGTGATTTTATCGCCTTGCCGATCGTGAAAAGCGGATCGGGAATCGGCAATTGAATGACGGGTTGCCCGATCCATGTCGGCCGGGATAAAATATCGCGAACGGGAGGAAAGCATGAGCGACAAGGTGTTGGTGGCTTACGGCAGCAAGCACGGCATGACGGCCGAGATCGCCGAGCGCATCGGCAAGATCATCCGCGACGCGGGATTTGAGGCGGATGTTTCTCCTGCCAAGGCGGCCGGGAGCCCGGCCGACTACCGGGCCGTCGTGCTGGGCAGCGGGATTTACGCCGGCATGTGGCGGCGGCCGGCGGCAAAGTACCTGAGGACCCACGAGGCCGAGCTGGCCAAAAAGCCCGTATGGCTGTTCTCCAGCGGCCCGACCGGCTCGGGCGACCTGGAAAAATTGCTGGGCGGCTGGAGTTTTCCCGGCGGGCTGCGCGCCGTGGCCGAGCGCATCAAGCCCCGGGGAACCGTCGTTTTCCGCGGGGCCTTTGACGAGGCCAAGGCGGGCTTCTTCGAGAAATGGATCATGAAGAAGGTCAAGGCGGAATACGGCGACTTCCGCGACTGGCCGGTCATTGAGGCCTGGGCCCGCGACATCGCCACCACCCTGAAGGTCACCTGAGCACTCAGGAAGTCAGCGGCAATCCGTCCCCGGCTTTTGCCCGGGGCATTCGCTGCATACGGGAAGGCAATCTTTGCCAGGAGGACTCGATGATGCACAAGCAAAAAAGGCTTGTCATGGCTTTCATGATCTTCGCGACGGCCATGGCCGTCGGTTCCGCCCGGGACGCGGCCGCGCCTTCCGGAAAAGCCATGACCGTGGCCGAGGTGCTGGCCGCGGCCAGGGCCGAAGAGTGGCGCCCGCTCGATCCCGAGAACATCCTGTACCTTGAACTGGCATCCGGCAGGGTGGTCATCGAACTGGCGCCGGTCTTCGCGCCGCGGCACGCGGCCAACGTCAAGGCCCTGGCACGCGAGAAATACTATGACGGCCTGGCGGTCATTCGCGTCCAGGACAACTACGTGGTGCAGTGGGGCGATCCCGAGGATGAGAACCCGGAGAAGGCGCGCAGGATCCTCAAGGCCAAGGCGACGCTGCCGGCCGAGTTCGACCGCCCCCTTGACGGCAAGGTCCCTTTCACGCCGCTTCCCGACGGCGACGTGTTTGCCCCCGAAGTCGGCTTTTGCGACGGCTTCCCAGTCGCCCGCGACCGCAAGGCGGGGAGGATGTGGCTCGCCCACGGCTACGGCATGGTCGGCGCCGCCCGGGGCAATGCCGGCGACAGCGGCGGCGGCGCGCAGCTCTACGTGGTCATCGGCCAGGCGCCGCGACACCTCGACCGCAACATCACCCTTTTGGGCCGCGTGGTCCTGGGAATGGAGCTGCTCTCCTCGCTGCCCCGCGGCGCCGGGGCGATGGGCTTCTACGACAAGCCTGAACAGATGATCCCCATCCGCTCCATCCGCGTCGCCGCCGACGTGCCGCCGGCAGAGCGCACGGAGCTGGAAGTTTTGCGTACCGACAGCGAAGCTTTCGGTCGGCTGATCGAGGCGCGGCGCAACCGCCGCGAGGAATGGTTCCTGCGTCCGGCCGGCCGCATCGACCTCGGTATCATGACCGTTCCCGTGCGCGATAAAATGAGGAAGCCGGGAAATTGAAATTCCCCGCGGACTGTCCGTCCGCCGCATCTTTCCCCCTGAATCGGAAAGCGGCGGCAAGACGATTTTTTGAGATATTGTGCGCCCGGCTCCCATTTATTAGCCGGACCGAATGGGCGTGGATCCGCCCGCGGAACAATGGAGGTGCTCATGCGAATCAGAATGGCTGTTTTCATCGCGATATTTTTCGTCCTGGCTTCGGCGGCCTTTGCTATCGAAGCCTTCAGGGTGACTGGCGTTTCGCTCTCCGTCTCTGAGCGGGAATTCCGCGGTTTCTGCCCCCACAAGTTCGTCTTCACCGGCCGCATTACCGTCAACCGCGAGGGAACGGTGCGCTACACCTGGCTGCGCAGCTCCGGCAGCGTGCGCAAGACCTTCACGCTGGCGTTCGCCTCGGCGGGAACGAAGACAGTGACCCACGAGTGGGAGCTGGGAGGGGGGATAGGCAAGATCGACGGTTGGGCGCGGATTGAAATCCTGGCACCCAATTCGCTCCTGTCCAACAAGGCCGTTTTCGAGCTGGAGTGCCTCCCCCAGGTGCGCATGGAGCGCAAGGCCTACAAGGTGTCGGGCCGGGCGATCGCCGGCGGGGCGCACGCCGACTGGCTGGCGGGACTGCAGCTGAAGTTCAGGCTCATCAGCGGCACGCGCACGGTCAGCAGCTGCACCGCCGCCTTCAACCGCGACGGCATCTGCCCCTATTCGCTGGTCGTATTCAACGCCCCGGGCACGTACCGCGTGACCGTGGAGACCGTCCACCCAACCGACCCCGCCAAGTTCCACCTGTGCTTCAACTCGGTCGACCCGGCGTTCCACTTCGTCACGCTGACCGAGGAGGCGCCCGAAGTGACCAACAAGAACTTCAACCTGAGCTGGAGCTGGCGCCATCTCGACATGCACCAGGAGGCCTTCGACTCGCCCTGCTGGTAGCAGTTTCTGACAACCCGGCGGCGGCGTATCGGTTGTCACCAGTACGCCTGCCGGCCCAGGTTGCAGCCCTCCCGATTTCATACTATAGTAAGGATATGAACCGAGCGATCATCATTCGTCGCCATGTTCGATATCCGCTGCTTCTCCTCGCGCTCGCCTTACGGCTGTCGGCCGTCGCCTGCCCGGCACAGGGCGTGGAGGCAAAAAGCATCTGGCCGCCCATCGGGAATACCCAGTGGTTCTGGACCGTTCCCCGGACCGACCTCGCCCCCGCGGAAATGGACGCCGCGTTCAGCAGGCTGGTCGGGGAGCGCACGGCGTACCTGGACGACAAGTTCAGCGCCACCGTTTTTTTCGCCCGGAAGGTCCGTCTCAGCGCCGGCAAGGCGAAGAAGAGAAAAGGATATCCCGGGCGCCCCGAAAAAGCCGATGACCTGCGCATCGAGGCCGAATGGCAGACCGGCTACCTGAACCAGCACCGCGGCCGTTCCTATACCTTCATCGCCCTCGATTCCATCCGCGGCCTCAGCCTGCATTTCCTGCAGCGTCCGCGCGAGCGTTTTCCCAAGGCCCCCGACGGGCGCAATTGGGTCGTCAATGTCCTGGCCGGGACCCCTTATTTTTTCCTGTTCAGCCTGGAGGATTCCGCCCGCGCCTTCATCAGCGCCGTGGCCTCGGCCGTCCGGCAGCGGGACCTGGCGCTGGAGTTCTCCCGCTTCGGCCTGATGTGGGAGAACGTGACCCCGGCCCAGGCCGCGGACATGGGCAGGGCCAACGACGGCGGAGTCCTGGTCACGATGGTGGCTTTCGGCGGCCCCGGCGACCATGCCGGCATCCGCCCGCTGGACGCGGTCCTCGAGGTGAACGGCGTCGCGGTAAGGAACTTTTCCCACTTCTCCCTGCTGCTGGAGGCCATCCCGCCAAAGAGCAAGGCGTCGCTGCTCGTGCTGCGGCGCCTCAAGCCGCCGGACCGTTTCCCCGAGCCGACCCCCTGGGAAACACTGACGGTGGAGGTGGAGGCCAGGCAGCCGGCCGGGTGACGCCGGTGGCGGCCCGGATCGACGATTTCAGTTCAAGGAGGTGAGCATGAAGACCGGTCAACAGGCGGCCATCGCCTTCATCATGGGGATCTTCACCCTGATCGCGGTTTTCGTCAGTCACCTGGCGCTGACCGATATCTACCACAACGAGGGCGACCTGCGCCTGGAATGGAGCATCCTGCGCGTCTGCTTCGCCGCGGTCGTGGCCTTCCAGGTCTTCATCCTGGCGACGCTGCTGCGGGTGGTTCGCGGCGGCGCCGGCAAAGAGAATAAATGACGTGATCCGGGAGGGAAAACAAGCATGATCATGAAAACGATCGCCGTGCTGTTCAGCCTGGCGCTGTTCGCCTTCACGGTCCTGGTTCTCATCGTCGACGGTCCGCCCGCGGGGATTCCTTTCCTGGCACTGATGCTGCTGGCGCTGCTGGTGCCGCCCGGCAGCTTGATCGTGCTCATGCGGTCGTCAAGGAGAACCGTCGCGAGATCGGCGCTGGCGATCGGCAACCTGGCGCTGCTCGTCCTGGCCGTCTGGGCGATCGCGGGCCGGTTCCCGCGCCTGGAGGAGAAGGGGACCGTCGCCTACGCCTTGCTGCTGGTATTGACCCCGCTGCTCAGCCTGGCCGCCCTGCTCAGGGACCGGTACAGGGCGGCGCGGCCGTAGGCCGCCGCCGGGGAAAGCCCCTGTTCCCAGGACCGGCGGCAGCGCTGCGAATTTTCTGCTATAATGACCGATCGGTTCCGGGAGAAAGCGAATGAAAACCATCGGGCTTTTGGGGGGGATCACCTGCGAGTCTTCATTGGTGTATTACCAGCTGGTCAACGAACTGGTCCGGGCGCGGCTCGGCGGGCACAATTCGGCAAGAAGCGTCATGGTCTCGGTGAATTTCGCCGACGTCCAGCCGTTGACCGAGCGCGGCGACTGGGACGGGGTGCTGGCGATCCTGCTGAAGGCGGCGCAGGCGATCGAGCGCGGCGGCGCCGACCTGCTGGTTCTCTGCGCCAACACGGCCCACAAGCTCGCTGACGAGATCGGCCGCGGGGTCAGCATCCCCATCGTCCATATCGTCGACGCCGTCGCCGAGGAGATCCGCAAGGTCGGCCTGCGCAAGGTCGGCCTGCTGGGGACGCGCTTCACCATGGAGGAGGAGTTTTTCAGGGGCCGGCTGCGCGAGCGGCACGGCATCGAGGCGCTGGTACCGGAAAAGGAGGATCGCGAGCGCATCCACCGCATCATCATCGACGAGCTGGCCCTCGGCGTCGTCGATCCCGGGTCGGGGGAAGCGGTCTGGCGGGCTATCGACGGCCTCGTGGCCCGCGGCGCCCAGGCGATCATCCTCGGCTGCACCGAGCTGCCGCTGCTGATCAGGCAGGACCAGGGCGCCGTGCCGCTGTTCGACACCACGGCGATCCACGCCCGCGCCGCCGTGGATTTCGCCCTGCGCTGAGGATGGCGAGGCGGGCGCCTAGCGGAGGGAAAATGAAAACGATCGGGCTTCTGGGCGGCATGACCAGCGAGTCATCGCTCGTCTATTACAAGTCAATCAACGAGATGGCCAGGGAGAGGCTGGGCGGCAACCATTCCGCGAAAAGCGTCATGGTGTCGGTCGACTTCGGCGAGGTGGAACCGCACATGGAGCGCGGCGAGTGGGACCGGGTGCTGGGCTACATGCTCGACGCCTCGCGGGCCATCGAGAAGGGCGGCGCCGACTTCCTCGTGCTGTGCACCAACACCATGCACCGTTTCGTCGCCGAGATCGACCGCGAGATCTCCATCCCCCTGCTGCACATCGCCGACGCCACGGCCGCCGAGATCAAAAAGGCCGGGCTGAAGAAGGTCGGTCTGCTGGGGACCCGCTTCACCATGGAGGAGGAGTTCTACAAGGGGCGGCTGCGGGATCGGCACGGCATCGAGGTCCTGGTCCCGGAGAAGCCGGAGCGGGAAAGGGTTCACAAGGTCATCATGGACGAGCTGTCGCGGGGGGTCATCCGCCGGGCTTCCCGGAACGCCTACTGGCGGGTGATCGACAGCCTGGCGCGGCAGGGGGCCGAGGGCATCATCCTGGGCTGCACCGAGATCCCGCTGCTGGTCAAGCCGAAGCGGGGAGCGATCCCCCTTTTCGACACCACGGCGATCCACGCCCGCGCCGCGGTCGACCTGGCACTGGGCGACGGGAATTGAAAAAGCCCCTCATGGCGGCCCGGGAGAAATAACGGTGCAATGGTACGAGGAATTGTTCACGGATTACGGCGAGAATTACGACAGGGAAAGTTTCACCCAGGGGACGGCCGGCGAGTGCGATTTCATCGAGAAGGAGACCGGGGGCGACAAGGCGACGAGGATCCTGGACATCGGCTGCGGCACCGGCCGCCACGCCATCGAGCTGGCGCGGCGGGGATATTCCGTCACCGGGATCGACCTTTCGGAATCGCAGCTGAAGCGGGCGGGGGAAAAGGCGGCCGCTGCCGGGCTGGGCATCGATTTCCGCCGCTGCGATGCCAGAGATCTGCCCTTTGCCGCCGAGTTCGACCTGGCGATCATGTTGTGCGAGGGCGCTTTTCCGCTGATGGAGACCGACGAGATGAACTATGCCATTCTCCAGGGGGCGGCGCGGGCGCTCAAACCGGGCGGGAAGTTCATCTTCACCACCCTCAACGGCCTGTTCCCCCTGTTCCACTCGGTCAAGGAGTTCCTGGCCGCCGACAAGCGGGAAGGCAATGCCGAGTATCGGGACAACTCCTTCGACCTGATGACCTTCCGCGACCATAACCTCACCACCTTCGTCGACGATCATGGCAACAAGAAGGAATTATCCTGCAACGAGCGCTACTACGTTCCCAGCGAGATCACCTGGCTGCTGAAGTCGCTGGGATTCAAGGCGATTGATATTTTTGGCGCCCGTCTCGGAGCCTTCAGCCGCGGCGACCAGCTGACCACCGAGGATTTCGAGATGCTGGTCGTGGCCGAGAAATAATCCGCGGCCGGCCGGAAATAGTTTCCCGTGCCCCTTGACATTCGGATTCCCTTCGGCTAATATTGATAATAATTCTCAATTGAGAGGAATTATCATGAGTGCGACTGCCCGGAAACGCCTGGATGCCATGGCCGCCAAGCTCAAGGCCTCGGGATTGAAGCTGACGCCGCAGCGCCTGGCCATCATGCGGTTGCTGGCCGAGAGCGAGGACCATCCGGGAGCCGACGGCATCTGGCGGCGCTTGAAGCGCCGCTTTCCCGGCATCAGCCCGGCGACGGTCTACCGCACCGTCCAGCTGGTCAAGTCGCTGGGCGAGGCCTGCGAGATCGCCTTCGCCGACGGAGGCAGCCGCTACGACGGCAGGAAACCTTACCCCCACCCGCACATCGTTTGCCTGGCCTGCGGCAGGATCATTGACCCCGAGCTGGGGAGTTTGGGCGACATGACCCGGGAGGCCGCCGCCGCGAGCGGCTTCGAGATCAAGACCTTCCGCCTTGATTTTTTCGGGACTTGTCCCGAATGCAGCAAGAATAAAACGAAAACCATGCCGACAAGGAGAAAAAAATGAAGGAAAAGAAAAAACTGACCACGCGCAACGGCGCGCCGGTCGTCGACAACCAGAACACCATGACGGCGGGCCCGCGCGGCCCGGTTCTGCTCCAGGACGTCTGGTTCCTGGAAAAACTGGCCCATTTCGACCGCGAGGTGATCCCCGAGCGCCGCATGCACGCCAAGGGCTCGGGCGCTTTCGGCACCTTCACCGTCACCCACGACATCACCCGCTATACCCGGGCCAGGATCTTCTCGGAAGTGGGGAAAAAGACTGAAATGTTCGCCCGCTTCTCCACCGTGGCCGGCGAGCGCGGCGCCGCCGACGCCGAGCGCGACATCCGCGGCTTTGCCCTGAAATTCTACACCGAGGAGGGAAACTGGGACCTGGTGGGCAACAACACGCCGGTCTTCTTCCTGCGCGACCCGCTGAAGTTCCCCGACCTCAACCACGCGGTAAAAAGAGACCCGCGCACCAACATGCGCAGCGCCCTGAACAACTGGGATTTCTGGAGCTCGCTGCCCGAGGCGCTGCACCAGGTGACCGTCGTCATGAGCGACCGCGGCATCCCAGCCAGCTACCGCCACATGCACGGCTTCGGCAGCCACACGTTCAGCTTCATCAACGACAAGAACGAGCGTTATTGGGTGAAGTTCCACCTGCGCACCCAGCAGGGCATCAAGAACCTCAGCGACGAGGAGGCCCAGGCGATTATCGCCAAGGACCGGGAGAGCCACCAGCGCGATCTCTATGAAAGCATCGAGAAGAAAGATTTCCCGCGCTGGACGTTCTTCGTGCAGGTCATGCCCGAGAAGGACGCGGCCACCTACAAGTTCCATCCCTTCGACCTGACCAAGGTCTGGCTCAAGAAGGATTATCCGCTGATCGAGGTCGGGGTAATGGAGCTGAACCGCAACCCGGAGAACTATTTCGCCGACGTCGAGCAGGCCGCATTCAACCCGGCCAACATCGTCCCCGGCATCGGCTTCTCGCCCGACAAGATGCTGCAGGGGCGGCTTTTCTCCTACGGCGACGCCCAGCGTTACCGTCTCGGCGTCAACCATCACCAGATCCCGGTCAACGCTCCGCGCTGCCCCTATCACAGCTTTCACCGCGACGGCTCCATGCGCGTCGACGGCAACTACGGCAGCACCAAGGGCTACGAGCCCAACAGCTTCGGCGAGTGGCAGCAGCAGCCCGAGTTCGCCGAACCGCCCCTGGCCCTTTCCGGCGCCGCCGACCGCTGGGATTTCCGCAAGGACGACGACGACTATTACACCCAGCCCGGCATGCTGTTCCGGCTGATGGGGCCGGAGAAGCAGGAGTTGCTTTTCGCCAACACCGCCCGGGACATCGCCGGCGCGCCGCGCGAGATCTGGATGCGCCACATCGGCAACTGCCTGAAGGCCGACCCGGCCTATGGCGCGGGCGTGGCCAAGGCCCTCGGCGTTCCCCTGGGCGAGATGACAAAAAAATAGCGGTTTGGCAGGGCTCATGGCGGCCGCCGCTGGAACAGGGGGAAATGATGAAGAGTGGGATGCTGTTACTCGGCCTGGCTTTTCTTGCCTTGTCGTCGATCGGCGGGACAGCGGGCGCAAAGAAGGATCCCGAGTCGCCGCTGCTCAGGTACCTTGCCGGCCGGGCTTTCGACGAGCCGGCCGCCAGGGAATTCGGCGGCGATGAATACGGGATGAGGAAATACGTCATGGCTTTCCTGAAGCGCGGGCCCAACCGGCCGGCCGATCCCGGGCAGGCCAAGGAACTGCAGCGGGCTCACCTGGAGAACATCGAAAGGCTGGCCAGCGATGGGAAGCTTGCCCTGGCCGGCCCTTTTCTGGACGACGGCGAGCTGCGCGGCATCTACCTCTTTTGCGTCGATTCGCTCGCCGAGGCCGAGGCGCTTGCCGGGACCGACCCGGCCGTCAAAGCCGGCAGCTTGGTGATGGAGTTGAAGGAGTGGTATGGCTCGGCGGCGCTGATGGCGGTCAACGCCATCCACGGCCGCCTGGAGAAAAAGAGAATAGCCGAAGAGTAGCCCGGCTCACGCCGCTTCGTTTACCGGCAACGGCCTGCGGAATGGCTGCGGGATCTCCCGTCAGGGCCAGACCAGGGAAAACGCCTGCCGGCTGAGGCCCTTTGACAGGAGGGCGACGCCAATCACGCCCAGGTCGATGGTGACCGCCACCCGCTTGTCGCGCCCGATCTCCCTCCAGGCCGCCCGCATGTCCCTGGACCAGGCGATGTCGTCGAAAACGACGATCGACTCCTCCGCCATATAGGGGAATGCCAGCTGGAAATATCTCAGCAGGGCCTTGCCGTCGTGATGGCCGTCGTTGAACAGGAAATCGACGGGCCTGGCCGCTTCCAGGGCCGGCGCCAGGCTTTCATGAAACGGGCCGATCCTGACCTGGGCAAAACCGCTCAAGCCCAGCCCTTGCATGGTTTCCCCGGCGATGGCCGCGACGTCCCGCGCCCCCTCGATCGTGATCAGGCGGCCGCGGCCGTTGAGCGCGAGGGCCGTTGCCTGGTAAGCGGCGGATATTCCCAGGCAAGTGCCCAGCTCCAGGCAGGAGCGCGGCTCCAGCGCGCGGATCATCTTGAACAGGAGAAGCGCCCAGAAGGGTGACTTGCTCGATCCGCAGATGGTCGAGACCGGAAGGGTCGTGGCGACTCCCCCCAGCATCTGGGCCTCGGTGCGGCCGGAGCCGGGGTTTCCCGCGCCATAATCGAGGAAGGTGACGGCGGCGCTCGATCGCAGCAGGGATTGCCGCCGGTCCTCAATGGCCTGCACCCGCGGGCGTTCCTCCGCGTCCAGCCGCCCGGAACCGGTTTCCCGCAGCGCCCGGCCGATGGCGGCGATTTGCGGCGACGGATGGCTGAGAATCCTTTTCCAGGTCGGCCCGTTCCCGAGCCGGCGCAGCCTGCGCCGCAGGCCGGCAACGCGCTGGCGGAAGGCGAGCTTCATTGTTTCCTCAGACCGCCTCGATGGTCGACGGCGGCTTGGGGGCGATGTTGTATGTGACCGAGACCACGCCGGGAACGCGCTCCAGGATGCCGGCGGCGATCCTCTCCAGCACGTCGAAAGAAAGCCGCGTCGGCGTCGCCTCGCGGGCATCGACGCTGTCCCAGCAGCGCACCTCGACCTGCTGGCCGAACTGGCGCCTGTTGTCGCGCATGCCGGTGACCCGGTCCCCGTGCAGGATGGCCAGGTACTGGAAGGCGGGGGTGCCGGCCAGCGCTTCCTCGACGACCTCGGTGGCCAGGCGCACCGTCTCGACGCGCTCGCGCGTCGCCTCGCCGATGACCCGCGCCGCCAGCGCCGGGCCCGGGAAGGGGATGCGGGCGAAGAGCTCCTCGCTCAGGCCGAGGGCGCGTCCCAGCTTGCGCACGCCGTCCTTGCGCAGTTGGACCAGAGGCTCCAGGATGCCGTAGCCGAAGGCCGTTTGCGGGTCGATGCCCAGCTGCGCGAACACGTTGTGCTGGCGCTTGATGCCGGCGACGGTCTCGTCGACGTCGGTCAGGATCGTCCCCTGCAGGAGATGGCGGGCGCCGCTCTCCCTGACGATGCGCCCGAACACTTTTTTATAGAACGTCTGGGTAATGGCCTCGCGCTTCTCTTCGGGATCGGTGACGCCGGCGAGGGCCGTGAAGAACTCGTCGCGGGCGTCGACCACCTCGACCTCGACGCCGAGGGCGCCAAAAAGGTCACGGACACGCTGCGCCTCGTTGCGGCGCATCAGCCCGTTCTCGATGAACACCGTGCGCAGCCGCCGGCCCAGGGCGCGGTGGCCGAGCATGGTCACCGTCGACGAGTCGACCCCGCCGGAGAGGGCGTTGATCGCCGTCCCTTCGCCCACGGCCGAGCGGATCTCCCGCACCTGATCCGCGATGAACTTTTCGCAGTCCAACTCCGCCGCCTTGATCTCTTTCAGCATGTTTTCCTCCTGGCTGCCGGCCTTGATTATAGCCGAGACGCGCGCGCTTGGCTACTGCACCCCCCAGGGGTAGAATGAGGGGCATGAAAGCGGCGGGCGCGCGGCGAAGGCGCCCGGGGAGGAGGCGCGATGAACGACGGCAGCGGATATGCGGTGGTGATGACCACGGTGGCAAGCGAGGAGGAGGCCGAGGAACTGGCCGCGAAGATGCTGTCCCGGAAGCTCGGGGCCTGCATCCAGGTACTGCGCGTCAGGAGCTTTTACAAATGGAAAGGGGAGACGTGCCGGGACAGCGAATGGCTGCTGCTGATCAAGACGCGGGCCGCCCTGTACGGCGAGCTGGAGGAGTTCGTCCGCCAGAACCACGGCTACGAAACTCCGGAGATCGTCCAGCTGCCCGTCGAGCGCGGCTTTTCACGCTACCTGGGCTGGATCGACGAGAACACCCGCCCCTGAAGCGCATGGCTCCCGGCCCGGCCCGGTTCCGGGAGAGGATGCGCCGGGTGATCGCTCATTCCGGATCCGGCTGCAGGGGAAGCTGCTGGCCGAAGTAATGGTTGAAAATGACGCGGAAGACATTGACGGGCGAAAGCGCCGCGTCCAGCCGCGAATCGGGATATCCCGGAAGATGCAGGGCAAGAAAGACCTTTTTCTTTTCTTCCTCGGGGATGACGTCCAGAAACGGCTTCTGGATCGAGCCGCGGTAGCCATGGTCGGACAGGATGATGATGATGGGCGGGGCGGCGGATTCCTTCAGGATCGTCTCCGCCATCTCGACCGTCTTCCGGCTGATGTAGAGATACTGCTCCAGGTAGTATTTCCGGTCGGAATAATCGTTGAAGTGCTCGGGCGCCGCCGCTCCGCCGTCGCGGTTGAAGACAAACGGCGCATGGGGGCTGAACACGTGCGCCAGCACGAATTTCGGGCCGGGTTTTTTCACGATCCCGGGGATCTTCTCGAAAACATGCAGCGCCTGCGCGCGGTAATAGGAAGAATATTTCGCGTCATTCCGCCGCCAGTTCTCCACCAGCGGATAGAAAACGCTCATTTCGACCAGCGTCCTGTAGAAATCATCGAAAAGGACCGATGCGCTGGCCCTCGGGAAATGGTAATGCCGCCGGGAAAGCTCCTGGGCGGTGAGGCTGCCGTAGGGAAAATCGAAGAGGGCATAGCCGTTCTCGTGCAGGAAGCGGGCCACCTTGTTCCTCTGGATCAACAGCCGGGCGTCGCTCTTCCCGGGGACCCTTTCCATGTTCAGGATGGCGGCGATCGCTTCCGGGGTCCAGGCATACGGGCCGCGGCTCTTTTCGGCGATGAAAAAGCCGGCAGCGCGCAGGCGCTCGGCGAAAGCCGAGTGATCGTGGTGGAACAGGTCGCGGATGCTGTCCAGCCGGGCGAACTCGTCGAGGATGAAGCAATAAATGTCCGGCCCGGCGGCCGCGGGCGCTGATCGCCGGTATTCATCCCTCTGCAGGAGCAGGCGGGCGTTGCGCTTCTCCACGTCATGGATCTGATGGAGAACGATGCCGGCGATGTTCCAGGTCAACAGGGCCACGGCCACGGCATTGAGGATGCGGGCGGTCCTGAGGAACGAATGGCGGGAGCGATGGATCAGGATCAGGATCGCGGCGAGCGGGACGGACAGCAGGGCGTGGTGGAAAAACGGCGCGGATGACCTCAGCCCCGGCCAGAACAGTTCGCTCGCCAGGTCATGGAGCGGCCGATAATAGTAGATCGCCGGCAGCAGGACGAGAACGGCAAGGGCCCGCTTTCCCCTGCCGGGAAAAATGAAGCGCAGGCCGAGCCAGAGGAAAAATGCCAGGGCGATCGCAACGGCCAGGGACGGAAGCATCCTGGCCAGGGAAACTTCCCTGATGTTCTGGCGGTAAAGGAACAGTACCGGGTAAAGCGAAAAAAGAAAAGCATGGTACGGATAGCCGGCAAGGCGCCGTCGCCAACCCAGCGGGTCTTTTGCCATCCGCCCATTGTAGTGAAAAGCCGTCGCCCTTGCAAATCCCGCCGCTGCGGCCGGTTCAAGAAATGCCCCTTGTCCCATGGCGCGAGCGGTGATAGAATGTCGCATGATCCAGCCATGCCTTCAGCGGGGGCGGCGATGATCGCCCCGGTGGTCCTCATCTCGGCGGCGATCCTCGCCGCGGCGTATCTCGTTTACGGCCGTTTTTTGGCGCGGCGCCTGAGGCTCGATAATGCCAGGCCCACGCCGGCAGTGACCGTCAATGACGGCCAGGATTACGTCCCCGCCTCATCGGGCCTTCTGCTCGGCCAGCATTTTTCGGCCATCGCCGCCGCCGGGCCCATCGTCGGGCCGGTCATGGCCGGCATCTGGTTCGGCTGGCTGCCGGCGCTGCTCTGGATCATCCTCGGCTCCATATTCATCGGCGGCGTCCACGACTTTTCCAGCCTGGTCGCCTCGGTGCGCCACGGCGGCGCCTCGATCGGCGAGATCGTGCGCCGCAACCTGTCGCCGACGGCCTACCGCCTCTTTCTTGCCTTCGTCTGGCTCTGCCTGATCTACGTCATCGCCGCCTTCACCGACATCACCGCCCAGACCTTCCGCACCGTGGGCGCGCGCGGCGAAGCCTTCGGCGCCGGCGTGGCCGCTTCCTCGGCGTTCTACATCCTGGCCGCCATGGCCATGGGCGTCCTCCTCTACCGCTTCCAGTGGCGCGCCGGAAGGGCGACCCTGCTCTTTCTCCCCCTGGTGCTGTTCATCATCTGGATCGGTCCGCGCCTGCCCGCTTCGGTCCTCGGCCTCATCGCCGCGGTGCCGGTCAAGGGCTGGGACGTCATTCTCCTGGGCTACTGCTTCCTGGCCTCGGTGATCCCGGTGTGGCTGCTGCTGCAGCCGCGCGGCTACCTGGGCGGCTGGCTCCTCTACCTGGTGATCTTCGCCGGCCTCGGCGGCGCCCTGTTCGGCGGCATCCCGGCGGCCTATCCCGCCGTCCATCTCGACGGCCTGAACAGCCTGCTCAACGGCAAGCAGCTGTTCCCGCTGCTGTTCATCACCATCGCCTGCGGCGCCTGTTCCGGGTTCCACGGCGTCGTCGCCTCGGGGACCACGTCCAAGCAGCTGGCGCGCGAGCGCGACGCGCGGCCGGTGGGCTACGGGGCGATGCTGCTGGAGGCGCTGGTGGCCGTGCTTGCGCTGGCCACGGTGATGGCGCTGGCCCCCGGCTCGCCGGCGCTGAAGGAGGACCCCAACCTGATCTATGCCCGGGGCATCGCCCGCTACCTGGGCCTGGCCGGCATCGACCCCGGGCTGGCCCTTTCGTTCGCGCTGCTGGCCTTCTCCACTTTCGTCTACGACACCCTCGACGTCTGCACCCGCCTGGCGCGCTACATCCTGCAGGAGTTCACCGGTCTGAAAGGCAGGGCCGGCGTCGTACTGGCCACCGCCGCCACCCTGGCGCTGCCGCTGCTGTTCCTGCTGTTCACCAGGGAGAAAGGCTACCTGGTGGCCTGGCCGATCTTCGGCTCCAGCAACCAGCTGCTGGCGGCGCTGACCCTGCTGGCGCTGGCCGTGTGGCTGAAGCACAGCGGCCGGCGCATCGGCTTCGTGCTGCTGCCGCTGGCGATCATGCTGGTCATGAGCCTGTGGTCGCTGCTGCTGCTGATCCGGCCGTTCCTGGCGGGAGCCGCCGGCTTCGACAGCCTGTTGTCGGCCGTTTTCGGGCTGATCCTGCTCGTCCTGAGCGCATTCCTGCTGGCCGAGACGGCGCGGGTCCTGCGCCGCCGGCCGGCCGGGAACGGGGAAACGCCGGCCTGAAGCGGCCAAATCATCCGGGCAAGAAGAAAATTTACAAAGGGGCCGAGTTGTGATAAATTGAGGGAGGCCGGCAGCGTACGCCCCGGACGGAGATCATGCAAATCTACCTGAAAAAACTCGAAATGCACGGATTCAAGTCGTTTCCGGAAAAGACCGTCGTGCAGTTCCATCCCGGCATCACGGCCGTCATCGGGCCCAACGGCTGCGGCAAGAGCAACCTGGTCGACGCCCTGCTCTGGGTGCTGGGCGAACAGCGCATCAAGAACCTGCGCGGCGAGAACAACGAGGACCTGATCTTCACCGGCAGCGCTTCCAAGAAGCCGCTGGGCATGACCGAGGTCGGGGCCTATTTCGCCAACAACGACAGCGAGACCTACATCGCCCGCCGCTTCTTCCGCAGCGGCGAGGGCAAGTACATCCTCAACGAAAAATTCTGCCGCAACAAGGACGTGCAGGACACGCTGTTCGACCTGGGCATCGGCGAGCGCAACTACTTCATCTTCGAGCAGGGCAGCGTCGAAAAGATGGTCAACCTCAAGCCCAGCGAGCGCCGCATCCTGATCGAGGAGGCGGCGGGCATCGCCCAGTACCTGGAGCGCAAGAAGGAGACCGCCGGCAAGCTGATCATCGCCCAGCAGAACCTCGACAGCCTGGAGCTGGTGCTGCAGGAGAAGAGCAACCGCTTGCGCGACCTCAAGAACCAGGTCCATTTCGCCCGCCGCTACCGCGACATCAAGAACTCGCGCAACGACCTGCTGAAGGCGCTGCTGAAGAAGAAATATGTCGTCTTCAAGGAGGAGTTCGACCAGCAGGGCGGCCGCATCATGGAGCTCATCAACGGCGAGACGGCGCTGGTCAGGGAGATCGGCGACTTCGACAGGCAGATGCTCGAGCTGGAGAACCGGCGCTGGGCCCTGGAGCAGGGGATCAAGAACAACCAGCAGTTCATTTTCGACCACAACAACAAGCTCCTCGACGGCAGCAAGGAGATCGAGAAGACCCAGCAGCGCCAGGAGTTCGACCAGCAGAAGATCGCCGAGCTGGACCGCTTCCGCGCCGAGAGCGAGGCCGAGATCCGCGAGGGCGAAAGCCAGGACAAGACGCTGGCCTCCGAGCTGGCCGCCTTCGAGCGGGAGCTGGCCGGGCACTCGGAGGGCGACGGCAAGCTCGCCGGCGCCCTGGAGGAGATCCGCCAGGCCATCGCCGGGCGCAACATCGAGGACGGGCACCGCAAGAAGGCCATGTTCGACCTGCAGGTGGAGATCTCGCGCAACCGCAACGAAGCGACCCACCTGGAGAAGAACCTGTCGCGGCTCGAGGGCGACATCGCCAGCCGCCGGCATCTCATCGAGGACCTGGAAAAACAGGGCCAGGACCCGGAGCTCGCCCAGGTGGAAGCAGCCGTACAGGGGCTGGCCGAGGCACTCGCCGCCCGCGAGAACGAATTCGCCCGCGCCGCGGCCGAGTTCGCGGCGGCGCGCGAGGCGGGCGAAGCGCTCGAAAAGCAGCTGCGCGAGGCCCAGGCCGAGATCGCCAACCTGGAGCGCCAGAAGGAAAAATACCTGGAGATCAAGGCCAAGATCACCGGCAGCGCCCCCCCGGCCGTCGAGGGCGGCAGCCGCGGATTCCTGCAGGAGCAATTGCGGGCCCCCAGGAACCTCCATGCCGTCCTGGAGAGCTTCTACTATGACGAGCTGGACGCGCCGATCCTCGCCGATCCCGCCGCCGCCCTGCGCCCCGAGCTGCGCAAGGCCTTCCTCAAGCGCGCGGCCGCACCGGCGCTGCCCGACGCCATCCGCCGCGAGCCGGGTTTCCGCCGCTTCGTCAAGGAGCTCTTCGAGCTGGAGGACGGGGATCTCAAACAGAACTTCCGCGACGGGGTGCTGGTCGACTCGCTGAAGAGCGGCCTGGCCATTTTCGCCAGGTACGGCGTCGACGTCGTCACCGAGAATGCCGAGGTCATCGGCGCCGGCGGCGTGCTGATCAAGAACCGCGACCGCGGCATCCTGGAGGTGCTGGACGAGATCAAGGCCATCGACGGCAGGGTTTCCGCCTTGAACGGGAGCCTGGCGGGCATCCGCGCCGGCCTGGAGGCCGCCGCCGCCCGCAAGCAGGACCGGGCCGTCCGGCTGCGGGATGCCGAAGGGGCGTTGAACTCCCAGAAGGAAGAGGGCATCACGCTGCGCTCGCGCCTGGAGGGATTGGGAAAGAATCGCGACCTGGGCCGGAAGCGCATCCAGCTCACCGGCGCCGAAATCGACGGCTTCGCCGTCGAAATGGAGAAGCTGAAGGGCCGCCTGGCCGAGCTGGAAAAAATCCGGCAGGAGCTGGAGGAACGCAACGGGAAGCTGGAACGCGAAAAGGATGCGGCCGCCGGGGAGAGCGGGAAGCTGCAGCGGCAGCTCAACGAGAAGGAGAAGGAGAAGCTCCAGCGCGACAACGCCCTGAGCCTCATCCGCGAAAAGATGAGCTCGCGCCGCAACCTGCTGCGCGAGAGCCAGGCCCGGCTGGAGAAGCGCCGCCAGCAGATCCAGGCCGCAAGCGAGGAGAAGCAGCGCCTGGAGCAGGAGATCGCCGCCAGCGGCGGCAAGATCCGGGAGATCCAGGCCCGTGCCAAGGTCCTGAACCTGGAGAAGACGGAGCTGGAGAAGCTCATGAAAAAGGACGAGCAGGCGCTGGCCGAGGTGAGCTCCCAGGCAAAGAAGGTCGCCGCCGAGCTGGCGGCCAAGAGGAAGGTCCTGGAGGAATGGCGCGAGAACAAGAAGGAAAGCGAGATCAGGATCGCCGCCGTGAAGAAGGACCTGTTCCAGCTGGAGGAGGTCGCCGGCCAGGAGCTGGGCATGGAGCTCAAGGACATCGAGGCCGGCGAGGAGGCGCTGCAGCGCGACGCCGCCGAGCTCGACGCCCAGTACGGCGAGCTGGTCGCCAAGCTCAACCGCATGCGCGAGAGCGACCGCCTGAACTTTTCCGCCGAGGCCGAATACGAGATCCTGGAGAAGGACTTCAATTTCCTGTCCGGGCAGAAGGAGGACATCGTCCGGTCGATCGCCGACATGAACGCCGCCATCGCCCGCATCGACAGCGATTCCAAGCAGAGCTTCCTGGTGGCTTTCACCGCCATCAAGGAGAATTTCGTCAAGAACTTCAAGATCCTGTTCGAGGGCGGGGAGGCGGAGCTGGCCCTGACCGACAGCGAGAACGTGCTGGAGGCCGGCCTGGAGATCCAGGTCCAGCCCCCGGGCAAGAGGCTGCAGAGCATCCGCCTGCTCTCCGGCGGCGAGAAGACGCTCACCTCGCTGGCTTTCCTTTTTTCACTGTTCGAGTACAAGCCCTCGCCCTTCTGCGTCTTCGACGAAGTCGACGCCTCGCTCGACGAAGCCAACATCCAGCGCTTCCTGAAGTTCCTGCACCAGCTGAAGAGCCACACCCAGTTCGTCATCATCACCCACAACTTCAAGACCATGGAGGAGGCCGACTTCATCTACGGCATCAGCATGGACGAGCCGGGAGTTTCCAAGATGTACTCGATGAAGATGACCTGAGGCCGGCCATGACGCCCAGGGGCTACATCCAGGTCTATACCGGCAACGGCAAGGGAAAGACCACCGCCGCCCTGGGCCTGGCGCTGCGGGCCGCCGGCCGCGGCCTGCGCACCTACATGGCCCAGTTCATGAAGAAGGGGGAATACGGCGAGCTGCTGGCCGTCGCCCGCCGCCTGGAGGGCCTGGTCACCATCGAGCAGTTCGGGCTCCCCGAGTTCCACCACATGGAAAACGGCGTCGCTCCCGAGGAGACGCGGGCCGCCGAGCAGGGACTGGCGGCGGCCGGCGCCGCCATGCGGGACGGCGGCTACCGCATCGTGGTCCTGGACGAGGTCAACACCCTGCTCCATTTCGGGATCGTGCCGCTGGCGCCGGTGCTGCGCCTGCTGGACGACAAGCCGGCCGCAGTGGAATTGGTGCTCACCGGGCGCTATGCCCCCCAGGCCATCCTGGACCGCGCCGACCTGGTGACCGAGATGCGCGAGGTCCGCCACTATTTCCAGAAGGGCGTACAGGCGCGGGAAGGCATCGAGAAATAGGTCGGCGCGCCGGGAACGGGAAAAGCATCCCCCGGTTACTGGTAAAAGAAGACCTTCAGCATGAACTCCCTGATTTCGCCGCCCGGGCTGCGCCCTGGGTTCTGCACCAGCAGGCGCCAGGTGCCATTGCCGGGCAGCGCGTTGAAGGCTTCGGTCACGCCCTTGATCACCTGGGGATCGCTCGTTGCCTGGGTCCGGTTCCAGATGTTGAACAGCGTTTTGCTGTCCGTGCCCACGATGTTGATGTTCAAGTCCTCCATGTGGCCCGGATGGCTGGCCACGACCCGGAACTCGACCCTTTCGACCTTCGCTGGGACGCCGTTGATGTTCAAGGGGATGTACGTCGGCAGCAGGATATCGATCGGTACCGCTCCCTCGTGAACGACATCGATGAAGCGCAATTCCTTTGCCGGTTCGCTTTTTTTCCCTGACATCAGGACGGCGGCGATGACCGCGACCGCGGCGACGCCGCCGACGATGACCAACGGTGAGAGTTTCTTCTTCTTTTTCTTCGCCTGCGCCTGGGGCTGGCTCTTTTCGATCACCGGCGGCAGCGCCTCGAGCAGCAGGTCCTCCTTATGCTCCAGGGCGGCCTGAATGCTGATCTCCCTGCGCACGGGGGCATATCCCTCCAGGGCAACGCTCAGTTCGTGCGTCCCCTTCAGGACTTTCTCCGCGGAAAGAGGGGTCACGCCGAGCGGCGCGGTGCCCAGGGTCACCTTGGCGCCCGGCGGCGTGGAGGTCACGGTCAGCCTGCCGAGAAGATCCCGCTGCACGCCGCGGAAGATCTCGAGGAACTTGGGAGGATAGAATTCGGGATCCAGCTCGTGGTTGGGTCCGATGCGGATCAGGTCCTCCAGCTGCTTCTGCGCCTTGGCGTTTTCCTGGATGGTGAAGTAGGTCAGCGCCAGGGAGGTCATGGTCTGGAACAGTTCCTGCTTGGTCTTGGCCAACTCCTTCTTTTCGCCGATGACCTGCATGGCTTTCTGGTATTTTTCAATGGCCAGCTTGAAGTTGCCGTTCTGGTAGGCTTCGTCAGCCTCCTTGACGAGCCTTGCCGTTTCTTCCGTTCCTTCCCCGGCAGCGGACATGGGAAGCGATCCGGAAATGACGACCATGAAAAAAACGAAGAGGGTCATCCACGCGGTAACTCGTCTTGCGCTCATTTTTTATCCTCCTTGACCAACTCAAAGTAAAGCGAATTCCTGGTTTCCTGGTCCAACAAGATCTTTTGCTCCACGGGCAGGTATCCCGCCTTGACGACGCGGATCAGGTGCTCGCCATAGGCGAGCTTGACGGTCTGGGGCGTGTCGCCGTAGTCCTGGCCGTCGATCTGGATGCGGCCGAAGGGCCTGGCGGTGATGGTGAAATTGCGGAAGGGCGGGAAGCGATGATGGGCCTTGGCGGTTTCTCCGGGAATGACCGTTACCCGGACTTCGGCCGACCGGAAGCCGGGGATCGTGAAGGTGAAGACCTGTTCCCCGGGCGGGAGAGTCTTCTCGAAAACCTGCTCGGTGTTGCCGATCATTTCCCCCTGGTGGATCACGTCGGCCAGGGGCGGGAAAGAGCTGAAGCGGACGGTGCCGACAGCGGGCGCTGCCGCCAGCGCGGCGCTGCCCGCCTTGTCCTGCAACTTGCCGGCGACGGCGCCCGGCTCTTCCTTTTTCGCCGGGAGGGCGGCCGGGACTTCGGCGTTCTCCCCGGTTGCGCTGACCTGCGGCTCCCTGTTTGCGGGGGGGGCTTGCGGAGGAGCGGCGTCGGCTCCGGGTGGCCTTTCCGTGGCCGGTGTTTGGCCGGGAGTTTTGGCGGCTGTCCCGGCGCCGTCCCGGGAAAGCGCCGCCGCGGCTGCGGCCCCGATGTCGGCGTTCCGGGAGAGAGAGGGCTCCGCATTGGTTTCCGCCAGCGGCCGCAGCCAAAGGAAATAGGCGACGCCAGCCAGGACGGCGAGAAGGCCGGCGCCGGCCAGTATCCTGGCTCCGCTCTTTTTGCGCTGGGCGGCGGTGGTGGCGGTCAGGACCGTCCGCTCCTGGGCGGCCGCCCGCGAGCGTTCCGACCGCTCGATCAGCGCGACGATCTCCTCGGCGTTCTGGAAGCGTCGCGAAGGCTCCTTGGCGATGCAGCGGCTGATGATGCGCACCAGCAAGGGATCGATCCCCGGGACCAGCCGGGCCAGGGGCTCGGCCATCTCGTTGATATGCTGGTACAGGATCTCCAGCGGCGAATCTCCCCGGAACGGAGGCTGGCCCGAGGCCAGTTCATACAGGGTGGCGCCCAGGGCATAGATGTCCGAGCGGGAATCGATCTTTTTGCCCTGGATCTGCTCGGGTGACAGGTAGTGGGGCGTGCCGACGATCATGCCGGTCTGGGTGAGCGTTTGGCAGGAGTCGGCGCGGGCAATGCCGAAATCGGCCAGATAGACGTTCCGGGTCGCGTCTTCGACGATGATGTTGGCGGGTTTGATGTCGCGGTGAACGATCCCCTGGCGGTGGATGTAGGCCAGCGCCCCGGCGACACCGCCGGCAATGGCGGGCAGAAGCTGGGGATCGATCCGGGTCTGCGCGACCAGGGCCTGCTTCAGGCTCTCGCCGCGGATGTACTTCATGGTGATGAATACCAATTCCTGCAGAACGCCCGTATCGTAGATCGGGATGATATTCGGGTGCTCCAGCTTGGCGTAGAGCCTGGCTTCGCGCAGGAAGCGCTCGACCGTCTGGGGATCCTTGGCGTGCTGCGGCAGGAGAATCTTGATTGCCACGTCCCTTTCCAGCAGGACGTCGCGCGCCAGGTAGACCTCGGCGAAGCCGCCGATGCCCAGCAGGCGCAGGAAATCATAACGGCCGGAGAAGATCCTTTTCAGCTGGGCAAAGCGGATCTTTTCGGCAGGGGGCGGCCAACCGCAGCGCGGGCAACTGTCGCTGCCCTCGGGAAACTCAGATCGGCAATTGGCGCACTCCACGCGCCCATTATATTTCGCTGCCGCACTAAATACAAGACGCCCGGGAATCTCTTCTCCGCCGGGCCGGAACCGGCCGGGATCCATGCCCGCAGGGCCCTTGGCAGCGCCGGCCTGGTGACGAGATACGCGAGGTCCGCCACTATTTCCAGAAGGGCGTACAGGCGCGGGAAGGCATCGAGAAATAGTTATATTATCGATTTAGCGATTCAACCAATAAAACAGGACAATTCCTGCTTTGCAGGACATTTCCCACCGTGCTCTCCCAGCGGAATATCCATATTTCCATTCATCATTATTGACGGGAGAGAGCATTGACAGGCTTCAGTAGGCGGGTTCCTGCCGGGAGACAGGAGCCGGGAACAGCCCCAGGGGCAATGGCACGGCTCCCGGGGCCAAATGCCATCCGTGCCGGCGATCCCGCAACTTGCAGATCTCATGATAGTCGTGATGCCGTGATTGGGTGACCCGCTCTACGATAAAACCGAGTGTTGGATTGGCATACAAAATGCTTTATAATTGTTAGATGAAGAATAAAATGAAAGTCAGTTCAACGAAAAAAAAGTGTCCGAAAGCGTTTGGGAGGCCGCAATTTCTCTTGACTTTTTTGTTTTTTAGGTTTATAAATTTTTGAAGTGAGGAGGAATTTACCATGAAAAAAGTCATTTTTTTGATGCTCATTTTTTGTTTTGCGTTTGCCGTAACCGCTGAAGAAAGAGTTACCCGGCTGGGCGATCACCCCTTCTATAAAAGCAGGGACCTGAAGCCCGAGGACCTGAAGGTCATCGCCCTCGACAAGGCGGGCGAGGTCAAGCAGGGCTTCGAGCTGGCCGGCAACGGCGAGCTGGTCTTCGCTTTCCTGGAGCAGATCCAGAAGGCCGATGTGCAGACCGTCGACATGAACCCCGGCGACACCGTCAACTGGATGCTCTTCAAGAAGAACCGCAAGGTCGTGGTCATGAACGACGTGGTCTGGGCCGGCAAGAAGCCGCTCACCGCCTACACCTTCACCATCTTCCGCGACGGCAAGCTGTACGAGTTCATCGTGCCCAAGATCTGCGGCAACATCTCGCTCAAGAACGTCAGCGAAGTTCCCGCCCCGACCTGCGTGCTGAACGTCGAGCCGGCCGAGGCGGTCCCGGGAACCCCGATGAAGATCGACCTGTGCGCGTCGCAGAACATGGTCAAGGGCGAGGTGACGGTCACCGATGCCGCCGGCGCGGTCGTCAAGACCTTCGCCATGACTCCGGAGAACTGCACTGCCGAGCTCAACCTGGACACGGTGGGTGAATACATGGTGACCGCGGTCGTCTGGGGCCAGTATGAGATGAAGTCGCCCGACGGCTGCGAGGTCGCGGTCAAGGTCCTTGCGCCCCCGCCCCCGCCCCCGCCCCCGCCGGTCAAGGCGGCCCTGCCGCTGGCTTTCCTGGTCGAAGGCGGCCCCGGCCTGCTGAAGGGCACCTACACCGGCATGTTCTGGGCCCGCGCCGGCGTCCTGTGGCGCCTGGTCGAGGACAAGCTGGATGCGATCTTCACCCTCGGCGGCGGCGTGCCGATCAAGGGCGATCCCTGGAAATCCTTCTTCATGGGCAACGCCCTGCTGAACGTTCACACCGGTCCGGCCTATGTGGCGGGCGGCCTGGGCTTCAGCACCAAGGAGCGCGAGTTCCGCAAGGGCGGCATCGACCTGGTCGGCCAGCTGGGATTCAACCTGTTCCAGCACAACAAGTCGACCGGCTCCATCTTCGGCGAATTGCGCGCCCCGGTGATCACCGAAGATCGTGATTTCGAGCATCACCACAAGCTTCTGCTCGGCTTCCGCTACATCTTTTAGCCGCCGCTCCATCCGCTGAACCTGAAGGGCCGGGTCCCGCGACCTGGCCCTTTTTCATTTCCGGGCGGGGACATGCCCGCCCCTGGCGGCTTGACATCGGCAATCCCGCTCTTCTATAATTCAGACAAGGAGAGATCCTTATGAAGAAATCAATTTTATTCGTCGTTTGGGCCATGTTCTTTTTCCTGCTTCCCGGCCAGGAGCAGATCCCGGTCCTGCCCGAAGAACAGCCCCAGGTCCAGGCCGAAGAACCGGTTCCCGCCCAGGCAACGCCTCCGGCGACTCCGGTCCAGGTCCAGGGGCACGATCTCAAGAAAGTGCGCATCCCCCAGGCGTTCATCCATGCCGGCAAGGAATACCCGGCCGGCGATTACTGGCTGGTGCTGGCCTCCCGCGACGGCCAGTCCTATTTCGCCGTGCAGAACGCTGCTAGGGAGCAGCTGTTCGAGGAGCTGGCCATCGTCAAGCCCCGGCAAGGCGGCAGCGGTTTCTGGGTGAGCAAGCAAATGACGGCCGACAGGGAGTTTTTCCGCGTCAAGGTTTCCGCCCCGGGCGAATGGCTGCTGGGGTATTTTCTGGTGAAAAAATAATCTCCGCCGCCCGGTCCATTCCCTGAAGGGCTATCTTCCCGAAGAACGCTCAATCGTCCGAGATTTCTCCTTCGGTCTTGAAATAGTTATATATCTTTTCATGCTCTTCCTCGTTGCAGAACTCGAGGGGTTCCGTCCCCGGCAGGAAAGCCTCTTTTAGAGGATAGAGACAATCGGGGGTCAGCAGCTTGCCGGTGTACTTGTCGATGTCGATCATGTAGATCCCGGAGGGGGGCTGGAACTTGCCCGTTTCCGGGTAACGTTCCAGGTATTTCTTCATGAACGAGACGAAGATCGGCGAGGCGGCCTCCGAGCCGGTCTGCTCGTTGCCGAGGGATTTTTTCTGGTCCATGCCGACCCAGACGCCGACGGTCAGCCCGGGAGTGAAGCCGATAAACCAGGCATCGGTGAAGTCGTTGGTCGTCCCGGTCTTGCCGCCCAGCGGGGCGGGCAGTTCCCTGGCCCGCCAGCCGGTGCCCGAGCGCACCACGCCCTGCAGGAGATAGTTCATGATGAACGCCGTCTCTTTCTCGATGACCTGCCGGCGTTCCGGGGCGTTCTCCTCGATGATGTTGCTGTCCAGGTCGCGGATGCCGCGCACGAAATAGGCGCTGACCCGCGTGCCCAGGTTGGCGAACACGGTGAAGGCCTCGACCATCTCCTTGAGCGTGACCTCGAAAGCGCCCAGGGAAAGCGACATGAAGGGCTTGAGGTCGGAGGTGATGCCGAATTTCTTGGCGTAGCGCACCCCGGCCTCCGGGGTGATGGCCTGCATGATGCGGGCCGTGACCGCGTTGCGCGAGAGCTCCAGTCCCCGGCGCAGGGTCATCGGCCCCAGGTAATCTCCCTTGTGGTTGCGTGGCTCCCAGAGATCGCCGCTCCATTCGTCGACATAGGTGAAGGGCTCGTCGGGGATGATGGTCGCCGCCGAGAATCCGTTCTCCAGCGCCGCCGTGTAGATGATGGGCTTGAACGTGGAGCCCGTCTGGCGCAGGGCCTGGGTGGCGCGGTTGAACTTGCTCTTCTGGAAGGCATAGCCGCCGACCATGGCCTTGATCTCGCCGGTCCTGTTGTCCACGGCCAGGAGCGCTCCTTCGACCTGCGGTTCCTGCTCCAGGGCGAGTTCCAGCTTCCCGGCGGCCGCATCCAGCGACTGGATGCGGAACAGGGCCACGTCGCCGGGCTTGAGCAGTCGATTCAGGGGCAGGCGCGTCCAGCGGGCGCCAGCCTCCGGCAACTCGCCGCTGAACCCGGCGACGCGCACCATCGCCCGGTTTTTGGCCACTTCCATGACCACCCCTTCGACGATCTGGCCGGCTTCGACGCGCATGTTCTCCCAGGCCGGGAGTCGATAGCCCCTCAGGTCCAGCTTGTTCTCGACGAGGTTGAACAGCTTCTCGCGGCTGCGCCAGCCGCGGCGCTTGTCCAGCACCCGCAGTCCCTCGCGCACGGCTTCCTCGGCCCATCGCTGCGCTTCGCCGTTGAGGGTGGTATAGACCTTGAGGCCGCCCTTGTACAGGAGGTTGTCGCCGTATTTGGCCTCCAGGTACTTGCGCGTCTCCTCGGTGAAATGGTCGCCGATGGTGTCGACTCCGGCGTCGGCCGGCTTCACGGGCAGAGGCTCCTTCAAGGCCTTCTGGTACTCCTCGATGCCGATCGACTTGAGCAGCAGCATCCGGCGCAGGACGTAATCACGCCGCTTGCGGGTGTTCTGCGGGCGCTTGAAGACCGCGTAGATGCCGTTGGGGTTGGGGACGATGCCGGCGATCAGGGCCGCCTCCGCCAGGCTGATCTCCCGGACCGGCTTGCCGAAATAGTAGCGCGCCGCCGCCCCCACCCCGTAGATCGAGCCGCCAAGGAAGATCTTGTTGCAGTAGAAGGTCATGATCTGGTCCTTGGTGTATTTTTTCTCGATCTGGATGGCCAGCAGCATCTCCTGCAGCTTGCGCGAGTAGGAAACCTCGGGGGTGAGGAAGAGGCTGCGGGCCAGCTGCTGGGTGATCGAGCTGCCGCCGCCCCACTTCCGGCCCAGGATCACGCCGCCGACGGCGCGGATGACGCCGCGGATGTTGATCCCCCAGTGGGAACGGAACTGGTTGTCCTCGGCGGCGATGATCGCACCCTTGAGATGGGCGGGGATGTCGGAGCTGCGGACGATGATGCGCTTTTCGATGGCAAAGTCCTTGATGGCCGCATTCTGATCGTCGTAGAGGGTGGTCATGACCACCGGCTTGATGTCCTCCAGGTTCTTGATCTGCGGGAAGCCCTTCTGGTAGACCAGCACCAGGCCGATCAGGATCCCCAGCACGATGGTGAGCAGCAGGCTGACGACGACGAGCAGGGCCTTCAGGTGCTTGCGGAAAAATTTTCTCATGGGCCAGTGCCAGTATACCATATCGCGGCCGGCAAATGAACCGTCCCTGCAGCCCGCCGCCGGCGCCGGGGAGTTGATTTTACGCCGCCCTTTGCCTATACTCAGCCCATGATCAAGGGAGTCGGCGTGGACATGGTGGAGATCGAGCGGGTGCGCAGGCTGATCGAGCAGGACCAGGGGTTCGCCGAGCGCATCTTCACCCGGCGCGAGATCGCCTACTGCGAGTCAAAGTTCTGCCGGGCCCAGCACTACGCGGCGCGCTTCACCGCCAAGGAGGCCTTCTTCAAGGCCCTGGGGACGGGCTTCCGCGACGGCATGAGCTGGCGCGACGTGGAGGTGGAGAACGACGAGCTGGGCAAGCCGCAGCTGCGCCTGGCCGCCGTGGCGCTGCGCCAGTTCCGCCGGCGCAAGCTCAAGCGCACCCTGCTCTCGCTGTCCCATACGCGCGGGATGGCCGTCGCCCTGGTGGTCATCGAGTAACTGGCAGCCAGGGGCAAGCTGTCGTAATTCGTGATTCGTGATTCGTGATTCGTGATTCGAAACGGAGACCAGAAACTGCTTGGAGCCCGGGACGCATCTCGCTATCAGTTTCCTGCGCCGAACTTTGAACATGGAACGTGTAACATGGAACGTGGAACGTGGAACGTACTACTTCAGTTTGATCAGGTCGGAAGTGACCATGCCGTAGATGATGCGCGAGGTGTCGTAGATGTTGACGCCGCACTCGCGCGAGATCTGGTCGATGCTTTTCTTGCCGTCGATCTTGGCGATGATCACCCATTCCATGGTCGACAGCGAGATCTTGCGCCGCTCCTGGCGGTCGATGGCGCTGAATTCGGGGATGGCGTTGATGGAACCGATCTTCTTGCGCAGCAGCTTCCACTCGTCGATGCGCCGCGCCGCTTCCATCAGCAGCGAGGTGATGGGGCGGATGACGCTGCTGCCGGTGTCGAAGGCCCCCTCTTCGAAGGCGAACTCGCCGTCGTCCCAGGAGATGACGGTGAAGATGGCGTCCTCGCCCTTGTATTCGTCGACCTCGGCATGGACGATCTCGCCGGCCTTCAGGTAGATCGCTCCCTTCTGGCCGTTGCTGCGCGAAAGGACGAAGCGCCCGGTCTGCTTGGAGTTGGAAACCAGCTGGATGATGTCCGCCAGGTTGATTGAAGTCAGTGATCCTTTTAAGCTCATTGTTTCACTTCTTTTTTAACAATTTTGAAATTTAATAGTATAAAGATTTCTTCTGTTTGTCAAGTTTGCCCCCAGGTTCGGCCCGGCCCGGAGCCCGCTCCGGTTTACTCGCGCCCCGCTTTTTCCTATAATGGGCCCATGGATCCCCGCAAGCGCATGGACGTCCTGGCCGCAGAGCTGCTGCGCCACCAGCACCGCTATTACGTCCTGGCCCGCCCCGAGATCAGCGATGCCGAGTATGACCGCCTGCTGGACGAGCTCGTGGAGCTGGAAAAGCGCTACCCGCAGTACGCCGGTCCCAATTCTCCCAGCCGCCGCGTCGGCTCCGACCTGGACGGCAGTTTTCCCGAGCGGCCGCACGCGGTCCCGGTGCTCAGCCTGGACAAGCTCTACGAGGCGCGGCAGGCGGCGCAGTGGCTGCGCAAGACCGCCGACGCCTGCGGCAACGATCCGGGCTTCACCGTCGAGGAGAAGATCGACGGCGCCTCGATCGTCCTGTACTACGAGCACGGCGAGCTGCAGCATGCCCTGACGCGCGGCAACGGCCTGGCCGGCAACGACGTCAGCGACAACGTGCGCACCATCGGCCAGGTCCCTTTGCGCATCGCCGAGCCCGGAGCCCTGGCCGTGCGCGGCGAGATCTACATCACCCGCGATGATTTCGTCCGCTTCAACGCCGGCCTGGCCGAGAAGTACGCCAATCCGCGCAACCTGGCGGCCGGCTCGCTGCGCAACCTCAAGTCGTCCCTGACCGCCCGCGTGCCGCTGAACATCTTCGCCTACGAGGGATTCTTCGCCGGCGCCGCCCGGGACCACCTGGAGGTCCTGGCCCGGCTGCGCGACCTGGGTTTCCGCGTCAATCCGCAACTGGGTTTCTTCTGCGACAGCGGGCCGCGGCGGCAACGGGCGCAAGCTCTTTTTCCCGAGGCTTACTCCGCCCCGCTGGCCGGGGTCGAGGACTACCTGCGCCGCCTGGGCGACGCCCGGGCCGGCGTGCCCTATGATATCGACGGCCTGGTCCTCAAGCTGGCCGACCTGGAATTGCGCCAGGAGCTGGGTTTCACCGCCCATCACCCGCGCTGGGCCATGGCCTACAAGTTCGAGGCGCCGCAGGCGCGCAGCGAGCTCCTGGACGTGCTGGTGCAGGTGGGGCGCAACGGCCGCGTGACGCCGGTCGCGCTGCTCAGGCCGGTCCGGCTCTCCGGCAGCACCGTCACCCGCGCCACCCTGCACAACCAGGACTATATCGACATGCTGGAGCTGGGCATCGGCGACCAGGTCGCCATCTCCCGGCGCGGCGACGTCATTCCCGCCGTCGACGAAGTGCTGGAAAAGAGCGCGACGGGTCCCACCGTCTACAGGCTGCCCGAGCTCTGCCCGTTCTGCGCTTCCCGGCTGGTCAGGGAGGGAGCGCACCATTTCTGCCGCAACGGCTCGTGCCCGGAGCGGCAGCGGCGGGCGCTCGGCTATTTCTGCGCCAGGGAGCAGATGGACATCGAGTCCCTGGGCGAGAAGACCATCGCCTTCCTCTACGAGAAGGGCTGGCTGCGGACCATCCCCGACATCTATTCCTTCGACTACTCGCGCCTGGAGGGCGTGGAGGGCTACAAGGAAAGGAAGATCGCCCGCATCCGCGCCGCGGTCGAGAAGAGCAAGGAGCAGCCGTTCGCCCGCGTGCTGGCCGCGCTCGGCTTCGAGGGGTTGGCCGCCGCCGTCGCCGCAGCGCTCATCGCCCACGGCTTCGACGACATCGACCGGATCATCGCCACCGCCGCCCGGGGCGACTGGGAGGCCTTCGCCGCGGTCGAGGGGATCGGCGAGGCCACGGCGCGCCAGCTGGTGGACCATTTCAGCTCGGCGGCCAACCTGGAGCTGATCGCCCGCTTGCGCTCCGCCGGGCTGCGCTTCCGCACCGAAGGGCCGCCCGCGGGCCGCATCGACGACTCGTTCGCCGGCCAGGTCTGGGTCATCACCGGCTCCCTGGAAAAATTCAACCCGCGCTCGCTGGCCGCCGACGAGATCCGCCGGCGCGGCGGCCGGGTCGCGGACAGCGTCACCTCGCGCACCAGCCATCTGCTCGCCGGGGCCAACGCCGGTTCCAAGCTGGCCAAGGCGGAGAAGCTCAAGATCCAGGTCGTTTCCGAGAGCGAATTCCAGGAATTGCTGCAGCGAGGCTGACTGAAAAAAAAGGAGGTCAACAATGGAAACACCCGTATCCGTGGCGGTCGAGCTTATCGGCGAGAAAGTGCGCTTGCGCGGCTCCGCCCGAGACCTGCCGCCGCTGACCGCCGATTACTTCCCCCCGCTCGGTGACGGGCAGGGCTACTCCGGGCTGGAACTGCTGCTGCTGAGCCTGGCCGCCTGCAGCGCCACCGCCGTCCTTCCCATGCTGCGGAGCATGAGAAAGACCGTCGCCGGCCTGAAGGTCAGCGCCTCGGGGGTACGGCGCACGGTGCACCCGACGTCGTTCGAGCGCATCGACATCGAGTTTGTCCTGGCCTCCCCGGATGCGGATGCGGCCGACCTGCGCAAGGCGGTCGCCCTGGCCGAAGGTTCGATCTGCCCCGTCTGGGCCATGCTGAAGGGAAGCGTGGAGATCGTGCCGGCGCTCAAGGTCGTTCCCGGATAGCACGGGTCGCCGATCCCGAGTCAATCATTCGCCAATAACGGGTAATCCGCGCCGAAATACAGGTTGAAAACCAGCCGGAAATTATTCCTCGTTGACAGGGCCGGATCGAGCGCCGGCTGTGGTACCCCTGGAAGATAGAGCGCGTTCAGCACCCGGCGCATTTCCTCCCTGGGGACGATGCTGTCGGGCTTCCGGGAGCCGCGGTAGCTGTGGTCGGAAAACAGCAGGATGACGGGCGGGTCCGCCGACCCGCTCAATATCGAGCGGACCGTATCCACGATCCGCTCGCTGATGTAGCGATACTGCTCCAGGTAATGGCGGGGAGTGGAATGATCCCAGAAATGACCGGGAGGAGCGGGAGCGCCGTCGGCCATGAAGACAAAAGGTTCATGAGGAGAGAGGAGGTGCACGTAGACGAACTTGGGTCCTGCCTGGGCCAGCACTTCGGGCAGCCTGGCGAACACTTCCAGGATCCGCTGGCGGTAGTACCGGCTCAGGTCCGTCTGCTTCAGCCTCCACATGTCGGGCAGGATCCTCAGCAGCGTCCGCTCGAACAGGATGCGATAGTAATCGTCGAAAAAGAGCGAGGCCTTGGACAGGTCGTAGAAGAAGCGCTGATCCGCCGCCGCCAGGAAAAGCTCGCGGATGCTGGCGAACTCAATGATGCGGTAGCCCTTTCCCTTCAGGAAAGAAACGACGGCGTTGTCGCGGATCAGCGGGTAGGGGTCGTCCTTGGCGGAATACGCGCCCAGGTTAAGAATGCCGGCAAGGACCGGCTCGGTGCGGGCATAGCGCGAAACGCTCTGCTCGGCCACGAAAAAACCCAGGTCGCGAAGCGACGAAACGAATCGGCTGTTGTCCAGGCCGTACAGCCGGCGCACCGCTTCAGGAGCGGTGAATTCGTCCAGCATGAAGCAATAAATGTCGGGCGTCTTTTGCGCCGGGGAGTGGGCCGGGACGGCGACCGCCTCGCGGCTTCCGGCGTTGCTTGCTGCCAGGCGGGCATGATGGATGATGATGCCTGCCGCGATCCATGCCAGCCAGGATGCCATGGCCAGGCCCATGGGAATGCCCAGGGCGAGGAAGGCCCTTCGGGAACGGCGGAGCAGCACGATCAGGACCAGCCAGGCCGACCCGGGGAAAATGAATGCCAGCGCATGGGCCGCGAGCGGGGATAGCCCGGACGGCAGCAGCCCGCTGATCGCTTCATGGTACATCCCGTAGAAATGGAAAAGGAGAAGGGACAGGAAAAGGATCAGCGCTCTCTTGCCTGCCCCGGAGGCGGCCATTCGCGTCGCGAACCAGCATGCGACGGCGATGGCCAGCGACACGGCGGAGGCCCATAGCGCCTGAGTCCATGCCACTTCGCGGATATTGTGCAGGTAAAGGGAAAGCGCGGGAATCAGGCTGAAGACAAAAGGATAGGCGGTCGCCGGCCAGCGCCTGCGTTTGCCGGATTTCCTTTCCATGGAGCTAGGAAAAGCACTCCGCGCCGCGCAGGGAGTGGGGCCCGGCGCCGGTGATCCTCACCCTGGCGAACTCGCCGACCGGAGTGCGCGAGGCGAAGTTGACCACGCGGCCGCTCTCGCTGCGGCCGATCATTTCGCCGGCCTTTTTCGGGTGCTTCCCGCTGACCAGGACGGTGAGGGTCTCACCCAGCAGGAGCCGGTTGTTCCTCAGCTGGATTTGGGCCTGCTTCTCCTGCAGGGCGATGAGCCGCTCCCTGGCCCGCGCCGCGGGCAGATCCGTTTTGCAGGCGGCGGCCTTGGTGAACGGCCGCGGCGAGTAAACGAACGAGAATACCGACTCGTATCCCACTTCATCCAGCAGCGACAGGGTCAGCTGGAAATCGCGCTCGCTTTCGCCCGGGAAGCCGACGATGAAGTCCGAGCTGAACTTCATCTCCGGCATGGCGCAGCGGAAGGCGCGGATGATCTTCAGGTACCCGGCGCGGGTATAGTCGCGGTCCATCCTCTTCAGGATGCGCGTCGATCCCGACTGGGCCGGGAAATGGATGTGGCGGGCCAGGTTGCGGTGGGCGGCCATGGCCTCGACCAGTTCCGGCTCGTGGTAGCCGGGGTAGGAGGTGATGAAGCGGATCCAGGGCACCGGCAGGCGGGCCAGCCGCCGCAGCAGGCCGGGGAAGCGCTCGTTGCCGCCGGGCTCCTGCCAGTGGTTGACGTTCTGGCCCAGCAGGACGATCTCCTTGTAGCCGCAGGCGGCCAGGTATTCGGCCTCGCGCAGGATGGCGTCCAGGGGACGGTGCTTCTCGCGGCCGCGGGTGAAGGGGACGATGCAGTACGAGCAGAAATTGTCGCAGCCTTCCATGATGGAGACGTAGCCGGTGACCGAGCTGGAGCGGGCCCGGGCGCAGGGGACCAGCTCCTGCCAGCGGCGGCTGAAGCCGACGGCCATGCCGGGGCGGCGGCTTGAGCGCATTTCGTCGACGATCTCGCCGATGCGGTAGAACTGGTGGGTGCCCACCAGGAAGTCCACCCGGGCCTTCCTGGCGAATATCGCTTCCTTTTCAGCCTGGGCCGTGCAGCCGGCGATGATCAGCTTCCGGGCCCGGGGGAAACGGCCGGCATAGGAGAAGATCTTTTCCTGCGGCCGGGCGCGCACGGCGCAGCCGTTGATGATCAGGAGATCGGCCAGCGCCGGGTCGCCGGCGGCGGTCAACCCTTTTTCCTCCAGCAGATGGCGCATCTTTTCCGAGTCGTTGACGTTCATCTGGCAGCCGAAGGTCTTGATGTAGAAGGTCATTCCCGCGAGCGGGCCAGCAGGAGCTCGGCGGCCTTCAGCACGTCGGCGTTGATGGTGCTGCCGGCCATCAGCCGCGCGATCTCGCGCACGCGCTCTTCCGGCTCCAGTGCCGCGGCCGAGCTGTAGGTCTGCCCGTTGCGCACTTCCTTGCGGATGAGGAAGTGACGGTCGGCGAACCGGGCGATCTGCGGCAGGTGCGAGATGCAGATTACCTGGTTGCGCTCGGCGATCTGGCGCAGCTTCTCGCCGACGAACTCGGCGGTCTTGCCGCCGATGCCCGAGTCGATCTCGTCGAAGATGAAGGTGGCTCC
Organism: Candidatus Aminicenantes bacterium UBA6072; assembly: GCA_002436105.1. Classification (GTDB taxonomy): domain Bacteria; phylum Acidobacteriota; class Aminicenantia; order UBA2199; family UBA2199; genus UBA2199. The sequence continues at coordinate 412,244 of DIXU01000001.1, read as the reverse complement.
CGACTCGTCGCCCGAGATCGACTTCAGCACCAGCATCAGCCGCGACAACTCGCCGCCCGAGGCGACGTCCTTCAGTTTTCCCGGCGGCTGGCCTGGGTTGGAGCTGAAATAGAACTCGATGCGGTCGGTGCCGCTCTCGGCCGCGTTGGCGGCGTCGGGCTCGATCTCCTCGCAGCGGACCTCGAAGCGCGCCTTGGCCATCTCCAGCTGGGCCAGCTCCCTGACCACCAGGGCGCCGAGCTTTTTGGCCGCCTGGCGCCGCAGCTGGCGCAGCTTTTCCATCAGGGACCGGTACTCGGCCAGCGCCTGGGCGATGTCCCTCTCGGTGTCGCCCAGGTCGACGCGCAGGTTGAGCAGCTCGTCCCGCTCGGCGCGCAGCTGCTCCGCCTTGCGCAGCAGCCCCTCCAGGCCCAACTTGTGCTTGGCCTTGAGCCGCTCCAGGCGCGATAGCTTCGCCGCCGTCTCGTTCAGCTCGTCCTCGTTGAACTCCACCTTGCCGGCCAGCGAGCTCAACAGGGCCGAGATCTCGGGCAGGACGTTGTAGAAGCGGTCGATCTCTTCCTTGAGCGGGGCGAACTCGGGGAACATTTCCCCCAGGTATTCGGCGGCGGGAAGCGAGCGGGCCAGCACGCTGTAGACCGAATCGTCCCCCTGGTGCAGGTCGGCCACCAGGGCGTCGGCCTTCTCGATGATGGTCTCGGACGCGGCCAGGACCTTCAGGCGCTCCTGCCACAGGGCCTCGTCCCCGTCCTTCAAGCCCAGGGCGTCGATCTCCTGCAGCTGGAAGCCCAGGTAGTCGAGCCGCTCGTGCGCCTGCTTCTCCTTTTCCTGAAGCCCGTTCCGGCGCGCCTGCAGGGCGCGCACGTCGCGGCAGGCGGACGCCAGGAGTTCCAGGAGCTCGCCGGCCTGGGCGAAGCGGTCGAGAAAGCCCTGGTGGTTGGCGGTGTTGAGCAGGAAGACGTGGTCCTTCTGGCCGTAGATGTTCAGCAGCGCCTCGGCCTTTTCCCTGATCTGGGCGAAGGGGACGGGGTCGCCGTCGCGGTAGGCCAGCGATTTGCTTTTCGTCACCTCGCGCTTGAGCACGGTCTCCTCGTCGCCGCTGCAGAACAGCGCCTCGACGGTAAGCTTCTCCTTGCCGCCGCGGATGATGCCCGCCGGCGCCTTCTTGCCGAGCAGCAGGGAGACGGCGTCGATGAGGATCGACTTGCCGGCGCCGGTCTCGCCGGTCAGGACGTTCAGGCGCGGGGAGAAATCGAGCCCGGCCTTCTCCACCACCGCCAGGTTTTCGACCTTCAGGTAGGAAAGCATCCGCGAATTGTACAGGGGTGCGATGGCGAAACGCGAGCCATGGTCCGTTCTCCTTGCTCGAAATATATACGTGAAAATGCGGGTCTTGTCAATCGATCCCGGGGTTGCGAAAATGCGCGAGATGCCCATCCATGCGCGGGCGCAGGCCGTTTCAGGACCGCTTGCCGCGCAGCGGGTCACTCAGCGCAATTCGTACGTGTAGATCGAATCGTGGACAAGGGAGGGCTGCATGCCGCGCAGGAAGCCGAAGAGCTTCTCGGTTTCCAACGGGGAAAGCCGCTTGTAGCGGGAGGTCAGCCGGGTGAATTCGGCAAGGTTGAACAGCAGGTAATCGTAGCCGTCGCCCCGGAGGGCCGAGGTGAATTCCTCCGGGCTCGCCGCCCGGGCGATATACTTTTTCAGCACGCTGTAGTCGTATGCCGAGGCGATCGTATGGGGGCGGTGGAGATAATATCCCCTCGTTTCGCCGGCGACCAGCACCCGTGTCCCGGGGGGGGTCCGCTCATTCATGGCCTGGTACGCCTTGTACATGGGAAAAAGCGCCGCTGTGTATTCCCGCAGCGGCGTTTTCTGGTAATAGACGCGCCGGGCTTCATAAATGCCTTCCAGCATGAAAAGCCCGGTCGCGAGGTTGACCAGGATGACGACGGCAAAAACGAACCGCAGCGCTCCGCGGCCCTGATCCTCGTAAACGGCCGCCACGATCATGGAAAGCAGGACAAAGGCGACGTACACATAGCGCATGGCGTTGCCGAAGAACGACGACCCGAGGATCAGCAGCAGGGGGAAGATGAAAAGGATCCGCTGGCGCCCGGCGATCTTCCTGAAAAGCAGGAAGGGCAGGAAGATCAGGAAGACCGGCCCCACGAAGCTGCCGGCCCCCAGGTTTTTAAAGGAGAATTCGTAGGGAGCCCGCAGCAGGTCCTGCCAGGAATGGATGCGGGCTCCGAGATCGGCGATGACCAGCCGCTCGCGGGAGGCGTCCCAGAATTCGCCCGGGAAATGACCGGTCAGCAGGGGAAAGAGCGGATTGCCGGCGAAAAGGCCGTTCTTGATCAGCAGGGGGAGCAGAACGGAGAACAGGACGGCCAGCATCATGGCATGCCTTTTCAACTCGAGCTTCCTGCCGAGCAGGATCGCCAGAATGAAGAATGCGGCGGCCGCGATGACCGAGAACGACTTGCAGCCGATCGCGAGCCCCCAGTACAGCGCCGAGAAGCCGTACTCACTGGCCAGGTATTTCCTGATGGCCAGGAAGATGAACAGCGCCGTGACCAGGTCGGCCTTTTCCGTCGTGATCAGGAACAGGGTCATCGGCAGCGATAGCAGGGTCCACAGGAGAATGTGGCGTTTCTTCAGCTGGAATTCCCGGCAGCCGAAGTCGACGACGGCCAGGATGAAGGCGACGCCGATCAGGAAATGGAGCAGGCGGGGAACTTCGTCCCCCAAAAACACGGCGGGGATCAGGAATGTCTCATGGTAAACGAACCCGTTGGCGAACATGAACTGCGGCGTGCTGACGAATCCGCCGTTCTGCAGGAAGAAATTGGGCAGGGCGCTGTGGTAGGCGAGAGTGTCGAAGAAGACGGTCGGCAACGCGGCATACAGCAGGGGAATGAAAAACGCCAGCCATTCCAGCGGCGGGCGCCGCCACAGCGCGCGGCTGTCGGCAAGAAAACGCTCCCGCAACCCCTCCTTTCCGAGGAAGAACCCGCCGGCGATGAGGGGGAACAGGAAATAGATGGCCACGGTATAGGCATTCAGGGCATGCAGAATGGAGATCAGGAAAAAATAAGCGGTGGTCGCGAGGAATCCGACCCCGAGATAGTCGATGCCGTCGCGACTCGGGCTGTCTTTCCGGCACAGATGGAGCGCCAGGAACCCGTTCAGGCAAACCAAGGCGAACAGGGCCAGCGCCTTCATGCCCGCGAGAAGAGCCTGCAGCGGGAACTGATTGAAAACGAAGTTGAGCGCCAGGATGATCCCGGAGGCGATCAGGACCGGTCTGGTTATCCTCATGTCACTCTCCTCGCTGCGCCACTCCCGGCACGCCTTTCAATCCCGGCCGCGCGACGCCTTCTTCCGGCCCGGCGTGTCGCGCATTGTCTTTCCCGGGGCATTCATGCCGGCCGGTGCTCCCTGTGCCGGGATGCGATCCGCTGCCGTCCTTGCTCGCACTCCGTCCTCGCCCTGAAGGCGAATTCCCGCTCCGCCAAGGCGTCATGGCCTCCACTCCGTCGCCGGGAACACGCCGGCCGCCGGTCTCCATCCGGCCATGGGTTCGGGAAACGCCACCATGATATGCAATGCCTGCCGACTTTGTCAAATGGCGGATCCTGCGTTTCCGTGTTGACGCCAGATCGCCGGCGCCTTACAATTCCCTCATGCTTCCAGATGACCGGAAAGAATCGCGGGCGGACCGCGAGGTGGCGCATGGGATCCGCCTGGCGGCGGCCGATGCGGAACTCGCCTGGGGCTGGGGCTCGCCGGCAGGAAAGCGGCGCGCAGCCAGAAGGGCCGATCTGATCGCCGATGCCGCCGGGATGGGTCCCCGGAGCAGGGTTTTGGAGGTCGGCTGCGGCACGGGACTGTTCACCGCTTTTTTCGCCGCAAGAGGCTCGCGCATCGTCGCGCTGGACCTTTCGGGGCAACTGCTGCAAAAGGCGCGGGAAAGGTGCCTGCCGCCGTCGCAAGTGCAGCTCATGGAAACGGCGCTTGAGGAATTCCCGGCCGGGGACTCGTTCGATGCCGTGATCGGTTCCTCGGTCCTGCACCATCTGGACATCCCGCCATCCCTGGAAAAAATATTCGGCTTGCTGCGGCCCGGCGGCATGATGGCCTTCGCCGAGCCCAACATGCTGAACCCCCAGGTCTTCAGCGAACGGAAATTCCGGCGTTGGTTCCGGCGCGTTTCTCCCGACGAGACCGCTTTCGTGCGCTGGCAACTGAAAAATGCCCTGTGCCGGAGCGGCTTCGAGCGGGTGCGCATCGTTCCCTTCGACTGGCTCCATCCCGCGACACCCGCGAAACTCGTGCCGCTGGTCCAGGGGATCGGCCGCTTCATGGAAAAAATCCCCGGGATTCGTGAATTTTCGGGATCGTTGCTGATCTCCGCCCGCCGGCCGCTGCCCGGGGATCCGCTCTTCCCGGCTAAATGAACTTGATGCGGCCGGCGGCCACGAGGACCATCTTCAGCAGCAGCCAGCCGTGTTTCCAGCGCTGGATGTTGGTCTGCCCGTACACCCTCTCCCGGTAGCGGACCGGCAGGTCGACGATCTTCAGGTTGAGCCTGGCCGCGCCGAAGATGAGGTCGAAATCGCCGAAGGGGTCGAAATCGCCGAAATAGGCCCGGTTCTCCCTGATCCATTGGTAATGCTCGCGGCGGATCGCCTTGGTGCCGCCCAGGGTGTCCCTGATGGGCTGGCCGAGGAGAATGGAAAAGGCGAGGCTGAAGAACTTGTTGCCCAGGAAATTCAGCCAGCGCATGGCCTGCTTTTCCATGGGATAGACCAGGCGCACGCTGTTGATCAGCTCGCCTTTTCCGGAAGCGAGCGCCTTGTGGAACTGGGGGAGATCCTCGGGCGGAACGGTCATGTCGGCATCGAGGATCATGAACATGCCGCCCCGGGCGTGCTCGAATCCCAGGCGGACCGCGTCGCCCTTGCCGATGCCCTCCTGACGGAGCAATTGGCAGCGCCGCTGCGGATGGAGCGCGATCCCCTTCTCGATGGCGGCGACCGTTCCGTCCCGGGAGTGGCCCTCGACAAAGACCAGCTCGGTCCATTTCCCCATTTCCGGGACCCGGGCGAAGATCTCGCCGATATTCCCCTCCTCGTTCCTGGCTGGAATGATGACCGACACGGAAGTCTCTCCGGCGTCCCTATCGCTGTCCGGGACGATCCTGGCCACCATGAAGTTGGCAAGGGCAAGCCAGCTGAAGGGCCAGATCCTGGCAAGGATGCGGTTCGCCAATGACGTCAGCAGCGGGATCCGCAAGGGCAGCAGGATCTCCAGCCAGTGACGGATGGGCTCCAGGCCGGCCAGGCGCAGCAGGTTGCGCATGTCGCCGGGGGTCAGCCAGTTCTGTGCCAGGCTCGGCCGGGCCAGGCGCATTTTTTGCGCCAGGCGCAAAGGCAATCCCCAGACGCGGCTGTAAAAGTTGAGGATGATGCGCGTCCCGGGATGCGCGTGCCGGCGAACGGTCTCCAGGACCTTCTGCACGTCCCACAGGTCGTTGACCAGGTCGGACAGGATGATGATGTCGAACGTCTCCCCCAGGCTCAGCATCGCGGCATCGGCGCAGACAAAGGTCAGGGACGGGTGCCTGGACCTGGCTTTCGCGATCATGCCCGGGGACAGGTCGACCCCGACTCCCCATGCCGGCTGCAGGCCGGCCAACAGATCGCCGAATCCGCATCCCATTTCGAGGACCCTCAGCCCGGGAGTGGCCAGGAAACGGTGGATCTTCAGCAGGTGCCGGTGGTAATGCCTGCCCAGCCTTTCCTTGTTGCACCAGGCATCGGCCACGGAATCCCAATGGGCGGACCGTGCCGAGTTGAACTGCTCCCGGTTCATTGCTCCCCGCTCCGTTCCCCGGCTTGGAGGAACGAGCGCAAGGCGCGCCGGTATTCCCCGGCGCCGGGCTCCAGGCGCGCCGCTTCCCGCAAATGGTGCCCGGTTTCCGGCCAGCGGCGCGAACGGGCAAACAATTCGGCCAGTTGGAAATGGATCCGCGCGTCGGGCCGCGAAGCCAGTACCCTCCGGCCCATGGCGATCGCCCGTTCATGTCCTTCTGCGCCCCGGAGGTGGATCATCATGCCGCAATACATGCGGAAATAGCGGGCATCCACCAGGATGGCCGCGTGAAAGTCCGCGGCCGCTTCCTCCTCCTGATCCCGGCTCAATCTCGCCATGCCGCGATTCCACAAAAAACCGCCGTCGGGAAGCAGCTCGATCGCCCGCGTATAATCGGCCACGGCCTCGTCCAGAAGGCCCGCGTCCCTCAGGGCCAGGGCGCGATTATTGTAGGCCAGGGGGATCATGGGGTATTTCCCGATCACGTCGTTCCACAGCGTGAGGCTGTCCTTCCAGGTCTGGCAGCGGCGGAAAGTGATCGTCCCGAGCAGCGCCAGGCAGGAGAAGGCCAGGAACAGGCAGGTTATTCCCGCCGCTTTCCAGCGCAGAAACGCTTTCCGGACCGCCAGGATGACCATCACCGTGATGTAGGAAAGGCCGATGGCCGGCAGGTAGGAATAGCGGTTGGCCGCCGGGAAAAAATGCCAGATCACCCCGAAAGCCGGCAGCAGGGCCAGGAGGAAAAACCCCCAGCCCCAGAGGCATTCGCGCCTGGATCCCTTCAGCGCCAGGAAGGAGCCGCCGATCACCACGATCGCCAGCAGCAGGGAAAGCCACAAGGGGGGCATGAAAAAGCGCATGTCGGTCGGGTAGTGGGCGGAGAGCCGGGAGGGCCAGAAGGTCTTCTGCAGGTAGAACGGGATGAGCCGGATGGAGTTTCCGAGCATGACCGACGGCTGGCCGCCGGGGCCATGCATGGAGAAAGCCCGAAGGCTGCTCCAGGCGCTGATGCCGTAGACGGCCAGGATGACGGCGAAGGGGATCTTCTCCAGCCAGCGCCTGCGGGAGATCCGGGCCGCGAATTTCCAGTCCATGAGCAGCAGGGCCGCCGGCAGGACCAGGGCGCTCATCTTGGCCAGGACGGCGAGCGCGAACATCAGCAGGGTCGCCAGGTAATCCCGGCCGGCGCCTTTTTTCAGGTAACGGACATAGAACAGCAGGGCCAGCAGGAAGAAAAACGCGAACAGCAGGTCCTTCCTCTCCGTGATCCAGGCCACGCTTTCCACGCGCAGCGGATGGACGGCGAACAGCAGGCTGGTGAAAAAGGCCGCCCCCGGGGAACGGGAAATGCCGCGGATCAGGAAAAAGACCAGGATCGCGTTCAGGACATGCAGGAGCAGGTTGACGGCGTGGAACCCGGCGGGCCGCAATCCCCACGCCTGGTACTCCAGCGCGAAGGACAGCGTGACCAGCGGGGAGAAGACCGTGTGCGGCTGGGCGGAGGTGAAAATGCGGCGGATGTTCTCCGGCGCCAGTGAACGAACCAGCGGATTGGCGGTCAGGTAGGCGTTGTCGTCAAAATTGGTGAAGCCGTTGAACAGCGATGGATAGAACGCGGCCGCCACGATGACGGCGATCAGCAGGCAGGCGGAAGTGTCCCCGTTTTCGATCAGGCCGCGAAGCTTCACAGGCGGGATTTAAGCACAAAGGAAAAAGCCAGTCAATTGCCGCGGGCGACCCGGGCGGGCGGGGGAAGCCCGCGCTGTTCCCCGATGGCTTCGACGCGCTCGCGCAGGGCGGGTTGCCCGGGATTCAGGCGCAGGGAGCGGCAATAGAACTCGAGGGACTCTTCGGCGCGATGCAGGGCGAAGAAAATGTCGCCGATGCTGTTGAGGACCCTGAAATCCTTCCCCTGTTCGCCGGCCAGCCGCTCGATCCTCCTCCGGCCTTCCTCCTCGAGCCCGGCCAGGAGGGTTAACTGGATCGAACGCAGTCTCCAGGCGATGGCCTCCGAGTCCGGGCACGGGAAGGCGTTCCATGCCGCCAGGAAGTTGCCATGGCGCAGGAAAAATTCCGCCCGGCGGTCAGGGCCCATGACGCGGAACGCATTCTCCTCGCCAGCGATCCTTTCCGCCCATGCCGCGGCCTGCGGGGCCGGAAGGGCGCGGACGGCAGCGCTGGCCTTGTCCCAGGCGGCAAAGGCCACATGGAGGGCGATGAGGCTTTCCTGCCGCCTCGGCGCCGGCAGGCTTGCGCCCGATCCCCGGATCGCCGCTTCCGCCGCGGCCAGGTCGCCTCGGGCGCGATGGATCTCCTGCAACCGGAGCGAGCGATGCCTGGCCTGGGGCGGATCCAGCTGCAAGGCGCGGACTTTTTCCAGCCAGTCCAGGCTTTCCCGGTAACGGGCCTGAGCGAAGGCGATGTCGGCGAGATGCAGGGCGATCCCCGCGGCGGTGGAGGGCTTCATTGGCGCGGCCAGGGCGCGGTTCAGCAGCGCCTCCGCCCGCATGATCTCGCCGCCGGCCAGGAGTTCCCCGGCATGCTTGTGGAGGAAAAAACTTTCGTTCGGAGCGGAGCGCAGGGCGCGGCTCCAAAAACCGGCTTCATTGCGGTAGCTCCGCGCCTGGATGGTCACCGTGACGGCCGAGGCGGCCAGCAGGAAGATGAGTGCAGCCCGCCTGGCCGCAGGGCGCAGGCCGGCGAGGCGATGGCCGAGAAACCAGGTCCAGCCGAGGGCCGGGAACAGCAGGTAGCGGGTCGAGATGCTGAAGGGCTGGATTGGAGTGAAGACCATCAGGACGGTGCCGCAGAGAAAGGGGACCGTCCAGGACCAGGCCGGGGCCAGCTCGGCCCGCCAGGGTCCCAAGCGTCCCTTGGCAAGGGAGTGCCCGAAGTTCCCGCTGCCAGAGGCCAGGACGGGGAGCGCAATGATCAGCAGGGCCAGGAGCGCGCCGGCCGCGAAGTACGGCAAGGTCAGTACGGAGCCGATCGGCAGGAACATGTCATAGGCAAAGGGAAAGGCGAGTGAACGCGCGTAGTAACCGAGCGCGCCCAGCGGCTGCAGGACATTCTCCCAGAATCCGGGGAAAAGGCGGATCGGGACGCCGGCGCGGCCGATCACCGACGATTTGAGCAGCCAGTACGCCGCCGTGACCAGCAGGGGCGAAAGGCAGCAATGGGGGGTGAGGCGGCGCTTGCGGATGAGCTGCTGGAGCGGAAAAACGGGGAGGAAGAAGACGGCGGATTCCTTGGAGAGGAGCGCCAGGGCATAGCTGAGCATGGCGAGGCCCAGGAGGCGGGAGGCGCGCCGCTCCAGGAAAAGGTCGAACAGCAGCAGGGCGAGGGATGCGAAAAAAAGCATCAACAGGTCGCAGCGGCCGACCACCCAGTTGATATTGTCCAGGTGCAGGGGAAACAGCGCGTAGAGCAGGATGGCCGCCTCGGCCGCTCCGGGCGGCGCGGCCAGGCGCTGGAGGAAAAAATGGAGAATGAAGAGAGAAGCGATGAAGAGGAAAAGGTTCACCAGCCGCAGGCGCCAGGGGGAGAGCCCCCAGGCGGCATTTTCCGCCATGAAAGAGAGGATCATCAGCGGCCGGTAGTAGTCGTAGCCGCCGTCGCTGCGCTGGCTGGTCGTCTGCCAATAACCGGAGGCAAAGGCGGCCGGAAGCGAGAACGTCCCCTGCAGGAGTTCGTTCTCCAGGATGATCGGCTTGGAATCCCAGATCAGTTCATGGCCCAGGTTGGGGAGGTACGCCAGGATGGGCAGGATGATGAGAATGATGGCAAAAAAGGCCCGCTTCCGCTTCATGGAAAGAGATTGTAGCAAACAAAGCGGGGAAAAGGCAAAGATCGTCCGGGCGGTTTCGCTGCGGGCGGCGCCGGAAAAGAAGGAGCAACGAGTTCACGCGGCCCGGAGTTTCCCATCGCCTGCCATTCATGCTATAACAACCGTACATGCTCGACAAGAATGGCGTGTCCGGCCGCTCCCTTTCCCTGACCCTTCGCCGGAAGCTCGCCCGGAGCCTGAAGGCGCTGATCTTCCCCGTGCTGTATCATGGCCATGCGCGCTGGTGCCCGGTATGCGGAAAGAGTTCGCGAAAGTTTCTCCGTTCCGGTGTTCTGAAGCGCAGGGGCGCCCGCTGCCCCCGCTGCGGTTCCCTGGAGCGGCACCGCCTGGCCTGGCTCTATTTAACCCGCATGACCGACCTGTTCGACGGCAGGCGCAGGAAAATGCTTCACATCGCACCCGAGCCGTGCCTGGCCTCCCGGCTGCGGCGGCGCCTGGACGACGGCTACCTGAGCGCCGATATGGAGGACCCGGCCGCCATGGTCAGGATGGATGTGACTGCCGTTCCGTTCCCCGGGGAAAGCTTCGATGTCGTTTTTTGCAGCCATGTGCTCGAGCATGTGGCGGATGACAGGAAGGCCTTGCGCGAATTTTTCCGGGTCCTGAAGCCGGGGGGCTGGGCCGTTCTCCTGGTTCCGGTCAATGCCCCCCGGACGGTGGAGGATCCTGCGATCGTCGACCGGGATGAAAGGAAAAGAATTTTCGGCCAGGAAGACCATGTCCGGCGCTATGGCCCGGATTATGTCGAGCGGGTGGAGCAGGCGGGCTTCACGGTCCAGGTCGTCCGCCCGGAGGACGTTTGCCGGGCCGGGGAGATCGAGCGCCTGGGACTGGCCGCCGTCGCCGACGAAATCTGCCGCTGCGACAAGCCTTAGCTCAGGTTTGCAGCCAGGGGATTCAGGCGGTCAGTGAGGCCAGCCGCCGGTTCAGCTCTTCCATTTGCTTTTCCCAGGAAAAAGCGGCGATCACCGCCGGGCGGCGCTGCAGGGAGAGGCGGAAGCGCGGTTCGCCCAGCAGGCGCTCCAGCATGCCCGTGATGCCCGCCGCGTCGCCCGGCGACACGCACCAGCCGCAGTTGCTGTCGCTGACGATGCGCCGTATCTCCCTGTCGTCGCTGAGGGCGAGCACGGGCGTTTGCGAGAAAAGATACTCGAACAATTTCAACGGGACGCCGCTGCGCTCGCCCGGGCGCGTGACCAGGAGCAGCAGGTCGGCCGATTCCTGAAGCGCCAGGGCCTGCCGGCGCTCGGCGAGCGGATGGATCACTGCCCGGCCTGAGACCAGGAAGTCGCGCAGCAGCTTTTTTTCCCGGCCGGAGATCTCCCCGGCAAGATGCAGCCGGAATGGAGCGAGGCCCTTGTCCTTGCCTGCCTGCCGCAGCGCGATGAGGAAGGGGCGGATATTCGTGGCGGCGTCGGAAAGCGCGAAGCGCCCCGTATGGACGATGTGCGTGCAGCCGGAAGGAAGCGGGACCGATGTCAGGTCCGACCATTCCAGCGGATCATAGCCGTTGTAGATGACGGCGCCGCGGCTCGCCGGGTAGGCTTGTTGGAAATAGTCGTGCAGCACGGGTGTCACCGACGTGATCAGCGCCGAGCCCGCGGCAGCTTCCGCTTCGGTTCTCCGGTATTTCTCCCGGACGCAGCGGTGGGCGGCGAGCCTTTTCCCCTCGATCGGCAGGAACATCAATCCGTCGCGAAAATCGCTGACCAGCGGTATTTGCAGGCGGCGGGAGAACTCCAGCCCGATCTCCAGCGTCTCCAGCGGCGGATAGGTGGCGATGACCAGGTCGGGCCGGGTCCGGCGGCCGATCTCATCCATGCGGGCCAGGACGTTTCTTTTCCAGGGGGAAAAGATCGAGGCGTAACGGCCCAGCGCATTCTGCGCCTCGGAAAAACCGCGGTAAAGGAGCCAGGGCAGGCGATTTTTCCCGGAATGGGCGCGGGCGCATGCGGGATCATGGACGCGAATGGTCTCCGCATCGTCCTGCAGGGCCGAGCGGTAGGCGTGGGTGAGGACGGTGACGGAATGGCCGCTGCGCCGCAGCCAATGGGCCATCTGCAGCGGGCGCACCGAGCCGGCGCAGTTGATCGGCGGGAAATAGTACGCGACCAGCAGAATGTTCATGGCCTGTCCCCGGCCAGGACTTCCCGGAACAGCCCGCAGAATTGCCTCCCGATCACCTGGGGCGAGAAGCGCTCGCGGACCATCCGCGGACCCGGAGCGCGATCGAATCCCGGCATGCGGTCGGCCATGTTCTCCATGGCCGCGGCCAGGGCCTCCTCATCGTTGAACGGCACCAGGACGCCCGAGCCCTCGGGCAGGTATTCGGCGACCGCGGTCGGCGTGGAGATCACGGCCAGGCCGCAGGCCAGCGCTTCCGCGGCCACGCAGGAAAACGTCTCGACATGGCTGAAGACCACCAGGATATCGCAGCGGCGCATGACGTCGGCGATCTCCTTCTCGGGAAGCGGATCCTCGAAAAATACCGCGCGGTCGAGCAGGCCCAGCGAGCGGGCCAGGCTTTCGCTTTCCGCCCGCGTCGGCCCCCGGCCGATCACCCGCAGGCGGATATCGGAGCGGCGGCGGCAGAGGATGCCCATGGCCCTCACGATGCCGGCGAGGTTTTTCGTCTCCTTTTGGAAGGAGACGTGCAGCATGGAGACGGCCTCCCGGGGGACCGTGCCGGCCGCAGGGGAGAACAATTCCGCGTCGATGACGTTGCCGATCACTCTCCAGTCGGAAGCCTGGAGCCCGTGGCGACGCATCCCTTCGGCCAGCATCGCGGAAACGGTGGTCACGGCCCGGCAGCGGGCGCAGAAGCGCCGGATGAACCATCGGCGCAGGGGATTCTCGCGGCCCGGCGGCTGCAGGTATTTCGTCCAGTGCTCGCTGAACACGACCGCCTGCCGCCGCCAGAACCACTTCAGGCTGAGGATCAGCCCCAGGGGCGGCGTCACCTGGACGTGGACCAGGTCGGGGTTCCGGAACGGGGCCGGCAGGGCGCGGCGTCCGGCCGCCGCCGCCGCCATGAAGCGCAGCGCATCCGACAGGGGCCGCCAGGGGGAAGGAGGCGCCGGGCGGAAATAGGCGCGCACCGTCGGCACGCCGTCCTCCAGCGCGAAAACGATCTCGCGCTTTTTTTTCAGCGCCGGATCATGGGTGACGAAGAGGACCGCGGTCGGGCAGATGGCGGCGACGGCCTGGGCCTGGCGACGGACAAAGAGCCCGTTGAGCGGAGCGCCGCGGTGCGGATACCAGCAACTCGGCCAGACGAGCACGCGCGGAACGACGGGCGTCCCGGCGGCGCGACTCTCCTGCTGAAGCACGCTGCAACCTCCCTTGGCGCACAGTCGGATCCCATTATCGCAGGGAGGGGCAGGGAATGCAATCGGCCGCTCAGCGCGGTCCCAGCAGCGGGGCCAGGAGAGGAAGGAAATCCCTTGCCTGCCGCTCCCGCGAATAGGGCCGGGGATCCAGGCCGGGATCCAGGCAGCCCGGCCGCGTGCGGCCGATCTCGCGCAGGGCGGCGGTTGCTTCCGCGGCCGTCGCGGCCGGGTAGGCATGGCGGAAAGGGCGCAGCAGCCGGGCCAGGGCGTCGCCCGGCCGGCACAAGGCGAGGATCGGCCGGTTCAGGCGGATGGCGTCGTAGACCTTGGTGCCCACCATCAGCGGCGAGCGGTGGTTGAGCACCATGACGTCCATGGCGGACAGCTGCGCGATGCCGGATTCGTACTCGCTGGTCCCGTGAAAATGAAAGGAACTCTCCAGGCCCAAGCGCGCCGCGGACCCGGCCAGCGCTTTTTCCCCGTCGGCGCTGCCGAAGTGGTGGATCTCCATGGGGATCTCTGCGGTCAGTTCCGCCACCGCCGCCGGCAGCAGGAGGGCGTGAGCCGGGGAATACGGGGAAAATTTTCCCCAGATGCCGAGGCGCAGGGCCGGGTGGGAGCGGGCGCCGGGGGCGGGAACGAAGGGATCGCCTTCATAGCCGTTTTCCAGGACCTGGAACCGCTCCCGCGGCAGGTGCGGGAAAGCGGCGCGGCGCAGGGCCGACATTTCGGGGGTGACATCGGTGACGAGCCGCGCGCCGGCGACGGCGCGGCGCTCGAGGAAACGAACGAGGGGCGCTGAAAAGCGCAGCGGCAGGTGGGAACCCAGGCCCCAGGCATCGCGGAAATCGAGCCAGTAGGGAACGGCGAACCGCTTCGCCAGCCCGGGCGCCAGGACGAAGGAGAAGAAGGGGCCGCCGGTGAAGGCCAGCAGGCGCGGGCGCTCCCGGCGGATCAGCGGCTCCAGGGATCTCCGGAAAGGGCGCTGCCAGGCGAGCCACTCCCCGGCGAAGGGCAGGCGCGGGATGCGCGGCGACCGCCGGGGCGGAGGCGCGACATGAACGGACAGGCGCTCATGGCCCGCCGGCGCCGTTTCCCGCCGGCCGCTCAGCGGCGAGGTGAGCACAACGACGCGATAACCGTTCCCGGCGAGAAAGCGGCTCAGGTAGCCCCAGCGCCTTGCCCCGACCCCGGCGAAGGGCGGGTAGTAGAAGGAGATCAGCAGCAGATCAGCGGCCATGGGCGGCGGAGTTCTCCCAGTCGATGCGGGTCGGCTTGCGGGGCGGATCGGGTGATGGGATGAGCGTCGCGACCAGGTCGGCGGCCGCACGGCATATCTTGAATGACCACAGGAAAGTGAATCGTCTCCAAAGAGGCACGGTGGTCTTTGAGGGAAATTCACGGTGAAGAGAACCCGGGCGCGGGGGAAGCAACGCCAGCAGGAAGCGGTAGATCAAAGTAAACCGGTGGCGGGGAGGGAAGCGTTCCGGGTAGAAACGGGACAGGCACCTGTGGCCGAAACGCGCCCGGAACTGCTTGCGGAAGAGTGAGAACGCACGGCGCGGCGGGTGCAGGAGCGCCGGCCGCGAAAGCAGGGCCTGCGCATAACCGGCGCGATGAACCCGATCGCCGAATTCGAGATCGCCGCCGGAAAACAGGCGCTCATCGAAAGCGCCGATTTCCTCCAGAACCTTTTTTTTTACTGCCAGGCCTGCGGTAACCCCGAAGTGGGAATCCCGCAGGTAGGCGGCGACGGGGAAGGCATGAGCCGTCTCGTAGGCTTCGGCGGCCGTGGCGCGGGGAACCGTTTCGATGTCGATCGCGCAGGCCAGGTAGTCGGCCGCTCTCAGTGCCGATACCACCGCGCACAACCAGCCCTCGGGGACGATGACTCCGGCGTCCAGGAAGACGACAATCCCGGCCGCGGCCCGTTCCAGCGCGCGGTTGCGGGCGAAATACGAGCCGCGGCGAGGAGAGACGGACACCATGGACACGCCGTGACGGCGGCAGACGCCCGTCACGGCTGGGTCGTCGCCGTCGTTGGCGACGAGGACATTCAGCGTCCGCCGGTTGAGCTGCTGGGCCTCTAAGCCGGCAAGGGTTTTCTCCAGGCCGGAGGCGCCCCCGCGGGCGGGAATAAGCACGCTGATCGCATAGTCGTCTTGTCTTGCCGTGAGCATTTTTCCTGTGCGTCCTATTGTACACCGCGTGGCCGGCAAATGAAACTGCATCGCTCGAGTTGAGGCACCTCCGGGAAGAAAGGGCCGGGGCGATCATTGACAATCCTGCCCGAAAGATTAAGAATGTCCCCTGTAAGCGATCCGTATGCAGAATAAGCGCCAGCCATGAAAAGACTTGATCGAGCCGTGCTCTTTGGATCCTTGCGTGTCGAGGACGACCTGGCCAGGAGATCGATCCGCGGCGGCATGATCACGCTGACCTCGCAGGCGACCCAGTTCATCCTGCGCATGCTGGGGATGGTGATCCTGGTGCGCATCCTTTCTCCCACCGATTATGGGCTTGTCGCCATGGCCATGGTTGTCCTCAACTTCGTGCAGTTGTTCAAGGATGCCGGCCTGGCAACGGCCACCGTGCAGAGGGAGAGCATCTCCCGCGAACAGATCAGCACGCTGTTTTGGATGAACGCCATGATCGGCGCCATGCTGGCCGTCCTGGTTTTCCTGAGCGCCCCGCTCCTTTCCATGTTTTTCGGGCGGCCCGAGCTTACGAAGGTGACGGCCGTATTTTCTGTCTCCATCCTTGTCACCGGGCTCGCCGTTCAGCACGAGGCCTTGCTGCGCCGGCATATGCGCTTCAATGCCTTGGCCTTCATCCAGATCGTTTCATTGGCGATCGGCCTGGTTGTCTCGGTCGTCGTCGCCGTTCTGGGCTTCCGTTATTGGGCGCTTGTCGCCGGGGCGATCACCCAGGCGGTCACCTGGACACTAATGATCTTCTATTTTTGCCCGTGGCTTCCCGGCAAGATGAAGAGGGGCACCGGCGTGCGCGGCATGCTGCGATTCGGCGGCCACTTGACCGGGTTCCATCTCGTGAACTATTTCGCCAGGAATGCGGACAATATCCTCATCGGCAAGTTCATCGGCACGGCCGCTCTGGGGCTTTATTCAAGGGCATACCAGCTGTTGATGCTGCCCCTCAACCAGATCCGCGCCCCGCTGGACCAGGTGGCGCTGCCCGCCTTGAGTTCCCTGCGCACGACGCCCGAGCGCTATGCCAGGTTTTTCCGGCGTTTGCTTGAGATCTACATTCACATCATGATGCCCTTGACGCTGCTTTGCGCGCTTGAAGCGGATTTCCTCGTTCGGCTGCTGCTCGGCCCCCAGTGGGTCGGCACGGTGGCGGTGTTCCGCATCCTGGCGATCGCGGGGCTGATCCAGGCGATCTCCACGACGCGGGGCCTGGTGATGATCAGCTCCGGGTTTTCCAGCCGCTATTTTTACTGGGGGCTGTTCAATTCGATTCTGATGGTCATCTCGTTCGCGGCGGGACTGCCGTTCGGGATCGAGGGGGTCGCCCTGGCCTACACGATCGCCAACTACGTCATCCTGGTCCCATCCCTGCTGTATTGCTTTCGCGGAACCCCCGTGACGGTCGCCATGTTCCTGCGCACGTTTTTCCCGCCGCTGCTTGCGGCGATGCCTTCCTTTGCCGCCGTCATGCTGGCGAGGCATTTCTGGCCGAGCCGCTCACTCCTGGTGCACGGCCTTTATTCCTGTCTTTTCATCGCTTCGTTCGTTCTCTTTTCCTGGCGCCGGCGGTCGGTCCGGGAAACGATCGGCCTAGTCCTCGACGGGCTGCGCACCAAGCCCGAAGGAAGCATGGGATGCGGAGTTGGCGAATGAACATCATCATTACCGGGGGCAGCTTCGTGAACAAGGGCGCCGAGGCCATGCTGCGGACCGTGCAGGCGGAGCTGGCCCGGCGCATCCCCGGGGCCGCATTCTACCTTTGGCGACTCCCGGAGCATTACGGTCCAGCCGCCGCCGGCAGCGGGTTCCTCCCAGTCGCGCTTCCCTGCGAGCGGTCGGGGAGCTCGTCGGGATGGGAAAAATCCGCTGCGAACAAGGCACTGTGGAGCCTGAAGCAGCTGGTCCGCGGCCGCGATCCCGGACCGCTTGCCGCACTGTTCAGCAAGAAAGGCCTTTTTGCGGCCGCATGCCGGAATTTCCTTGACCGCACCCATGGCGGCTTTGCTGCGCTGGTCGACGTCAGCGGCTTCGCGTACGGGGACGAGCTGGGCGAGACCCGCTTCCGGATGGTTCAACCGCTCCTGGCCTATTTCACTTACAAGGACAGGCCGGCGATCTTTCTTCCCCAGGCCTGGGGCAGCTTTGAAAAGCCCGGTACGCGCCGGGAGGTCCGGCGGCTCCTCGGCGGCAGGAAAACCGTATTCTATTCACGCGACGAAACCTCCTGCCGTTTCCTGGAAAAGGCCCTCGACAGGCCGGCCGGGTCGATCCGGTCCTACCCGGACATCGTTTTCGGTTTTCAAGGCGGCGGCGAGAAGCAAGGCCGGGAGATCCTGGCTGGAATGGGTTGTACCATGAAACGCCCGATTATCGGCGTGGCTCCGAACATGCGGGTCTTCGAGCGCCTGCCGGGCAAGGGGGTTACGAACCCGTACCTGCAATCGCTGGTGAAGCTGGCCGGGCACTGCCTGGACCGGCATGATGTCGATATCGTTCTGCAGGCGAACGAGATCGACTCCCTCGGTTCCCGGCTCGATGACCGTTATCTTTGCGGCCTCGTCGCCGCTGCCGTGAACCGGCCGGATCGCTGCTTCTGGACCCGAGAGCCGCTCGACGCCGAGTCCACCAAAGCTCTTGTCGGCCGATTCGGGTTCCTGATCGGCTCCCGTTTTCATTCGTTCGTGTTCGGATTCTCCCAGGGCGTCTCCGGACTGGCCGTGAGCTGGCTGCATAAATACCGCGAATTGTTCGCCCAGTTCGAGCTGGGGGATCGCGTGCAGGAATGCCGGGATCTCGACGCCGACGGATTGATCGCGAAATTCGAGAGCGCCTGGCCCGAGCGGAAGGCTCTCGAGCCCAGGCTCCTGGCGAAGGCCGAGCGCTTGCGGGACGAAGTCGCTTCTCTCTTCGACGAAGTCGCGGCGCGCATTCATGAATCCTGAAGCGGCGCGATCGACCTTTTCCATAAAGCAAGTGGTGGAGGACCAATTGTGCGTCCAATGCGGGGCGTGCGTTCCGGTCTGCCCCTCTCGGGCGATCAGGATGCGGGAGACCCCGTCCGGCTTGCTGGTGGCATCCATCAACGAGGAAAAATGTGATGGCTGCGGGCTCTGTCGGGCGATATGCCCCGGGGCGGGAATTTCTCTTCAAGGCCTGCATGGCGCCGATCCTTTTAAGGGGAATGTGCTCCAAGCGTATGCCGGACATGCGGGAAACGAAGCGATCCGCGCTTCGGGACAGAGCGGCGGGATCGTGAGCGCCCTGCTGTTTTACCTCCTCGAAAGCGGGCGCATCGACGCGGCTCTGGTCGTGGCAATGCCCAATGACGGCTCCCTGCGCCCGCGCCCGGTGCTGGCACGGACAAGAGCGGAGGTACTGGCCTCCCAGGGTTCAAAGTACTGCCCGGTGGCGCCCGGCGCCTTGCTGGAAGATGTCAGGGAAGGAGAGCGCATCGCGATGGTGGGGATCCCGTGCCAGATGCACGGCATCCATAACCTGTCGCGGCAGGGGAATCCCCTGGCGGAAAGGATCGAATACAGGATAGGGCTTTTTTGTGATCGCACTTTGTTATTTTCCTGCATTGAGATGATGGCGCGGCAGGCGCGCCTGAGGATGGACGAAATCTCCGGCTTGGAATTCCGTTCCAAGAGCCGCCATGGCTGGCCGGGAGAGGTCTGCTTCGCCCTTGTTTCCGGAGAAAAGCGCTTTTTCCCTGCATCCCTGCGGACGAACCTCAAGGATTTGTTTACCCCGCCGCGATGCAGGCTGTGCTTTGACAAGCTGAATGTTTTCAGCGACCTCGCTGTGGGCGACGCCTGGGGAATATCGCCGTCGGCAAGGGGAGACTCGGTGATCCTGGCGCGGAGCGAAAAGGGCGTCCTGCTGCTCCAAGAGGCGGCGGCGCATGGTTTTCTGCGGCTGGAGAAGATCGGCATGGACCGGGTGTTCCAGGGACAGAACATCGAGAGGAAGCGCCTCGATTTCTCGTCTTTCATGGAGCTGGCCGGGCTGGAGGGGCGACCGTTACCGAGGTATGAGGGCCTGGCTCCCGGGTTTTTGAAGACGGTCGAAAAATCCCTTGCTGCCCGGAACCGGCGCAGGCTGAACTACGACCTGGCGATGGCGAGAAGCATTTCCAGGGAAGAGGCGCTGGCGATGGCAAGGGCATGGCGGCGAAAGCAGAGAAGAACTGCGCTCGGCGCCTTGCTTTTCAGAAGGATGAGGGAAACGATTCGCGCCTTGTTCCATCCGGCAGAATAGGCGAAGAACTTGTCCCCATTCTCCGCGAATTGGTTATCGCCCGCCGTTGTCAGCAACCAGGGAAGCGGGCGGCTCCGCTTTGCTCCTGAACCGGCAGCAGCCGGAACCAGAGGCTCACGAGGAAGCGATCGCTGACCAGTCGCTTCACTGGCTGCCCGTGATGACTTCGGCGATCCTCTCCTGGGCTTGCGTTTCCAGGTAGGGGTGCATGGGCAGACTGAATATTTCGCCGGCGATCCTTTCGGCGACCGGGAAATCGCCGCGCTTGTAACCCAAGTGGGCGAAAGCCTGCTGCAGGTGCAGGGGGATCGGGTAATATACGGCCGTCGGGATGCCGGCTTCCCGCAGCCTGGCGATGACCGCGTCGCGGCGCGGGTGGAGCACCGAATACTGGGCCCAGGCCGAGATATTCCCGGGCAGGACCCTGGGCGTTTTCACGGCTCCGGCCAGGAGCCGTTCGTAGCGGGCGGCCACTTCCTGGCGCATTTCGATCTCCTCGGGGAAGATCTCCATCTTGGCCAGCAGCACCGCCGCCTGCAGCGAATCCATGCGGCCGTTGATGCCCACGCGCACGTTGGTGTACTTGTCGGCGCCCTGGCCGTGGACGCGGATGGAGAGCAGTTCCTCGTGAACGGCCTTGTCGTCGGTGAAGATCATGCCGCCGTCCCCGTAGCCGCCCAGCGGCTTGGCCGGGAAGAAGCTTGTCCCCGCCACCTTCGCCAGCGCCCCCGCTTTCCGGCCGTTCTGGCTGGCGCCGAAGCTCTGGGCGGCGTCCTCGAGGACGAACAGCTTGTATTTGCCGGCGATGGCCCGGATGGACTCGTAGTCGGCGGGCTGGCCGAACAGGTCGACCGGCATGATCCCCTTCGGCGCGAGCTTTTTCGCGGCGATGGTTTGTTGGACAGCCTTCTCGAGGCTTGCCGGGTCGATGTTGAACGTTTCCGGGTCGATGTCGACGAACACCGGCGTCGCCCCGGTGAGGGCGACGGCGCCGGCGCTGGCGATGAACGTGAACGTGGGGACGAAAACGGCATCCCCCGGACCCATGTTCTCGGCCATCAGCGGCATAAGCAGGGCATCGGTGCCCGAGGCCACCGAGACGGCATGGGGTACGCCGGCATGGGCGGCCAGTTTCTCCTCGATCTCCCTGATCTCCGGCCCCAGGATGTACTGGCCGTGATCCAGTATTTTCCTGAATCCGGCCTCGATCCGCTCGCGGATCCTTTTCTGCTGCGTTGCCAGGTCGATGAATTGCATTTCCTGTCTCCTCTGGGATTCGAGCAATGCCGCCGCTTTCCTGGGCTGGTCCAACGGAAGTGCAGGGCATAACGTTGACTCCAGCCGATCCTCAATGATCATACCTTAGATTGCCCCGGTTTGGCAACTGGGCGAAAGGGCGAATATCCCGGCTCGCAGGTTGGGCTTCAAGCCGCGGGTTTCCGGAAGACGCCGAGGATGTAATCGCCGGCGATCCCGCCGCTGCGCATGAGCAGGTCCTCCGTCGCGAAGCACAGGCGCAGGATCTCCGCGGCGGTCTCGTCCGGCTGGATATAGTGATGGGCGATCCCGTGAAAGACCAGGGGGATGAGCGCTCCGCCCTTGTTTTTCAATTCCAGGGTGTCGAACATCTCTCCCAGGAGCGGCAGGATCAGGGACGACTCGGCCGCCTCGGAGGGGTCGGCAAGCTTCATGCGCAGCCGCCCCGGGGCGTCGACGCTCGTTTTGACGCGGCCATCGCTCCAGCGCCGGCGATAGTCCGCGGGGATCAGGGCCAGCAGGGCATTGGCCGCCTGCAATTGCCCCGGCGTCCATTGAAAACGCGAGGGGCCGACGAAATCGTTGACCAGCAGCAGGCCGCCGGGCTTGAGCATCCCGTGCATCCTTGCCAGCGCGGAGCGCATGGGATAAAGATGGTGCAGGGCGCCCTCGGCGATGACCAGGTCGTACGGGGCGCTCATGGGGGCTTCCCGCCAGTCGGACAACGAAAAACCGATGATGCCGGACAGCCCTCCCTTTTCCGCCGCCGCCCTGGCGGCGGCGATGCGCGGTGCCGACAGGTCGCAGGCATCGATGCGGCTGAAGAGGCCCGTGCCGGCCCAGCGCACTTCGTTGCTGCCGCTGCCGCAGCAGGGAGAGAAGGCAGCCAGCCCCTTTTTCCCGGCCAGGAATTTTTTCCCGATGTACTCTACATGGCCGACCTCTTCATCACCCGAGACCAGCAGGTTCCAGCGCCGGCGCAGCAGCGGGATATCCCAGGCGTTCAGCGGCGGCCCCTGGGTATGCTCCCAGGTGGAGCGGATCCTTGCCCTGTCGTCTTTCCCCGCCCTTTTCAACACCCCGCGCCACTCCCCGTGAAGGACCTTGTCCCTGAGGCGGCTCAAGTCATGGATGTTGATCCAGTTATTGAACATGCCATTATGTTAGCAAAACATATACCCCTTGGCAAATGGATCTATTTGCCGTGGGTGACAATAATTGTCACTCCCAATGACCTTTATTGTCAAAGAGGTCAAAAAAAGAGGGTACAAAAGCAGGGAAATCGCGGCAATCGATTGGCACTGAAATTGCTTTCATAGAATTGAATCTATAAGGAGGTTCAGAATGAATAAAAAAGGTTTTACCCTGATCGAACTGCTGATCGTCGTCGCCATCATCGGCATCATCGCCGCCATCGCCATACCCAACCTGCTGGTCGCCCTGCAGAAAGGCAAGCAGAAGGCCACGATGGGCGACATGAAATCGATCGGCACGGCCATCGAGTCGTACATCACCGACTGGTCGATCGCGCCCAACACCGATATCGCCACCTTCTCCGTCGCCACCTGGTTCGTCCCCTTCTACATCAAGATCATGCCGGATCGCGATGCCTGGGGCACCGTGTTCGGATATGAGCATACGGGCGACCTGTATTCCATCGGCTCGGGCGGCCGCGACAAGAGCGCTGTCGATTTCGCGTTCAATATTCTTTATGACGTGACGCGGCTCTCCGACTTCAACCAGGACGTGATCTATTCCAACGGCATCTTCACCGCCGGCCCCAGGGTCAAGAGATAACCGAAGCACGTTCTTTGTCCGGAAGCGGCTGGAAGCTTATTCCAGCCGCTTTTTTTTTGCTGGTTAATTTCTCCGCCGGCGAAGCCAAGGGTTTGTTCATCGTTCGCCTGGCATATTTCCTTTTCCTGATCGCGGTTTTCCTTCTCTGCTCCCGCTTCCGCCTGGAAAGGATCCTGGCGCCGATCAGCGGCGGCACCGCCCTGATCATCTTCATCTACGGCATCGTCCAGAAATTCGTCATTTTTCCCCTGATCCTCGAGAACTATCGGGCCGGGCCCTCCTTCTATTCGCAGGCCCTTCTCGCCCGCGCCTCCTCAGGGCGCGTTTTCTCGATCTTCCCCCTGCCCACGTTGTACGCCATGGTCTGCGGCCTGCTGCTCATCTTCATCATTCATTACCTGCACCATGCCCGGGGCCCTGCCCGCATCTTTTGGGGCATGCTGCTGTTGCTTGGCGCCGCGAACCTGGTCCTGACCGAGTCGTTCGGCGGCATCCTCTTCTTCACCGCCGCCACCTTGTTCTATCTCTTTGTTTCGCGAACCTTCAGGATCCGCCACC
This sequence comes from Candidatus Aminicenantes bacterium UBA6072, assembly GCA_002436105.1. Classification (GTDB taxonomy): domain Bacteria; phylum Acidobacteriota; class Aminicenantia; order UBA2199; family UBA2199; genus UBA2199. Next base: position 389,103 of record DIXU01000001.1, on the reverse strand, counting down.
TGGCCCCGTTGCTCATGATCCTTTCCCTGGTCTTTTTCCTGGTCCTGGCGCTGCGCTTCTCCGAGGCCCGGGATCTGACACCGGCCAAGCTGCGCTTCGCCAACTGGCAGCAGGCGGGCCGCGTGATCTCCGAGTCTCCTGTTCTTGGCGTCGGGCTGGGGAATTATGAAACAGCCGTGCCCCCGCATGTGAAGCCCGATGAGCCCGTTTCCATCTATGCCCACAATTTCTTCCTGCAAATGGCCGCAGAGACAGGGCTGCCCCTGTTCCTTTTCCTAGCCGTCATCGGCCTGGCCTGGCTGAAGGCGAGGCTGCCCATGTTCCTGAAACCGGAAAATGCCCTCTTTGCCTCGGCCTGCGTCCTGATCCTGCTGTTCAACATGTTCGACATCGGCAACTATTTCTTCGCCGCCGGGATCAGCTTCGCCGTCGTTTTCTCGCAAGTTGCCCGGAGCGAAAGGCCGGAGCCGGCGCGGCAAATCGTCGCGGTCGCGCTGCTGGCTGCCGTTCTGCTGTTTCATCATGTCGCCGTGAGCCGCCAGCAGGCCGGTGACCTGTGGCTCAGCCGCCAGGAACCGGCCCGGGCAAAAGCCCTTTACCGTTCCGCCTTGAAACTCAACCCGTTTTCCTACCGGAGCTGGCTCGGCCTGGCCCATATCGCCTTGCAGGAAAAGGATCCGGCGGGGACGGACCTGGCCCTGAAAAAGGTGCTGGAGATATTTCCCGGCCAGCCCTATGCGAATTACCTGTTTTCCGTATCCTCATGGCGCCGCGGGGCTTACGGGACGGCCTTGGCCGCTTCCGCCCGGGCGGCAAAAGGCAATCTGAAGAACAAGGAATACCAGAGGTGGCATGAATTTGTTCAGGACAATCTCTCCCGGCAGCCCGCGATTCCAGGAAACTGAGTTTACCCTCCTGCTCGCCTGGGCCCTGCTGTTCCCGGCCAAGATCGGTTATTCATATTACCTCGGCTTCATGTTCCTCCTCGCCTTCTTCACCATTGCCAAGGCGTCGCGGGTGAAAAACATCGCCATCGACCGCTTTTCGCTTTACCTGCTTCTCTTCAATCTGCTCTTCATCTTCAGTTCGTTTTTTTCGCCCCATCCGTACAAGTCGTTTCTCTTCTGCGCGGATGTCCTGATGGTTTCCTCATGGTTCATGCTTTTCTATTTGGAAGAAGCGGACATGGGGCGTCTTCTGAGGCTGGCGGCCTGGGTCATCACCGTTTCCTCGCTGATCGCGGTGAGCGAATTCGCCGTGCAGGGAGGAAGGGGGCCGGTGACGGTCATTTTCAAGAACCCCATTCTCCAGGGCGTTGCCTCGGCCCTGGCCGCCATGGTCTTTCTCCATGCCCTGCTGCGGAAATACCGGCATGCGGAACTGGCGCTCCTGGCGCTGAACTGTGCCGCCGTGATCATCAGCGCCTCCAAGGCGGCCGCCCTGGGCCTTGCCGTGTTCGCCGCCGCCATGATCCTGCGCGGCAAGCGGCGCTGGCTGCTTTACTTGTTTTCCATTTTGCTGCTGCTCGCCCTGTTTCCCAACCCCCTGCGGCGCATGGTCGTTCATTCGATCCGCGATGATCCTTATGTCTTGAACCGCCTGGACATCTGGAGCATGTCGGCGCGCATGTTCCGCGCCCATCCCCGGACCGGGGTCGGCCCCGACCTGTTCGCCGAGGCTTCGCCACGCTTCAATTTCCCCCAGGAAAAAGGCCCGGCGCGCTTTTTCAAGATCCCCGAGTCGTCCCACAGCGACTACTGGAAGGTCATCGCCGAGACCGGCATAGCCGGGCTGATCCTGGTCGTGCTTTTCCTGTTCGCCGCCATTCGCCGCCTGCTCCGGCCGTCCTCCCTCTCCGAATGGCTGCTGGCTTTCCTGCTGGCGCAGATGCTCCTGTTCAACCTCGTTTTTCAGTTCTTTTTCCTGCTCATGTTCCTCTTCCTGCTGCGGGTTTTTTTTGCCGGCGGCCGCCATTTCGTCGCTGCCAGGCCCGAGTTCCGCACCCTGGCTTCGGGGTGGGTCGCCCTGGTGCTGCTTGTTTTTTACCTGTTGCCGTTCCTTGCCGACCGCAGCCTTGCCCGGGCCGCCCGGGAGAAAGATGCCGTCCGTCGCTACGATCTCCTGCATGCAGCGTCATTGATGAGCCCGCTGGACGAGCGCGTACCGCTGGCCAAGGCGGCGCTGCTGCTCAGCTTCGCCCGTTCGCGCTCCGGCCAGGATCAAAAGGGTTTCGCGGCGGGATCCGCATGGGCGGATGCCCTGGATCAAGCCATCGCGGCCCAAAAGTTGAACAGCAACAGCGTCACTGCCCTCGAATTCGAAGCGGAGCTGTTCAAAAGCCTTGAGAGCCGGGAAATGAATTACCCCGCCCTCGCTGACGAGATCCTGGATCCCCTGCGCCGGGCGGCGGAACTGGCTCCATTCAATCCTTTCCTGAAATTGCGCCAGGCGGAGGTGCTGCGGCGTTTCGGGCGGCTTGCTGAAGCGAGGATCCTTGCCGGAAACGCGCTCGACCTGGAGCCGAATTTTGCGGCGGCGCTGGTTTTCATCCACGAACTGGACGGGCTGCCGGCTGACGATCCCGGGTTTTGCCGGCGCTTGGCCGAAATTCGCGAGAAATCACGGCGTCTTCGCGCCAGGCCCGATTCGTATCTTTTCCGTCTATATGAAGTGCCGCGCCCGCCCATGTAAAAACGGAGCGGGTGGCGGCTTGGCAGCGATTATGCTTGAATATTTCGGGTTCTTAAGGAGGCCTCGATGAAAAAACAGGGTTTTACCTTGATCGAATTGCTGATCGTCGTGGCGATCATCGGTATCATCGCTGCCATCGCCATACCCAACCTGATGGTCGCCCTGCAGAAAGGCAAGCAGAAATCAACGATGGGCGACATCGCCTCGGTGGGAACCGCCATCGAATCCTATATCGTGGATTGGGCCATTGCACCGGGCCCGGGAAGCAATTTCGTGGCCGATCTGGATCAAAGCTGGTTCATCCCTTTCTATATCAAAGTGCTTTCCACCCGCGACAGCTGGGGAACTCTTCTGTCTTACACGTCGGGCGCCGGGAACAATTTCGATCTGTACTCGGTGATGTCCTGGGGAAAGAACCGCATCGACGACAGCATGGCCATGGGCGAATACCCGGTGGTCACCATGCTGGACTTCGACAAGGACATCGTCTTTTCCAACGGGCGTTTCACCATCTTCCCGATCACCCGCCGCTGAGCGGAAGGACCTTCAGTCGGCCTGGGCCTCCAGGCGCACGAAGGCGTAGGGGCTGCGGTAGTCGTTGGTGCGGATCTTGACCATGCTGTTGAATATCCCCTCGCTGAAGGGGGTGAAGGTGAGGGTGATCTCGGTGCTGTTCTTGCCCGGCACGCTGTTGGCCTTGAAAGCCAGCGACACCTCCGGGCTGCAGCTGACCTCGAGGATGCGCAGGTCCAGGTTGCCGAGGTTGCTTAAGTGGAGCTTGCGCACGTAGGCCTTGCCGACGCGGACAGCGCCGAAGGGGATGTGGTCGGGCTTGATGTCGGCCTGGGCGAAGTCCTTGACCACGATGGTGCCGCGGACGGCCAGGCGGATTTCCGGCGCGGAGTTGTCGTTGCTGGTCACGGTGATCGTCTTGACGATCTTGCCCCGGTAGCCGCTGGTGTTGAACTTGCCGCTGATGACCCCCTTTTCCCCGGGCTGGTACTCTTTCTTTTCCAGCTCCGCCGTGGTGCAGCCGCAGGCGGGGATGATGTTGCGGATCAGCAGCACGTCGTTGCCCGCGTTCTCGAACTCGAAGGCGATGTCGATGGTCTTGCCGCTGGACACTTCGCCGAAGTCGAAAGTCGTGCTTTTAAACTTGATTTCCGCCTTGGCGAAAGTGATCGCCGGCAGCAGGATGAAGATCAGGGCCATGCGTTTTTTCATTTTTCCTCCAGTTCCTTGATTTTTTTCTCGAGCAGGCGCAGTTTTTCGCGCATCGCCGCCAGGTTGCGGGCCAGGACCATGTTCTTGCGCCATGCGCCCATCTCCTGGTGCGGGATGCCGGCGACGATCATCCTGGACTTGACCGAGCCGGTGATTCCCGACTTGGCGGCGACCATCACCCCGTCGGCGATCTCGATATGGTCGGCGACGCCCACCTGGCCGCCCATGATCACCTGGGCGCCGATGCGCGTGGAGCCGGAAATGCCGGTCTGGGCCGAGATGGCGCTGTCGCGGCCGATGCGGACGTTGTGGCCGACCTGCACCAGGTTGTCCAGCTTGACGTTCGCCTCCAGGACCGTTTCCTCGATGGTCGAGCGGTCGATGCAGGTGTTGGCTCCGATCTCGCAGCCGTCGCCGATGATCACCTTGCCCACCTGCGGCACCTTCACCGCCGCGCCGTCGGCGGCGCGGCCGAAGCCGAAACCGTCGGCGCCGATGACGGCGCCGGGATGGATGATCACGCGGTCGCCGATCTCCACGTTCTCGCGGATGACGGCGTTGGCGTAGATGAGGCAGTTGCGGCCGATGACGACGTCGCGGTAGACGGCCACCCCGGAGTGGATCTCGCTGCCGGCGCCGATGCGGCTGCGATCGCCGATGAAGGCGAAGGGGCCGACATGGACGCCTTCTCCCAGCACGGCCGTTTCCGCCACGCAGGCGCCGGCCGCCACTCCCTCCCAGAACGGCCGCCGCGGATGGAAATATTCCAGCAGGCGGGCGAAGGCCAGCTGGGGATTCTCGACCAGGATGCGGTTGGCAAAAACGGCGCCGCCGTCGCGGGCCACGACCAGCGCCCCGGCGCGCACGCCCGCCAGGCCGCCCTCCCTGTCCCTGGCGGCGTAGGCGATATCGCCGGGCCCGGCCCGGTGCAGCGCCTGGACGCCGGCGATCTCCAGCTCCCCGTCCCCGTGCAGCTCGCCGTCGAGCAGGGCGGCGATTTCCTTCAATTTAGGCATGTTTCTCCTTGTCGATCAGGTAGGTCATCTTGGCCCCGTAGAGCATGATGCCCATGGTGATCTCCATCCAGGAACCGAACAGGATGATGGCCACGATCGGGTCGCGCATGTTCTTGAGCAGGGAAATATTGACCAGGTAATAGGTGTAGAGGCGCTTGATCATCTCCCACAGCAGGGCCGAAAAGAATGCCGAGAGCAGCGCCGCCGGCAGCGCCACCTTCTTCTCGGGGATCCACTTGAACAGGATATAGAAGAGCAGGAAGGTGATCAGGAAAGGCATGGCATATTTGACGAGAAAGCCGTTGACGGCGCGCACCCACGCCGGATCGATCGCCAGGCGCATGGCCGCGTCGCTCCCGGCGACGGCCTCGATGGTCGAGGAAAGGCTTGTCGCCAGGAACGAGGCGACGATCAGCAGGCCGACGATGAACAGCAGGCCGAACTCCTTGATCCTCTTGACGAAAAAAACGTGCTGGATGTCGATGAGAAACATGTCGTTGACGAACTGCACCATCTTCTTGAAGACCAGGATGCCCATGAACAGGAAGAAGCCCAGGCCGGCCAGCCCGAGGTGGCCGATGCGCGCCGACAGCTCGGCGGCCTGCTGGAAAAAGACCGGGGCGATGAAGCGGAAGAACTCGGGCGAGAAGGGGTAGACGTTCTGCAGGGCGGCGTCGGGCGTGCCGAGGGCGCCGGCGAAGAGGTCGGAGAAGAAAATGAGCAGGAAAAAGGAGGAGAAGATGGAGTAATAGGCCAAAATCGACGATTTGTCGATGCCGCTCTCCGCCAGAAAGTCCCGCAGCGCCCGCCAGGCGGTGTTCAGGACCTTCGCTGGCGTCAGGACGCCGCTGCGTCTGCTCATGGCCGGCTCGAAAAGGAATGGCTCAACGCCCCCGGTTGGGGAATGCGAGCCTTCCCGTCATGGCTACTGGGCCAGCGTGGAAAGGGTGGAGCCGCCCCACTTGACGAAGAAGAGGATCAGGTCGATGAGCAGCACGTAGATGACCAGCGATTCCATCAGGGCCAGGGCGATGATCAGCAGGCCGCGGATGGAGTCGGCCGATGCCGGGTTGCGGGCGATGTTGTCCGAGGCGGTGCAGAAGGCCTTGGACTGGCCCAGGATGCCGACGATGGCCGCCACCGTCAGGCAGACGCTGCCGATGAGGATGGTCCAGAAGAACAGGGAAGTGGCCGGCATGGCCTTCTCGGCGGCCTGGGCGGGGAGTGCCGTTGTCAGGGCCAGCAGCCCAACGACGGCCAGCAGTGTTTTTTTTCTCATGGGTGAGTTCCTCCTTGTTAGTGTTCCGAAGCGATGGCGCCGGACAGGTAGACCGACGACAGCATGATAAAGATATACGCCTGGAGAAGCGAAGTAAAGATGGCCATGGCCATCATGGGCAGCGGCGCCACGAAGGGGACCAGCGACACGATGATGATGATCACCAGGTCCTCGCCGAAGATGTTGCAGAAAAGACGGACGGTCAGCGACATGGGGCGGGAGAAATGGGAGATGACCTCGATGGGGAAGAACAGGAAGCTCAGCCACCACTTGGGCCCGGCGAACTTTTTCAGGTAGCCGAGGATGCCGTGCTTTTTCACCCCCTGGGCGTGGTAGTAAAGGAAAATGAAGACGGCGCAGCCGGCGGGAACGTTCAGGTTGGCCGTGGGCGACGCCATCTCGGGAAGCAGCCCCAGCAGGTTGGCGGTGGCGATGAACAGCCCCAGCGTGCCCAGCACCGGAATGAACGGGCGCCCCTCGCGGCCGATCATGTCGTCGACGATGGAGCGGAAGAACAGGTAGACGGATTCCAGCAGCGCCTGCATCCGGGCCGGGAAGAACGACAGGTTGCGGGCGGCCAGCTTGAAAAACAGCACCAGGGCCAGGGTGGCGATCATGGCCATGATCACATGGGCGGGCAGGGGATCGCCGTGGACATGGATGCCGGCGGCAGAGGCGGCCGATCGCAGCAGCCCGTTGATCCAGACGGCGATGAGCGGGTTATGCTCCATGACGGTTGCCGCGCGCGGCCTGGCGCAGCCCGGCGGAGGCGATGCCCAGGTAGATCATCATCAGTCCCTGGATGAAAAAAAGTACGCCCGGCCCGGGCAGGCGGCTGACAGCGAAAAACAGCGCGGCAATGACCAGAAGTTTCGCCAAGCTCGAAATGAAGTACATCGTTTTGCCCTTGCCTTTTTCCAGGATTCGCTCAGCCTGCCGCGCCAGGAAGAAGAAGCCCGCGATGCCGACGGCAGCGCCCGCAAGGGAAATTATACAATACTTGGCGCTTTTTGTAAAAAAAAAACCAGCAGCAGGGCCAGGGCCTCGGCGACCGCCGCGTCGCGAACGGCGCTGCCGGGGAGGGAGCGCTTATTTTTTCGGCTCACGGCGCCTCGCCTGGGAAAAGAGGTTGGTAAAGCCGGCCGCGATGCCGTACAGGATGAAGACCAGGGTGAGCCAGGGCCCGGTGTTCAGCCATTGGTCCAGGAAATGGCCGATGAAGAAGCCGACGATGATGGAGGCGGGGAACATCAGCCCCACCGAGGAGTATTCCACCCACTTGCTCTTGCCGGATTCGCCCGGAGCGCGGGCCACGGCTCACGCCGCCCCGCTGGCGGCGCGGAACGGCTCAGTAATCCTCTTCCTCTTCGTCATCTTTGAGGTCGAAGCCGTCCAGGTCCTCCTCCGACTCCTCGTCGCCGAAATTCCCCTCTTCCTCATAGTAGTTGGCGGCGTCGAAGTCCTCCTCGCCGAACTCGTTCTTGCGGGTTTCGATGGCCTTGTAGAATTCGTCCTCGTCCTCGTAATGGCGTATGAAGTTGGCGTCGAGCTCGCTGTAGAAGAGTTCCAGGTAGTCGTCCTCGATGGTGCAGAAGACCGACATGTGCTCGTCGCTGTCCAGGTCGCCGACCACCTCTATGATCTTGGTGGCGGCCGCCTTGAGCGTGTCGAGCGTCTGCCACGAGATGATTTCCAACTGTTCCATCGCTGCGTGCTCCTTCAAAATTTTATTGGTTCTATTTAAGAGAATAAAATCATTTTGTCAAGGGGTTTTCAGATATTTTTTCAAATGGCGCCCGGTGGGCGATTCTTTCCGCTCCAGGAGCCGCCGCGGGCTGCCGCTGAACAGCAGGTGGCCGCCGCCGGCGCCGCCCTCGGGGCCCAGTTCGACGACGTGATCGGCGCCGGCGATCAGGGCCAGGTTGTGCTCGACGGCCACCACCGTGTCGCCCCTGGCCAGCAGCCGGGCGATGAGCTCGCGGATCACCCCGATGTCGTAGGGGTGCAGGCCGAAGGACGGCTCGTCCAGCAGGAACAGGGTGCCCGACCGCTCCCCATTCAGGTACTTGAGCAGCTTGAGCTTCTGCAGCTCGCCGCTGGAGAGGACGCCCAGCTTCCCGCCCAGCCGCAGGTAGCCCATGCCGTTCTCGCGCAACGCGCGCAGCGGCGAAACGGCGGCGGGGATGGCGGCGGCGAACTCGGCGCAGAAGCTGTCGGCGGTCATGGCCAGCACGTCGGCGATGCTGCGGCCGTCGTGGGTGATCTTCAGCACCTCGGGGACGAAGCCGTTGCCGCGGCAATGGCCGCACGCGGAGCGAACGGCCGGCAGGAATTGCATCTCGATCTCCTTGAAGCCGCGGCCGCCGCACTCCGGGCAGCGGCCCAGGGGGGATTGAAAGGAGAAATGGCCCGGCTGGTAGCCCAGCAGGCGGCTGGGGCGCAGGGCGGCGAAGAAATCGCGGATGGGGGCGGCGGCGCCCAGGAAGCCGGCGATGTTGCTGGCGGCGCGCAGGGAGCGGATGCCCGGATCGATGTGCACCTTCTCGCGCACGCCGGGGATCTCCGGATTCTTGAGGAACATCTCGTCGTACAGCAGCGAGCTCTTGCCGGCGCCGCTGACGCCGACGATGACGGTCAGGGCACGCAAGGGCAGGCACAGCTCGAAATGCTTCAGGTTGTGGGCGCAGGCGCCGCGGAAGGTCATGGTGCCGGCGCCGCGGCGGCTGCCGGCGGCCAGGCGCGGGCGGCGGCGGAAATACTCCTGGGTGATCGTGGACCGTCCGGCGAAGAACTCGGCTCCGGTGCCGCTGAAACTGACGCGCCCGCCCTCGCTGCCGGCGCGGGGGCCCAGCTCGATCACGTGGTCGGCGCAGCGCACCAGCTGCGGGTTGTGCTCCACCAGCACGACGGTGTTGCCGTGCTCCTTCAGCCGGCGCAGGAACAAGTCCATCTTGCCGTAATCGGACGGGTGCAGGTCGGCCGACGGCTGGTCGATGATCAGCAGGGAATCGGAGAGGGTGGAGCCCATGATAAAGGCCAGGTTGATGCGCTGGTGCTCGCCGCGCGACAGGGTGAAGGTGGGACGGTCCAGCTGGATGTAGTGCAGGCGGTTCTGGATCAGGAAACGCAGCTTGGCGGAGATCTCGTGAAAGACGTCGGGGGAGATGCGCTGGCGGTAGCGCTCCGGGTCCAGGTCGCGGACGAATGCGTACGCCTCGCCGACGGTCATGCCCAGGAAGTCGGCGATGGTCCGGCCCTGGATGCGGTAGGAGAGGACCAGCGGGTTGAAGCGGCTGCCGCTGCAGGCCGGGCAGGGATGGTAGGAGGTGAAGCGGCTGATGAAGGCGCGCGCCTGGACTTTGTAGGTCTTCTTCCTCAGGTAGGCGAACAGCCCCTCGAGGCCCGGAAACTTGCCTGCTCCCCGCAGCAGGAAATCCTTCTGTGCCGGGCTGAAGTCGCGCAGGGGGCGGTGCGGGTCCAGGCCGGCCTTGCGGGCCTGGAGCAGGAAATGGTCGCGGAACTCGCGGTTGGCCGGGGTGTTTAAAGGAAGCACTGCCCCCTGCTCCAGGGAGAGATCGTCGGCGAACACCCGCTCGGGGTCGATGGCGGCCACGTCGCCAAAGCCGTTGCAGCGCGGGCAGGCGCCGCGGGCGCTGTTGAAAGAGAAAAGATTCTCATCGGGATTTTCGTATTCCTTCCGGCAGCGCGGGCAGAAAAGCGAGAAGGGGAAGCTGCGTTCCCTGGACCCGAGAAAGACGCTGATCGTGTTCCGGCCCATGGCGATGGCGGCGTCGACGGCCTCGAAAATGCGGGCGCGGTCGGCGGTCGAGTTCTCCAGATCGTCGACGAGCACCTGGATGGGCTTGTTCTTGCTGCGTCCGTCGATGGGGGCCGTCTCGCCCCGTCCCGACGTCCCGGTCCCCCTGGACCGCGAGGCGGTTTTGCGGCCGCGCACCTGAAAGCGGTAGCCGCGGTTGATCAGGAAGGCGATGTCGCCCTGGTAGGGGAAGCAGATACGCAGGCGGCAGGAAGGTGCGGCCAGCAGCTCCTGGACGATCTCATCGATGCTGAACTTGCGCAGCGGCTCGCCGCAGTCCGGGCAATGGAAATTGGCGATCTTGGCGAAGAGGATGCGCAGGTAGTCGAAGATGTCGGAGGCGGTGGCCACGATGGAGCGGGGGTTCTTGTGCGGCCGCTTCTGGCGGAAGGCGATGGCCGGCGGCAGGTTCTCGATGCGGTCGATGTCCGGTTTCTCCACCTGGTCCAGGAACTGGCGGATGTAGGGGGAGATCGACTCGATGTAGCGGATGTACCCTTCCGCGTACAGGGTGTGGAATGCCAGGGACGACTTGCCGGCGCCGCTGACGCCGACCAGCGCCGTGATCTTTCCCAAAGGCACGGCCAGGTCGATGTTCTTCAGGTTGTTGGTGCGGATGCCCTTGAGGATGATGTTGTTTTCCATGGCTGGCTGAACCCGCGCCGATTATACCATGAATGGACTTGATGAAATCGGCGTAGGGTGTGGGGCGCAAGGCGTAGGGTGGGAAAAGCACCAAATCACAAATAAATGCCAAATTCCAAATTACAATGACCAAAACGAAGATCCGGATCCGTGCTGATTTCGGGCGAGTGCCTTTGCTTGGATCAGTCAGATCTGGTCATGCGTCACGATATGGATCCAAGCAAGGAATGTCTTCTCGCGTCACGAGTTTCGCGTCACGCTGCGGTTAGTTGATCGTAAAATCGCGGTCGGAGAAGTCGTTGATGCGCAGGTCGCGCAGCGAGCAGATGCGCAGGCGGTATTGGCCGCTGTCGGGCAGATCCGCGGCCGGGACCCAGGAGAAAACGCCGCTGTTGGGGGTATTGGCGGCGATGACGGCATGCTGCTCGCTGCCTCTGAACAGGAGGATGGCCACCGGGCCGTCAATGCCGAGGGAGATCCAGCGAATCGTCGCCTGGCTGCCCGCCTTGAGCACTTCGCCGCCGTTGGGATACTCGATGCGAATGAAGCGGTCCGGCGCCTGCCGGGGCAGAAGAGGCAGGGTGAGCAGGGCAAACAGGGCGACCGCCGCGATCCCTCGCTTGTTCATCATATGGGTATATGAATTTTTTCGGGATATCTCAAAAAAAAGCAAAAAATTCCGGGGGGAAGAATACGCCCGGAGAGACTCGAACTCCCAACGCGCAGCTTCGAAGGCTGCCGCTCTATCCTTTGAGCTACGGGCGCGTCCGGAATGGGAGATTATAGCGCTTCTCACCCCCCCGGGCAATGCGGAGCGGCTGTGCTATAATCGGGGCATGAACCGTCCTGACATATACGGCTCCCCGGTCGCCGAGCTGGTCCGGCGCCGCGTTTCCTGCCGCAGCTTCGACGGCCGTGCCCTGGAACCGCAGGTGCTGGAAGAGCTGGAGCGGACCGCCGCCGGAGCGGCAGCGCCCTTCGGCAGCCGGCCGCGCTTCGGCGTCATCGACAACGAAAAGGTGCGCGCGGAGAACCTCTTCTCCGCGGGCAGCTACGGCATGATCAAGGGGGCGCGCTATTACCTGGCCGCGCTGGTGCGGCGGGACGAGCCGCGGCGCTGGGAGGACGCGGGCTTCGCCCTGGAGGCGGCGGTGCTCCATGCCTCCGGCCTGGGGCTGGGCACCTGCTGGATCGGCGGCGTCTTCGACCGCAGGCGCTTCGGCCGCGTCCTGGGCATTCGTGCCGACGAACAGCTGCCGGCCGTGGTGGCCGTCGGCCGGCCGGCCGAAAAGAGATCGTTGCGCGACCGACTTGTGCGCTGGAGCGCCAAGGGCGACCGGCGCAAGCCCGTTGCCGACCTGTTCTTCGCGGGGGGATGGGATTCTTCCCTGGTCATGGAGGACGCGGGAGAGTGGGGGCAGGCCCTCGAGTGCGTGCGCCTCGCCCCGTCGGCTTCCAACAAGCAGCCCTGGCGCATCGTCCGCCTCGGCAACGCCTTTCATTTCCATCTTGCCCGCGACAAGGCCTACTCGGCCATGATGCCGCTGGCCGATCTGCAGCGCATCGACCTGGGCATCGCCATGTGCCATTTCCAGTTCAGCGCGGCGGAACTGGGTCTTCAGGGGAAGTGGCAGGACAGCATGCCGCAAATCGAGGGAACTCCCGGCCACTTTGAATACATCGCCACCTACGTGATTCGTAACTCGTGATTCGTGATTCGGAAGAAGAACTGAAAGAGACAGGTAGAAGCTGCTCCGGTTCGTGAATTACGGTTTGCGGCTCACGAATGGCGGCAGTTCGTCTGACTGTTCCTCAGCGATCCCTTGTCCAGGTATTCCTGGAACATCCTGCCCCATTGCGATTCCTTGAGCCATTTCCTGTAGATTCTGCTCTCCTTGAACGGCCAGTGCAGGACGTCGTGGTAGAAAAAGGAATAGAAGTTGCCCAGGTAGAGGATGGGGGGGCGCGTCATGATCGTCTGCAGGAAGCGGGTCGGGCCGAACCAGGTGAACCAGCCGACCAGCTTGTGAAAACAGAAGCCAACCTCGAAATTCCAGTTTTCCCGGATCAGGTCCGCGTCACCGACGATTTCGATCTCTTCGGGCTTGCCGACGCCCAGCCCGCTTTCGTGGGCCAGGCGGATATACTTGATCTGCATGGGATCGAACCCCATCAGCTTGGCCGCCACGGCGTCGATGGCCACCTGGTCGGAACCGGCCAGGATGACGTTCTTTTCCACCGGTTGCATCACGCGCGGCCCGGGGCCGTTGCCGGCGCTGGTGCCGTCCATCATGCAGAACAGGCCGGGATGGATCTCCTTCTGGATGGCCAGCAGATCGACCAGCGTCTCGTGGATGTAGGTGTGGGTCTGGTGGCGCTTGTGGTTGAGCAGGCCTCCGAAGGCGTTCTTCATGGCGCCGGTGGTGGTGGTGTAGATGTGGCACTTCACCGTCGGCAGGTGGACGATGTTCCTGCCGATGAAATAATCGGGGATGCGCAGGTCGTCGCCGTAGATCCTGTCGAGGGCCAGCATCTTCGCCTTGGGCCTGTAGGACACCCATTTCATGTCCTCGTCGCGAAAATTGAAAAGTACCTTGAGGCCATGGTCGCGGAAGATCGGCTTGTAGTTGTTCAAGTCCTCGCCCTTGAGGGCGTCGGTCACTTCGGTCTTGTTCTGCACGCAGGCGACGTCGGGGAAGCCGTGCTTCTTCAAGGCCAGGATCGTCGCCTCCAGCTGCCAGGGGGTGGTATTCGCCGAGGGAAAGGGGTAGTGCCAGGAGATGTTGTCCTTGATGATGGTGCCTTGGCTTTTGTCCAGGGCGGCAGGGCCGCCGGCCAGCTCGAACAAGCGGACGTAGTCGTCGAGCACGGTCTCGGGGCTGGTCCGCAGTATGGCGACTTTCGTTTTGCTCATGTTTTCAATCCTTGCGAAAAGCGTGCCCGATTATAGCTGATTCCGGGCCGGAAATCCAGCGTCCTCCGCCTCCGGCAGACGGACGGAAGCCCATTTCTCGTTGACAGGAGCCGGTTTTTGCTATAAAATAGGGCCGAGCGGTGAGTGTAGCTCAATGGTAGAGTATCAGACTGTGGATCTGACCGCTGCGGGTTCAAGTCCCGTCACTCACCCCAATTTCCTCCCGCGTTTCCGGGCTTTCCCCCCCTTTCCGAGTCCTAGCGGGGGTCCGATATGGATTTGCCGCGCCGCACTTCCGGACGAGTTGTTGACATCAAAATGGCTTCAGGGTAGAATAAATCGATGAATATTCTAGGCATATCGGCTTTCTATCACGACAGCGCGGTGGCCCTGGTCCGGGACGGCAAGATCGCCTATGCCGCCCAGGAGGAACGCTTCAGCCGCAAGAAGCACGACCCGCGCTTCCCGGAGAAGGCCTTGCAGAGCCTGTACGGGTACTACGGGCTGGAGCCGAAGGACATTGACCGCGTGGTGTTCTATGAAAAGCCTTTCCTGAAGTTCGAGCGGCTGCTCTCCACCTACATGCAGTTCGCTCCCGCCGGCGTCTCGAGCTTCGTGCAGGCCATGCCGGTGTGGTTCAAGGAAAAGCTGTTCATGAAAAGCCTGCTGGCCGGGTATTTCCCGGGCAAGGAGATATGCTTCGTCAAGCATCACGAGGCCCATGCCGCCTCGGCGTTCTACCCGTCTCCCTTCCAGCGCGCGGCCATCCTGACCGTCGACGGCGTCGGCGAATGGGATACCCTGAGCATCGGCCGCGGGGAAGGCAACCGCATCGAGATCCGGCAGAGCATTCATTTCCCCCATTCCCTGGGGCTGCTCTATTCGGCCTTCACCTATTTCACCGGCTTCAGGGTCAACTCCGGCGAGTACAAGCTGATGGGCCTGGCCCCCTATGGCGAGCCGCGCTTTGTCCAGGCCATCTATGACCATCTCATCGACGTCAAGGCCGACGGCTCGTTCCGCCTCAACCTGGACTATTTCAACTACCATGTCGGCCTGACCATGACCAGCCGCAGGTTCAACCGGCTGTTCGGCGCCGAGCCGCGCAAGCCCGAGAGCCGGCTGCGCCAGCTCGACATGGACCTGGCCCGCTCGGTCCAGGTGGTCCTGGAAGAGGTCATGATGAAGATCGTCCGCCATGTCAAGAAGGAGATCGGCGGCGACCAGCTGGTCCTGGCCGGAGGCACGGCGCTGAACTGCGTGGCCAACGGCAAGATCCTCAAGGAACAGGTCTTCAAGGACATCTGGATCCAGCCGGCGGCGGGGGATGCCGGCGGCGCCCTCGGCGCGGCCCTGCAGTTCTGGTACCAGAACCTGGACCAGCCGCGCAGCGCCGATGGCCGCAACGATTCCCAGCAGGGCTCCTTCCTGGGGCCGTCCCATTCCCCCGACGCCATCCGCCGCTTCCTGCTGGAGGAGGGGATCGAGTTCCAGGAACTGGACCCGGCCGACGTTCCGGCCAGGGTCGCCGAGCTGATCGACGCCCAGAAGGTCATCGGCGTGCTCAGCGGGCGCATGGAGTACGGGCCGCGCGCCCTCGGCCACCGCAGCATCATCGGCGACGCCCGCTCGCGGGAGATGCAGAAGATCATGAACCTGAAGATCAAGTTCCGCGAGTCGTTCCGCCCCTTCGCGCCGGCCATCCTGGAGGATCGCGTGACCGAGGTCTTCGACTTCGACCACCCCTCGCCCTACATGCTCCTGGTCTACGACGTGCGCCGCGAACGGCGCCGCGCCCTGGATGCGGACGACCTGGCCCGCAGCGGCCTGGACAAGCTGTCGGTCATCCGCTCCGACGTGCCCGCCATCACCCATGTCGACGGCTCGGCGCGCATCCACACCGTGGACCGCGTCAACAACCCCTTCTTTTACGACATCATCGACGCCTTCTACCGGCGCACGGGCTGCCCGGTGGTGATCAACACCTCCTTCAACGTCCGCGGCGAGCCGATCGTCAACACGCCGCGCGACGCCTACCAGTGCTTCCGGCACACCAACATGGACTGCCTGCTGCTGGAGAACTTCCTGGTGGCGAAAAAGGACTCCGAGCGCATCGACGTGGACGAGGAATGGCTGAAGCAGTTTCCCATGGATTAAACGCATGAAAAAAAGGATCGTCAATTCCGCCGTTTTCTTCGCCATCCTGTACTGGCTGGCGGTCTATATCGTGCAGCGCCGCAGTCATTTCCTGTCCGGCGCCCGGCCGCTGGCCTGGGCGGCCCTGGCCGCCGGCTCGCTGCTGCCGATCGTTCTGGCCCGGCCCCTGCTGCCCGTTTTCGAGCGCGTGCTGTCCGTTACCGCGCGGATCGGCAGCATGGTCTTCGCCCTGATTACCGCGCTGGTTTTTTTTCTCTTGCTGACGCCGATCTCCCTGTTGATGCGCCTGGCCGGGAAGGTGTTCATGGAGCGGCGCTTCGACGCCCGGGCGGCGACGTATTACGAGTCCTGGCAGGTCTCGGAAGATGCCCGTAAGCAATTCTAAGGAGAAACGATGAAAGGCTCGATCGTGAAGGAAATGTTCGAGTTCATCTGGAAACGAAAGGCATTCTGGATGCTGCCGATCATCCTGATCCTGCTGTTGCTCGCCTTGCTGATCGTCTTGACCCAAGGCAGCGCCGTCGCCCCGTTCATCTATACGCTTTTCTGATCCCGGCGGCATCCTTCGTTTTTCGGCAAAAACCTGAAGCGCCGCGGAACGTTCTCAGGAGATCGTTCCTCAGAATACCAGCGGCCATTTCTTCCTGATGACGGCCAGGTGTTTTTCTTTGGCGATGAAGCTCTGAACGTAGCCGCACTGGCCGCAGACGTAGTTGTCCAGCACGGCGACGCGCAGGGCCGAGACGGGGATGGTGTTGCTGTAGTGCATCCCCGTTTTCCCCTTCACCGCGGCGCCGCTGAATATTTCCTTGGCCCCGCACAGGGGGCAGGTGCCGTTCTTCATTTTTTTTCTCCCAAGTTCATTGGTTCGTGGCAACGGTCGCCAGCAGGATAAAAAGAAGGATGAGGAAAATGATCTTTTTCATGGTTGCTCCCCGGCCGCCGGCTCATCGCCCGCGGGGGCATGCACCGGGTACTGCGGCTTCGGCGCCCTCTTGCGGCGGCTGATGGCCTCGTGCAGGATGGACTCGATCTGGCCGTTGACGCTGCGGAAATCATCGGCGGCCCAGCGCTCCAGTTCTTCCCACATCTCCTGGCTGAGGCGCAGCAGGAATGATTTCTTTGCCGCCATGACCCGTTTGCAGGTGGGTTACTTGTACAGCGTGCCGGCGTTGATCACGGGCTGGGCCTCGGCCTCGCCGCACAGCACCACCAGCAGGTTGCTGACCATGGCCGCCTTGCGCTCCTCGTCCAGGTCGACGACGTTCTTGGCCTTCAGGTCCTCCAGGGCCATGTCGACCATGGAGACGGCGCCGTGGACGATCTTGCGCCGGGCGGCGATGATGGCCTCGGCCTGCTGGCGGCGCAGCATGGCGCCGGCGATCTCCGGGGCGTAGGCCAGGTGGGTGAGGCGCGTCTCCTCGACCAGCACGCCCGCCTTTTCCAGGCGCTCCTGCAGTTCTTTCCTCAGCACCTGGGCCACCTCGTCCATGCCGCTGCGCAGCGTGATCTCCTCCTCTTCCTCGCCGTGGTCGTAGGGATAGCAATTGGCCAGGTGGCGCAGCGCGGCGTCGCTCTGGATCTTGACGTAGTGCTCGTAGTGGTCGACGTCGAAGAGGGCGTGGGCCGTGTCCACGACGCGCCAGACCACCACGGCGGCGATCTCGATGGGGTTGCCGCGCTTGTCGTTGACCTTCAGCTTGTCGATCTCGAAGTTGCGGATGCGGCGCGAGACGGTGTAGCGGCCGCGCGGCACGGCCAGCGCCAGCGGGTTGGTCCAGTGGAAGCCGTCGCTGCTGACCGTCCCCTTGTACTTGCCGAACAGGACCAGCACCTTGGCCTCGTTGGGCTGGAGGGTGAAGTAGCCCGGCGGCAGGATGGCGGCCGCGGTGACCAGCAGGGCCAGCATCAGCAGGACCTGGAGCAGAGACCAATGGGCGGTATTCGCCCCGGTGATGAAGATGGAAACAATGGCCGCGATCAGCAGGGCATGCAGGGCGACGACCGCCCAGCCGTTGAACGACATTCCCTTCTTTTCGTTCGTCATGGATGCCTCCTTGAATGCTATCGAAATGATATCATATTAATAACATTGATTTTTCCTGCTGTCAACTGCAATCGGTAATCTGTAACTTAATTGTTTTATTTGTATCTTTATTGCCCAAAAGGGATAAGCGAAATTACTTCACAAATAGTGCCAAAAATTGTCAATTTTCTATCAAAATATCGATTTGTCTCGATGAGAACTTCATTTTTGTTAATGATTCGCTGTTGCTTTGTCTTGAAGGAGTCTTGGCACGGCGATTGCTTGTGATCATTCAGGTGAAGCAGTCTACATTATAATCAACAGGCAATGAAAAAGCGCAGGGAAGCCAGGGTAAAGAAAAGCCTGCTGGTCGACATCAGCCGCAAGGGCCTCGACCAGATGGGAGTCACTGTGAATGTTTCCCGCCGCGGGATGTGCATCGCCACGACCAAGGTCGTTCGCAAGCGCAGCCGGTTGCACATCCTCCTTGCCGCCGGCGACGATATTTATTCCGTTACCGGGCTGGTGGTGTGGAAAAAAAAGAATAATGACGCCCGGAAGGAAGAAGCTCCGGTGGGGCTGGGCATCGAGATCGAAAAAGCGGATCCGGGATACGGGAGAATGCTCTCAAAAGCGCGGCAAGGTTCGCCGTTCGAGGTTCGCTGTTCGAAGTCGAAGACCCGATCGATCCCGGCGGCCGGCGCACGGCGGGCGGCAACCGGAAGGAAAAAGCAGGGCACCGGGATCCAGGAACCGGATGCCGAATAGGTTCATCCTTTACAATTCCCCGTTGTTGGGTTAAAATCCGTCCTTATCCCCTCGTTTTGAACGGCGATCCCGAGGAACCAATGAACCAGAACCGCTGTCTTGAGAGCATTGTCGATGTGGTCGGCCACACCCCCATGGTCAGGCTCAACCGCGTGGCCGGCGATATTCCCGGCGAGGTCTTCGCCAAGCTGGAATTCCTCAACCCCATGGGCAGCTGCAAGGACCGCATCGCCCGCTACATGATCGAGAAAGCGGAGCGGGAAGGCAAGATCAGGCCCGGCGACCTGATCATCGAGAACTCCTCGGGCAATACCGCCATGGGACTGGCCATGATCGCCATCCAGAAAGGCTACCGCCTCAAGGTCGTGGTCCGCGACCGCATCAGCCGCGAGAAGCTCGACCAGTTGAAGGCCCTGGGCGTGGAGATCCACATGGTGGATGCCTCGCTGCCCCCCGAGCATCCCGACAGCTACAACAATATCACGCCGCGACTGGCCCGGGAGACGCCGAACTGCTTCTTCCCCGACCAGCATAACAACCTGGACAACAACGAAGCCCACTACCAGGGCACCGGCCCCGAGATCTGGGAGCAGATGGACGGCCGTATCGACTATTTCGTCGCCGGCATCGGCACCGGCGGCACCATCGGCGGCACGGCCCGCTTCCTGAAGGAGAAGGATCCCAGGATCCGGGTCATCGCCATCGACCCGGTGGGATCGGTCTTTTTTGAGTATTTTCATCACAAAAGGATGGTCAAGCCCGGCCCGTACCTGATCGAGGGGCTGGGCGACGAATTCCTGATCCGCTGCGCCGTTTTCTCAGACATCGACGACATGCTGCAGGTGACCGACCGCGAAGCGTTCCAGGCGGCCAGGGAGCTGGCGCTGCGCGAGGGCATCCTGGCCGGCGGCTCGAGCGGCGCCGCATTGTGGGGAATACGGCAACTGGCCGGGAAGATCCGGCGCCCGGCGCGCATCGCCACCATCTTCCCCGACGGCGCCTCGCGCTACCTCAGCACCATATACAACGACGATTGGCTCGAGGCCAAGGGGTTGAAATAGGGGAAAAACAGGCCGGCAGGCCGCTCTTTCTGCAAGATCGGCGGAACTTTTTTTGTTCTGATTTCGTAACCTATACTTACCGCTGGAGGCGCCCGATGAAGAAATTAATGCTGCTGGCCGTGCTTGTCCTCGCCCTGGGTTCAGTCATTCCTGCCCAGGAGCGGCAGGTGAAAACCCTCACCCTGACCGACGTGATCGAACAGGTCCTGAAAAACAACCTCGACCTGCAGATCGAGATGTCCAACCCGGAGATCGCCGACGCCCTCTGGAGCAAGAGCAAGGCCATCTTCATCCCGCAGCTGGCCCTGAGCTTCAACAGCAGCTCGACGACGACTCCCAGTTCCAGCGTCTTCACCGGTGCCGACGTGGAAAAGGCCGATTCAGGCAGCTTGTCGTTCACCCTGTCGCAGAGACTGCTCAGCGGCGGCAGCCTGGATGTCGTCCTGGACAATTCCCGCAACTCGACCAACTCGCGCTTCAGCCAGATCAACCCGCGCTACAATTCGATGCTGCGCTTCAACCTGACCCAGCCGCTGCTCAAGAATTTCGGGCTGACGGTCACCAAGAGGAACATCATCATCGCCCGCAACAACCGGGACCGCTCGCTCTCCGCCCTCAGGCAGCGGGTGATCGACCTGATCTACCAGGCCGAGGAGGCCTATTGGAACCTGGTGCATGCGCACCAGAACCTGGCGGTGAAGGAGAAGTCGCTGCAGCTGGCCAAGGACCTGCTGAAGCAGAACGAGGTCCAGGTCAGGGTCGGCGTCTCGGCGCCCATGGACATCCTGACCGCCCAGGCCGAGGTGGCCGCCCGCGAAGGCGAGGCGCTGCAGGCGCGCAGCCTGATCCAGGCCTACGAGGAGAACCTGCGCCGCATCCTGAACATCAGCCAGGCGCCCGAGGACATCCTTCCCCAGGACACGCCGGCGTTCCGCCCGCGGCAGACCGATTTCAACGGCTTCCTCGAGACGGCCCTGGAGCAGCGCCCCGACATCGAGCAGGTGCGCCTGGAGCTCAAGAGCAAGAACATCGACGTGCGTTATTTCCGCAACCAGTCGCTGCCCAACCTGCAGCTCACCGCCTCGTACTACACCCGGGGCCTGAGCGGCACGCCCCAGGACGTCGACTTCGACCTGCTGCCTTCCGGCTCCACCCCCGGCAGCATCGGCGGCAACCTGAGCGATTCGCTGCGCGACGCGCTGAAGCGCCTGTACGAGAACTATTCCATCGGCCTGCAGCTCTCCATCCCGGTGGTCAACACTTCGGCCCGCGCCGACCTGGTGCAGGCGCGGCTCAGCCTGGAGCAGTCGCTGCTGACCCTGAAAAAGGTCGAGAGCACCATCTATTCCGAAGTCAAGCAGATCATCATGGACCTGGAGACCAATGCCAAGATCGTCGATGCCACCCGCATCTCGCGCGAGCTGGCCGACCAGAAGCTGGCTGCCGAGCAGAAGAAGCTGGCGGTCGGGCTTTCGACCAACTACCAGGTGCTGCAGTACCAGCGCGACTTCGCCAATGCCCAGATCGCCGAGCTCAAGTCGCTGATCGACTACAACCTGGCCCTTTCGCGGGTGGACAAGGTGCTGGGCGTCACCCTGGAGACGCACAACATCGAATTCAGCGAATTCCTGGACGAAAAGAAATAAAAAAGCGCCGATCTCACCCTCCTTGTTTACACGGGGGTTCTTTTCTGATAAAATATGGTCTGGCTTTGCACAATAACAGGAGGAATTTGTGAGCATTACCAAGGAAACCAAGCAGAAGCTGATCGGTCGCTTTCAGATAAACGACAAGGACACCGGTTCGTCTGAAGTTCAGATCGCCGTCTTGACCGAGAGGATCCGCAATTTGACCGAGCACTTCAAGTCGCACCAGAAGGACAACCACTCCCGCAAGGGCCTGCTGACCCTGGTCTCCACCAGGAAAAAGCTGCTCAACTACCTGCGGCGCACCGACTACGGCAAATACGTGAAGATCATTCAGGAACTGGAACTCAGGAAGTAATTTTTTTTTCAGGAGATAACCATGCAAAAGACCATTCAAATCGATATAGAGGGTTCTACCCTTACGATCGACATCCACCGCTGGGCGCGCCAGTCGAACGGCTCGGCCCTGCTTTCGTACAAGGACAATATGATCCTGGTCACCGCCAACATGCGTGACGAAGAGAAGGCCGGCCAGGACTTCCTGCCGCTGATGGTGGATTTCCGCGAGAACACCTATTCCGCCGGCAAGATCCCCGGCGGCTTCTTCAAGCGCGAAGGCAAGCCCTCCGAGAAGGAGGTGCTGCTCTCCCGCCTCATCGACCGCCCCATCCGGCCGCTGTTCCCCGAGAACTACCACCACGACACCCAGGTGATCGCCATGCTGCTCTCGGCCGATTTCAGCATCGACTACGACGCCATGGGCATCATCGGCGCCTCCGCCGCCCTGCTCTCCTCGACCATCCCCTTCACCACGCCGCTGGCGGCGGTCAAGATCGGCTGGAAGGCCGGGCAATACGTCGTCAACCCCGGCCTGGACATGCGCAAGGAACTGGACATGATCCTGCTGGCGGCCGGCACCGAGACGGAAGTGGTCATGCTCGAGGCCGGGGGCAACGAGTTCTCCGACCAGGTTTTCCTGGAGGGGCTGCGCCGCGCCAAGGAAGTGATCGCCCGCATCTGCCAGGCGCAGAAGGAGCTGGTCAATCCCGACAAGATGGTCCCGGCCGCCAA
Organism: Candidatus Aminicenantes bacterium UBA6072; assembly: GCA_002436105.1. Classification (GTDB taxonomy): domain Bacteria; phylum Acidobacteriota; class Aminicenantia; order UBA2199; family UBA2199; genus UBA2199. The sequence goes on along the minus strand of DIXU01000001.1, from coordinate 366,788 downwards.
GCCCGAAACCGATGCCCTGGCCTCCGAGATCCGCGCCAAGTTCTCGGCCCAGATCCGCGACGCCATCTTCACCCAGGATCGCGTGCTGCGCCGCCTGAAGATCAAGGCCATCATGGAGGAGATCCAGCAGGGCAGGGAACAGGCCGAAGAGATCGCCCGCGCCAAGGGCGCATTCGAGAAGGTCGAGTCCCAGGTCTTCCGCGAGACACTGCTCAAGGAAAAGCGGCGCACCGACAACCGCACCTACACCGAGATCCGGCCGATCCGCATCGAGCTGGGCATACTGCCCCGCGTCCACGGCTCGGCCGTTTTCACCCGCGGCGAGACCCAGTCGCTGTCGACCGTCACCCTGGGCTCCGAAGACGACGCCCAGCGCCTCGACCTGCTCAGCGGCGACGATTCCAAGAAGAAATTCCTCCTGCATTACAACTTCCCGCCCTTCTCGGTGGGCGAGGTCAGCTTCCTGCGCGGGGCCGGCCGCCGCGAGATCGGCCACGGCAACCTGGCCGAGAAGGCGCTGAAGATCATGATCCCGGACAACGAAACGTTCCCCTATACCATCCGCGTCGTCTCCGACATCCTGGAATCGAACGGCTCCTCCTCCATGGCCACGGTCTGCGGCGGCACCCTGGCGCTGATGAATGCCGGCGTGCCCATCAAGGCCCCGGTGGCCGGCATCGCCATGGGCCTGGTCAAGGAAGGCGACGAATTCGCCGTGCTGACCGACATCGCCGGCTACGAGGACCACTTCGGCGACATGGACTTCAAGGTGGCCGGCACCGAGAAGGGCATCACCGCCATCCAGCTGGACATCAAGATCGGCGGCCTGACCGACGAGGTCATCCGCCGCACCATCGAGGATGCCACCGCGGCCTACAAGGCCATCCTGGCCAAGATGAAGGAGGCCATCCCCGCTCCGTCGCCCAAGCTCTCCGAGTACGCCCCGGTCATCCTGACCATGATGATCAACGTCGACAAGATCCGCGACCTGATCGGGCCGGGGGGCAAGACCATCAAGGAGCTGGTGGCCACCTTCAATGCCAAGATCAACGTCGAGGACGACGGCAAGGTCTCCATCGCCGCCGCCAACCGCGAGCTGGGCGAGAGGGTGATCGCCCGCATCGAGGAACTGACCGGTTCTCCCGAGGTCGACAAGGTCTATAACGGCAAGATCAACCGCATCGAGGACTACGGGCTGTTCGTGGAGATCATGCCCGGCGTCACCGGGCTGCTGCACGTATCGGAGGTCTCCCAGCGCCGCATTCGCGACGTCCGCCAGGAATACAAGCTGGGTGACATGATCGAAGTGAAAGTGATGTCCCTGGACCGCGACGGCAAGATGAAGCTCAGCCACAAGGTCCTGGAGAGCAGCTCGCGCGACGGGGACAGGTAGAGGGGCGGCCGCAACGCCCGGCCGGGAGGCGTGACCATGTCCGTTCAAGGCCGCAGGGAGTCAAGCCCGGCAGCGCCCGGGCCGCGCGGCGACCACCGCGGCTTCACCCTGATCGAGCTGATCACCGCCACCGTCATCATCGGCATTCTGGCCGTCGCCGCCATCCCCCTGGCCCACAATGCGTTCCAGCGCGAAAAGGAGATCGACCTGCGCCGGGCGCTGCGCATCCTGCGCACCGCCATCGACGAGCACAGGAAATTCGTCGTCGAGAACAAGATCGATGTCGACGAGGATACCTACGGTTATCCCGAGAAGCTGGAAGACCTGGTCAAGGGCATCGAATACAAGGACAAGAAGAACAAGACCCGCGTCGTCAAGTTCCTGCGCCGCATTCCCCCCGATCCCATCAACGGTTCCACCGACTGGGGGCTGCGCTCCTACCAGGACAAGCTCGGCTCGCGCAGCTGGGGCGGGCAGAACTGTTGGGACGTCTACTGCGACTCGGACAAGAAGGCCCTGGACGGGACCTATTACCGGGATTGGTAAGGACTCGGTCTGGGGCGTACGGTAGATGCCTATTGGAAGGCAATAGCAGGAACTAAAATTCCAAATAACAAATTCCAAATTCCAAATAAGCACCAAATTCCAATTACCCAATGACCAAAACGAAGGCAATTCACAGAGATTAATTTATTGCCGGATTTTTGTTTGGGTCATTGGAATTTGGAATTTATTTGGAATTTGGTGCTTGGATTTTGGAATTTTAGACTTACCTGTTCATGCGTTACGCTTCACGATCGCCCGAATCGGACCTGGCGATTGCCCCTTGAGCCGCGTTTTGCTATGATGCTCGCAAGGAGGGCACTTGTACATCCTGGGAATCGAGTCGTCGTGCGACGAGACGGCCGTGGCCGTTGTCGAGAGGGGAGTGGCCAACGCCGTGCGCTCGGAGGCGATCAAATCGCAGGTCGATCTTCACGCTCCCTACGGCGGCATCGTCCCCGAGATCGCCGCCCGCACGCACTACGAAGCCATCGACCTGCTATGCCGACAGGCGCTGCAGCAGGCCGGGGTGGGCATGGGCGACATCGAGGTCCTGGCCGTGACGCTGGGGCCGGGGCTGGTCGGCTCCCTGCTGATCGGGCTGGCTTTCGCCAAGGGCCTGGCCATGGCCCACGACCTGCCGCTGGTGGCCGTTGACCATATCGCCGCCCACGTCGAGGCCCCGTTCATCAGCCACGGCCATATCGCCTATCCGCTGCTGGCCCTGGTGGTTTCCGGGGGCCATACCACGCTTTTTCACCAGGAGAGCAAGTTCAGCGGCCGCGTGGTCGCCAAAACGCGCGATGACGCGGCCGGCGAGGTCATGGACAAGGTCGCCAAGCACTTCGGCCTGGGCTATCCCGGCGGGCCGCTGCTGGACGCACTGTACGAGAAGGGTGACGCGGGCCGTTTCCGCTTTTCCCAGCCGCGCATGAGCGACGGCGGCGACGATTTTTCCTTTTCCGGCTACAAGTCGGCTTTGCTGCGCCAGGCGCGGGAACTGGGCATCGTCCCGGGCAGCAGGGATTTTCATGACCTGCTGGCCTCCTTCCTGTCTTCCCTGGTCGACTACCTGCTGGACAAGACGCTGGCTGCGGCCGCGAGCCTGAACGTCCGCTCGCTGATCGTCTCGGGCGGGGTCAGCCGCAACGCCCTGCTGCGCCGTCGCTTCGCCGACGCCTGTGCCGCAAAAGGGTTGCCGCTCTACATGCCCGAACCGCGCTACTGCACCGACAATGCGGCCATGATCGCCTGGCTGGGCTATGAGAAATACGCGGCCTTTCCCAGCATGAATTACTACGACCTGTACCTCAATTCCTATTCCCGGGCGTCCTTCAGGGAAAGCAAGCGCCACCGGTAACAAAAAGCTGGGAATAGTGACGAGTAACGAGTAACGAGTGACCAGGAAGAAGAATAGCTGGAACTCACTTACTTGTCGCCTCGTCACTCGTCACTTGTCACTCGTTACTACTTCCCCGGGCACTGCCTGAGCACCGCCTCGGGCAGGCCCTTGTCGCCGTAGGCGCGGTCGAAGTGGGCGCTGAATTCCCCGGCCAGCTTGAGCGCCCGCGCCGCAAAGGCCTCGGGGTCCTTCCAGGTGTTGCGCGGCTGCAGGATCTCGGCGGGAACGCCGGGGCAGGAGACGGGGATGCGGATGTGGAAGTCCTTGTCCTCGACGGTCGGCACCTTGTCCAGCTCGCCGGTGAGCACGGCCTTGATGATGGCGCGGGTGACGTTGATGTCCATGCGCCGGCCCACGCCGTACGGGCCTCCGCTCCAGCCGGTATTGACCAGGTAGACGGCGGTGCGGTGCTTCTTGATCTTCTGGCCGAGCAGCGCCGCGTAATCATTGGGGTTGCGCGGCATGAAGGGCTGGCCGAAGAAGCGCGAGAAGGTCGAGACGGGCTCGACGATGCCGGTCTCGGTGCCGGCGAGCTTGGAAGTGTAACCCATCAGGAACCAGAACATGGCCTGGTCCTGGTCCAGCTTGGCCACGGGCGGCAGCACGCCGTTGGCGTCGGCGGTGAGGAAAATGATGGTCCGGGGATGCCGGCCGCGCGAGGATTTCTTGACGCTGGGCAGGAAGGAGAGCGGATAGGAGCCGCGCGAGTTCTCGATCAGCCGCGAGTCGTCGAAATCGAAGATGCCGTTGGGGTACATCATGGCGTTTTCGACGATGGCCCCGTGCTGAAGAAAGGGCGCCTCGTGGGTGATGGCGTGGTGGATCTGCGGCTCCTTGGCCGGGTTGAGATGGATCAGCTTGGCGTAGCAGCCGAACTCGAAGTTGGCGATGCCGTGGCGGCTCCAGCCGTGCTCATCGTCTCCCAGCAGCAGCCGGTCGGGGTCGGCGGAGAGCGTGGTCTTGCCGGTCCCGGAAAGCCCCAGGAAAAGGGCGAGGTCGCCGTCCCTGCCCTCGTTGGCCGAGGCGTGCAGCGGCAGGATCCCGGCCTTGGGCAGCAGGTAGTTCATGACGGTGAACATCAGCTTCTTGACGCTGCCCCCGTAGGCGGAGCCGATGATGATGCCGATGCGGTTGACGTAATCCATGGCCACGACCATGTCCGAGACCGTGCCGTCGGGAAGTTTGCGCAGCTTGCCGAAATAGCGCAGCTTGTCCAGCTTGTCGGCGGGCAGGGCCACGAGAATGAAGGGCTGGTCGCGGTAGATGCTGCGGCCGATGTCCCTGGGCGTGGGACGGAACATGGTGATGGTGAAGAGGGCCGTGAGGGCCTGGTCGCTGACGGTGCGCACCGGCAGGGCGTAGCGGCTGTCGGCGCCCACGACGCGGTCGGTGACGTACAGCCGGTCCTTTCCTCCGGCCAGCTTCAGGGCGTCCTCGAGGATCATGGCGAACGTGTCGGGAGCCAGCGGCAGGTTGTTGGGCGAATCCCAGTCGATCTCGGCCTCGATCTCGGGCCGGCGGACGATCAGCGTGTCCTTGGGGCTGCGGCCGGTCGACTCGATGCGCGTCCAGGTGGCCAGCGCGCCGTTGGCGCTGACCAGGGCTTCCCTGTTCTTCACCACCGCCTTGATCAGGTCGCGGCGCCCGGGATTGACCAGGACACCCTCCTTTTCGGAGATCAGGCGATAAAGGTCTTCTATGAATTTCATGGATCTCTCCTTTTGTTAAAGAGGAAATTATAGCGTTTTGGGGGCACGAATGCAAATCTTTCGCCGCCGCGGCCCTGCGGAGCGCCCATTTGACAAGGACGGGCCAAAAATGCTACAATCCAACCCGTGGAGGAACCATGAAGAAAGAAATCCATCCCAAATACATGGAATGCACGGTGGTCTGCGCCTGCGGCAACACCTTCAAGACCCGTTCCACCCTGCCCAAGATCGAAGTGGAGATCTGTTCTTCCTGCCATCCTTTTTTTACCGGCAAGCAGAAGTACGTGGATACCGAAGGCCGGATAGAGAAATTCAAGAAAAAGTATGGCTACAAGGAACAGTGAAAAGCTATTCGCCTATCTCCAGAAGATCCACGACCGCTTCGAGCAGATCAGCGCTGAGCTGAGCCTGCCCGAAACCGCCCAACAGCAGAAAAAATTCCGCGAACTGTCCAAGGAGCTGTATTCGCTCAAGCCCCAGGAGGAGAAATACCATCAGCTGGGCCGGGTCCTCCGGCGTCGCCGCGACGCCGAGGGGCTGCTGGCGGCCGAAGACCCGGAAATGAGCGCCCTGGCCCGTGAGGAGCTGTCGGTCCTGGAGCGGGAAGAAGAGGCGCTGATCGGCGAGACCGAGGTACTGATGGTCTCCGATCCCGGGGAGGACAGCCGCAATGCCTTCCTGGAGATCCGCGCCGGCGCCGGCGGCGACGAAGCGTCGCTTTTCGCCTCCGACCTGCTGCGCATGTACATGCGCGTGGCCGAAAGGAAGAAATGGAAGGCCGAGGTCATCTCCACCACCTATTCCGGCATCGGCGGCATCAAGGAGGTCATCCTCTACGTCAAGGGGACCGAGGTGAACAAGTTCCTCAAGTTTGAGAGCGGCGTCCACCGCGTGCAGCGCGTCCCGGAAACGGAAGCCTCGGGGCGCATCCATACCTCGACCGTGACCGTCGCCGTGCTGCCCGAAGCCGAGGACGTGGAAATCGATTTCAATCCCAAGGACATCCGCATCGACACCTATGCGGCGTCGGGGCCGGGCGGCCAGCACGTGAACAAGACCGAGTCGGCCATCCGCGTCACCCATATTCCCTCCGGCATCGTGGTCACCTGCCAGGACGAGAAGTCCCAGCACAAGAACAAGGACAAGGCCCTCAAGGTGCTGAAGGCCAGGCTGTTCGAGCATGAGAAGAGCAGGCAGGAGGAATCGATCGCCCAAAACCGCCGCTCGCAGGTGGGCTCGGGCGAGCGCTCGGAGAAGATCCGCACCTACAACTTTCCCCAGAACCGCGTGACCGATCACCGCGTCAGCGGCCGCAACTTCAACATCGGCTTCGTCATCGACGGCGACATGGACGAGCTGGTCGCCGACCTGACCGAGAGCCACGTCCGCGCCCGCATCGAAGAGAAGATCAAGAGCCTGACCTCCTAGTGCTGTACTCGGAGCTCTTCGCCGCCGCCCTGCGCGCATCAAGGAAGAGGGAGCTTTCCACTGCCGTCGAAGCCCTGATCGAGAGCTCGTTCGCCATCAGCCGCAGCCGCTTCTGGATCCAGAAAAACCAGCCCGTTCGCGATGCGGCCGGGCTGCGCCGCTTCCGCCGCCGCCTGCGCCGCCTCCTGGCCGATGAGCCGCTGGCCTATATCCTGGGCGCGAAGGAATTCTACGGCGAGCTGCTCCTCGTGTCGCCGGCCGTCCTCGTGCCCCGTCCCGAGACCGAGCTGCTGGTCGAAAAGGCCCTGCAGCTGCTGGGGCGGGAACCGCTGCGCGTCCTCGATATCGGCGCCGGCAGCGGCGCCATCTCCGTCCTCCTGGCCCTGCGCTCCCGGGCCGAAGTGACCGCCCTGGAAAAGAGCCGGCCGGCCCTGGCCGTCCTGAGGAAGAACATCGCCCGCTTCGGGCTGCAAGAGCGGGTGCGGCCGCTTGCCGGCGACCTTTTCCCGCGCCGGGGGGAGCGCTTTCAGATGATCGTCTCCAACCCGCCCTACCTCTCGCGCCGCGACTGGCGGAATGCGCCGGCGACGGTCCGGCTCTTCGAGCCCAGGGTCGCGCTGGAGGCCGGCCCGGTTGGAACCGAGGCGCTGGCAAAAATCATTGCCGGGGCGCCGGGGCGCCTGGAGCCGGGCGGCCGGCTGCTGCTCGAGATCGGTCGCGGGCAGCATCGGGCCGTGAGCGGGTTTCTCAGGGCCGCCGGCCTGCGCGAGCGCGAATGCGTCCGCGACTATGCCGGGATCGACCGGGTGGTTGTAGCCCAGAACTAAATGAATTGTCGTGACGCGTGACGCGTAACGCGTAACGCGGGAAGATAAAAGTCCAAATATCAGGCACGAAAACTCAATAATCCTCTTGGCACAAACTCCCTGGCGGGAGGTGCCTCCATAACCAAAACCAAGTCGATTGATCAATATGGGTTCGCGGGAGAAGACTGTTTGAGTCGCTGAAATCCAGATGTTGGAATTTGTGGCTTCCAGAATGATTTCTTTCGCGTCACGCGTCACGCGTCACGCGTCACGAGATTCCTACCCGGAAGACTATTTCTTTCTCTTGCGCAGCACCCAGCCCTTGATATTGCGCTGGCGCTGGCGGGCGACGGCCAGGGCGTGGCGCGGCACGTCCTCGGTGACGGTCGAGCCGGCCGCGACATAGCTGTCGCTCTCCACGGTGACCGGGGCCACCAGCTCGGTGCCCGAGCCGATGAACACATCGTCGCCGATGCGGGTGGGATTCTTCTTCCTGCCGTCGTAGTTGCAGGTGATGGTGCCGGCGCCGATATTGACCCTGCGGCCGATGGCGGCGTCGCCGATATAGGAAAGATGCATGGCCTTGGAGCCCTGGCCGAACACGCTTTTCTTCATTTCGACGAAATTGCCGACCTTCGCCCCCGCGCGCACCAGCGAATCGAGGCGCAGGTGGCAGAAGGGGCCGAGCTGCACGTTCTTTTCCACGCGCGAATCGACGATGACCGAGCCGGGGAGGAGAACGCAGTTGTCCCCGAGGCTCGAGTTTTCGATGAAGCAGTTGGGGTAGATGACGACGTTGCGGCCGATGCGGCATTCGCCGCGCAGGACGACCCCGGAACCGACCACGGTACCGCGGCCGATCCGCGGCAGCCCCTCGAGGCAGAAATTGCCGGCGTTCTCCACGCGGACGCCGCTCCTCCGCAAATGGGCGAGTTGCAGGGCGATGACCGCGGCCTCGACCGCCAGCGGCTCCCGGGCCGGGTCGATCGCCGTAACGGGGCTTTTCAGCTCCATTTCGACGGCGCCGGAAAAAGCGCGCAGGCTGCGGAACAATCCCGGTTCCAGCCTCAGGCCGTTCTGTCTTAAAAACGTCCTGGAGACGGCGAAAAATGGCTTGCCGGCCGGGGCATAAAGACCGTCCCGCAAATTCGAGCGGCTCCGGAACCAGCCTGAAAGGCTGCGGTCGCCGCCCGCGCCCGGCAGGGGGAACAGGTCGAGGCTGAAGACGATGGCCATCCCGCCGTCCTTGCCTCCGCCGCCGGCGAAACTGCAGAAGGGAAAAGCCCGTTCAATCCAGAAGGCGAGGCCGCGGCCGCGGAATATCAGGCGCCCGGCGGCGCTGCGGCCGCCGTCGATGAAGGCGGGGATCATTCCACCAGTTTCAGGAAATCGGGGTTTTGCTGCAGCGGCTCGAAGTCGGGCTCGTTGTAGATGATGACCTTGTAGCCTTCGTCCTTTTTCAGGCATTTTTCGATGTAGCGCAGGGCATTGGCCGTATCCTCCTGGCGCAGGCAGGCGGTGGCCATGAGATAGTAGAGGTAGGCGTCGCGGCAGTTGTTTTTCTCGGCGATGGCGAAGTGCTCCTGGGCCTTGGCGACATCCCCGGCATTCAGCTGGAACACCCCCTCGCCGATATGGTCCTGGGCGCTTTCCAGCCTGATCTTCACCGGGTGAGTCTGGGCGTGGGCGATGCTCTGGTAGACCTTGGCCCGGGTCTGGATCTCCAGCACGCTGTAGAATTCCGAATCCTTGTAGGCCTCGACGATCCTGGCGAAGGCCTCGTGGGCCTTGGCATAGTTTTTTTTATGGAATGATTGCAGCGCTTTCTCGTATTCCTCGCTGATGGACTGCAGTTCCTTTTCTTCTTTCAGTTTCATGGCTGGCGGGACCTCCGGGCCCCTATTGTACATCTTTCGCGGGGGTTTTTCAACCGCTGCCGATAAGAATGGGAAAATCGGGGGGAAACCTTCCTCATTGGGCCGGGAGGGGAAAAAGGATGGGCCGCAAAAAGGCTAGATGCCGCTCTTGTAGCGCTCGGGGATGACGCCCAGGACCTCGATGCCGGCGCCCTTGGCGATGTCGATGATGTGCAGCACGTCCTGGTAATTGAGGGTCTCGTCGGCGCGGATGAAGATGGTCTTGTCGGTGCGGGTCTGGTAGAGGTCGCGCAGCGTGTTCTCCAGGACGGTCATTTCGACGGCGTCCTGGTTGATCTTGACCGTGCGGTCGCTCTCGAGGGTCAGCACGATGCCGCGAACGTTAGGGTCACCGCCCTCGCCATCGTCCTGCTGGGTCTCGGGGAGCTTGATGTCGATCCCTTTCTGCATGACCGGGGTGATGACCATGAAAATGATCAGCAGCACGAGCAGAATATCGCAAAGAGGGACAACGTTGGGTTCGGATTTTTGTTTGCTGGCACCAATATCGACACTCATACGGGACCTCCTCGATTGCAGGAACTAATGTAGCAAAGAAAAAGAATGTTGTCAAGTGCCGGCCGCAAAATTATCCTCGGCGGCCAGGGGTAAGGAAGGGCGGAAAAAGTTGAAAAAAAATAATTTTTGCGTATAGTTATTTCATGGCACGCAATATCTCCCTGAGGGAAAACACGATCAATTGCCTGTTGGAGACGAGCGCCGAGCTCTACGGCTCGCGCCCGGCCCTGGGCATGGCTCTGGAGCGCCCCCTGACCTACGGCGAGCTGTTCCAGCAGGTCACGGGCATGGCCGAAACGCTGCGCAAGGAGGGAGTTCTCAAGGGCGACCGCATCGCCATCCTGGGCGAGAATTCCCCGCACTGGTGCATCGCCTGCCTGGCCGTCATGCGCATCGGCGCCATCGTGGTGCCGATCCTGCCCGATTTTCCGGAGACCGACATCCATCACATTCTCCTGGACTCGGAAGCCAAGATCCTTTTTACCACCCAGAAGCAGATGGACAAGGTGCTGGGCATCCGCGACAGCAAGCTGCTGAGCGTGATCACGCTCGACGATTTCCGGGCCGAGTCGGACTTTCTCCCCGTCGAACCGATCTCCAACTTCATCGAGAGGGCGCGGAACTTCCTGCGCCAGATCCCCGACAGGATGGGCCTGCGCTCGGCGGACGTCAGCGCCGATGACATCGCCTCCATCATCTATACCTCCGGGACTTCCGGTCACTCCAAGGCGGTCATGCTCAGCCACGGCAACTTCATTGCCAACGTGCTGACCGTAGCCAACCATATCCTCGAGATCCTGCCCGGGTGGACCTTCCTCTCCATCCTGCCCCTCTCCCATTCCTATGAATTCACCCTGGGATTCATCTTCCCCCTGCTTAACGGCGCGCGCATCGTCTATGTCGGGAAAATGCCCACGCCGACCATACTGGAAAAGATCTGCAAGGTGGAAAAGCCCCAGGTCATACCCGCCGTGCCGCTGATCATGGAGAAGATCTACAAGAAAAAGGTCCTGGCCGCCTTTGAAAAGAAGCGGCTGCTCAAGCTGATCGCCAGGGTCCCCGGCCTGAAGATGAAGATCTACCGCAAGATCCGCGACAAGCTGGTCGATTTCTTCGGCGGCGAGCTGAAGACCATGGCCATCGGCGGGGCGGCGATCAACCGCGAGGCCGAGATTTTCCTGAAAAAATCGGGCTTCCCCTACCTGATCGGCTATGGCCTGACCGAAACGGCGCCATTGCTGGCCGGCGGCCCCTGGGGCGACGGGACCATCGCCGTCGGCTCGACCGGCAAGCCCATCGCCGGGGTCGAGATCCGCATCGACGATCCCGATCCCCGCAGCGGCATCGGCGAGATCGTGGCCCGCGGGCCCAACGTCATGAAGGGGTACTACAAGAACCCCGAGGCCACCCGCCAGGTCCTGGACGGGGAGGGCTGGTTTCGCACCGGCGACCTGGGCAATTTCGACAAGGCGGGCAACCTGTATATCCGCGGGCGCTCCAAGAACATGATCCTGATGTCCAACGGCGAGAACATCTATCCCGAAGCCATCGAGGACAAGATCAACTCCTGCATGCACGTGGCCGAGTCGCTGGTCGTGGAAAGCGGCGGCCGCCTGGAAGCCCTGGTCTACCTGGACTATGACCTGATCGACGAGGAAACCCGGGGCAGGACCCAGCAGCAGAAGCGCGAGTACATCGACGAGCTGCTGCAGCGCCTGAAGGAGACCATCAACCCGCAGTTGTCGGCGTTCGCGCAGATCACGCGCTTCATCGAGCACGAGGAGCCGTTCCAGAAGACCGCCACCAGCAAGATCAAGCGCTACCTGTATTCCCGCTGACCGCGGCAACCGCCCGGCTATTTCTTGATGCGGATGTTCAGCTTGCCTTTCTGCCGGCTGAAGGTGACGCGGGCCTCGACCAGGTTGTGGGTCAGCATCTTGGTCTTGATGCTTTCGATGACCTGATCCCTTTCCTTTTCCGAGGCGCCGCTTTCCGGCAGCATCTCCCGGTAAACGGCGGCGAAGCGCTCGAAGGTCTCCTCGTCGTTGAGGGTCAGGTACAATTCGTGCGTCTCCTTTTCACGCCCGGGCTTGGGCGGGGCGGCCTTCCGGGCGCGGGTGAGCGGCGTTCCGATCTCCAGCTCATTGAGCTTTTTCAGCCACATGTTGTTGTAGAGGCTGAAGCGCTGGGCCAAGTTCTGGATGATCATTTCCATCTTGGGCGACTTGGAACCGCCGTAGATCAGCTTGCGGATGGCTTTTTCCAGGTCTTCGCGCTTCTTTTCCGGGGGCTGCCGGGTGTCGCCGTTGAAGAAAAGGATGTATTCGGCCTTGAGGTCGTCGATCTTCTTCTCCAACAGGGCCACCTGCTGCTCCGTGACGGTCGACAGTGGGTTCAGGCGGTCGTTCACGGGCATGAAAGCCTCCCGGGCGGGCGGAGACAACGGGAAATGCCTTGGGTTTCTTTCATTTAATAGGTTTTTGCCTCTTCCTCGCCGCGCAGCACCCGGTGGACGCCCTCGGCCAGGGAGCGCATCTCGTCCTCGCCGGGGTAGACGTGGATCGGGGCGAGGAAGGAGAGGCGCCGGCGCAGCAGGTCGATGAAGAACTCGTTGAAGGCGATGCCGCCGGTGATGAGCGTGGCGTCGATCCTGCCGCTGACCACGGTGGCCAGCCCGCCGGCGTCCTTGGCCACCTGGTAGGCCATGGCCTGCACCACCTCCATGGTCCGGGCGTCGCCCGCCAGGTACTGGTCGCGCACCTTCAGGAAGTCCTTCGTTCCCAGGTAGGCGAAGAGGCCGCCGCTGCCGAAGACCATTTTTTCAAAGTCCTTGAAGGACATGCCGTTCGCGCAGACGTGGCGCACCGCCTGCAGGACGGGCAGGCCGCCGCTGCGGTCCATGGAAAAGGGGCCTTCCTCGGAGGGGTTGACGGCATCGATCATGCGCCCGTTCCGGTGCAGCGAGATGGAGTTGCCCGTGCCCAGGTGGATGACCAGCAGGGTCAGCTCCTCGTAGCGCAGCTGCTTTTCGGCGCAGAAGCGCCTGGCCACTGCCTTCATGTTCAGGGCGTGGGTGAGCATCACGCGCTGGAACAGGGGGTGGCCGGAATAACGGGCCAAAGGCTCGGCTTCGTCGACCGATACCGGGTCGACGATGTAGCAGGTGATCCCCAGCTTGGCGGCCAGGGAAAAGCCGATCTGCGCGGCCAGGTTCGAGGCGTGCCGGCCCTGGCGCGCCTCGGCCAGGTCGTCGACCATGCGCTGGTCGACGGCATAGGTGCCGCTGGCCAGGGGCTTGAGCAGCCCGCCGCGGGCGGCGATGGCGCGGATGGCGCCCGGCGCGATCCCCTGCCGCTTCAGGAAATCCTCGATCAGCTCCTCGCGGAACTGCCGCTGGGCGTTGATGTCGGCGAAGCGGGCGATCTCCTCGTCGGCGTGCTTGATCGATTCGCTGCAGACGGGGGCGGCGCCGTCATAGACCGCCACCTTGGTGGAGGTGTTGCCGGGGTTGATGACCAGGATGAGTTCTTGGGGCATGATCTCCTCTTTACATGCGGGACGGGATGTACTTGCCGATGATGAGCTCGAGCTTCTTGTAGGTCTTTTCCGGGATCAGGGGCGGCGCGGTGATGATCGAGGCGGCCAGGGCGTCGGCGCAGGAGCAGGCGCCGCGGTCGCGGGGGAGCTCGTGGATGATCAGCGGCAGGAGCTTCCTGATGGCTGTCACTCCCTTCTTGAGGTTGGCCATGACCATTTCCACGGTGACCGGCTCCTCGCTCTGGTGCCAGCAGTCGTAGTCGGTGACGAAGGCCAGGGGCAGGAAGCACATCTCCAGTTCGCGGGCCAGCTTGGCCTCGACGGCCTGGGTCATGCCGATGAGCGCGTGGCCCATCCGGCGGTTGGCCAGCGATTCGGCGCGGCTGGAGAACTGCGGCCCCTCCATGTTGCAATAGGTTCCCCCCTGGTGGGCGGCCAGGCCCGCCTCGCCGGCCAGGCGCTGGGCGAGCCGGGCGAGCTCCGGGCAGGCAGGGTCGGCCAGGGAGACGTGGGCGACGATCCCGTCCTCGAAGAAGGTCTTTTCCCTCTTGAACGTCTGGTCGACGTACTGGTCGGGGATGACCAGCTCGCCCGGCTTCAGCTCCTCCTTCAGCGAGCCCACGGCGGTGATGGATACCAGGCGCTCCACCTTCAGCATCTTCATGGCGAACAGGTTGGCCCGGTAGTTCACCTCCGACGGGTTCAGGCGATGGCCGTGGCCGTGGCGCGAAAGGAAAGCCACGGCGCGGCCGCGCAGCTTGCCCAGCATGAGCTTTTCCGAGGGTGCGCCGAACGGTGTGCGCAGCCGGACGGAGTGCGCCTCCTCCAGCCCCTCCAAATCGTAGAAGCCGCTGCCGCCGATGATGCCGATCTCCGCGTATTCCATGTTGTCTCCTCTCTGGCCCTGCAGGTACCCGCTGAAGGCTGATGGCCCCCGCCAGGCCAGATTATCGAAAAAATCGCCGGCAAAGTCAACCGGCGCGTCCAGTGCGGCCCTGCCTTCGGCCGTTGTCCCCCTGGGGAGCGCCGGGAATTCCCTGCCGGCCCGCCGTCTAAGCGGATGAAGCGGCTGGGGGCGCGCCATGGAGACCGTACTCTTCATTCATCCTTTCATCCCGGCGAGCGCCGGCGGGTCAGAAGCCCGCGCGCTTGACTTCGAGCGGGCGATTCCTGCTATAATCGCCTTCATGAGGGTATTCGGGGACAGCGAGGCCCGCCTGGTGCGCGCCATTCTGGCGGACGACACCGCCGCCTAGCAGAGATTCGTCCTGGAGTACTCGGGCTTCATCTACCGCGCCGTCATCAAGTACACCGACGATTACGACGAGAAGATGGCCGTCTACCTGCACGTCCTGGAAAAGCTGCGCGAGGACCGCTTCCAGCGGCTGCGGCGCTTCGCCTTCCGGGCCAAGCTCTCCACCTGGCTGACCGTGGTGGCGCGCCGCCTGGCGCTCGATTTCCTGCGCGCGAGATACGGCCGCGACTTCGCGCTGAAAAAGATCCGCGTGGTCTCCATCGACGGCGAGCCGGACTACACGAGGATCCTGGCCGACATGAGGACGCCGGAATCGGAGCTGGCCGCGGGCGAGAGGCGGGAACAGCGGCGGCAACTGGAGGCCGGGCTGCGCCTGGCCCTGGAGAAGCTGGATGACCGGGAAAGGCTGGCCGTCCAGCTGGTCTATTTCCAGGGCATGAGGATCAACGAGGCCGGCCGGGTGCTCCGCCTGCCGTCGGCCTACAAGTTCCTTGCCCGCGTCCTGAAAAAGATCCGGGCCGAACTGGAGGGGACCCGGCAATTCAGCCGGAAAGAGATCGCCGGCGCGCTGGAGGGGGAAGGCAATGAATGAGCATGTGAGCGGCGAGACCCTGGCGGCCTATATCGACAACCGCCTGGAAAAGGGGCAAAGGCCGGGCGTGGAAGCCCACCTCTCCCGCTGCCGCGAGTGCCGCCAGGCGCTGGCCGATGTCGCCGCGATGCTGGCGGACCGGGAAAAGCCCCCCGCCGAATTCCTGCGCCGTGGGCTGCAGGCGTCCGGCGCCTGGGACGCGGAACTGCCTGAAGCCCGTGAGCGGAGACCCCTGTTCCTGCGTCCGGCCTTCGGCGTCGCCGCCGTTTTTCTCGTCGCGGTGGTCGCCGGCTTTTTCTTTCTCGGCCGGGAGCGCGCGGATCTGTCCCGGCCCGTCGAAAGGGAGATGGCCGGGCAGCCCGCGGCCAAGGGCGAAGCCGCAGAACCGGCCCGCGCTGAGGCCGCCCCCCCAATTGCCGCCGCGCCGGAAATGGCGGCGGAAGATCGATCCGGCGCCGCCGGGCCAGGGAGGGGCGGCGGCACGGAACTGAAAAAGAAGCTTGCCGCCGAAGCCCCCGGCCGGGTGCCGCCGGCATCGCCGCTGCCTGAAGCGGCGCCCGCTGTCGCGCTCGCGGAACGGGAGCTGCCGCCTCAGGCCGGCAAGGCGGAGCCGGCACGTTACAGCGAAATGGAGGAGGGCGTGATCAAGGAGGTGCCTGGCGGCGTCGAGGCGCAGGCGGAAAGGGACCGCGGCGAAGAGATGAAAGCGGTCTTCGCGGACAAAGCGCTGCCGCGGCCGGCCGGCAGCGGGGCGTCCGTTGCCATGGCGACGAGATCCCGTCCCGCGGCGGGTTTGCAGGCGGCTTCCGGGGCGCTGCAGATTCTCCTGGCGACGAGCGGGCGTGCCGCCGCGCCTCCGGACCTGGGCATCGTCGAGCTGGCCGCGGGGCCTCTCGTGCGCATCGAGGGCGACGTCTCCGGTGACGATCTGCTCGCTCCCGGCCTCCAGCATGTCCGTGAATGGCTTCCGCCAGGATCGGCGCTGCAAGTGACGATCGGCGCCGACGGCCGGGTCATTGCCGTGGATCTGCTCGGGGAATGGGAATCCGGCGCGGCCGTCCGGGCGAAAAGGGCGGCCGGCAAGCTGGTCTTTACGCCTGCGCGGCTGGAGGCACGGCGGGCGATCCTATCCCTGGATCTCCTTGCTCGATGATGAATTCCTTCCTGGCGAAGAAGCGGCCGTCGACGGTGATCACCACCGCCCAATTCCCCTTTTTCCCGGCGTAAACCGGGCGGGGCAGCGTATCCCAGGCGGCGAAGTACGCCAGGAAGCGTGCCTTGGCGTTGACCGTGACCGCCTTGGAGCTGCGCAGCCGCAGGTTGTCCGGGGAGTACCAATGCCATTGCAGCGTCAGGGGCCGGCTCACCTGCAGGACCTTGACCAGCGAGTGGATGCCGTCGTCATCCTCGCTGACCGGCTCGTCGGCAAGCGGCTTTTCCAGGTCCAGGCCGCCGGGGTGGGTGCGCACGATGGCCAGCGTCCCGACCACTTCCTCGGGATCGGGGGGGACGGCGACCCGGAAGCTGAAACAGGCGGCGGAAGAAAGGAGAAGCGCCAGCACGGCCGCGCGGGCGGCCCGCCGGCGCCCGACTCCGCGGTTGAATCCTCGGGCTTTCATCGCCCGCATTGTAGCGGTTTCCGCCGCAGATGGCAAGCCGCCTCAGTACGGGCAATTCTTGACTTTGCCGGGTGAAGAATGTATAGTGGTCCCCTGTTCGAGCCTGCCCGCGGGGCCGGTTTTTACAACATGCGGAATATCATCATAACGATCCGAGGAGGCCGGCCTTTGGCCGGCCGCGTGGCCGTTTCCGGGGCCAAGAACGCCGCCCTGCCCGAATTGGCCGCCGCCTGCCTCAGCGCCGAGCCGATCGTCTTCAGCAACCTGCCGCGGGTGGAGGACATCCGGGTGATGGTCGCCGCCCTGCGCGAGATCGGCGCCGTGACCGGGCCCGACGCCCCGCCAGCCGGGGACGGCGCCGACTTTCCGGGGCATGAGCTGAGCATCGCCATGCCGGCCCTGCGTTCCCCCGTGGTCTCCCACCGGATCGCCCGCACCACGCGGGCGTCGGTGCTGCTGCTCGGCCCCATGCTGGCCCGCTGCGGCGAGGCCCGGGTCTCGATGCCCGGAGGCTGCCCCATCGGCGAGCGCAAGATCGACTTCCACCTCCAGGGGCTGGAGCGCATGGGCGCCGAGATCCACGTGGCCGGGGATTACCTCTCCGCCCGCTGCCAGCGCCTGCGCGGGATCGACTTCACCTTTCCCGGCAAGACCGTCACCGGCACCGAGAACCTGCTGATGGCCGCCGCCCTGGCCGAGGGCACGACCGTACTGCGCAACTGCGCCCTGGAGCCCGAGGTGGCCGACCTGGCCGCCCTGCTGGGCGCCATGGGGGCCGACATCCGCAGCCGGGACGGTGAGACATATGTCATCCGCGGCCGCGCTTCGCTTCACGGCGCCAGTCATCGCGTCATTCCCGACCGCATCGAGGCCGGCACGTACCTGATCGCCGGCTGCTTCCCCGGCAACGACATCCGCGTCGAGGCGGTGGTGCCGGAGCACCTGGGCAGCCTGCTGGGCATCCTGGGCGCCATGGGCGCCGATGTCGCCGTTCACAAGGGGGAGTTCCATGCCCGGGGCGGCGCCGGATTGAGGCCGGTTGATGTGGTCACCGAACCCTATCCCGGTTTTCCCACCGACCTGCAGGCCCAGCTGACCACCCTGCTCACCCAGGCCCGGGGCGTCTCGCGGGTCAGGGAGACGATCTTCAACGACCGCTTCCGCCACGCCGGCGAGTTGAACCGCCTGGGGGCCGACATCGAGGTCCGCGGCGACGAGGCGCTCATCCGCGGCGGGTCAACCCTGCGCGGCGCCGTGCTCAAGACCACCGACCTGCGCGCCTCGGCGGCCCTGGTCCTCGGCGGCCTGGCCGCCGCCGGCGAGACGCGCATCGAAAACTCCTACCAGCTGTTCCGCGGCTACGAGGACATGCCGGGCAAATTGCAAAAGCTCGGCGCCGATATTACAATGGCGTGGGAGTGAACCCATGGAAGAATGCATTTTCTGCCGCATCGCCAACGGCGGCATCCCGACCCCCTTCGTCCACGAGGACGACGAGGCCGTCGCCTTCCGCGACCTCCAGCCCCAGGCCCCGGTCCACCTGCTGGTGGTGCCCCGGCGCCACGTCGCCTCGCTGAACGATGCCCGCGACGAGGCGCTCCTGGGCCGGTTGCTGGCGGTCGCCCGCCGGGCGGCGGCAAAGGCCGGCCTGGAGCAGTACCGCGTGGTGATCAATACCGGCGCCGAGGCCGGGCAGTCGGTCTTTCACCTGCACCTGCACGTGCTGGGCGGGCGGGCCATGGCCTGGCCGCCGGGCTGAGGAGGAAACATGAAGATCACATGGCTCGGGCATTCCGCCCTGAAGATCGAGGGCAGCCGGACCGTATTCGTCGATCCCTTCCTGACCGGCAACCCCAAGGCGTCGCTGCGGGTGCAGGATGTCGATCGCGCCGACATCGTCGCCGTCACCCACGACCATGGCGACCACCTGGGCGACAGCTTCGAGATCTGCCGGAAGACGGGAGCCACCCTGGTCGCCCTGTTCGAGATCGCCCTGGGCGCCCAGGAAAAGGAGCTCAAGGCCGAGGGCATCAACATCGGCGGCACGGCGAGCGTGGCCGGAGTCGATGTTTCGCTGGTCCCGGCCTTCCACAGCTCCGGCTGCGGCGGGACGGCGGCGGGGCTGATCGTGGCCATGGACGGGCGCTGCGTCTACCATGCCGGCGATACCGGGCTGACCCTGGAGATGCAGCTGGTCGGCGAGATGTACCGCCCCGATATCGCCTTCCTGCCCATCGACGGCTACTACAACATGAGCCCGCGCCTGGCGGCCAAGGCCGTCGAGCTGCTGCGCGTGCCGCGCGCCGTCCCCATCCACTACGGCACCTTCCCGCACATCCAGTCGTCGCCCGAGGAGTTCAAGGCGCTGGCCGGCCCGGCGTGCCAGGTTATCATCCTGCAGCCGGGGGAAGCCGTAGAGATCTGAATGCCCTATATCATCGACGGCAACAACCTGATCGGCTGCGCCCCCGATTTCTCCCTCGGCGATCCCGAGGCGCGCGGCAAGATGGTCGCCATCATCCGCAAGTTCCAGGAGAGCAGGAACACCAAGGTCACGGTCGTCTTCGACGGCGAGCCGCAGGGAAGCGAACGGCGCAACCCCGTCAACGCCAAGCTGACCGTGGTCTATCCCCGCTATGGCCTCAGCGCCGACGACGAGATCAAGGGCATGCTGGAGAACGGCCAGCATGCCAAGGAGACGGTGCTGGTGACCACCGACCGCGAGCTGAAGAGCTTCGCCAAGGAGAAGGGCGTGCGCACCGTCAACTCCATCGAGTTCTATTTCACCCTGAAAAAAGCCTTCGTTTCCCAGGGGCGCAAGGAGGAGACGCTGAAGCGCGTCAACACCCGCGTCTCGAAGAGCGAGGTGGAGCAGTGGCTGAAGATATTCAATAACGAGTAAGGGGCGGCCCGCTCCCGTCCCGGCGCCGCGCGCGCCGGGATCAGATGATGTGGAACTCCATGGCCTTCATCACCGCCTGGGTGCGGGTCTTGACCTCCATCTTCCTGAAGATGTTGTGCGTGTGGGTCTTGACCGTCTTCTCGCTCAGGAACAGCTTCTCGCTGATGGCCAGGTTGGAGAGCCCCGAGGCCAGCGCCTTCAGGATCTCGATCTCGCGCTGGGTCAGGCCGAAATCGTTTTCCGGCTTCCGGTAGGTCAGCTCGGGGTTGGTGTCCTCCAGCAGCTCGCTCAGCAGCCGGTGCGACAGCTCGCGGCTGACCCAGACCTGGCCGGCCATGATGCAGTCCAGCGCCTTCTTGAGCGCCGACTTGCCGATGTGGGCCGGCAGGAAGCCCTTGACGCCGCGGCGCAGCAATTCCTTTTTCTGCTCGTCGTCGCAGGCGCAGTTGATGATCACCGCCCTGGCGTTGGGGAAGACGAGCTTCAGGCGGGAGAAAAAGGCGTCCAGGTCATTCATGTGCTCCTGGTTGCACCCGGCGCAGACCAGCAGCAGGGCCACTTCCAGGTTGAAGTCGTTCTTGCGGATATAGTCGAAGGAATAATAGGTGTGGAGCAGGCGGTACTCGGGATTCTCCTTGAAGAAGTTCTCCAGCCCCTCCTTGACCAGCTGATGGTGGCCGATGAGGACGACGTGGGTATGGGGCGGTCCGGAGTCCCTTTTCCGGGCGATCTCGTGCTCGCGCTCCTCCACGGCCGTGCGCAGCTTGCGCAGGATGATGTCGTTTTCCGTCGACTTGGAGATGTAATCGAAGATGCCGGTCTTCATGGCGTCGATGGCGCTCTCGTAGGTCGGGTAGCCGGTGATGACGATGATGCGCAGGAATTCGTCCAGCGCCTTCAGCTCGGAGGCCAGGCGCAGCCCGTCCTCGTTCTTCAGGTGCAGGTCGACCAGGCAGACGTCGATCTCCTGCTTCTGGATCACTTCCCTGGCCTGGAGCGAATCACAGGCGATGAAAACGCGGAAACCCTCGTTCTTGAGCCAGAGCTGCAGGCTCTTCTGCACCTCGGGATCGTCATCGACGATCAGCAGGCGCGGCTTAGCGGACATGGTCCATTCCTCCCCGCTGCGGCAGCGTCACGACCAGGTGCGCCCCGGTTCCGTCCTCGTCGGCCAGGGTCATGTCGCCGCCGTGCCTCTGGATGATGTGATAGGAGATATACAGCCCCAGGCCGGCCCCCTTGGCGTCCTTGGATGTGTTGAAGGGCTCGAAGATCTTCCTTTTGATCGCCTCCGGGAACCCCGGGCCCGTGTCGCGGAAATGCACGGCATAGCCGCCCGCAAGCGCTTCCACGCGCACGGTCACCTCGCCGCGCTTGCCCATGGCTTCGCTGGCGTTCAGGATCAGGTTCATGAACACCTGCTGCAGGCTGTCGGCGTTGCCCAGGATCGGCAGCGCCTCGCGCCGGCGTTCCCAGCGCACCACGGTGCGGCCGAGCTGCCGGCTCAGCTTCAGTACCTCGCAGGCGGTGTCCATGATGGCGCCGACATCGCCCTCCTGGAAGGTCTCCAGGTTGACCTTGCCGTGGTCCAGGAGCTTGCGGGTGATCTTGCGCACGCGGGCGATCTCCTTCTCGGCCAGGGGCAGGACCTCGCCGACGTCGCCGCCGGCGTCCTTGAGCCGGTTCTTGATGACGGCGATGGAGTTGGCGATGGCGAACAGGGGGTTGTTCACCTCGTGGGCGATGTTGGCCGCCAGGCGGCCGGTGGCGGCCAGCTTCTCGTTCATGACCAGGCGCTCCTCCATCTCCTGCCGGCGGATGCTCTCCTTCTCCAGCCGCTCCAGCATCTTGTTGATGTTCTGGCTGAGCTGGGCGATCTCGTCGCGGTCGCCCCCGGGAACGCGGATGGAGAGGTCCTTGAAGCTGGTGATGTCGCTGGTCTTGCGCGAGATGTCGCGCAGCCGCCGCAGCAGCAGGCGGTCGACGAAGAGGAAGAGCAGCAGGCCGAGCAGCAGCGTGCTCAGCCACAGGGCGACGAGAAAGTTGCGCGACGCCTTCTCCTGCAGGCTGAAGAGGGCGCGGTCGGTGTCGACGCGCACGATGAAGGCCGGCTCGCCGGCGGGATCGGCGAAGGCGCTGAATATGCGCAGGTAATTGCGGGTCTCCTTGAGCAGGGAGCGGTCGCGGAAGAGGCGCCGCACCTGGCCCTCGTTCAGCTCGCCGGCCAGCCCTCCGGGGTCCAGGAGCGCGGTCGATTCCTGGACCGCGGCGCCGATGCGCCCGTTGAACTCGGGGTTGACCAGGCGGCCCATGATCACGCGGCCGTTCATCGGGCCGGCGGCGTCGCCGCGCAGGATCGGCGCCGAGACGACGATCAGCGGGCCATGCTCCGAGGCGCTGACGAAGCTGTGCACGCTCGGCCGGTCGAAGTCGCGGAAGAGGCTCCTCCAGAAGCCGGCGTTGCGCGGGTGGCCGGGATCGAAGCGCAGCGGCCGCTGGCGCAGCCGGTCGTAGCCCTCATGGTAGATCACCTTCTTCACGCGGTTGATGATGATGATGATGTTCAGGTCGTACTCGGGGATGACCGCCGCCGGCAGGGACTGCGACTCGAATTCCCGCGTCTGTCTGTTGGCGTAGTCGTACATCACGTCCCAGGCGGCATAGTCGAAGCAGATGGTGGTGATGCGCTTCTTCTCGTTCTCGACCATCTCCGCGACGCGCGTGGCCACCTTCTTCGTCGTGATGTGTTTCTGCTCCACTCCGGAGTGGTGGATGGTCAGGTGGTTCAGCCAGACGTAGGACAGGGAGAAGACCAATCCTGCCGCGGCGATGAACAGGGCCAACTTGGGCTTCAAAGACATCAGGGACATTATAGCCATTCTGGATCGCGAATACAACTTTTGTTGTACGAAAATATAAATGAAAATACAACCGGAAATAAGCAATTCACCCGATTGCGCCCGGGGGCCGGGACGCCTATCATCTGGATGATGAAAGACGTTCACTGTTCCGCCCGGGCCCGGTTTTTGGATGGCCTAATCCATAAAAAAACAAGGAGAATCACATGAAAGGGATGAAAAAATGGGTTTTTGGGTCCTGCCTTCTGGTATTGCTTGCCGCCTTCCTGCTCGTGCCGGCGCTGCAGAGCACCAGCACCGAATTGCGCCTGACCGACGACCCGGTCGCCAAGCGCCAGGCCCTGGACAGGGAACTGGCCGAGATGCGCGCCGAGATGAAGGCCAATGGCTGGGACTTTGAAATCGGCCCCAACCCGGCCATGCAGTACAGCATCGAACAGTTGTGCAACTTCAAGCCCGAGCTGAAGCCGCTCAACTCCAGCGCCTTTGAGCCCGGCGATTCGGCCGTTACGGCCATCACTCTCCCCGCGGCCTTCATGGGGGTCGCTTCTTCGATCAAGAACCAGGCCAGCTGCGGCTCCTGCTGGGCCTTCTCCACCATCGCCGGCCTCGAGGCGGCCATCATGTGGCAGGGCGGACCGGAATACAACCTGTCCGAACAGCACCTGGTCTCCTGCAACCCCTGGGGCTGGGGCTGCAACGGCGGCTTCTTCGCCTTCGACATGATCGACACCGGCAATCCCTATTATCCCGGCGCCATGCCCGAGACCTGCTTCCCCTATACGGCACTGGATTCCGCCTGCTCGTATTGCGCTTCGCCGACCTGGTACCCGGCCTCCTCCTGGGCCTATGTCGGCGCCAGCAACTCGGTCCCTTCGGTCGACGCCATCAAGAACGCCATCTATACCCATGGCTCGGTTTCGGTGGCGATCTACGTCGAGCGCTATTTCCAGGCCTACACTGGCGGCGTGATGACCTCCTGCAAGAAGCGGGTCAACGGCGTCAATCATGCGGTCATCCTCTGCGGCTGGGACGACAGCAAGGGCGCCTGGAGGCTGAAGAATTCCTGGGGCACCGGCTGGGGCGAGTCCGGCTACATGTGGATCAAGTACGGCTGCAACAACGTGGGATACGGCGCCTGCTATTGCACCTATTGAGGGTCTGAACCCGAAAGCTTTCATCGGTCCTGAACCTCATGACCCGCCCCCGCAAGGGGGCGGGTTTTTTTTTGCCCGCGCCCGGAGCCGGGCATGGTTGAAATAAAAAAATCTTTTCATTATGATGGAGGTATCACTTCTACAGGAGGTCCGTGATGGAAGAAAAAACCTATATTCCGGCCGACGTCCCCAGCGGGGCGCTGAACGAATACCTGAACAACTACGACGAGATCACCCTGGGGTCGGGGCGGCTGATGCTGTTCGCCGGCGACCAGAAGATCGAGCACCTGAACGACGACTTCTACGGCGCGGGGATCGCCGAGGACGACGCCGACCCCGAGCACCTGTTCCGCATCGCCAACCAGGCCGAGATCGGCGTCTTCGCCACCCAGCTGGGCCTGATCTCCCTCTACGGCAACGACTATCCCGACATCCCCTACCTGGTCAAGCTCAACTCCAAGACCAACCTGGTCAAGACGGCCCAGCAGGACCCGGTCTCGACGCAGATGATCGACGTGCGCCAGGTGGTGGAGTTCAAGAAGAACACGGGGCTGAACATCCTGGGGGTGGGCTACACGGTCTACCTGGGCAGCGAGCACGAGAACGCCATGATCCGCGAGGCGGCGCAGGCGGTGCATTGGGCCCACCACCACGGGCTGGTCACGGTCCTGTGGATCTACCCGCGCGGCAAGGCGGTCAAGGACGAGAAGGCGCCCGAGCTGATCGCCGGCGCCACCGGCGTCGCCGCCACCCTGGGCACCGACTTCGTGAAGGTGAACTTCCCCAAGAAAGAGGGGCAGAAGTCGGCCGAGATCTTCAAGCAGGCGATCCGGGCGGCGGGGCGGACCAAGGTGGTCTGCGCCGGCGGCTCGAGCATGGAGCCCAAGGCGTTCCTGCAGCAGCTGCACGACCAGATCTTCATCTCCGGGGCCATGGGCAACGCCACCGGCCGCAACATCCACCAGAAGCCCCTGGACGAGGCGGTGCGCCTGGCCGACGCCATCACGGCCATCACCGTGTACGGCAAGACCGCGGACGATGCCTTGCAGGTCTACATGGGCAAGGAGCCCAGGAACTGAAAAGGGCGGCGTTACAGAGCGGGAAAAACTACTTGTTTTTCAGGGGATCGAGCCTCTTGAGGACGCGCAGGACCACTTCCATGTCTTGGGTCAGGTCGTCGATCTTTTTTTCGATGCGGATGAGGCGCTCGTCGATGGCGGCGGTCCTAAATGGCCGTTAGACGGCGCCTATCCTTCCCGGACAAGAAACTCATGCATCGAGCGGGCCGCGATGCGCCCGGCGCCCATGGCCAGGATAACCGTGGCCGCCCCGGTAACGATATCTCCCCCGGCCCATACCCGGACCTTTGACGTCTTTCCGGATTTTTCATCAACGCGGATGGTGCCTTTGTCGCTGGTCTCAAGGTCTGGACTGGACTTGGGGATCAGGGGATTGGGGCTGTTGCCGACGGCGATGATGCAGGCATCCATGGGGAGCCTGAATTCGGATCCCGCCACCGGGATCGGCCGCCGCCGGCCCGATGCATCGGCCTCTCCCAGCTTCATTTGCTGGCATTCGATCTCCTGCAGCCAGCCTTTGGCATCGCCGATCAGCCTCAAGGGCAGGGTCAACAGCGTAAAAATGACCCCTTCTTCCTCGGCATTCTCGACCTCTTCCAGCCGCGCCGGGAGTTCGTTTCGTGAGCGGCGGTAAATAATGTGCACCTCTTCGGCCCCCCGGCGCAGGGCCGTGCGCGCGCAGTCCATGGCGACGTTTCCCCCGCCCACCACGGCCACTCGCTTGTGCTTGCTGACCGGGGTCGCCGATTCGGGAAAACGGAAGCCGGCCATGAGATTCATCCGCGTCAAGTATTCATTGGCCGAATAGACGCCGTTCAGGTTTTCTCCCGGGATATTCAGGAACCAGGGAAGCCCGGCCCCGGTACCGACGAAAACGGCGTTAAATTGTTCCAGCAAGCGGTCGAGAGATTTTATCTTGCCGATGACATAGTCCGTAACCAGGCGAACCCCCAGTGCCTGCAGGTATTTGATCTCCCGCCGCACGACGGCCTTGGGGAGACGGAATTCGGGGATGCCGTAGGTCAGGACCCCCCCGGCTTCATGAAGGGCCTCGAAAAGGGTCACCTCATGACCCAGGAGGACAAGGTCGCCAGCGACCGTAATGCCGGCCGGACCCGAGCCCACGACCGCGACTTTCTTGCCGGTTGTCGCCGCGGCCCTGGGGATTTCGACCCGGTCCTGCGCGGCTTCCCACTCGGCGGCGAACCGTTCCAACCTGCCGATGGCCACGGGAGCACCCTTGCGGTTAAGGATGCATTTGCTCTCGCATTGCTCTTCCTGGGGGCAGACCCGGCCGCAAATGGCCGGCAGGCAGTTCTTTTGCTTCAGGATACGGATGGCGGCGGCATAGTCCTCCACGGCGATCTTGTGGATGAAGGAGGGAATATCGATCTCCACCGGGCATCCCTCCATGCAGAATGGCTTCTTGCATTGCAGGCAGCGCTGGGCCTCGCGGATGGCCAGCGCCGGGGTGTATCCCAGCGCCACTTCCTTGAAATTGCTTCTGCGGATGTGCGGCGGCTGCTTGGGCATGTCCTGGCGTTGCAGGTCCAGTTTTTTGGCTTCGTTCATCGCTCGCTTCTCCCGCAGCCCGAGTCGTGGACCAGGAAAGCCTCTTCATTCATGTACTGCTGGCGCCGCTTCAGCAATTCGTCCCAATCCACCAGGCGGCCGTCGAAGTCGGGGCCGTCGACACAGGCGAATTGCGTCCGGCCATCGACGCTCACCCGGCAAACGCCGCACATGCCGGTGCCGTCGATCATGATCGGATTAAGGCTGACGATCACCGGGACGTTGTAGTGAGCCAGCTCTCTTGACGCCTTGCTCAGGAGAAAAGTGCAGCCGTTGACCATGAATCGCTGCGGCTGGATGGCCTCCTCGCGCAGGATGTCGTTGACCCGGCCGGCATGGCCCTTGCTGCCGGTGCTGCCGTCACGGGTGATTGAAAAAAAACGCTGGCAATATGGGGCGAGCCTCTCCTGCCAGTACAAAAGATAGCGGCTCCTGGCTTCCATGAATACGATCACGCGGTTTCCCTTCTCATGGAGAGCGCGGATGGCCGGGAGCAGGGAACCGATGCCGTAGCAGCCGCCGATACAGGCCACTGTGCCGAAATTCTCGATCTCCGTCGCCTTGCCCAGCGGTCCGGCCACCGTGGGAATGAATTCCCCGGGATTCATCGCCGCCATTCTCCGGGTGGAAGCGCCTACCTCCATGAAGATGACCGTGAGTGTTCCGGCGTCGCGGTCCCAGTCCGCAACCGATAACGGCAGTCGCTCGGCGTCCGGATCGGCGCGCACGATGATGAACTGCCCCGGCTCGATCACCTGGGCGATCTCCGGCGCTTGCAGGGTCATCAACTGGAGGTTGGGGACGATCATCCGCCGTTCCGTAATTTTAAACATGGCTTTTTCCTGGCGAAGTTTTTTTCCTTTTCTTCACGGCGGCGGGCGAGAAGCGGACCGGTCGGGGATTGGCGGCTGACGCGAGATCCTGGACCGGCGAGCGCAATACGGTGAGGCCGGGAGGAATGGTTTTGCTGACGCCAACGGGAAAAGCTTTTTCCGCCTGCCCGGATTTCATCTTGATGGTATCCCCGCTTGCAATCCCCAGGCGGGCGGTATCCTCGGGATTGAAGATGAGGGTATCCACGGGGGCGATGACGGCCAGGCCCGGACTGATCGTTCCCAGGTCCACGCCATGATAGGAATGCGGAGATCGTTCCTGAAGCAGCATGAAACCTTTTTTTGACCTTCTGGCGGTACGCTTCGCGGCCGGCGCGGCGGCCACGTCGCGGGCGGGCAGGACGATACGCGCCTGCGTGGGTATGAGCCGGGAAAGCGCCTCCGGATCGAACTTCAGGTCTTCGATCCCCATGGCCTGGGCGATGCGGGCGAAAATCTGCTCGTGGGGCAGGGCGGATCCGGGCGGAGGTATTGCTTCCTGGAAATGCCTGCGCCCCCCCCCGGGGGAGTAGTAGGATCCGGAAATTTCACTGAAGGTGGCTGTCGGCAGGACCAGGTCGGCGGCCAGGAGATCGGTCGGGGGAAAGACATTCTGGCAGATGAGCGAGCGCACCGCCGGCCTCGAGGAGAATGGAATGTCTCCGATCAGATAAAGCGTGTCGATCTGGCCGTGCGCGATAAGGCGCAAGACCGCCCCGGCCGTTTCCATGGGGACCAGGGAAAGCAGCCCGGCCATATTGGCATAGGGGTGTACGGTGACCAGGCGGGCGTGGGTCCGCTTGATGATCCGGGCGACCGCCGCCAATGCGGCTTCAGCCGAACTCAGGTTCAGTACATCAGCGGACAGGATGATGGCCGGAGCCTTCGCGGCTTTTAGCATGCGGGCGATCCGCCCGCCCTCGCCGGACTTGCCGGTGCCTGCCGACAGGGCATGCGCGATGTCATTGAGCAATCGATCCTCCCGGCCGGGTTCGGGCATCGACCTCAACTCCGCAAATCGCGATGTGGGATCGGTGATCCAGCCCAGCTGCAGGTAGGGAACGCCGCGACTGGCCAGGCGCTTGATGGCCAGGGTCAATGGGGCATAATTGTGGTTGCCGTTCAGAAAAATGGAGATGAGCAGGTCGGAGTCCTCAATCTCCTTCACAGTGACGCTCTTGCGCGAAAGAGCAAAGAATGACGCCAGCTTTTGATCGAGAACCGAGGTGGTGAAGTGCGGAGAAACGCATGCCCGCTGGAAAAAGAGCCTGGCGGCCGCGATCTCCTCCAGGGTGAGGAAAGGGGAGAGATAGATCGCCGTTTTGCCTTTGCCGCTGTTTTGCAGCATGGCTCCCGCCTTCTGGGCCGCCTCCATCCAGGAAACGGTGCCCGTTCCCTCGGGGAAGCGCATGCGCGGGAGCAAAATGCGCCAGGGGTGGTTTACCCACTCGCTCAAGCAGAAACGCCCCTTCACGCACAGTTCTCCCCCCGCTTGCCCGGGTTCCCCCGGAGGCAGGGTGCCGATCGCCCTGTTTCCCTTAATGGCGATCTGGATTTCGCAGTTCAAGCTGCACAGGGGACAAAGCGAATCCTGATGCCGATCAGCGCTTCCGTGCCATTTGCGGTTTTTTTCCGCCATGGCCCCGGTGGGACATGCCGAAACGCAGGCTCCGCAGAATTCACAATCCGCCTCCAGGTGCGAGCGGCTGAAAGCGGGACCGATCGTGGTTAGCCGGCCCCTTTTTTTCAGGGAGATGACAGCGCTTTTCCGGTGTTCCTGGCAAATGCGTACGCAGCGGCCGCAATAGATGCACAGGTTGTAGTCCCGGTCAAAAAAAGGGTCGCCCGTTTCTGGAGTCATGCCGCGGAAATAAACGGGGAAGGTGATTTCTTCGATGCCGACGGTACGGACCGCTTTTTGCAGTTCGCATTCTTCGTCCCTGGGGCACCCGCGGCAGCCGGTGGTGAAGCTTACCTTGCGGATGGTCTGCTGGAAATCGCGGCATTCGTCGGCTTCGGCGCAGATGAGGCAGGCTGAAGGGTGTTCGCTCAGGATCAATTGCAGGATCTCCCGCCGTGTTTCCTGCAGGGCCTTGGACTGGGTGCGCACCACCATTCCTTCTGCGGCCGGGGTCGTGCAGGCGGTCGGGAAGCCGCGCATGCCCTCGACCTCCACGATGCATAGCCGGCAGCCTCCATAGGGCGCCAGCTCCGGGTGGGAACAAAGGTGGGGAATATCGATGCCTTGGGCGGACGCGACCTGCAGGATCGTTGCCGGCCCCTGGGTTTCCGCGCTGCGGTTGTCGATGCTGAGCTTCATCCTTCCTCCCGCGTGCGGATGGCGATGGCGTTGCCGGCGATGGCATCGAAACGGCAGATCTCGAGACAGGCACGACACTTGATGCACTTGGCCGCATCCAGGTTGTGCGGTTCCGAGCGCGGGCCGGAAATGGCGCCGGTGGGGCAAACGCCGACGCAGCGTTGGCAGCCGGTGCACTTGTTGGGGATCACATAATACTCGATGAGGGAGCGGCAGACCAGGGCTGGGCAGTACTTGTTGACCACGTGTTCGACGTATTCACTCCGGAAATAGCGCAGGGTCGTGAAAACCGGGTTGGGGGCGGTTTGTCCCAAGCCGCACAGCGAGGTGGTCTTGACGGTTCTGGCCAGTGATTCCAGCCTGTCCAGGTCCTCGACCTCCCCCTCGCCCAGGCAGATCTTGTCCAGGATATCCACCATGTGACGGGTGCCCACCCGGCAGGAGGTGCATTTCCCGCACGATTCCTTCTGGATGAAATCGAGGAAATAGCGAGCCACGTCGACCACACAGGTATCGTGGTCCATGACGATCAATCCTCCCGAGCCCATGATGGAGCCCACGGCGGCGAGGGTCTCGTAAGTGATCGGGGTATCCAGGAGTTCCTCGGGGAGGCAGCCCCCCGAGGGGCCGCCGGTTTGCACCGCCTTGAAGGCTTTCTGCAGACCGCCGCCGATATCATAGATGATATTTTTCAGACTCGTGCCCAGCGGGACCTCGATCAGCCCGGTCCGGCGCACCTTGCCCACGAGGGAGAATGTTTTCGTCCCGTAGTTTCCTTCCACGCCGAATTGCTTGTACCAGGTCGAGCCGTTGCGCAGGACATGAGGGACGGTTCCCAGAGTCTCCACATTGTTGATGACTGTCGGCATGCCGAAAAGCCCGGCGATGGCCGGGAACGGAGGCTTGGTCCGTGGCATGCCGCGCTTGCCTGCGATCGACTGGATCAGGGCCGTCTCCTCGCCGCAGACGAATGCGCCTGCGCCTTCCTTGATCCTGACAGCGAAGGAGAATTTTGAGCCGAGGATGCGTTCCCCCAGCAGGCCGCTCTCCTTCATTTGGGCGATGGCGGTCTTCAGCCGCTGGATGGCCAAGGGGTACTCGGCGCGGATGTAGATGTAACCCCGGGATGCGCCGATGGCATAGCCGGCGATGAGCATCCCCTCAAGCACTGCATGCGGATCGCCTTCCAGCAGCGAGCGGTTCATGAATGCCCCGGGATCGCCCTCGTCGGCGTTGCAGATGAGATATTTCGCATCGCCGCCCGCGTTTCTGCAGATCTGCCATTTTTTTCCGGTGGGAAAACCAGCCCCGCCGCGGCCGCGCAGTCCCGAGCGGGCTATCTCCTCGATGACCTGGTCGGGAGTGAGGGCCAGCGCTTTTTCCAGGCCCCGATAGCCGTCCCGGGCCAGGTAGTGGCCGATATTTTCAGGATCGATGATGCCGCAATTCCTTAGCACGACGCGCACCTGGTTCTTGAGCATGGGCTGGTCGAAAAAATAAGGGATGCCGTCGACCGGCTCCATGCCGAAATGCCCGACGGCCAGCTGCCTGACCGGCTCGCCTTTCACAAGGTGCTTTTCGATAATCAACTTGGCCTTGGCGGGAGTCACGTTGGCGTAGGAAATGCGGGGAGTTCCGTGGGCGGTAATGTCCATCAGTGGTTCCATGTAGCACGGCCCGATACAGCCGACCTCGATCAGCCGGGCGGATATTCTGTGTTTTTTTAATTCGGCCAGGATCGTTTCCTTGACTCCCTCACTGCCCGCCGCGCGGCCGCAGGAGGCCATGCCCAGGTAGATGCAGGCTGCGGCCGGCGACTGCAGGGTTTGCCATTCCGACTGGCTCTGCGCGATCCGTTTCTGCAGCTTATTCATACTTTTCCAGCAGTTCCTTGATCTTGATCACGGCCATGTTCCCGTAGATATTGTTGTCGATCTTCACCACCGGGGCCAGGGCGCAGCAGCCGAGGCAGGCGACCGCGTCCAGGTCGAATCTCCGGTCAGGGGTGCACTCGCCGGTTTTGATCTCCAGGTGCCGCTCCAGGGCTTCCAGGAGGATCGCGCCGCCGCGCACATGACAGGCGGTTCCCAGGCAGACGGTAATGGTATGCCGCCCCTTGGGAATGAAGCGGAACTGGGAATAGAAGGAAGCCACTCCGTAGATCTCGTTCTCGGTCATCTTCAGGAAGGCCGCGATCCGCTCCACCACCTGCGGCGAGATGAAGCCGAATTCCTTCTGGCTTTTTTGCAGGATCGGGATCAGGCTGCCCGGTTCGACGGGAAATTCCTTGAGAATCCCGGCCATGGACGAGATGCCGCTTTCCATTGCACCGCCTCGCCGATTAACCGCTTTCTTTCGGGTCATGAGAAAAATATGCATTCGGTGACATCGGCTTCCCCCCGCGCGCAGTCTTCGGCGAACGAGGCGCAGGAGGGCGACCCGCAGAGGCCGCAATCCTTCTGGGGCAGCTTCATCAGGATGCGTTCTTTTTGCCTGAGTTTTTTTATGGATGCGTTTATGTCGTTGTCGATGGCCCGCGTGGGCCGGGGAAGGATCGGGTGCTCCATGGAATAAAATTTCCGCCGGTAGCGTTTTAAAATGTTCTTTTTGTCCAGCTTTTCGGAATGATGGAACGCCTTTTCCATCAGAATGGCCGTGTGCCTGGCGATATAGGGGTTCTCCACGCAATAGGCGCCGGAAACGCATCCCTGCATGCAGGCCAGGGCTTCAATGAAGTCGACGTTGCGCAGCTTGGAATTTTCAATGTCGTCGAAGATCTTTTTGACGTGGCTCAAGCCGGCCACCGAAAGGCAGTGTTCCGGGCCTAGCACATGGGACAGATTACCCAGCAGGCCCCAGTCCTTTCCGTAATGAAAATCCTCTTCCAGCGTGTTGCCCGGGCTTTCCATGATCTTGAAGACTTCCGGCATCAGGATGTTGTAGATCTCCTTGATGGGAATGGCCCCGTCGATCCAGGAGTGTTCCTTTTCGGCGGGCTGCTTGATGGATACGATCTTGGCCGGGCACTGGGACAGGTAGATGACGCCGATCCTGTTTTTGTGCAGCCCCAGTTTCTTGGCGTACAGGTTCTTGGTTTCCTTGCCGAGGATTTCGAGCGGCACGTCAAGGGGCTCTATGTGGTTGACCAGGTTGGGGTACTTGACCTGCAGAAAGCGCACGATCGTCGGGCAATAGGAGCTGATCAGCGGTTTGATGACGCCCTTCATCTTCAGGTGGTGCAGCAGCACGAATCCGAGCTCCTGGGTGATGTGGGCGACATCGACCACGGCGTCGAAGCCGACGTTTTTCAGCGCCCGGTGGATGACCGGGGGATAGACGTCCGGGCCGAACTGGGCATACAGGACGGGAGATGGGATCGCGATCTGGAAGGAGAACGAGTTGAATTCCTCCTTCTCCTCGCTTTTTGGGACGAACACCTTCTGGGTGCAGGCGGTGATGCATTCCCCGCAATCGATGCACAGGTCGTTCAAAAAAGCGACCTTCCCTCCCCGCACGCGGATGGCCTCGGTGGGGCAGAGGTGCAGGCATTTCATCCGCGCCTTGCAGCGTTCCTCGATGATGTGGTGGGCGTGATAGAAGGAAAACCCCGCGGGGTTCATTTGCTCACCACGAACTTCATTTCCACGTTCGTCCCTTTCCCCACCTCGGATGTGACGTGGAGGATATCCGCGTTCCGCTTCATATTCGGCAGGCCCATTCCCGAGCCGAATCCCAGGGCGCGCTGCTCCTCGGTCGCGGTGGAGAAGCCCTCCTGCATGGCCTTTTCCACGTCGGGGATTCCCTTGCCTTCGTCCTCGATGGTGATGAATATCTCCAGCTCGCTGGCCTTCAGGATGACGGTTCCCTTCTGGGCGTGCATGACCACGTTCATCTCGCCCTCGTAGGTGGAAATGGCGACGCGGCGAACCAGTCGGGGTTCATAGCCGATGGAATTCAATATCTCCTTGATCTCGGTCGAGATCATCCCGGCCGTGGTGAAGTCGCCTTCCTTGATGAAAAACTTGTGGAGGGCAATATCTTCCACCTTGTTGGTGTCCGCAGGGGCGTCGCTGCCGGGGAGCAATTGGCCGTTGATCTTGGCGATTTGAATGCAGGCTTCGTACATGTCGCTGCGCGTGGTCAGCAGGATCAACCCTTTGCCCTGGGCGAACTGGCGGATGTCCTCGGTGGGTTTCTTGCCCCTTAAAAAAACGATGGCCTTGAACTCCGCCATGTAGGATGACACGGCGGTCTGAATGCTGTTCATCCCGGTCAGCAGGACGGATCCGGACTTGCCGTAGGCCAGTACATCGCTCATCAGGTCCGAGGCGTAGATGCCGGTGACATGAGTGTCCAGGAGGTTCTCTCCGACCACGGCCTGAGCCTGCAGGGCCTCCATGACCCGGTGCATGGTCAACAAGCGAAGATTCCTCTCGGGCATGGACGCGATAGCGGCTTATTTGGCTTTCAATCCGAGTGCATTCAATTTGGCGGCGATATCAAAGATGGAATGGGGGGTGGACAGGATGACGACATGGTAGCGCTGGCCGAGGGAGATGGTCTCTTCTGGGATTTTTTTCCCGTGGGTGACGACGACGGCCGCCATGTTCACCAGGTTGGCCACGGCGATGATGTTGTGGTGGGTTTGCACTGTGAGCCATAAGTCTCCGGCGTTGCCGCTGGTCATGACATCCGAAAGCAGGTCGGAGATAAACACGCCTTGGACGTCATTGTCCTCCATCCGGGTCATGATTGTGAGATCCAACTTGTCGACAATTTTCTGGAGTTTCATTGCTTTCCTCCCAAATAGTGGATTGCTTGATCCGTATCGGGCACGGGAGGCGTCAGGGAGAGCATGTTCATGTCCTTGATGACCTGCCCGTAGCACAAGGAGAAATCCGTCACCCGTTCCTGGGAAATGATCTTGATCCGCGAATTGGTCGACTTGCGCCGTTGATTGAAAAAATCCTCCAACATGGCGATCTTTTCTTCCGAAAGCTGCTTGTGTTTGGCTTTGGGGAGAAACCCGAAGGCGATGTAAACCCAGGTCCTGTCTTTTTCCTGGAGGCGCTGGATCTTTTCCGCCTCGCATTTGGGGTCGCACCCGGTGCACATCAACAGGCCCATCAACTCTTCAAAATTCACGATTTGTCCGCAGCGGGTGCATTGGAAGTCGAAACGGAAAGATTGAGCGCTTTCCATCACGTTCCAGAAATGATCGCTGTCGCGATATTCTTCTAAAGGCGGGCGCTCCTCAAAAGAGAAATAGGTCGAGACGATGTGGCATCTGGAGCATTTTTCCGTGATGATATGCCCATAGGTGACATTGATCATTTTCCAGGTATGGCTGCATCCTTCTGCTGTCATGGGGGCCTCCCACTATTTTATTGCACATTATAGTTACAGTGAAAAATGAAAGTCAATGGCGTGATTTAGTTTCATGTTAAAATATTTAGCAGACCGCTAAATTAATTTACAGTTCCGGCCTGAAGGCTTTTCTGAATTTTCGGTCCTGGAAGCCAGGGAATCCGGCCGGCATTGCCGGTGATGCTGAATCCGGCAAAGGTGGCCGGAGTGATCGTTCCGGTCAGAAACGTTTATCTGGGCGTGTTTTTGAACGCAGCCGAACTGCCTGCATCTTCATCTCCGGGGCCATGGGCAACGCCACCGGCCGCAACATCCACCAGAAGCCCTTGGACGAGGCGGTGCGCCTGGCCGACGCCATCACGGCCATCACCGTGTACGGCAAGACCGCGGACGATGCCTTGCAGGTCTACATGGGCAAGGAGCCCAGGAACTGAAAAGGGCGGCGTTACAAAGCGGGAAAAACTACTTGTTTTTCAGGGGATCGAGCCTCTTGAGGACGCGCAGGACCACTTCCATGTCTTGGGTCAGGTCGTCGATCTTTTTTTCGATGCGGATGAGGCGCTCGTCGATGGCGGCGGTCTTGGCTTCCAGGGTGACGGTCTTCTCATAGACATCCGTCATGTTCGCGAGCCGCGTCCCGTCCGCCCGGCTGATCACCTGGGCCTCGGGGGCCTTGCTGCCGATGAATACGACGAGCACGGCGCACAGGATCATGCCGGCGGCCACGCTCTGCCAGTTCAGCTTGAATTTTTTCATGGGTTCCCTCCTAGATTGGGCACTGGAGAATAAATAGCACAATGGCGCCGGGTTTGCAATGGCGGGGCCGGGAGCCTATTCCCCGCGCTTGCGCAGGATGACCAGGTCCTGGTTGTTGCCGATGCAGGCGGGAATGATGCGCACGATGTCGAAATACTCCGCCCAGCGCTTCCGGATGTAGCCCTCGGAAAGGTAAATGCTTCGGTAGTATTGGGAATCGCTGATGAAGCCGCCGAGATCGATGCAGGGACCCATGTTGTAACAACCGCCGGAGGCGAGGAAACGCATCACGTGGGGGAAGCGGTTGGTGCGCACCGCCGAGGTCAGGCCGTGCACGGTCATGAGCAGGATGGCTCCGGGGGCGGCCAGTCGGCGCAGCTCGAGCAGCCATTCCCGCTGCACGTCCTCGGCCAGGTGGGTGAACACCGAGATGCCGATCAGCAGGTCGAAGCTGTCCGCCTCCAGCGGCGCGGGCGGGTGCAGCGGCACGGCGCTGAATTCGGCGAAGCCAAGGTTTTCGCGGCACCAGGCGACATTGTCCCCGTCGATGTCGACGCCGGTCAGCCGCGGCCCCGCCTCCGCCGCGAAATGGCGCGCCAGGCGCCCGCAGCCGCAGCCCCAATCCAGCACGCGCGTGAAATCGGCGAATTTCCTGCCGACATGCGCTTCCAGGGCCTGCTGCAGCTTGGCGTAAGCCGAGCACCCCTCCAGCAGGAAGAAGCTCTCACTCTCCGTCCCCTGCACGCGGCAGCGCCTCTCGGCGGGCGGCACGGGCAGGCTGCCGGCGGGGAGGTAGGCATAGCCGTGGAGCTCGGAGAACGGCCGTCCCGTGGCCCTGGACACGTAATCCAGGAAGAGCGGCGCGCCGTCGGCGGCGTCGGGCGGGGAGCCGTGGGCACGGCAGCGGAAGCCGCTGAACAGGCTGCCGGGGAACCACCAGAACACGCGCCCGATATCTTCCCGCTCGTGGGGATAACGGACCTGCTCGAAAGGCCTGCCGTTCAGGGTGAAGGCGGCGTCCTCCGGCCCCGCTTCGGGCGGCAGCGCCCAGCCCTCGATCTCCAGGGCCTGCTTGTCTTGGCGGATGAGGTCGATCCCCCACAAGGGGGTCTTTCTCATGTTGCGGGCGAAGGAGCCCAGCGGCGGGAGATGGAAGAATGCATGCTTGGTTGCGGTCCTTATCTTGCCCATGTAGCTCTATTCAACACTCCTCCGGCAGGAAATGACACGAATTTCATAAAAAAAATACTCTTCAACTGCAAATTTTTAAATAGTGAAAAATGTGATCTTTTTTCGCTTTCGCCGGACGGCGGCAGAAAGGAATATCGTTGAGTCAACGGCCGCTTGCACCATGCTTCAAGGGAAGATGAAAAAGCACACTCAAATCTTCAACGATGAGAGAACGAGAATGGAAAACGGTTTCACTTGGGAATTGCGCTTATTGTTTTCTTTCAGATCGGCATGTCGGTCAAAATACCGGCCGGGGAGGCATCTCTCTTCCCGGAGCGCTATTCCGACAGTTTTCGGGCGGTAAAGGAACCGATCTCGAACTCCTTGGGATACTTCCATACATCGCGGGGGTCGTCGGGGGGGCTGGTGAAATGGATTTTGCCCGCCAGCTGGTCGTCGGCGCTGGCCTCTCCTTCCCAGAGGAAACGGTAAACCAGATGGGAACCGTACATGGGGTAATGGAGGACAATGCGGAAAAGGCCGTCCCTGCAGTCGAAGTCCGGCTGGGTCATGTTGCTCAGCTCCGGGATCAGGTACGTCCCGTCGGCGTTGAAGACGATCTGCCACTCGGCGGCGATGAATTGGGAATAGTCGGCGCTGACCGTGTTGCGGAATAGCCATGTGCCCACCATATCGGACAATGTGATCCGGCTGCTGCCGCAGGAGAGCAGGGCCAGGGCCGCGGCGGCCAGGGTGACGATCCGCGACGAATTCTTGAAGATCCGGGCAGGGTTCATTGGTTTCTCCTTGACGCCGGAAAATGTACGCCCCTTTTAGGGAAAAATCAAGCGCCAAGCTCCCGGCGGGCCGGCATGGGCGGGCTGCCGGGGAACCACCAGAACAGACGCCCGATATCTCCCTGCTTATGGGGATAACGGACCTGCGCGAAAGGCATGCCGTTCAAGGTGAAGGCGGCGTCTTCCGGCCCCGCAGAAATCGTATTCTTAAACCGGAAACAGTTCAATAGTGAAAAATGTGATCTGTTTCTTCACTGCAGAGATATTGTCGAGCCATGGTCCTGCGCTCGAGACCGCCTTCCCTGAGGGCCAGGCCGGTCCCGTTGCTGCCGCGGAACATGGGCGGTGCGGCTATTTGTCCGCTTGCGCCGCCTCTTTCAGCATCTTGATCTCGGCCTGCAGCCCGGCGAGCGCCTTCTGCTGCTCCTGGACCACCCTGGTCAAGACGGCCACGACGTCCATGGCGCTCATGCCCTTGCGGTCCCGGGTGGCCACCAGCTCGGGCACGTCCTCGGCGATGAATCCCACCTGCTCGTCGGCGCGGTCGGACTTGTAGGTGAACCTGACCGGGTTCAGTTCGTTCAAGGCGGCCACCGCTTCCTCCGCCTTCAAATCGACGATGTTCTCCTTCAGCGCCCGGCTGGAGGCGTTGGTCCACACGCCGCCGGCCGTGCAGTGGGCGCCGCTGGCCATGTGCAGGGGGTAGGCAGGCACGGTGACGCCGATGCCGACGTTGCCGCTGATGGCGATCGTCATGCGCTTGACGTTGTTGGTCATGAAGTTCACCGGGTGCGAGGAGACGGTGCCCAGCTGGCCCGAGGCGCCCATGGCGCTGAGCTTGAACGACGCCCCGTCGGTGCGCGTGACCGCCAGGACGTTGTTGCTCCCGGTCCTGGTCGTCTCCAGCGTGCCGTTGACGCGCACCAGGTTGGCGGCAAAATCGCCGTAGATCAGCGGCGCGGTCGTGTCGCTGCTGTCGATGTACAGCTTGTCGGAGCCGGCTTCGTAAAAACCGGCATTGTAACCGAGAAAAACATTCCTGTTTCCGGCAGTGTTTTCGTGCCCGGCGGCATGGCCCAGGAAAGTATTGTCTCCTCCTGTGATGTTATATTGGCCAGCTCCACCTCCTATAAAGATGTTGCGGTAGCCGGTAGTATTGGCCTCGCCGCTGCCATTGCCCAAAAAGGTGTTGTAGCTTCCGGATGTGTTGGCGTGTCCGGCATAACGTCCAATAATAGTGTTATGCCATCCGTCGATGTTGTGGAATCCTGCCCTAGTGCCTAAAAAGGTATTGTAATCTCCAATGGTGTTGAAAGCTCCGGCCTCGTTTCCTAAGAAGGTGTTTGCATTCCCGGTAGTGTTGGAAACCCCGGCCGAACTGCCAATGAAGGTGTTGTAGTCCCCAGAGGTGTTGTAAGAACCGGCATCATAGCCCATGAAGGTATTTTGGCCACCAATAGTGTTGGCTTCCCCGGCCGAATGGCCCATGAAGGTATTATAGTTCCCAGTGGAGTTGCTGTATCCGGCGAAAAATCCCATGAAGGTGTTATAGATTCCGTTTGTGTTGGCATACCCGGCGCCGCTGCCGAAAAAACTATTATCGTAGTAATCGCTGGAGTTGTTGGCCCCGGCCCCCGTGCCGTAGAACGTGCTGCAGGCTCCCTCCGTGCCCATGGGGCTGGCGCGATCAACCGGCATGTCTTTTTTGCCCGCGTCTTTCCCCGCGGAAGCGTACCCCGCTGCATCGGCTGTTGCCCCGTCCTTCTCCTCTTTCAATCCTGCCGGGTCCCTTGCACCCAGGGCCTGCCTGGCGCCGATGTCGATCCGGAAGCGCATCAGCTCCGACCACGTCCAGGCGCCATTGGCGTCCAGGGCTCCCACGCACCAGGCGTAATCCACGCCTTCAGCCAAGCCCTGGGAGACGCTCGGCGTCCAGGAAAGGGCGCCGGCGGCGATCTCCGCGGACAGGACCGGCTTGCGGTGCGCTTCCGGATCGGCGCCGGGCATCGCCGGCAGGCCGTCATCGACGGCCTGCCGTGTCTCATCGTCGATCCCTGCCCCCGGTTCCGCGACCGCGAACACCACCACCCGGTACTTCTGCGCCCAGGCCACCCCCGACCAGCTGAACGCCGGGCAGCGGCTCTCGACCAGGGCCACGCCATGGCTGTTGCCGGGCGAAACGGCTGTCGGCGTCCCTTCCTCAGCCGCCAAGGAAAAAACCGCGCAAAACAAAAACGCCAGCATGATCAATGTCCTGATGTTCATTTTTCCTCCCCCCGGTCTTCCTGGAAGGAGCCGGCAGCTGCCGGCTCTCCGGCGACCTCATTCCCTTGCCTTCATCATAGTCGGCGGGAACGGAATGTCAAGAATGGGACCCCGGGTGCGTGAAGGTTTTTTTCTCAAAAAACGAGTGTTTTTCAGATAATATTGTTGAGGGACCAGGATGGCGAAAAATGTATTATTTGCTGTTTCGTCAGGATCACATTCTAATTCTAAATGCATCGGATTTTTTAAGTCAGATTGTTTCCAAAAACAATAATATTATCTAATATCCTCGCGCACCCAAGGGGTATTGAATTGCTTTTGGGGAACTGCAGGTAAAACTGAAAAAAGGAAACTGAAAGCGCACCCGGAAGGACTCGAACCTTCAGCCTGCTGATTAGAAGTCAGCTGCTCTATCCTTTGAGCTACGGGTGCCCGCACTTGTGGAATCGGGGCGAGAAGATTTGAACTTCCGACCTCCTGCTCCCAAGGCAGGCGCGCTGACCAGGCTGCGCTACGCCCCGCTTGCCAGGGTCTCTACAGCTCGGAAATGTCTCTGCGCATCCGCTTGCGCATGCGTTTCTTGGCCTGGGCGGCCTTGAGGCGCTTGCGCTCGCCGGGTTTCAAGTAGACGCTGTGCTTCTTGATCTCTTTGATGATGGCTTCCATCTGCACTTTGCGCTTGAACCGGCGCAGGGCGCTTTCGAAAGATTCGCCCTGGGAAAGCTCTACAAATGCCACTTGCGATCACACTCCTTTTTTTTGAAAAATCATGACCGGTGAGACCAGAATATACCCTAATTTTCCCGGCAAGTCAAGAAGAATCGCCTGCGGACCTTCGCCGCTACCCGGTTGACTTCCCGGGAGTTTGACTCGACCTCCTTGTTGCGCATCGAGGGGCTGTATGCCCTGAAAGGGGATGAGACGAAGGAGTTATTGTGGATATTCCCGGAAGGGGGATATACCGAGTGCCAACCGGTTGTGCGATCCGTGCCCATTATCAGTATTTCGAGGTTCCTTTGATCCTCGAGAAATATTTGGTCCGCAGCCGGCAGGGTTTCCACCTGTTTGCAGGCGTCTATGCGGGATGGCTGTTGGGCGCCAGGATGAGCGGGTTGGAGGGAGACAAGTGGCGATTCTTCGGGGACGATTATGCCAGGATCAAGTCCTTCGATTACGGCTGGATCCTCGGCTTCGGTACCCGGGCACGCAAAAAGCGCTCCTGGAGGACCGACATCGACTTCAGGCTCGAGCATGGGATGGCGCAACTGGCCCAGGATAGATTTTTCCAGAACCATGGTTCCGGCGATTCCAAGTACATCGCCTTGCTGGTCTCCTTGGCATCGTGAAGAGCGGCAAGAAAGAAGCTGCGCGTCAAAACAACGGAAGAAAAATGAGGAACGCCCATTTGAAGGCGAGGGTGGAGTAAGCGATCCAGATGGCATGGGCCGCTGCAAGGTTTGTGCCGGGGAGGGAAGATGAGAACGAGAACGCAAAGGATCATGGCCTGGAGCATGATGGCGGTGCTGCTGCTGGGGTCGGCGCCGCTGTCGGCCAGGGAGCGCAAGGGGGCCCAGGTCGTGGTGCAGCGCGAGAATGGGAGCGAGATCCGCGACGAGCTGCTGACGGTCAAGCGCGACGGCCTGGTCGTCGGCAACGGCAGCGGCGGAGCGCTCGTCGGCCTGGCAGAGATCGGCTCGGTGAGGATCAAGAAAAAGTCGAGGGCCGGGACCGGCATGTTGATCGGATTTCTGGGGGGCACACTGGTCGCCTTCGGCATCAGCAGGGATTCGCACAGCTGCAATGATGCGGTCATGGACGCAGGCTTGTCGGGAATTTTCATCGGCTTGCCGGCCGCCGGCCTGGGGGCGCTGATCGGCATGGGCTTGGGCAAAGATTCCATCCTGAACAAGGATGAAATGAATCCGGAGGATCTCCTGGAAAAACTCAACCGCCATGCGCGCACCCCCGACGCCGCCTTGTCCACCGGCCACAAGTAAACCCCCACTTTTTTCTTCAAATTGTCAGTGTCAATGCCAGTTCAGCAAAAAACCCGGCGAACTAGCCCTTGCAGAAAAAAAAGAGGTCAGGAAAAACTGTACAGGGGAGAACAACAGCAAAGAACGAATTCATTGCCGCCTTTATTCTTGCCTTACCTCCCGGCCACTTTCTCTTTCTTTATTTCTTAAAGCCTGGAATAAGGTTGAGTCGGCGAGTTTCTTGCTGACACTTTCACTGACACTACTTGTTCGCCTCTTTGAGATACTTGTCCCGGCACTCGGCCGAGCAGAAATGGAGCGTCTCGCCGTCGCGGTTCAGGGTGACCGCCTGGCTGATCGGCACCCAGGTGCCGCAGACCGGGTCCTGGCGCATCTCCTCGACGGGTCCAGCGGAACGGTTGAACGGCCCGGTCGCGGGGGGTGGCGGCGAGTCGCTGCCCCGTGTCCCGGGCGTTTCCTGGCGCAGCCACCTGTAAAGGAAATAAATGATCGCCGCCAGCAGGATGAGCTGAAACATCAGAGCAGCTGCACGCCCGGCTTTTCGGCGGCAGCGACCAGCTGGCCGCTCGCGATCAGGTCGGTGACCTGGCGGATGGGGATGTCCATGCGCGTATCCTCGTTGAGGAACGGCACCTGCTTGCGGATCAGGGCCTTGACGCTCTCCAGCGGCGGCGAGCTCTTGAGCTCGTAGAAATCGAGGGCCTGGGCGGCAGCCATCAACTCGATGGCCAGGATATGGCGCAGGTTGACGATGATCTCGCGCGCCTTGCGGGCGCCGATTGTGCCCATGCTGACGTGGTCCTCCTGGTTGGCCGAGGTGGGGATGTTGTCCACCGCGGCCGGATGGGCCAGGGACTTGTTCTCCGAGGCCAGCGCCGTGGCCGTGACATGGGCGATCATGAAGCCGGAGTTGAGGCCGTTGTCGGCGACCAGGAAATTGGGCAGCCCCATGTTGGATGCGGGATTGATCAGGCGGTCGATGCGCCGCTCGGAGATATTTCCCAGCTCGGTCATGGCGATGGCCAGGAAATCCATGGCGAAAGCCACCGGTTCGCCGTGGAAGTTGCCGCCCGACAGGATGATCTTCTTGTCCGGGAAGATCAGCGGGTTCTCGGTGGCCGAGTTCGTCTCGATCTCCAGGACGCGGCGCACGTGCTGGAGCGTGTCGCGCACGGCCCCGTGCACCTGGGGGATGCAGCGGATGGAATAGGCGTCCTGCACCTTCTTCTTCCCCTGGTGCGAGATCCACAACGGGGAATCCTTGATCAGGCGCATGACGTTGCGGGCGCTTTCCATCTGCCCCGGATGGCGGCGGACCTCCTGGATCTCCTCGTAGAAGGGCGTCGGGCTTCCCAGCTGGGCCTCGAAGGTCATGGCGCCCGCGATATCGGCCGCCTTGACCAGGTTCTCCGCCTCGAGCAGGTTGAAAATACCGATGGCGGTCATGACCTGGGTGCCGTTGATCAGGGCCAATCCCTCCTTTTCCAGGAGCTCCAGGGGACGCAGTCCGGCCTTTTTCAGGGCCGCGGCCGCGTTCATCTCCAGGCCCTGGCATAGGACTTCCCCCTCTCCGATCAGCACCATGGCCAGGTGCGAGAGTGGAGCCAGGTCGCCGGAGGCGCCCACCGAGCCCTTGGAAGGGATCAGCGGCACGATGTCCTTGTTCAGCAGGTCGAGGAGCAACTGCACCACTTCCAGGCGTACGCCGCTGTAGCCCTTGGCCAGGACATTGGCGCGCAGCAGGATGACGCCGCGCGCGATGTCGGCCGGCAGACAGGGACCGACGCCGGCGGTGTGGCTGTGGATCAGGTTGCGCTGCAGGCGTTTCAGGTCCTTTTTTTCGATGCGGCGCTGGGCCAGGGCGCCGAAGCCGGTGTTGATGCCGTAATGGGGCTTGTCGCTGTGGAGGAATTCCTCCAGAACGC
Organism: Candidatus Aminicenantes bacterium UBA6072; assembly: GCA_002436105.1. Lineage (GTDB taxonomy): Bacteria > Acidobacteriota > Aminicenantia > UBA2199 > UBA2199 > UBA2199. The sequence continues at coordinate 323,032 of DIXU01000001.1, read as the reverse complement.
GCCGGCAGTGGCGGATCTTTTCCGCGGCCGGCTCGGAAAGCTCCACCCGCTTGCGCAGGCGGGCGACGCGGTCGAACTCCTCCAGGGTAAGGGCTTCGCCGTCGATCTGGATGGCCATGGTTCAGCTGCGGCTGGGGCGACCCATCGGCTCAGCCGATATTCTTGGTCGCGCCGAGCAGCTCCAGCGATATGACGTGCTTCTGGATCTCGTTGGTGCCCTCGTAGATCTGCAGCAGCTTGGCGTCGCGCATCATCTTCTCCACCGGGTATTCCTTCATGTAGCCGTAGCCGCCGAAGAGCTGGACGGCGTCGACGGTGACCTTCATGGCCACGTCGGTGGCCATGACCTTGGCCATGGCCGACTCCTTGGATGCTTTCAGCCCGTTGTCCAGCATCCATGCCGAGCGGTAGACCATCAGCCGCGCCGCCTCGATCTCGGTGGCCATCTCGGCCAGCTTGAACGCGTTGTGCTGGAAGGTGGCGATGGGACGGCCGAACTGCACGCGCGACTGGGTGTATTTCAGCGCTTCCTCGAATGCGGCTCGGGCCACGCCCACGCCGCCGGCGCCCACGGCGGGCCGGGCGTAATCGAGGGTCTTCATGGCGATGATGAAGCCCATGCCCTCGCGCCTCAGGACGTTGGCGGCCGGGACCTTGACCTCGTCGAAATAGAGCTCGGTGGTGTTGGAGGCGCGGTGGCCCATCTTGTTCTCGTGCTTGCCGACGGTGATGCCCGGCGAGTCCATGGGCACGATGAAGGCCGTGAGGCCGCGGGCGCCGCGCGACTTGTCGGTGGACGCGAAGACCACTCCCAGCTGGGAGACGCCGCCGTTGGTGATGAAGGTCTTGGAGCCGTTGAGGACGTAATGATCGCCCTTTTTGACGGCGGTGGTCTGGATGGCGGAATTGTCCGAGCCGGCCTCCTTCTCGGTCAGGGCGAAACAGGCGAAGGTCATCTTTTCGGTCAGCGGCGTGAGGAACTGTTTCTTCTGCTCCTCGCTGCCGAACAGGACGATGGGGGTGGTGGCCAGGGTGTTGGCCATGATCGACGTGTACATGCCGGCGCAGCCCCAGGCGAGCTCCTCGCAGACGATGGTGTTGATCAGGGTCGAAAAGCCGGCGCCGTTGTATTCGGCGGGAATGCCCGAGGTGAGAAACCCGGCCTCGAAGGCCTTCTGCATGATCTCGCGGGGAAATTCGTTCTTCTCGTCGTATTCGTGGCTCTTGGGACGCATTTCCTTCTCGGCGAATTTATGCGTTTCTTCCTTGAATGCCAAGTGTTCTTCGCTCAGTGAAAAATCCATATGTGCCGCTCCTTGCTTTAGATTTTGATGGTCTTCATCTCGTTCAGCACTTCCATGGCGCTCTGGAAGCGCTGCTCGCGCTTTTTCTCCATGCATTTCTCGATGATATAGCAGAGCTTCTCCGGGACGTCGCTGCGGAATTTCTTGATCGGCGGCACCGGGTCGAAGAGGTGCTGGTAGAAGATGTTCTCGCCCTTGAAGGGGACGTGGCCGGTGGTGAGGTGGAACAGGGTGGCGCCCGAGGAATAGATGTCGGTGCGATGATCGACGGGGATGCCCTGGATCTGCTCGGGCGACATGTAGTAGGGTGTGCCGGTGATGACGCCGCTTTCGCCCTTTTTCTGGTCGCCGAGGATCACGGCCAGGCCGAAATCCATGATCTTGATCTCCTTCTGCTTGGTGATCATGATGTTATGCGGCTTGATGTCGCGGTGGATGATGCCCTTGCGATGCGAATAATCGAGGGCCTTGAAGAGCTTGATGGCGATGAAGATGACCTGCGAGGGGGAGAACACCTTCTTGCGGCGGATGAGGTTCATGAAGTTCTCGCCCTCGATGTACTCCATGGAAATGAAATAGTCGTCCTTGATCTGACCCACGTCATAGACGGTGACGATGTTGGCCTGGGTCAGCGAGGCGGTGGAGCGGGCCTCGGAAAAGAAGCGCTCCAGGTTGCGCTTGTCGGCCACCAGGGTCTTGTTCAGGATCTTCAGGGCCACGATGCGCTTCAATACCGTGTCCTCGGCCTTGAAGACCACGCCCATGCCGCCCTCGCCGATCTTCTCCACGATGCGGTAGCGCTCGATGGAGTCCTCGCTGATCAGCTCCATCTCCTTGTATTTCTGGATCAGGTTCTCCACGTCCTTGATCTTCTGGTGCACGTCCCTGAATGAGTAATCCTCGGTGAGGATCATCTGGTAGATCTCGAATGCCTTGCGGAAGTTGCCGGCATTCTCGTAGGCCTGCCCCAGGACATAGAACCATTCGATGTTGGATTTGTCGATCGGATTTTCGCCGAGAAGCTTCTCGATCTTCTCGATGACCAGCTGCGGCTTGCGGTTCTTGAGGAAGATGTTGGCCATGTGGGTGATGGCGGCATTGAAATCCGGCGAGTCGACCGGCACCAGCTGGAAATTGGCCAGGGCGCGACGGTCGTCGTCCACCTTGATGAACGAGGAGCCGGCCTTGAAGTACTCCTGGGCATTCTCGTACAACTCGCCGGCCTTCTGGAACTTGCCGTATTTCAGCGAGATGTTGGCCGCCATCTTCCATTCCCGGCCCATCTCGAACATTTTGGCCGCCTCCTCCTCGTTGTTGTCCTTGAGGTAGTTCTCGGCCGCTCCCAGGAAATTCTGGTTCATGAAGTAACAATGGGCGGCTTTGGTGAATTTCTTGTCCCATTCAAAGAGCTCGGCGGCGCGCGTGTAATCCTCGCCCTTGAGGAACCACTCGGCCGCCTCCAATGTGCTGCCCTTGGCAAACGCGTTCTCGCCGCGCAGCAGGTAGGCGATCTTGGGCTGGCCCAGTTGCTCGTACATTTCGGCCGCCCGGAGGGGCTGCTGGGCGCGTTCGAAATTCTGGGCGGCATCGGAAATGCGATTCATCTTGATCGCCACTTCGGCGGCTTTCTCGAATTTCCCGTACTTGATCAGCAGATTGTAGGCCTTTTCCAGCTCGTTCAGCTGGGTGTACAGCTCCACGGCCTTGAGCAGCTCCTGCTCCAGCTGCTTGGAGACCTGGAAGCCGATGGCCGTGTCGAAGCTGGTGACGAACCACTTCTCGAAATTGGCGGCGGCCTTCTTGAGGTTGCCGCCCTTTTCATATATATAGGCCGCTTTTTTGTAGAATCCCTTTTTCTCGTAGATCTGGGCCGCCTTGTCGTAGCGCTCGTAATTGTAGTACAGCTCGGCGGCTTCCTGAAAGCGGTTGTTGTTCTCCAGGACGGTGCCGGCGGCCTCGATGTTCTTGCGCTTGAGCAGCAGCTTGACCAGATTGTCGCTGTTGCCGCTCTTCTTGTAGATCTCGATGGCCTCGCTTTCCTTGCCCAGCTTCTCCAGCAGCTCGCCCATGACGTCGTACTCCAGGCCTTCCTCGTAGACCTGCAGCGCTTTCTTGAACTCGCCGATCTCTTCGTAGACCTTTCCCGACTTGAGGAAATGGTTCTGTTTGCGCAAGCGCTTGGCATCCCGTTCCATGTAGGCCTTTTTGGCCAGCAGGTAGAAGAACGCCTCGAAAAAGGAACGGTTCTGAAAAGCGGACACCTTGGCGGTCTTGAGGACCTGGTAAACGATCTTCAGGATCAGGAGCATGATGGCCACGATGATGGCCAGTTTTACCAGAGGATTGCTCAATAATTCTTCCATGGCGATAGGAAAAAGTATAGCAAACATCGGCTGAAATTGCAATTTCAAATTGACTTTCGCCGCCGATGCTCCTATAATTCAGCCAGGCGGAAGACCGCGGAGCGCAACATGGACCCACTTTTCAGCCAATACCCCCGGCTGGGGACGTTCCTGGCCTTGTTCCTCCCCGATTTCAAGGCGGAGAAGCGCGAATTCAACAAGGAGAACGCCGACTGCCTCATTCAGGGGTTGATCCGGGTGCTGGACGCACTGTTCAAGGCCGAGAACCTGGCGCGCCGGAAGAACCTGCGCCTGGCTCCGGGCAGGACCTTCTTTCCCGGCACGCTGCCGCCCATCCTGGAGAGCATTGTCGCCTATTTGCAGGAGTTCAACACCCAGGTGCTGAGCATGAGCAGGACCGAGCGGCAGACGCTGGTCTTCATCCTGGAGAACATCGGCGAATACCTCAAGAACGGCGGCCTGCTGGAGCCCAAGCAGAACAAGAACCTCTTTGCCGACTACCGCTTCTGGATCGAGAACCTGTTCAAGCTCTTTGACCAGAAGATCAGCGGCGCCGTGACCGCCAGCAAGCGCGTGACCCCCAAAAACCTTTTCGGACCCCAGGAGGCGCTGCATGACGAGCTGATCTACAGCAATGCCACGCTGAATTTCAGCCTTTTCCCCTTCGCCGTCGTCCATGAGGGACGGATGCTGTTCCTGGAGCAACTGGAGGAGAGGGGCGCTTTCTTCAGCGGCTCCGACGGCGGCCCCGGCATGATTCTCGCCCTGGACGGCTTCTGGCAGAAGATCGCCGAGTTCCTGCTGGCCAATTTCTGCTTCTCCGAGCTGGAGACGGTCGAGCGCCTGTTGCCCGTGAACGAGGAGGGGGGCCTGGGCCGGTGGCGGCAGGTGGAAGCGGCGCAGCGCAACCAGCAGCTGAAACTGTTCGCCGAAAGCCAGCTGCTGCTGGAAGAAATCGCCTTCGAGGACCTCAACATGCCCCTGGTCTACCTGCTGCAGGTGCGCAACCTGGCCGAATTGGGGCGCGGCCTGGAGATGAAGCGCCTGCTGCAGAAATTCCTGCTGTTTTACCCGTTCTATGCCCAGGGGCACGAGTGGATGGGCGACGTGTACGCCCGCGAGGACAATATCGAGCTGGCCCTCAACTTTTATGAGAAGGCGTTGATGATCTCCCAGAACAAGGCCCTGGGGGAGAAAATCAAGAAAGCCCGGGACCTTCTGGAGAAGGGCCGCAGCAAGCCGGAGGCGCAGAAGAGCGATGCCTTCTTCGACATCACCGACGCGGTGATCCAGAGCGAGCAGCGCATCATCGGCCGCGTCAAGGAACTGCGGCAGATGATCGAGATTCTCATCTCCAACTCCAAGCGCAACCTTCTGCTGATCGGCGAGCGCGGAGTGGGCAAGTCGACCCTGGTGCGCCTGCTGGCGCAGAAGATCATTTTCGGCGAGGTGCCGCCGGTGCTGAAGGAGAAGCGGATCAAGGAGATCAATTTCGTCGCCCTGCTCACCGGCTCCAAGTACCGCGGCCAGTTCGAGGAAAAGGTGCTGAAGCTGCTGCAGGAGTTCAAAACCCAGGATGCCATCCTGGTGCTGGAGGACATGCACCTGATGATGTCCACCGGCGCCGCCCGCGGCACGTCGCTGGACCTGGTCAACATCCTCAAGAATTTCCTGCGCGACAACTCCATCCAGGTCATCGCCACCACCGATTACGAGGAATACAAAAACACCATCGAGAAGGACAACTCGCTGCTCGGCTACTTTCAGAAGATCGTCGTCAATGAACTGTCCCCGGAAGGCACGCGACGGGTGTTGAAGGACCTGGTCAGCCAGGTGGTCGATAGCGACAACCTGCGCGTCTCCGGCCAGATCATCGAGGACATCGTCGAGAGCGCCAAGCGCGATATCCGTGAGCGCAAGCTTCCCGACGCGGCCATCATGCTTCTGGAGCGCTGCATCGCCAAGGTGAAGCTGAAGAACATATCCGGCGGCATGCCGCTGAGGATCGAGGAGGCGGACGTGCTGGAGGTGCTGGCCGATATCGGCAACCTGCCTGAGACCACGGTCTCCATATCGCTGAAGAACCGCCTGGCATCCCTGCAGGCCAACATCCTGAAGCGCATCGTCGGCCAGGACGAGGCGGTGGCCAAGATGGCCTCATCGGTCATCACCTCCAAGCTGGGCTATGACGTCAAGAAGAACCGTCCTGACGGCGTATTCATGTTCATCGGACCGACCGGAGTGGGCAAAACGGAAACGGCCATCGCGCTGAGCGAGGCGCTCTACGGCAGCCAGGACTACCTGATCCGCATCGACATGTCGGAATACATGGAGAAGTTCACTTATTCGCGCTTCGTCGGGGCGGCACCGGGCTACGTGGGCTATTACGATGCCAACCAGCTCACCGACAAGGTGCGCCTCAATCCGTACTCGGTCATCCTGCTGGACGAGATCGAGAAGGCCGACACCCAGCTGCTCAACATCTTCCTGCAGGTGTTCGACGCCGGACGGCTCACCGATGCCCGCGGCAACGTGATCGATTTTTCCAAGACCACCATCGTCATGACCTCCAACATCGGCACCGCCCTGTTCGCCAAGGCCAACCTGGGCTACAAGAGCAGCCCGGAGGGAACGCACGTTTCGCGGGCCACCCTGATCAAGGCGCTGAAAAAATACTTTTCGCCGGAGTTCCTCAACCGCATCGACGAGATCATCGTTTTCCATCACCTGCGCGACGACAACATCAAGGCCATCATCGACATCCAGCTGCGCGAAGTGCGCCGCGACCTGGAAAAGCAGGGCAAGGAACTGGTCGTCAGCGACGACGTTCTGGCGCATGTGGCCGCCCGGGGGTATTCCCTCGAGTACGGGGCGCGCAACCTGAACCGCGTCCTGAAAAAGGAGTTGTTGGAGAAGATCGCCTATTTATCGCTGGAGAAGGAGTGGCAGGAGGCGCGCTACCTGGTCTGCCGCCTGAACGGGGAAGAGATCGAGATCGTTCTCGAACCGGCGGCGGACGCGGTCTCCGGCGAGCGCCTGCTGGCTGACGCGGAAGGGGAATAGCGGGCGGGGCGCTCCCGCTCAGCCGGGAAGCGCCAGCATCTGGTAGTATGCGTCGGGGGCCTCGCGGATGGCGATGCCGATATGGTTGGCCGAGGCGCTGGCCGACGTGCGGCCGATCCAACGCACATCCCCCTTGATGGTGATGACCTGGCCGTTGACCTGCAGCTTGATGACGACGTTCTGGTTTCGCGGGGGGCGGTTCATGGAGATCTGGATGCCGCTCAGCGACATGTCGACGATGATCGCCGGCTTGTTCTCCAGGCTGGACAAGGCCCTTTTCTTGACGCGCAGTTCCTTGCGCTTCTCCATGGTGACCTCCCCCGTTCCCACTTCGGGGAGCGGATGGGGTCATTATATCGTCATTCGCCTAATTTTTCAAAGGCAACCGTGCCCGGGCGGGCGTTGAAGCCCTCGGCCAGCAGCAGGAATCCGGCCACCAGCAGGGTGAGGCAGGCCCCGGGGACGAGGACCAGGGCCGGACGGTCGAACAGGTGGGTGCGTCCGGCGTCGATCATGCCGCCCAGCGTCGGCAGGCGCGGGTCGAGCCCGAGCCCGAGGAAATTCAGGCCGGCCTCGGCCAGGATGACGGCGGCGATCCCGGAGACGGCCTGGGTCAGCAGGGCGGGAAAGATCAACGGCAGCATGTGCTCGACGGCGATGTGCCGGGACGAGGCATTGAAGCCGCGCGCGGCGAGGATGAAGTCCAGCTCCTTGATCCGCAGCACTTCTCCGCGCACCAGGCGCGCGGTGCCGGCCCAGCCGCCCGCGGCCAGGGCGATGACCAGTTGGAGCGCTCCCTGGCCCCACAGGGCGGCCAGGAACAGCGCCAGCAGGAAACCGGGGAACGCCAGCATGAGATCGGCTCCCGCCATCAGGATCGTGCCGGTCCGGCCGCCGAACCAGCCGGCCAGGAAGCCCAGCACGGTCCCGGCCACCGCGGCCAGTGCGACCGCAGCCAGGGCGATGGCCAGCGAGACCAGCGTGCCGAATGCCAGGCAGGAAAGGATGTCGCGCCCGAGGGCATCGGTGCCCAGGAGATGGCGGCCGGAAGGCGGCTGCAGGCGCTGCAGCAGGTGCAGGTCGAGATCGATCCCCCCGGCCAGGACGGTGCCGCCGAGCCCGGCGCCGATCGCGGCCAGGACCAGGACGCCCAGCCGGAAGCGCGGGTTCCCCTTATCCAGTCCGATCATGGGAAATGCGCGGGTCGAGCCGCGAATAGGAAATGTCGACCAGGAGGTTCGCCAGGTAGTACATCGCGGCCATCAGCAGCACCGCCCCCTGGATGGAGGGCAGGTCGCGCTGGCGGATGGCGGTGAGCAGCAGCGTGCCGATCCCGGGCCAGGAGAAAAGGTTCTCGACGATGACGGCCCCGCCCAGGAGGGAGCCCGCCTGCATGCCGGCGATGGTGACGATGGGGATGAACGCGTTCTTCAGGATATGGCGGCGGCAGATCTGGGCTGCGGAGAGCCCCTTGGAGCGGGCCAGGAGCACGTAGGGCCGTTGCGCCTCTTCGCGCAGGACCGCCCGCACCATGCGGGTGAGGAAGGCCCCCAGCGGGAAAGCCAGGGTCACGGCGGGCAGCACGAGGAACTGGATGCCGCCGCTCCCCGAAACGGGCAGGAGCCCCAGCCCCAGGGAAAAGACCAGGATCAGGAGCAGGCCCAGAAGAAAGACGGGTACCGCCAGGCCCAGGGCCGAGAATGCCGTTGCCAGCGCCTCCCACACCCGGTTCTTCCCGAAGACGGCGAGGAAGCCCAGCAGCAGGGAGAGGGGCACGGTGAGCGTCATGGCCGCCAGGGCCAGCAGGACCGTTTTGGGCAGGTGGCGACGCAGGCAGGTGCTTACGGGCCTGCGGTCGACCAGCGATTCGCCCAGGTCGAGTACGGCCAGATGCAGCATGAAGGTCATGTACTGCGCGAGCAGGGGACGGTCCAGCTGCAGTGAACGCCGCAGGCGCAGGATGTCCTCCGGGTTCGGGTTCGTCCCCAGGATGGCCAGGGCCGGGTCGCCGGGTACGGCGCGTGCCAGCAGGAAAGTCAGGGTGGCCACCGTCCAGATGAAAAGCAGGAACCGCCCCGCCCTCTTCAGCAGCCGCGGCATCATGGGGAGAGTCCGTGCTTTTTCAGCAGGTTGAACAGGGCCATGCGGCTGATGCCCAGCATTTCTGCGGTCCGCTTCCGGTTTCCCCGCTGCTGCGTCAATGTCCTCCGCAGCAGGTCCTTTTCGAAATCCTCGCGGGCGCTTTTCCAGCTGAAAGGCGTTCGCTCCGGCCCGGGATCGAGATCGAGCTCCGGGTTGAAGGTGATCAGGTTCTTCACCTTGGATTCCAGTTCCCGCACGTTGCCCGGGAATTCATCGAGGCGGAAGCGGTCGGCGATGGCCGCCAGCTTGTCCCGGGCCTGCCCGGGATAGCCGTACTTGAGCAGGAAATGGTTGATGAGCTGCGGGATGTCCTCGCGGCGCTCCCGCAGGGGCGGGATGCGGATCACCAGGTCCTGGAGGCGGTAGAACAGGTCCGCGCGGAACAGCTTGCCGCGGATCAGTTCCCCCAGGTCGCGGTTGCTGGCGGAGATCAGGCGCACGTCGATGCGGATGGTCCGGTTTTCTCCCAGGCGGCGGATCTCCTTTTCCTGCAGCGCGCGCAGCAGCTTGGCCTGCAGGGGCAGGGGCAGGTCGGCGATCTCGTCCAGGAACAGGGTGCCGCGGTCGGCGGCTTCCAGCAGGCCGACGCGCTGCTCGCCGGCGCCGCTGAACGCCCCCTTGCGGAAACCGAAAAGTTCCGCCTCCAGCAGGGTGTCGGGAATGGCAGCGGCGTTGACCGAGATGAACGGCTGTACCGCCCTGGGCCCGAGCAAGTGCACGGCGCGCGCCACCAGCTCCTTGCCGCTGCCGCTTTCGCCGCTGATCAGCAGTGAAAAATCCACCTTGGCGACCTGGGCGATCAGGCGTTTCAGCGCCTGGACCTGCGGCGATGTGCCGACGATGAAATCCAGCTTTTCGCCGATGCGGTACTCGTTCTGCAGGAAGCTGCGGAACAGCTGGGCGTAGGTCCTGAATGTCTCGCGGCAGCGCTCGCCCAGGTCCTGGAAGCGCAGGGCGCCGTCATGGGATCCGATGGCCAGGCAGGCGAGGATGTCCCCGTCGATGGGCCAGCGCAGCAGCTGGGTGCTGGCAAACGGGTAAAAGATCCTTTCCGGGCTGCGGTAGATGCGCTGCACTTCCTGGCGGTCATGGTTCCGGTTCGGCGACGAACCGCGGGCGCGGCGCAGCATCTCGTCCCCGAGCTCGGGGAACATGTTGCTGCTGGCGAAGCGGAATAGCGGGCGCTTCTTTTCGTGAACGTCCATGACCAGCCAGTCGACCGGGACCGCCTTGCCGATCTCGTGGCAGAAGCTGTTGAAGAAATCGGCCGGCAGGCGCCATAACCGGTGCTGCTCGACCAGGCGCGCATCGTCGAACAACCTCAGGCTTTTTTCGCTATCCTCGCATGCCTGGCGCCAGCGGTTCAGCTTGGGTGAGAGGCTGCGCTGGTTGAGGGTGAAGAAATCATGCATGGCGAGGAATTCCTCGCGCCGGGCCGCCGGCAGGGCCTCGCCGGCAAGTTCAAAGAACATGTGCCAGTACTCGAAAAAGAAATAGTTCTTCCCCCGGGGCGAGAGGTCCCAGGCCATCTTCATGAATCGATCGAGCCACTCGCCGCGGCGGTGTTTTTTCAGCAGCAGGCGCAGCGCCTCGAAGCGCATCTTCCTGGAGGCGATGGAATCCAGGCGGTGCAGCATCTCCGCTTCCCTGGCGCCGCCGCCTGCGGGAGCCGGCAGGCGCAGCAGCGAGCAGACGGTCTGCTGGTCGTGGCTGAGCCAGCGTTCGCCCGCCGCCTCGGGATTGCTGCCGGGTTCCCCCGTGATGCGGGCGCGCAGAAACGCGCATTCGCCGAGGCCTTTGCGGTTGCCGCGATCGCGAAATATGGCTTCGGCATGCTTGACCAGCCCCAGCGCCTTTTCGTCATGCTGGCGCAGGGTTTCCAGCCCGGCCCAGTTCAAGTAGTCGATGGCGCTGGAGGCGAGCAGCTTTTTTTCCTCATCCCAGGCCCGGATGTCGCGCAGCAGCTTGTCGGCCTGCAGCCAGTCGCCCTTGGCCAGCAGGACGTTGACCAGGTTGGCGTTCACCAGCATCTGGCCGTCCCTGCTCCTCTCACCGGCATACAGACGGCTGGCCTTGCGGTACCAGCACTCCGCCTGGAAATCGTCGTCGGCCTCGACGTACAGGTTGCCCAGGTCCACGGCAGCGCCGGCCGAGCTCAGGGGCAGGCCCTCGGCCTCGGCCTGGACATAGATGGTCTTGTACAGAATCTCCGCCTCCTTGAGATCGCCTTCTTCGCGCAGCAGCTTGGCCATCTGGCTGCGGGCCGCGATCTCCTCGCGCGTGCCGCGCCCGGCTGAGAAATAATCCAGGACGCCGGCCAGCTGGGTCCTGGCCCTGACAAACTCGCGGTTGTAGATGCTGCGGTCGCTCAGCTGGATGAGCGACAGGTTGCGGTAATAGGGGGAGCGGATCTTTTCGGCATATTCGTCGGCCCGATCCTTCCGGGACAGCTTCTCGTGGTAGATGAAGTTCAGGTACAGCCACTCGTCGCGGCCGTTTGCGCCCGGCCGCGTCATCCCGGCCAGCAGCTTTCCCAGTTCCCCGTATTGCCGGCGGCGCATGGCCAGATGGGCCTGCTTCAGGCGGGCCCAGGGCGGTGCCTGCCCCTTGACCGTGGCCAGGACCCTGTCGGCCAGTTCCAGGCAATTGCCCCGGATCAGGACATCGACCGCGCAGGCAAGGGCCTGGCCAGCGGGAGCCGCCTGTTCCAAGTGGCGGCAGAGCACTTCGGCGGCGGGGTCGGAAATCCCCCATCCGGGGCATCGCCGGGCCAGCTCGAGGAGGCAGCTTTCCAGTTCGGCCGGGCGATCGGCGGCGATGCTGGCCAGGAGCCGCCTCTCGGTTTCGTCCGGCTCGGGAGGCCGCGCCTGCGGGGGGTGCGGCAGGGATCGCCCGGCCATCAGGTTCTGCGGATCCTCGTTGAACTCCAGGTCGCACCCGCAGGGCGTGGCATCGCCGAAGAGGACGACCGTCAGTCCGGGGATATCCTCCGCAGCGAACAGGAAGCGCAGCAGGCGGTCGTCCTCCCTGCGCGCCAGGTTGCGGACGATGAGGACCGATTCGCGGAAGACCGATTTCTTCAAGAACAAGCGGAATTCGCGGATCAGCGCGGCCGGGTTCTCCGCGGCGGCATCTTCGAGGGCGCAGAGCGCCGCCAGCCTCCGGCCCAGGGTCGTGTCCTCCAAGTCGACGTTCAGCAGCAGGGTCTCGGCGTCATTCAGGTTGTGGAACAGGTTGTCGCGGGCAACCGCTTCCTGCCAGGGAAACTTGGTATGGATCCGGATCCGGGCGTTGGCGCCGGCACCCGGGTCGCGCGGCGAGCGCGCCAGGAGCCGATGGCAGGCGAAGTCCTCGCGGCGGCACAGGAAGTCCGCTCCCTGCGGCGGGGCAGCGCCGAATTCCGTCGCCGCCTCCTGGTGGTTGCCGTGGAAGAGCGCATCGACGGAGGCGGAAGACGGCGGGGCTTGCGGCTCAAGCCGCCATGCAAAACGCAGCCCACCCGTGGGCAGGACCTGACAGCGGGAAAAATCGATGAAATCCAGGCGGTATTCCCTGGCGGCATGGAGAAGGGCCAGGGCGCGTCTCCGGGCGGCGCAGACCGCCGGCGGCGGCAACCGGGACAGGGCCTCGGGGGCGCAGGGGATGAATGGCTGCGTCAGAACGCTGGTCTGGAAAGTGCCGGGAGTGAACGCCACGATGTTCTGCAGCAGGTTGGATTGGAAGCCGAAAATGGTGTGGACGCGCTCCAGGTTTTCGGGGGTGCTGGGAACGGTGACGAGAGCGAGTTCTTCTTTCTGCCAGAGATCGAACGCCTGGCGGTCCTTGACGGTGAAGCGCTGCGGCAAAGCTTGACTCCTTGGCCAAAGGCGGGCACTGCGAAAAAGTCAATTCAAGCTTGGAATATAATGATGATGGCTTGGCGAATCAATAGTGAAAAATGTGATATTCCCAGTCAGGCGATCAGGGGGACCCCCGAAAAACCCTGTTGAAAACGGTTCAGGCCGGCAGGCCTATTTGTTCTGCAATTCCTGGAAAACCGCCTTGATGTCCCGGTAATTTGGATCTTTCTTCAGGATCTCGAAGGCCAGTTTCTTGGCGTAGAGGTAGTCTTCCTTCAACTTGGCGGTCTGGACCATTTCGTACTTGACGGCGTTGTACTCGTCGTCCTTGCGGTCGGACGTGGCCAGGGCCTTTTCGAACCAGCCGATCGATTCGTCCATCATCCCCTTTTCGCGGAAGCATAGGCCCAGCAGGCCAGCCGAGTCGAAAAATTTCAGCGGGTGCTTGGAGGAGATCAGGAACTCGTGGATGGCCTCCTCGATCAGCCCCATTTCCTTGTAGGCGATGCCCAGGTTGTAGCGCGTGTCGTAATCTTCCTGGCCGATCTTCTCGTCGACGCCCTTCTTGAATTCCTTGAAGATCTCCATCATGTTCTTTTCAATGGTCGAGGTGCGCTGCTTCTGGAGCTCGTCGATCCAGTACTTGATGGCGCCGAGCTCGAAGGAGACCAGCTTTTCCGTCTCGAAAAGGTCCTCTTCTTCGAGGAAAAGGCTCTCGCCCTTGAGGATGTCCACCTCGCTCTCGGCCAGGTCGCTCTCGTCGATGTCGTGGAACGGTGATTCGCTCGCGGCCGGGGCTTCGTCGCTGTTGAAGATGTTGTCGATATCCAGGAAGTCGGCGCTGGATCCGAGGAAGTTGGGGTCGGGCGGGGCGTTTTTCGGGTTCGCGGCCGGCGTCTGGATGATCTGTTCCTGCTCGATCTCGATGAACGGCACGGATTCCTTGCTTTCGGATTCCTCCATTTCGATCTCGAACTGGATGCTGTCGATTTCGGCGAAGTCGTTGGCGACGATCTTCTCGCCGGACTGGTTCAGCAGGCCGTCGAGCCGGATTTCCACCTTGGAATCCTCGAATTTCTGCAGGGTGTCGCTTTCCTGGGCGATCGAGGACTGGATCTCGATCTTCTCGGTCTCGCCGGGCTGGACGCGAATGGAGTCGGTCTTGTCGGGCCGCGTCTCTTTGGCTTTCCGGACGCGGTCCAGCCGGGATTGGATCTCCCGGCTTTCCGGGTACTCCTGGCGCAGCCGCTCCAAGGCCCTCTCGGCGTTGCTGAAATACCCCTCGCTGATGTAGAAATCCAGCTCGGCCAGATGCGACGACAGCCCCTTCTTGCTCTCGGACTCGGTCTTCTGCTGCAGGCTGTCCTCGCCCTTGAGCAGGAAGATGTCCTCCTCGCCGCCGTGGAATCCATCCAGCTCCATTTCGCCCATCCCGGGCTGCTGCAGCTCGTGGATCTGCTCGATCATTTCGGCATGGTCGAAGTCGATCTCGATGTTGGTCCGCTCGTGGCCGCTCAGGTCCAGCAGCCGCTCGTCGTTGGGCTTGAGTCGGGTCAGCTTGTCGAACAGCTGCTTATGGTCCTCGTCCCGGTTCTCCTGCTTGTAGATCTTCAGCAGCTCGATGCCCTCGTTGAGCAGGGCCTCGATGTCGTTGCTCATCTGGTAGACGTCGAACAGCTTGGTGCGGATCTCGATGTTGTTGGGGAAGGCGTTCTGGGCGGTCTTGAGCAGTTCGGCCGCCTTCTTGAAATTGTTGCTCTTGAGGGCCTGGTCGGCGTTGTTCAGCTGGAAGACGATGAACTCCCGCTCCTGCTTGTTCTCCTCCTCCTCGGCCGTGTGCTCGCCGGTCAGCCGGCCCAATTGCTCCTGGTAGGCGAAGGGAGTGTCCGACAGCTCGATCAGCTCGTTCAGCACGGCGATCAGCTCCGTCTTCATGTCGCGCTGCTCGTAGACCGGCAGCAGGGATTCGTACAGGGCGATCAGGCTGCTGGTTTTCTTGGTCGCCTTGAATATCGCCGCCAGCTTGTTCAGGGCCGGCAGGTAGGTATTGTTGGAGGTGATGATGAAGCGCAGCAGCGAGTTGGCCTCGTCGAATTTCTCCTTCTCGATGAAGCGATCGATCGTCGGCAGGAACAGCTGGTAGGCCTTGTCGATCTCCTCCCGCTGCAGGTAGACCTTGCCGAGCCTCATGATCACTTCGGTTTCGTTGGAGTCGATCTCGGCGATGCGCCTGTAAATCTGTTCGGCGTCCTCAATGAGGTTGTTCTTGAAGTACAGCTCGCCCAGGATCTTCAGCAGATTCAGATGCTTGAAGATCTCGTCGCCGAGATTGCGCAGCATCTGGATGGCCTTGCTGCTGTTGCCCTGGGAGATGTAGCAGGAGATCAGCTTCTCGAAGATCTTCAGATGCTTGACCTTGCCGTAGGTCTGCATCAGCAGTTCCTCGGCCTGAGGGAATTCTTTCTTCTTGATCAGGAAATCACTGGCCGTGAGATACTCGGCGACCGCTTCCTCCTTCATTCCCTCGCGCAGGTAGTTGTCCGCCAGCAGGGTGCGCATCTTGATGTTGCCGCGGTCCAGTTCCAGGATCTTCTTGTAGATGCCCAGCGCCTTCTTCTGGTTGTTCTGGCGCTTGTATTCCTCGGCCAGTTCCAGGTAGATCTGCTTGGCCTCGATGGTCAGCCCCTGCTTGGAATAAAGGTCGGCCAGCTTGAAGGAGACCGATTCGTTCTGGGGATCGAGGCGGGTGATGCGCTTGTACATGGCGATGGCCTTGGTGAAGAAGCCTTCCTTCAGATAGAAGTCCGATATCCATTCGAACTGCTTGAAGGCTTCGGGCAGCTTGTTGAGCTTGATGTACAGGTCGCCGATGATGCGGCGCACTTCCAGGTCGTCGGGCTTCACCTCGATGATCTTGTGGTATTCCTTGATCGCCGCCTCGATCTTTCCCTGCTTGAACAACTTGTCGGCCAGCTGCAGGATCTTCAGTCGGTTTTCAACAGCCATGTTTCAGCTTGAAACTCTTCCTGTGAAAAATAGTTTCCCCCTGCCATGATAACACATTTTTGTGCCCGGGTGTAGGATAGCCCTTATTCCTTGCCAAGTCAAACTCGGGGAAAAACGGGGAAATCTCCTCCAGCAGGCGGTCGCGGAACACCTTGGCGATGATCGAGGCCGCGGCGATGGAGAGGCTCTTTTCGTCGCCCCGGATCACGGCCCGTCCGGCGACCGGAAGAAAGCCGGGGTCGATGGCGTCGACCAGCGCGTAATCGGGGGCAAGCTGCAGGCGGCGGAACGCCTGCAGCATGGCGCGCTTGCTCGCCTCGAGGATATTGCAGTCATCGATCTCGTCGTTCCAGCACCAACCGATGGAATACCCCCTGGCCCTTCTGTAGATGTCTCGTGCCAGGAGCCGGCGTCGCGCCGGCGGGAGCTTTTTCGAGTCGTCGTACTCGGGATTGAGATCCGCCGGATCGAGAATGACCGCCCCGGCGACCACGGGGCCGAACAGGCAACCCCGCCCGACTTCATCCAGGCCGCATATCCAGCGGCGCTGGTCATGCAATAAGGCCGATTCGATGGAGAAATCGGCCATTACCTGAGTTCTTTCAGGCGCGAGGCTTTTCCTTTGAGTTTTCTCAGGTAGAAGAGTTTGGCCCGTCTGACGCGGGTGTGCTTCTTGACTTCGATCTTCTGCACCAGCTTGGAATGGAGGGGGAAGATCCTTTCCACGGCGATGCCGAAGGAGGTCTTGCGCACGGTGATGGTCTTGGAGATCCCCGAATTCTTGATGGCGATCACGGTGCCCTCGTAGATCTGTATCCTTTCCTTGCCGGCCTCGATGACGCGGTAGAACACTTTCAGCTCGTCGCCGGGCCGGATCACCGGGACCTCGCTTCGCGCCTCCTGGGTCTGCTTATCTGCAGCGGCGCCGGCCGGCTGTTTCTTGGCTGCGGAAGCCCCGGCAGGGCGCTCCTTGCTCTTTTTCTTCTCGTCTGTCATGTTGGCTCTCCTAGATGGCAGTCAGTTTGATTGAGATACCATTTTACTATTTTTCGGCCGGTTTTTCAATACGGCCGCGCAACGGCGGGAAATTCAGCTTGACGGGGCAAAAAACGGCGGAGGCGCCATCCGGCGCCTCCGCCATGCCGGAACGGAAGTAAGGTCAGTTGAAGCGATAGGCGATGGTGATGCTGGGCACGAAGATGTTCATGTTGTGCTCGCCCGGCATCTTGGCGGCCGCCGACAGGGGCACGGTCTGCTTCGCCCCGCGCAGGATCTCCAGCGCGGCGTTGACGCTGAGCTTGGCGCCCGAGTAGCCGGCGCCGACGGTGAACATGTTGTAGGGGATCTGCGGCAGCAGGATGTTCATCGTCTCCAGCGGCGCGGGCGACGGGTCTCTCATGTAGCCCAGGCGCACCGCCCACTCCTTGTTGAGCATGTATTCGGCGCCGATGCGGAACTGCAGGCAGTCCTTCCAGTCCAGCTCGATGGCCTGGTTGAAGGCGGCCTTGTAGATCGGATGGGCCATGAGCAGGGTCCAGGCAGCGTCGGAAAACTCGACCGGGATCTCGTCCAGCTTCTTCCAGTTGGTCCAGTTGATGTCGAAGGCCAGCCGCAGCTTGTCCATGGGCTTGAAGCTGACGCCGGCGCCCAGCCACATCGGCAGCGTGGTCTTGCGCGTGATCTCGCTCTCGACGCCGACGCCGAGCAGGTTGGCGAAGCCCATCTTGGCATCGCCCTTGAGGGTGACGTTGACCGGGAGCTTGTAGCTGAGTCCGAAGGCCAGCTTGTCGCTGGGGGTGAACTGCATGCCGATCGTGGCGCCCACGCCCATGCCGGTCAGGCTCTCCTCGTACTGGCCGACGCCGGGGCGCTTGATATCCATCATGCCGATGTTCAGGTTGAGCGTGGCGCCGACCGCCACCTGCTCGCTGATCTTGTAGGCCACGAGCGGGGCAACGGTGACCACGCCAAGGAAACTCTCCCATTCATAAGCCATGTTGTTGGAGAGGAGTTTCAGCTGCTCGCCGTCCCAGGTGGCGCCGGTGCCCGAGGGGGTGTAGATGCCGAGGCCGATGGTCAGCTTGTCCGACAGCGGCTTGACGAAGCCCAGCGCGCCGGCCGGATAAAGCTTGCTCTGGGTCTTGGCATCAATGCCGTACGGGGCGAGCGCGTAGGTGCCGCTGGGGAGCAGGTTGGTCTCGAACAGGGAGATCCAGGTGCCCTCGGCATTGGCCGCGCCGGCCGGGTTGAAGTAGAAAAGGCTGACATCGTTGGTCCAGGCGATCACGGCTCCGCCCATGCCCATCGCGCGCGAGCCGGAGCCGTTGAGATTCAATCCATTGGCGGGCAAGGAGACGCCGCAGAGAACGATCAAGGCAACCGACACGACGAACCGTAGGGCAATTGCTCTTTGTTTCATTTTTCCTCCCGGGAATTTAGTTTAAAAAAAACAATAATATACTTTTTTTCAAAAGTCAATCACTTCGCCGCTTGCCGTTTCCATGACGACCTTGCCATAAACCCCGTCGTAGCCCGGGACGCGGCGCACGCGGTTCTCGCGCATGGCCAGGATGGCCAGGGCCAGCCGCTCGTCGATCCGGGAGATTTCGGCGACGGCGACGTTCTGCAGGATCTGGAACTCGGGCCCCAGGCGGCCGATCAGCGAATCGTACGCCAGGCCGACCTTCCTGGCGTTCTCGCCGCAGTTCAGGATCTGGGCCAGGATCTGTCTCAACGGGACCTGGTAGCTGAACGGTGGCGGCTTCCCGGCCTGGCGCCGGGCCAGGTCCTCGACGCGGTGCAGCACGCCCAGGGTGAGGGGCTTGCCGCAGACCGGGCAGGCGTTGCCGAGGCGGCGGCTCTCATCGGGTGTCAGGGAAACTCCGCAGGCGCGATGGCCGTCGTGGTGATACTTGCCCTGTTCGGGGAAGAATTCGATGGTGCGCACAAGGGCGTTCGCGCGGATGGCCCCGGCGATGCCCTCGTAGGTCAGGGGGCAATCGAACTCGCTGGCCTCGCGCCCCAGGTTCTGGGCCGAGTGGGCGTCGGAATTGGACAGCATCGTGTAGCGCCGAAGCGACGGGACCCTGGCCAGCATGGGCGGATCGGCCGACAACCCGGTTTCCACCGCGTGGATGAAGGGGGAGATGTCGCCGAAGCACTCTTCCAGGCTGTCGAATCCGGACCGTGATCCCAGCAGCGAGAACCAGGGCGTCCAGATATGGGCGGGGATGATCAGTGCCCGTTCCTCGATGTCCAGGATCTCGGCGCTGATGTCGCGGGCCGAGGCTCCCAGGATGGGGCGGCCGTCGGAACGCAGGTTGTAGCGCCGGCCCAGGGCGGTATTGATCTTATTCACGGCCGCCAGGGATGGGGCCAGCAGCACAAGGTGCACCTTGCGCCCGCGTCCTCCCTGCTTGTAGATCAGGGAAATCTCCGCGCTCAAAATGAAACAGGCCGCCGGCGCGCTTTTTGCCAGCGCATACAAACCGGGTGCGGTCTCATGCAGGCAGTCTTTCAGGCGTTGGAACCAGAGGGGGTGGGTGAAATCGCCGCTGCCGACCACGCTAAGGCCCTTGATCGCGGCCCAACGGGCCAGTTCGGCAGGCTCCAGCGCCGGCGACGTGCCGCGAGAGTAGCGTGAATGAATGTGCAGGTCGGCAAAAAAACGCATTCAGCGGCAGGTCCGCAAGGCCCGGATCTCCTCTTTCAGGTAGAATTCCAGCAAGTCGCGCAGCGGCGAGCGTCCGATCAATTCCATGTTCCTCTGAGCCCAGCGGGCCAGCGGGGCCAGCGGTGAATCGGGGTATTCGCTCTGGATGATCGCCGCCAGCGACGCGGCGAGGCGGTGCAGTTCGCCGGGCAGGGGCTGGTCCAATACGCGCCAGTCGCCGCCGTCCAGAAACCTCTGCGCCTGTTCCAGCAACTGCCGCCCCAGGCGACAGACGCGGGAATCGGCCAGGGCGATGGCCAGGAAATCCTCGTTCCAGCTGTAATAAAGGTCGACGGAGGCGCTGGCGGTAGCGGAGTAACCGCGCAGGAAATCCCGGGCCTGGTACAAGGAGCGCAGGGCCGGATTCTGCTTCGTTGGGGCGCCGTTGCCCGCGGTCTGCTCGGCGTAGCACTTCTTGTTGATCTTTTCGTCGTCGGGATTGCCGGGATCGGGAAGCAGGCCGGCGATGTAATCGCGGTAGGTGTTGTAGGCCGGCTTGGCTTCGAGGTTGCTGCGCAGGATGCCGAAAGGATCGACGCCGGGGCGGGAATCGTCGATGATCTCATAGAAAAAGATCTTGTGCGGGTAATTCTTGCGGGCGCGGGTGTGCAGCATCTCCAGGTAGCGGTTGGCCTGCATGGTCTCCGAGTACTTGTGCGTCTGCCAGCCGGTCTCGGTGATCCAGAACGGCTTGCCGCCCTGTCCCGAGTCCTCGATGATCTTCTTCACCGCCGGGATGAACTTGTCCCCCTCCTCCAGCAGCTCGTACATGTAATACACGCCGAGGTCCTCGTAGATGTGGTGGGAGATGACGTCCAGGTGGCCGCCTACGTTGTCCAGGATGTACTTGAGCCAGAAGTACCATTCCGACCCGGTCTCGGTCTTGTGGCTCAGTTCGGGACCGACGATGAACGCGGCCGGGTCGGCGGCGCGGATGGCCTGGATGCCGGGAAGAAACACCTGCTGGACGAACTTGTCCTTGCCCAGGGCGAAGAACAGTTTCAGGTTGGGCTCGTTCCAGATTCCCCAGTACTTGACCTTGCTCTTGTAGCGGGTGACGGTGCGCGTGACGAAACTTTTCCAGTCGTTCACGTTGCCGGCCGGGTAGGTCTTGCCCTTCTTGCCGTTGGCCCAGCCGGGGGTGCTGCCGATGGAGGCATAGACGGAGAGCCCTTTGGCGGCGGCGTAGTTGACTACCCGGTCGACCTCGCCATAGCTGAACCTTCCCTTGCTGGCTTCGATGACGCTCCAATCGACGTCGATGCGGATCCATTCGATGCCGGCGGCCTTGGCCTTGGCCAGAACGGTGTCCTGCGCCAAATGCACGTTGACGCCGTAGGGCTGCGGCGAAATGCTGATCGCTGTCAGCTGAGCTGCAGCGTCCCCTTGGGGGATCGCCGTCAGTTCTGCCGCGGCATCCCCTTGGAGGAGCGCAGCCAAAGGCAACGCCGCCAGCAGGATGATGGCGCAGAAGCGCATGGGTTTCATGACGGTATTATAGTGGATCCAAAAAAAAATTCAACCCGGGCCGCCGGCCTTCGCACCGGGAACAGGGGCGCGGCGAAGATCAGGCTGCGCGATCGCGGGCAAAGGTGAAGGAAAAGGCGAAAAGCAGCAGCCCGACGATGCAAACGCCGCCGGCGACGGCGATCACCGGCGACATGAAATGGCGGGTGACCAACTGGGCCAGGCTGCCGGCATGGTCGGCGAAGGCCTCGTGCCAGTGGACCCAGTGCGAGGAGTAGCGGTAGTCCAGCGGCCCGACGCGCATGGCCCAGGGAAGGGCATCCCTGGCCAGCGAGGAGAGGGCCAGGACCAGCCCGCCGCCGGCCATGGTCGCGGCGCCGCTCCAGCGGAAGAAATGGGACTTGCTGCGCGCGCCGACCAGCGCGCCCAGGAGGATGAACAGGGCCGGGATCAGGAAGAGCAGGTAGGCGAACGAGTCGATTGTCCGGGCGATGTTGAAGTTTTCGCGCGGGAAGCGGGCGTTTTCCATGATGTTGACCCGGTCGGGGATCTCGCGGCCGGCGCGGTCGCGGATGAACGCGGCCACGGTGCCCGCCTGGACCTCCCCCGGCCGGCAGGGCGGGAGCGAGCCGAAACTGCTTTCGTCGGCCAGGGCCCGCGCCCAGGCCTCCGATTCACCCGCGGAACAAGGGGGCAGGTTTTCCAGCACGCGGGCGAGCCAGCTTTCCATGGCCGGATGGCTGAACGCCGCTTTCAGCGGCTTCATTTCAAGCCAGACGGAGCGCTCGGCGCTCTTGCCGTTCATGATCCTGCCCAGCGAGGCGAGCGATCCGCTCAATTCCTTCTCCAGCCAGTCATCGAGCCCCGTCTCCCGCAGCAGCTGCTTCGGGGTGGTCCCGGAGGCGGCCACGGCGTTCAACCAGGCCCGGGTGTCGTAATCCATGTCGGAATCCTCATCGCGTGCCGCCAGCATCATGCCGTCCAGCAGCTCGGGGACCTCGGCGATGATCTCGCCGGGCAGCTCGGTGAAGGTCTTCTCCGAGACGAAGGCCTGGGTGATGCCCACGGCCCAGATGATGCCGACGAGGACCGGGACGGCGATGAAAATCATGATCAGAAGCCCGAAAAAAGTGCGTGCTTGGTTCATGGCTGTGCTCCTGCCCTATTCAACGAAAAAGCGGGCAAAAAGTTCATTCCGGCGGTCATTGCAGCCAGAATGCGGCCGAAAAGAATCCCACCCAGTGTTTCGGCGAAAATGGGGCGGTGATGCCGAATCCCGGGCGGCGCAGGGGCAGGACCCCTTCGCTGTAGGTGTCGGAATAGCCGAGCAACTCTCCCCGCAGGCCGCGCCCGGCCGTATCCCGCACGGTCTTGAGGGTGGCCAGCAGTCCGAAGGGGATGTCGTATTTGCCGCACCAGTAGGCGTTCCCGGGATCGAGGTGGGTGGTGCCCCAGAGCTCGCGCGTCAGTTTCCCGATCTTTTCGTCGCTCAGCGTCCCTTCGACGAGCCCGGCGGCGATGCGCCGGTCCTCGCGGGTTCCCCGGGCATGGGCCTGTTCGTCCTCGCCGTAGGGGGTGTTATCGAAATCACGGCCGTAATGATTGGCATCGGCCGAAATGAGAAAAACGATGTCCCGGCCCGGCTGGAGTCGGTTCTCCTCGATATATGCCGCCAAAACCGCGGCCAGCCTCCCGGACAACTCCTCCATTCTCGCGTAGGGCATGGCCGTAACCATGATCGGCGTGATGCGGATGCCGGGGTTGGCGAATTGCAGCCATGGCAGCAAGGCCTCGATCGAATGCTCCAGGGAATGGGCATTGTTGCTGACGATGAAATCGCCCTTGGCCAGCCCCAGCTTGAGCCTTTCACGCAGCGGCGAGATGGCGACGGGGGCTCCCAGCCCGGCCCAGGCGGGGAAGTCGTCGAGGATCAGGATCCCTTGCGGGTCGCCGATCTCCTTGCGCACCATGCCGTGGGTAACGCCGAAGATCACCGCCTCTTTCGTGAGCAGGCGTCTGAAGAGGGGATAATACACCCTGCCGGCGTAGAGAAAGTCGTCGTGGGGAGAAATGGCGGCGACGATGCCGGAGGAAGCAGGCAGAGGTCGCGGGTCCGCGTCCAGCAGCGACATGAGCCGCGCCAGCTGCGCATGCTGCCAGCAGAAGCCGATGTCGTCGCGCACCGGGCGGATCTCCTGGGCTTGGGCCAGAAGGGCCACGGCGGCGAGCGAAAGGAACAGGAGTCTTTTCATGGCATGATTGTAGCGCCGCTGGCTGCGGAAGGCAATGAGTCCGCTGCCAGTTCTGCTGCCACGGATAAGTTGAAGGGTTGAAGTGTCGAAGAGTTAAAGGGTTAAGAAAAGAGTTCGTTGCCGGTGCCGTTCCCCCCTCTACCCATCTACCTCTTCTACTTCAAAACCGCTCCGATGGGGGTCTCTTCGGGCAGGATGGGGATGAATGGGCGGTTATCGGCGTCGGAGGCGGCCAGGATCATCCCTTCCGAGAGGATGCCGCGCAGCTTGGCCGGCTTGAGGTTCTTGACGATGATGATCCTGCGGCCCAGCAGCTCCTCGGGCTTGTAGTGGAGGGCGATGCCGGCGACCAGGGTGCGGGTGTCCGAACCGGTGTCGACCTGCAGCTTCAGCAGCTTGTCGGCCTTCTCCACCTTCTCGGCGGCCAGCACCTTGGCCACGACCATCTGCACTTTCCTGAAGTCGGTGATCTCGATCAGCCCATCGGCAACGATTGCCGCTCCCGCCTGCGGGGGCGCATTGCTTTCTGCCGACGGCGCGGCGGCGGCCGCCAGGGGTGGAACGTTGGCATCCGGGGTCTTTGTTTCCTGCATGGTTGCTCCTTTGGCTGAAGTGGCCGCGGCGTCCCCCTGGGGAAAGGCCTCGGCTTCGGCAAAAAACGCCTTGCTGTCGACGCGCGGGAAGAGCTGCGTCCCCTGGCCGATGCGGAACTCCTCGGGGAGTTCCTTCCAGCCGAGACCCGGATCCGCTGAATCGAAGATGCAGCGCACCTTGGCGGACGTTTCGGTCAGGATGGGGGAGAGCAGGGTGTTGACGCTCAAGATCGCCCGGCACAGGGTCTTCAGCACGCCGGCCAGGCGCGGCCGGTTCGCCTCTTCCTTGGCCAGGTTCCACGGCTGGGTCCCGACGATGTAGCGGTTCAAGCGGTTCACGTATTCGAAGATCATCTCCAGGCCGCGGTTGAACTGGTACTGGTCAAAGAGCTCCAGGACCGCTTTTTCCAGGCTCAGGTAACCGGCCGCGATCTCCTTTTCCTGGTCGGTGTAGAGCCCGCCGCCCTGGAACGAGTTGGCGAAGTACTTTTCGACCATGCCGGTGGTACGCGACACCAGGTTGGCCCAGTCGTTGGTCAGGTCGGTGTTGACGCGGCTGATGAAGCCTTCATGGGAAAAGTTGCCGTCGGCGCCGATGGAGGCCTCGCGCATCAGGAAGTAGCGGATGGCGTCGGGACTGAAGTGCCTGAGCAGGATATGGGGATCGAGGACATTGCCGCTTGATTTGGACATCTTCTTCTCGTCCTTGAGCCACCAGCCGTGGATCAGCTCCTTCCTGGGCAGGGGCAGGCCGGCGGCCATCAGGAATGCGGGCCAGTAAACGGCATGGTATTTCAGGATATCCTTGGCCATGATGTGCAGGTCGGCGGGCCAGAAATCGCGGAAGCGCGCTCCCTCGTTCAGGTAGTCGATGGCGGTGATGTAGTTGGACAAAGCGTCGAACCAGACATAGACGGTTTGCCCGGGATCTCCCGGCACCGGCACTCCCCACTTGACGGTGGAGCGGGTGACACTCAGGTCACGCAGTCCCATCTTGACGAACGATACCACCTCGTTCATGCGCGAGCGCGGGGTGACGAACTCCGGGTTTTCCTCGTAGAATTTGAGCAGCTTGTCACCGTAGGCCGAGAGGCGGAAAAAATAGCATTTTTCGCCCACCCGGTTGTCGGTGGAGCGGCCGCAGTCGGGGCAGGTGCGCTTGCCCTCGGGCGTCTCCTCGACGCTGTCGGGGATGAAGTTCTCGCAGGAAATGCAGTAATGCCCCGAGTAGTCGCCGAGGTAGATGTCGCCCTGCTCCATCACGCGGGAGAAGAACTTCTGCACGCCCCGGACATGGACATCGTCGGTGGTGCGGATGAATGCGTCGTACTCGATGTGCAGGGTGGCCCACAGTTTCTGGAAGTGCTCCACCATGGCGTCGGAAAGCTGCCTGGGGGTCAACCCCTGCCTGGCGGCGCTGCGCTCGATCTTCTGGCCATGCTCGTCGGTGCCGGTCAGGAAGTGGACGCGGAAGCCCCGCAGCTGCTTGTAGCGCTTGATGACATCGGCCAGGATGGTCGTGTAGGCATGGCCGATGTGCGGGACATCGTTCACGTAGTAGATCGGTGTGGTCAGGTAAAATCTTTCCATAAAAGCGCTCCTGATGAATGCCGCTGCCAGGCCGGATTATAGCATAAAACCGCCACGGGGGAAAAATCACGGCGCGCGGGCGAAGCCGGCGGTCAGAAGCTGATCTTCAGAGGCTTGGTGTCTTCCTTTTTCCCCTGCTCGGGCCCGGCGCCGGCCGTTGCGGGAGGGGCGGCGGTTTCGATCCGGGACGGGGGCTGCTCGACGCCGTCGGTCATGGCGCTGGCCTTCTTCCAGAGTTCGTTCATCTTGGCTTCCAAAGCGTCCAGGCTGGGCAGGTCCTCCTTTTCGACCTCCCTCTCGGCTTCGCGGACCATGGCGGCGATCTCGGCCTTCATCTCCTGGGGCAGGTGGCTGCCCCGGCTCAGTTGGTTGAGCGAATAGATCTGGTTGATGACCTTGTTCTTCTTGTGGATGCGCTCGCGTTTCTTCAGGTCGATCTCCGATAGCTTCTTGGCTTCCTCGCGAAGCTTCTCCACCTCTTCCTTGCTCAGCAGGCCGGACTGGGAGATCAGGACCTCTTTCTTGTTCTTGGTGGAGAGATCCATGGCCATGACGTTCATGATGCCGTTGATGTTGATGCTGAACGTGACCTCGATGCGCGGGACTCCGCGCGGCGCGCGCTTGATGTCCAGCAGGGTGAATTTGCCCAGCAGCTTGTTTTCCTCGGCGATCTCGCGCTCGCCCTGGTAGATCTCGATGTCGACCTCGGACTGGTTGTCCTCGGCGGTGGAGAAGACCAGGCTGCGGCTGGTGGGGATGGTGGTATTGGCGTTGATGATGCGGGTGAAGGCGCCGCCGAAGGTCTTGACGCCCAGGGCCAGCGGCGTGACGTCGAGCAGCAGGATGTCCTTGCTGTCGCCCTTGATGATGGAGCCCTGGGCCGCGGCGCCCATGGCCACGATCTCGTCGGGGTTGACCTTGCGGTTGGGCTCGCGCTTGAAGAATTCCTTGACCTTCTGCTGGACGAAGGGAATGCGCGTCGAACCGCCGACCAGCAGGAACTCGTCGATGTCGTCGATGTGCAGGCTGGCATTCTGCAGGGCCCGGGCGCAGATCTCCAGGGTCGATTCGACATCCTTCTTGACCAGGTTCTCGAACTCGCTGCGGCGCAGGTACTTGATCAGGTGCACCGGGCCGTCCTCGGACTCGGCGATGAACGGCAGGTTGATCTCGCATTCCTCGACGGCCGACAGCTCGATCTTGGCGTTCTCCGCAGCTTCGCGGATGCGCTGCAGCGCCGCCTTGTCGCGCGACAGGTCGATGCGGTGCTCGTTGGCGAACTCGCGGGTCAGCTTCTGGGTCAGGGCGATGTCGAAGTTGTTGCCGCCCAGGTGGGTATTGCCGGCCGTGGCCAGGACCTTGATGATGCCGTTCTGCACGTCGAGCACCGAGATGTCGATCGTGCCGCCGCCGAAGTCGTAGACAATGATCTTGGCCTTTTTTTTCAGGTCGATGGAATAGGCCAGCGATGCCGCCGTGGGCTCGTTGATGATGCGCTTGACATTGAGGCCGGCGATGCTGCCGGCGTCCTTGGTGGCCTGGCGCTGCGAATCGTTGAAATAGGCGGGGACGGTGATGATCACGCTGTCGATGGGATCGTTCAGGTAGCGGTCGGCCGCGTCCTTGAGCTTGAGCAGGATCATGGCCGAGACCTCTTCGGGAGAAAAGACCTTGTTGTTGATCTCGATGCGCAGCAGGTCATCGCCGTGGCGGATGATATGGAAGGGGAATTCGTTCAGGTAGGGCTCGACTTCCGAGTATTTTTTGCCCATCAGCGTCTTGACCGACGAGATGGTGTTGAGCGGGTTGGTGATCATCTGGCTCTTGGCCGGCTGGCCGACCAGCCGCTCGCCGGTGGAGGTGAAGGCGACGATCGAGGGCAGCAGCCGGTGCCCTTCGGGGGTGAGGATGATTTCCGGAGTGGTGCCTTCGAGGTAGGCGATGGCCGATTTGGTGGTGCCGAGGTCGATCCCTAGTATCTTGCCCATCAGAAAAAATCACTATCACAAGGTTTTTTAAAAGTCAATCGGGGATTTCCCGTTCCTGCCCGGCGTCGCCACTCGGTCGCTTGACTAATCCTTGATTTTACGCTATCATCAGCAACAATGCCGGGATAGCTCAGCAGGTAGAGCGGTAGACTGAAAATCTGCGCGTCCGTGGTTCGATTCCGCGTCCCGGCATTTTTTCTTGACTCCCCGCCGGCGATTTGCTACTATTTTTTAATGCAGACCTCCCTGTCATCCATCATTTCCCGCTTCCGGAACAGGAAGGTGGCCGTCTGGGGCGACCTGATTCTCGACCAGTACGTGTTCACCTCCGCCGGCCGCGTGTCGCGCGAGGCGCCGGTGCTGGTCACCGAGTTCGAGAAGAACGAATACCGCCTGGGCGGCGCCGGCAATGTCGTGATGAACTTGCGCACCCTGGGCGCCGTGCCGCTGCCCGTGGGCTTCGTGGGCAAGGACGCCTCGGGCGAGGTCCTGCTGGGCCTGCTGCGCGAGCAGGGGGTCGCCACCGGCCACCTGGTGGCCGCCGACGGTTTTGCGACACCCCTGAAAAGCCGCATCCTGGCCGGCGGCGACAATACCAAGAAGCAGCAGATCCTGCGCATCGACACCCTGCCGCCCGGGCCGGTCGGCGAACGGGCGCGGCTGCGCCTGGTCAAGGCTCTGCACGCGGCGCTGGAGGAAAGCGACCTGCTGGTCCTCTCCGATTACCTGGCCCAGGCCGTCATTCCCGCTGTTTTTCAGCAGCTGCGCAAGAAGTTCCCGGCGTTGCCGAGCGTGGCCGATTCCCGCGGCAACCTGCTGGATTTTCCCGGGGTGACCCTGGCCACGCCCAACGAGCCCGAGATCAAGAGCCTTTTCCCGGACCGGAAGTTTCTCCGCGACGCCGACTTCACTGCCGCGGGGAAGGAACTGCTGGAGCGGCTGGATGCGCGCGGGGTCGTGCTGAAGCGCGGGCACCGGGGGATGCTGGTCTTCGGCCGCGGCGAAAGGGCGGCCGAGCTGGGCATCTTCGGGACCTCGCAGATCGTCGATGTCACCGGCGCCGGCGATACCGTCCTGGCCGTGCTGGCACTGGGATTGGCCAGCGGCGCCTCGCTGCTGGATTCGGCGCGGCTGGCGAACATCGCCGGCGGCATTGTCGTCATGCACGAGGGGGCTTATCCGGTCCGCCGCCGGGAACTCCAGGATGCCCTGCGTTAAATTCCTCACTCTGCCCCAGCTGGCCGCGGTCGTGGCGCGGGAGAAAGCTCAGGGCCGGACCGTTGTCCTGGCCAACGGCGGCTTTGACCTGATCCATGTGGGCCATGTGCGCTACCTGCAGCAGGCCAAGGCTCTGGGCGATATCCTGGTGGTCGCCCTGAACTCCGATTCCTCACTGAAGGAACTGAAGGGGGACGCGCGCGCCCTCATCGACGAGTCGGGTCGCGTGCGCATCCTCTGCGCCCTGGCCTGCGTGGACCATGTCACCCTGTTCTCCGAGCCGACGGTCGAACGCGTGCTGCGGGCCATCACTCCCCATTTCCACTGCAAGGGTTCGGACTACACCCTGGAATCCATCCCGGAGCGGGACGTCGTTCTCGGCTACGGCGGGCAGCTGGCGATCGTCGGCGGCGGCAAGGTCCGCTCCACCTCGCTGGTGATCCGGCGCATCAAGGAATTGTACGGCTAAATTGGAACATATCGCCATCGTCCGCCTGTCAGCCCTGGGAGACATCGTTCATACCCTGCCGGCATTCCAGGCGCTGCGCCGGGCGCGCCCCGCGGCGAGGATCAGCTGGATCGCCGAGCCCGCCGGTGCGGCGTTGCTGGCCAATATCCCGGGCATCGACCAGGTCATCGTTCTCGACCTCAAGGCCCGGCGCGGCCCGCTGGCCAAGGCCGCCGGCCTGGCGCGCTTCGTCCGCCGCTGGCGCGGCCGTTTCGACATCCTGCTCGACTTCCAGGGACTGATCAAATCCTCCCTGCTCTCGTTCCTGCTGGGCGGGACGCGGGTCGGCTTTGGGCGCGGCAATGTCCGCGAGCCGCTGGCCGCGCTATTCTATTCCAGGCAGGCTTCCCCATTCCCCGAAGAACGCCATGTGATCCACAAGAACCTGCACCTGCTCTCCCTCCTGGGCATCACTGCGCCGCTGGTGGAGTACCCGTCCCGCGAATGGCGGCCCTCGCGGCAGCTGGATGCCTGGCTGCAGCAGGAGGGTTTGAAGGAAGGTTGGACCGTGCTCAATGTCGGCGGCGCCTGGCCCAGCAAGCTCCTGAGCGCGGAGCAGTGGCGCCAGGTCGCCTGCGGACTGGATCCAAGCCATACCCCGGTCATGCTGTGGGGCAATGCCCGGGAAAAAGAAACCGCCGTGGCCGTCGCCCGGCAGAGCGGCGCGCGCCTGGCCCCCTTCATGGAATTCGCCGACCTGATCTGCTTCATCGCCCGGGCGCGGCTGGTCATCAGCGGCGACACGCTGGCCCTGCATCTGGCCGGCATGACGGGCACCCCGGCGCTGGGTGTATTCGGGCCCAGCTCTCCCGAGCGCAACGGGCCGCTCCATCCGGCCAGCCGGGTCGTTTTCCACCGTCTCGCCTGCAGTTTCTGTTATCGACGCAGGTGTGATACAATGAATTGCCTGCATGGCATTGCCGCCGAGGAGATCCTCGCGGCGGCTCGAAACATCGATGCGCAACGCGACTGAAACGCTGATCAAATACCGCTCCCTGGTCGGGATCATCTCCCTGATCGTCGTCATGGTCCTGGCCACGCCCGATGTACGCTCGATCGTCATCGGCTTCTTCGTGATGATGCTCGGCATGTTCTTCCGCGGCTGGTCGTCCGGCTACATCGACAAGGACCGGGAACTGGCCACCCAGGGCCCCTATTCTTTGACCCGCAATCCCCTGTATTTCGGCAATCTCCTCATCGGCGCCGGCATCGCCGTCGCCAGCAACCATTGGCTGACCGCTCTGATCTGCGCCGTCTATTACGTCTTCTTCTTCACCTTCCTCATCGCCGTCGAGAGGAAAAGGATGAAGGCGCGCTTCGGCGCGCGCTACGAGGAGTGGGCCAGGGAAGCCAATCTCTTTTTCCCCAGGATCAAGAAGATCAAGAACGCCAACTTCGATATCGCCCTGTACATGAAGAATCGGGAGTACCGCGTGCTGTTCTACTCGCTCTTCGTGATCGCGGTGCTGGTGTTCAAGTTCCTTATGGGAATCGGCTTCATCGGCTGACCGGTTTTTCCGGCCTTTGCCGGTCATGATTGATTTTCCGGGGCGATTTTGCTACCATGGGTCCATGAGCAAGTCCAGGGTGTTCTTCTTGGCCGCCGCGGTCCTTTTCGTCATGGCCGCGTTTTTCTGGCTGAACCGCCCCGACGTTCCCTCCCTCTCCTCCGCCCGCGACCCCGGCTCGGGCGTGACCGGCTTCCAGGTCATCGGCATCTCGGAAAAGGGCAATTTATGGCTCGACGACGAGGAGACGCGCCCGGTGGACATCCGGACCCTGAACTTCGTCTCCGAGGCCCGCCTGCATTCCGACGCCCAGACCGCCTGGGAATTCTTCTTCGAGGGTTTCCTGTTCACGGCGCTGCCCGGGAGCGCGCTGCGCTTCACCCCCCAGACCCGGGAACTGACCCTGGAAAAGGGGGAATTCTACTGGGAGAGGAAAGCCCCCGGCCGGCCGGTGGAGATCTCCCTGTTCAAAGGCGGCAACATCTTCACGCTTTCCGCCGCCGGCCGCATGCGGCTGGGCGCAGGGGCGCTCGAGGCCTGGAACTATTCCGGTCCGCTCGATTTCGACCTGAACGGCCGGCTGTTTCACCTGGATGAACTGCAGTACGTGAACAGCCGCGACGGCAGCCGGAGCGCCCCGGCCCCCTTGTTCCCGCCGCCGCCCTTCATTTCGCCCGAGGCCGAGACCATCGCCCTGACCCAGCCCAACGACACCATCATCCAGTTCAAATGGAAGAGCGTCCAGGGCGCGCGCGATTACATCCTGAAACTCTACCCGTCGGCATTGCGCGACAACCTGCTGCTGACCAAGGTGGTCAGTGACAGCGCCGTCACGCTGGACATCATGCCCTTCATCGAGTTCAGCGAGCTGCACTGGGAGGTGGCCGTCTTCGACGCGACGCGGCGCATCGAGTCGGTGCCCGCGCGCATGGGCCGGATCGCCATCAGCAGCTCGCTGCTGAAAAAAGGCCAGCAGCCCGAGCCGCCGCGCATTGAGGTCGATTCCCTGTCCGTCAGCGGCGAGATGGTGCTGATCAAGGGCAGCGCCGATCCGCATTCCCAGCTGTTCGTCGATGGCGTAGCCGTCAAGATGGACGGCGAAGGGCGGTTCATCCATACCATCTCCTACAAGAGCATCGGGGTGAAGGAGATCGTTTTCCGGGCCCTGGCGCCCTCCGGGCTGGAGGCGATCCTGAAGAAGCAGGTGACCATCTTTGAGGAATAACGACAAGGCGTGGCCGGTATCAACCGAAGGAGCATGACATGGGGCTGTTCGCGAACGTGTACAACTACTTTTCCTCCGACCTGGCGATCGATCTGGGCACGGCCAATACGCTGGTATACATCAAGGGCCGGGGCATCGTCCTGAGCGAACCATCCATCGTGGTCGTCGACGACCGCAACGGCCGCATCCAGGCCGTCGGCATGGAGGCCAAGAACATGCTGGGCAAGACCCCGATCAATATCCGCGCCATCCGGCCGATGAAGGACGGCGTCATTGCCGACTTCGAGACCACCGAGAAAATGCTGCAGTATTTCATCAAGAAGACGCGGAGCGGCAACCAGTTCCTCAAGCCGCGCATCGTCATCGGCATCCCCTCCGAAATCACCCAGGTGGAGCGGAGGGCCGTGCGCGATGCCGCCCTGCGCGCCCGGGCCAACGAGGTCTTCCTGATCGAGCAGGCCATGGCCGCCGCCATCGGCGCCGACCTGCCCATCACCGAGCCCGGGGGCAACATGATCGTCGACATCGGCGGCGGCACCACCGATGTGGCGGTGATCTCTCTTTCCGGCGTGGTGATCGCCAAGTCGGTGCGCATCGCCAGCAACGAGATGGACGAGGCCATCATCCTGTACATCAAGAAGAAATACAACCTGCTGATCGGCGAGCGCACCGCCGAGCAGATCAAGATCAGGATCGGCTCGGCCTATCCGCTCGATGAGCCCCTGGAGATGGAGATCAAGGGGCGGGATCTGACCTACGGCATCCCCAAGACCCTCAACGTCAACGACAGCGAGATCCGCGAGGCGCTGGAGATCGTGGTGCAGCCGCTGATCGAGGTTGTCAAGAACACCCTGGAGAAGACGCCGCCCGAGCTGGCGGCCGACATCGTCGATCGCGGCATCATCCTCTGCGGCGGCGGAGCCCTGCTCAAGAATCTGGACAAACGCCTGCGCGAGGAGACCTCCCTGCCCATCTTCATCGCCGACGACCCCCTTTCCTCCGTGGTGCTGGGGGCGGGAAAAATCCTGGAAAACCTGCCGCTGCTGGAAAAGATCGGCAATGCGATCTGATCCCGGGGCCCACGGGCTCAGCACGGAGAAAAAGTCGGCCGTCCTGGTCCTGATCCTTTTCGTCGACCTGATCCTGATCTCGTCGCAGATCATGCTCAAGAACCAGCAGTCGCTGCTGCAGACGGTCGTGGCCAACATGATCATGCCCCTGCAGCTCACCTTCCAGAAGGCCACGGGTTTCGTGGGCAACGAACTGCAGCGCTATGTCTTTCAGCGCGGCATTTACCGCAAATACCAGCAGTTGAAGAAGAAGCATGTCGACCTGCGCGTGGAGAACATCGCCTTGAAGCGGCAGCTGCGCGACCTGCAGGATCTGAAAGCCGCCCGCGGCAAGTTCAGCCGCTTCCTGCTGGCCACGGTAATCTCCGTCGACATCAACTTCCCCTATGCCATGCTGGTGATCGACCAGGGGAGGCACGCCGGCCTGGTGGAGAACGATGTCGTGCTCAACGCCGACGCCGAGCTGGTCGGCCGCATCGCCAAGCCGCTGACCGCCTTCACCGCCCAGGTGCGCCTGATCACCAGTCCCGTCGGCGGCACGGGGGCGGCCATCGAGTCCAACATGCTCGAGGGCCTGCTCAAGGGGGACAATGGCCCCGAGTGCCGCTTCGAGTACCTGCTGGCCAACAAGCCGGTGCGCCTGGGGGACCGGGTGGTCACCTCGGGAACGGACCTGATCTACCCCAGCCTGCTTCCGATCGGCAGGGTGACGGCGATCCGCCAGGATTACCTGACCCAGGAGGTCACCGTCCGGCCATTCTTCGTGGACAAGCCGATCCGGAAGCTGGTGGTCCTGCTTCATGAATAGCCGCTTCCGCTTCATCCTGTTCATCCTGCTGGCCGTTGGCCAGCTCGCCGTTGCCCATTACCACCCGGCGCTGCGCTTCTCCATCGACTTGCTCTACCTGATCATTTTCTTCATCGCCATCCGTTCGCGCTTCATGCCGTCCATTCTCAGCGCCGCGCTCATCGGCTTCGCCGGCGATTATCTCTCCGGCGGCGTCATCGGCGTTTTTTCCTTTTCGCGCACCCTGGCCGCCTTCCTGTTGAACTCGCTGGCGCGCTTCCTGGACCTGAAGAAAAACGTGTTCGTTTTCCTGCTCATCCATCTCTCCCTGTTCCTGTCGAACCTGGTGGCCTATGTTTTCCTGGTGCTGATCTTCCGTTACCGGATCGCGACCGGCCTGCTGATGGTTCAGCCCCTGGCCACCGCCCTGGCCGGCACGGTCATCCTGGGCTCGAAAAAAGTGAAGTCGCTGCTGGATGTATCTTAGCAAGAGGAGGCTCACCCCCGGGTTCATCAAGCGCGCGGCGCTCCTTTCGACCGTCCTCCTGGTCGTACTTTTCACCTCGCTCTTCGTGGTCTTCTGGAGCATCCAGGTCGTGCAGAATGCAAAATACCAGCGCCTGGCCATGCGCAACATCACGCGCAAGGTCGATCTGCCCGCGCCACGGGGACTGATCGTCGACCGTTCCGGCAGGGTCATGGCGGAAAACCGGATCAACTTCACCCTGTACCTGGTGCGGGAGAACGTGGAGGACCTGGAAAAGACGATCCGGCGGGCCAGCTTCTTCTCCGGAAAAAGCGTCGCCGCGATCCGCCAGGTCATTGCCAAATACAGGAAGTACGCGATGTTCTACCGCATCCCCGTCCGCAGCAACCTGCCGCAGGGTACGGTGGTCTTCATCCAGAGCCGCCAGGAGGAATTCCCGGAGTTCGAGATCGGAATCGAGCCCAACCGCACTTTCCCGTTGGCCGAAAGAGCCGCCCATGTCCTGGGACACATGTCCGAGGTCAGCGAAGCGGAGCTGGCGGGACTGGACCCCGGCGCCTACGGCCCGAGCGACCGCATCGGCCGCAGCGGCATCGAGAAGCAGTACGAACGTTTCTTGAAGGGCAGCAAGGGAGAGCAGACCGTCATCAAGAACAGCGTGGAGAAGGTGCAGCAGGTCAGCGCCGAAACCAAGCCGGTGATCGGCGCCACCGTCGTCCTGACCCTGGACCTGGACCTGCAGCGCGCCGTCGAGGACCTCCTGGGGGAAGAAAGCGGTGTGGTCGGAGTCATGGACCTGGCCAGCGGCGGCATCCTGGCCCTGGTCAGCAAACCCGCCTTCGATCCCGAGATCTTTTCCCGGGAGATGGCGGGCGCGGAGTGGCAGGCGATCCGTGACGACCCGCGCAACCCGCTGCAGGACAAGTTCCTGCAGGGCGCGTACTCGCCGGGTTCGGTGTTCAAGATCGTCATGGCCCTGGCCGGTCTGCAGGAGAAGCTGATCACCCCTGCCCATGCCCAGTACTGCTCGGGCAGCCAGGTTTTTTACGGCCGGACCTTCCATTGCTGGAAGCCGGGTGGGCACGGAACGGTGGACCTCTTCACGGCGCTGCAGGATTCCTGCAACATCTATTTCTATAACCTGGGGCAGAGGATGGACATCGACACCATCGCCCGCTACGCGCGCATGCTGGGACTGGGCGAGGCGAGCGGCATCGACCTGCCCAATGAGAGGCCGGGGCTGGTCCCCGACAGCGCCTGGAAGCTGGAGGCGTTCCGGCAGCGCTGGTTCCCGGGAGAGACCATCTCGGTGTCCATCGGCCACGGCCAGCTGAACGTCACCCCGGCGCAGTTGCTCAAGCTGATCGCCACCGTGGCCCTGCGCGGGCGCATGCCCACGCCACACCTGCTGCAGCGCATCGAGCGTCAGGGAAAAGTCGTCCGCGAGTTCAGCCCGGAGTTCAAGCGCGTGGACATCGCCGCGGAGCACTTCGAGAAGGTCGTCGAGGGGCTGTTCCGCGTGGTCAACCAGGAGGGGACCGGCCGGGCGGCCCGCATCCCCGGCCTGGATGTCTGCGGCAAGACGGGGACATCGCAGATCATCACCAAGGAGAACCCACAGTACAAGCGCCTGACCAAGGAGAAGCGCTTCATGCCCCATTCGTGGTTCGTTTCCTTTGCTCCGCGCCAGAATCCGCGCCTGGCCATGGTGGTCCTGGTGGAGAACGGCGGCGATGCCGGGGCGATCGCCGCGCCCCTGGCGGGGCAGGTTTATCGCAAGTATTTCGCCGATGAAAGACACCATTAAGTATTTCGACAAGCTCACGTTCGCGCTGCTGCTGACGCTGGCGCTGGCCGGCATTCTGCTGGTCTACAGCGCCGGCCATTCCAGTGGCGAAACCCACTACCTGAAACAGGTCGCCTGGCTGGGCGTTTCCCTGCTGGCCTTCGTCGCCGTCTTTTCGCTGAAGACCGAATTCATTTTCCGCAAGGCCTTCATCGTCTACCTGGTGCTGCTGGCGGTCCTGGCCCTGCAGATCACCGTGGGCGGGACCGTTGCCCGCACCCGGAGCTGGTTCCGCCTCTGGGGCATCGGCTTCCAGTTCTCTGAATTCGTTAAGGTGCCCCTGGCCGTCTACCTGGCCAAGCTCCTGGCCCAGATCGATGAGGTGGACGGCAGGGCCTACCTGAAAATGATCATGGTCATTTCCGTCCCCGTGGCCCTGATCGTCCTTCAGCCCGACATGGGGATCTCGTTCATCCTCTGCGGCTTCATCCCTCTGGTCATGCTGCTGAAAAAGGTGCGGCCGGCGCTGGTTCTGATCACCGTCCTGCTGGCCGCCGCCGCCGGCGGCATCGGCTGGCATTCCGTGCTCAAGCCCTATCAGAAGGAGCGCATCGTTTCCTTCATGGATCCCGCGCAGTACAAGGATTCCACCGGCTACCATATCATCCAGTCGCGCATTGCCATCGGCTCGGGCGGGCTGGCGGGCAAGGGATACCTGAAGGGCTCGCAGTCCCGCTACCAGTTCCTGCCGGCGCGCCATACCGATTTCATCGTCTCGGTCATCGGCGAGGAGTTCGGTTTCCTCGGGGTGTCCATGCTCTTCTTCGCTTTCTTCCTCGTTTTTTACCGCCAGCTGCGCTTCAAGCACCAGAGCGACGAGGAATTCTATTTCGTCTACCTGTTCAACGGCCTGGTCCTGTTCCAGTTCCTGATCAACGTGTCGATGGCCATCGGCCTGTTCCCGGTGCTGGGCATCTCCCTGCCCTTCGTCTCCTACGGCGGCTCGTCATTGCTCTCGCTGTTCATCGGCGAGGCCGTCATCTTCCGCATCAAGATCAACACCTACCTGACATGAACGCCGACGAATTCATCGGCCGCTTGAAGAATCCCCAGGCCTATGTGGGCCGGGAGATCAATTCCTGCCGCCGCGGGTTCCGCCGCGACGACCTCAACATCTGCCTCCTTTTCCCCGACACCTACGCCATCGGCATGAGCCACGCCGGCATCAAGATCCTTTACCACCTGCTCAACGGCATGCCGGGCGTCCATGCCCAAAGGGCTTTCCTGCCCGATCCCGAGAACGTGCCCCTGTTCCGCGAGCACGGCATGAGGCTGTTTTCGCTGGAGACGCGCAGTCCCCTGGCCGATTTTGACATGGTCGCTTTCTCGCTGCTGAGCGAGCTGAACTTCACCAACGTGCTGCTGGCCCTCGACCTGGCCGGGCTGGCGCAGTTTTCCGCGCAACGCGGCCCCGACGATCCCTTCATCGCCGCCGGCGGCATCGCCGCGGCCAATCCCGAGCCCCTGCGCGCCTTCATCGACCTGTTCGCCTTCGGCGACGGCGAGGCGCTCTTCCCCGACCTGGTGGCCGTGCTGGAGAGGGCGAGGCGGCAAAAGACGGGACGGGCCGCCGCCCTGGAGGACTTCAGCCGTGTGCCGGGAGTTTATGTGCCTTCCCGCCATCCGCTGGTGCGGCGCGGACGGTTCCTGGTCCCGGACCTCGGCGGCCGGACGGTGCGCAAGCGGGTCTGCCCCGACCTGGACCGGAACAGGCCCGAGCCGGCCGAGATCGTCCCCATCTGTGACGTTGTTTTCAACCGCCTGAACGTGGAGATCGCCCGCGGCTGCCCGCAGAACTGCCGCTTCTGCCAGGCCAAGTCCTACTACGCCCCTTTCCGCGTCCGCGAAGCGTCGGCGACGCTCGACTTCATCCAGCGGGCGCTGGCGGCCACCGGCTACGAGATGTTCTCCCTGGCCTCGCTGAGCTCCGGCGATTACCCCGGCCTGAGCGAGCTGCTGCGCCGCATTCCGTCCGCCATCCAGCCCGACATCTCGTTTTCCGTCCCCTCGCTGCGACCCTCGACCCTGAGCGAGGAGCTGCTCGCCACCCTGGCCATGTTCCGCAAGACCGGCATCACCATCGTCCCCGAGGCCGGCAGCGAACGCTTGCGCCGCGCCATCAACAAGGACGTCAGCGACGCCGAGATCTTCCACGCCCTGGACATCGCCTGGAAGCACGGCTGGCAGAAGGTCAAGATGTACTTCATGATCGGCCTGCCGGGCGAGACCGCCGCCGATGTCGAGGCCATCGCCCTGCTGCTGGAAAGGGTCCTGGCCGCGGCGCGCGAGCGCCGGGCGCGGGTCGTCATCCACGCCTCCTTCTCCTCTTTCGTCCCCAAGGCGCATACGCCGCTGCAGTGGGCGGCCCGCGCCCCGATGGCCGAGCTGGAGGAGAAGATCGCCTGCCTGCGCGCCCGGCTGCGGCGCCACAAGAACCTCGACCTGGATTTCCACTCGCCGGGGCGGAGCATGGTCGAGACCATACTGGCCCGCGGCGACGCCCGCGTCGGCGACCTGCTGCTGGAGGCGTACCGGCGCGGGGAGACCTATACCGCCTGGGACACCCATTTCCACCTCTCCGCCTGGCAGGAGGCGCTGCCCGCGCTGCAGGGCGCCGATTTTCTCTCCGAGCTGCCGCTGGCGGAGGATCTGCCCTGGGATTTCGTGCAACTGAATTTCCATCGGCGCCACCTGGAGGAAGAATACCTGCGCAGCGGCATCGCCCAACCGACCCCGTCATGCGCCGGCCAGGACTGCGCCCTCTGCGCCGGCTGCGCCTTCGGGCGTCGCGAGTTCCCGCCTGCCGCCTGGGCGGGCGAGGCGGGGCCGGCGGCCGCACCGCCTGGCTCCTACCGCCGCCTGCGCCTGCATTATCGAAAAAAGGGCGATCTGCGCTTTCTGTCGCACCTGGCGATGATGCAATACCTGGAGCGCCGGTTGCGCATGTCGGGCCTTCTGTTCCGTTACAGCCAGGGGTTCCATCCGCGCATCAAGATGGCCGCCCTGCCGCCGCTGCCGGTCGGGTCCGAAGGCGACGACGAGGTGGTCGAAGTCGCCGTGGCCGGTGACCTGGGTGAGGCGGAGGTGCTCGCCGCCCTGAACGGGGAGCGCCTCGACTTCCGCTTCGTGAAGGCCGAGTTCGTCCGCGGCGCGGCCTCTTTTCACAAGGGGCTGCAGCGGGTCGGTTTCCAGTTCTCCTGGCCCTCCCCCGCAGCGGGCTTTCAGGCCCCGCGGCACGAGGATATCGCCGCCCTGCTCGCCCCCGGTGACGATCTCGCTTTCTCCGCCGCCGGCCTGAAACTGGGAATGGATTTTGCCCACCAGGGCCAGGAACGCTTCGCCCGCGTCTACCGGCTGCTGGACCCGGAGAGAAAATGGACATCGTGCCTGCGCCGCACGGAGGTCGTGTTCAAGGATGAAGACTGACATCGTTTCCCCTGACAACCCGAGGCTGAAGGAATTGCTGGCCGCCAGGGAGAGCTGGTTTTTTTTCGCCGGCGACAAGCTGGTCCGCGATCTCCTCGCCCGCTCCCTGCGCGTCGACAAGCTGCTGGTCCGCACCGACCTGGGCGCCGCCCTGCCGCTGCCGCGGGCCGAGGTGGGCGAGCATTGGCGGGTAAGCCCGCGGGTGATGGCCAAGGTGAGCGGGATGAAGAGCCCGCCGGAGCTGGTCGCCGTCCTGGCCCTGCCGGAGACGCGCATCGATTTCCGCCGCTGCCGGGTCGTTTTCGGGCTCGTCGGCGTCCAGGATCCGGGCAACCTGGGAACGGTGTTCCGTTGCGCCTCGGCGTTCAACCTGCCGGCGCTGGCGCTGGCCGGCGACGGCGCCCGCCCCAACCACCCCAAGGTCGTTCGCGCCGCCCAGACCGCCCTGCTGGATGTGCCGTTCCAGGTCTTCCGCGGCCCCGATGAGCTGATCGCCGCGGCCCAGGGCGCTGCTGCCCGCGTTTACGTGACCGGCTCGCGTTCCGGCGGCGGCCAGCTGGACATGGCGCGCATTGAATTCCCCTGCCTGCTGCTCTTCGGAGGCGAGGGGCCGGGCCTGGACCCGCGGCTGCTGGAAAGATTCCCGCGCATCCGCCTGGACCAGGAGCAGCGCATCGACTCGCTCAACGTCGGGGTCAGCGCCTGCATCCTGATGCATGAGCTGCGGCGCCTGCACGGCCTGTGAAAAAACTGCTGCTCCATGTCTGCTGCGGGCCGTGCTCGCCCCATGTGCTGGAACAACTGCGCGCGGCCGGCTTCCAGGTGACCGGCTTCTTCTGCAATCCCAACATCCAGCCGTTCCGCGAGTACGAATTCCGCCGCCTGGAAGTGGCGCGCCTGGCGGAAAAGCTCTCCTGGCCGGTAGTGTTCGCCCCGTACGACATGGCGGAATGGTTCGCCGCCGTGCGCGGGCTGGAGCGCGAGCCCGAGCGCGGCCGGCGCTGTTCGGTCTGTTTCCGGCTGCGGCTGAGGAAGACCATGCTGCATGCCCGGATCAGCGGCTTCGACATCGTGGCCAGCACCCTGTCGATCAGCCCCTACAAGGCGACTGCCCAGGTCAACGCGCAGGGGCTGGAGCTGGCGCGAGAAACCGGTGTCGATTTCCTGGCCGAGAACTTCAAGAAGCGCGACGGCTGGCCGGCGGCCCGGGCGCGGGCGGCGGTGCTGGGGATACGCCACCAGGACTACTGCGGCTGCGTTTTTTCCAAGGCCGAGCGGCTGCTGCGCCTGCGAAAATGACGCTGGATGCCTGATCTTCCGCTCTTTGCGGTTTGCAATCACCGGGGTGATATGGTAAATTAGGGCCCTGATGAACAAGAAAATGGTGCTGGCCGGGAAGGCCGTCGGGATCCTTGCCGGTTACTCCCTGGTCATGGTCCTGGCCGTGTTTTTCACCGTCAGCCTGCTGGTCAAGGGGGCCGAGGTCAGCTCACCCGACCTGACCGGCCTGCCCCTGCAGGAGGCCTACGCCGTCGCCGCCAGGAAAGGGGTCTATCTCAAAAAGGTCATCGGCGACTTCGGCAGCGCCTACGCCCCGAACACCGTGGTCAGCCAGTTCCCGGCACCAGAGACCCGTGTCAAGGAAAAGGCGGTCATCAAGATCTTCGTCGCCTCGGAACCGGGGCAGGTGATCGTTCCGCAGCTGGTCCGCTTGAGCCAGAAGCAGAGCGAGCTGCTGCTGAAGAAGAGCAAGCTGAAAAAGGGCCATACCGCCTTTATCAGCGCCGCCGAGGCCATGCCCGACAGCGTCATCAGCCAATCGCTGCCGGCCGGCAGCCGCGTGCCCGAGAACTCGGCCGTCGACCTGCTCATTTCCCGGGGCGGCGAGGGGGCCTCGTACGTCATGCCCGACCTGATCGGCAAGGAGGCGGCCAGGGTCCTGGTGTTCTTCGAAAGCCACGGACTGAAAATATCGAAGATCGAGGAGATGCCCTATTTCGGGCTGAAGCCGGGCATCATCCTCAAGCAGTTCCCGGCGCCGGGGTTCGAGATCGGCGCCCGGAACCAGATCGGCATCCAGGTCAGCCAATGAATCCCGTCTTCCCCTCCATCCTGTCGACGAATTTCTTCAACCTGGAGGCCAAGCTGAGCGCCTTCGCCGCCAGCGGCATCGATTTCATCCACCTGGACGTCATGGACGGACATTTCGTCGACCAGATCTCGTTCGGGCCCTCGCTGGCACGCGCCGTCCGCGAACGCTTTCGCTTCGGCCTCGACGCCCACCTGATGGTCGGCAATCCGGAGAAAGCGGCGGCGCATTTCATCCGGGCCGGTGTCGACTGGATATCATTCCATGCCGAAGCGGCGACCGACATCGGCGGGCTGCTGCGGCGGATCCGCGCCGACGGCTGCCGCGCCGGCCTGGTCCTGAATCCCGACACGCCGCTGGAGCGGCTGCGTCCGTACCTGGCCGAGCTGGACTACGTCCTGCTCATGAGCGTCTTCCCCGGCTACGGGGGGCAGTCGTTCATTCCCGCCACCCTGGACCGCGTATCCGTCCTGAAAATGGAACTGGCCGCTCTGGGGAGCAAGGCCCTGCTGCAGGTGGACGGGGGCATCCATCCCGGGAACGTTGCCCGGCTGAAGGAGGCGGGCGCCGATTTGTTCGTCATCGGCACCGCATTGTTCAACGCCACCGATATCGCCGGCAAGATCAAAGAGTTTGAAAATCAACTGTATTGGAGCCGTTCATGAAAAAAACCGCCCTGCTGATCTCCCTGGTGCTGCTGGTCGCCTTGGCCGGCTGCCGTTCCAAGAAGACGGTCACCATCGACCCGAGCGAGAAGGGCTCGGACAAGACCATGTACGAAAATGCCATGAAATACATGACCCGCGACCCGGACAAGGCCCGCCTGCTGTTCAAGGAGATCGGGCAGCTCTATCCCGACTCCATCTATGCCAACAAGGCCAAGCTGGGCATCGCCGACTCCTACTTCAGGGAGCGCGACTCCTCGTCGCTGATCATGGCCGCCGCCGAGTACCAGGAATACGTCAGCCTCTTCCCCTATTCACCCGATGCCGTCTACGCCAAGTACCAGATCGGCATGTGCTATTACAAGCAGATGCGCAAGCCCGAGCGCGACCAGACCAACACCTTCAGCGCCGTCAAGGCCTTCGAGGGGGTGATCCAGCAGTATCCCGGCACCCCCGAGGCCGGCGAAGCCAAGAAGAAGATCGACGAGTGCCGGCAGGTCCTGGCCACCCATTTCTTCCGCATCGGCTACTACAACCTCCTGATGAAATCCTACGAGGGGGCCATCGCCCGCTTCAAGCAGGTCATGGACGAATATCCCGAGTTCAACGGCAACGACAAGCTTCTCTATTACACCGGCCGGACGTATGCCGCCATGCAGGATCACGCCACTGCCCTCTCGTTCTTCCAGCGCGTGGTCGGCAGCCATGCCGGCTCCAAGTATGCCCGCAAGGCTCAGCGCCGGATCAATAAGCTCGCCCGCCTGGCGGAAAAGGAAAAAAAGGAAGCCCCGACGGGGCAGGACGGTGCCGGCGCAGGTGCTGAAAAGTAGCGGCAACCTTCCCGAGCGGCCCGGAGTCTACCTGTTCAAGTCCGCCGCCGGCAAACCTCTCTACATCGGCAAGGCGGCCGACCTGCGCAAGCGCGTCTCCCAGTATTTCCGCAGGCAGGACGACCCCCTGGTACGGCGCCTGCTCGAGCGTTCCGCTTCCCTGGAGACCATCGTCACCGAGAGCGAGACGGACGCCCTGCTGCTGGAGAACGACCTGGTGCACAGCCATCTGCCCCCGTTCAATATCCGGCTCAAGGACGACAAGAGCTTCCCGTTCATCGAGATCACGCTGGCGGACGAGTTTCCCGGCATCTTCTACTCACGGCGCGTCGCCGCCGGCAGTTTCGCCCTCGGGCCGCTGGTGGATGCCCGCAGGGCGCGG
This sequence comes from Candidatus Aminicenantes bacterium UBA6072, assembly GCA_002436105.1. Classification (GTDB taxonomy): domain Bacteria; phylum Acidobacteriota; class Aminicenantia; order UBA2199; family UBA2199; genus UBA2199. The sequence continues at coordinate 279,672 of DIXU01000001.1, read as the reverse complement.
CGACTGATCGACTTCGTTTCCCGCCTGTTCCGCCTGCGCACCTGCGGTGCCGCCCTCTTCCGCAAGGGCATCCCCTGCCTCTTTCACCACATCGAGCGCTGCTCGGCCCCCTGCGCCGGCAGGATCGGGACCGACGACTACCGCCGCCAGGTCGCCGGGGCCGTCGACCTGCTCAAGGGCCGCAAGGGCAAGGCCGGCGCCCGGCTGCGCGCGCGCATGCGGGTCCTGGCGGCGCGCCAGGACTTCGAGGGGGCTCAGAAGGCCAAGGAGGACCTGGAGGTGCTGGGCGGGTTTTCGCTGCGCCCCTATATTGTCCGCCGCACCCGCGGCGACTGCGACGTGATCGCCGCTTCGCTGCTGGGGCGGGAGGGTTTTTTTGTCCGCCTGGCCCTCAGCGAGGGACGGGTGATCCGCGGCGAGTTCTTCCACCTGCCGACGCTGTGCGAATCGGAGGAAGAGGCGCTGCGCGAGTTTCTCGTCGATTTTTACCGTCTGCGGCCCCTGCCGGGTGAAATCATTGTTTCCCGGCCGCCGGCTCAGGCAAGGGAGATGGCCGGGATGTTCTCCGCCCGGGCGGGGCGCCGTGTCCTCATCCGCTGCGCCCAGCGCGGCGGCAAGAAACGGGTCCTGGACCTGGCGCGGAAGAACCTGGCGCTGTTCGTGCAGAAGAGCGATTATCGCGCCCTGGGCGCTGAGATCCAAAGCATGCTGCGGCTGCGGAATTTTCCCTCGCACATCGAGGGCTTCGACATCTCCCACCTGGGAGAAAAGAACCGTGTCGGCGCCATGGTGGCGTTCAGGGAAGGTCAACCGGAAAAGCGCCTCTACCGCAGCTATCTCATTCGCAATGCCCCCCCCGGCGACAGCGAAGCGCTGGAAGAGGTCCTGCGGCGCCGTTTCGCCGGGACTGCGCCCGTCCCCGACCTGCTGCTCTTGGATGGCGGTTTGCCGCAACTGGGCGCGGCCCGCCAGGTCAAGGCCGACCTGGGGCTCTCCTGCGACCTGCTGGCCCTGGCCAAGAAGGAAGAGCGCCTGTTCCTGGAGGACGGCACGTCCACGGTGCCGGCAGCGGGTTCCCCTTTGCGCCTGCTGCTGCAGCAGGTGCGCGACGAGGTCCACCGCCGGGCGATTTCACACCACCGCCAACGCCGAGAGAAGTTGCCGCGCTGAAATAGGCGTTGCGGCGTGACCGGTCGTCGGCGCCGGGAGAAACTTCCGGCGACGGACGGACCCCAGGGAAAGCTTCCCGGCTGACCCCTGCAGCTCTTCTTCGGCCGTTCATCTTGTGCTACCCTATGCTTCCAGCGCCAATCCCGACGGGAGGTTCACCATGTCATGGAGACCCGCCTTTGAAATCGGCCTCGCCAATGCATGGCTGTTCATGATCATCTATCCCTTGCAATGGCTCGCCGTGATCCTGCTGCCCAGTGGCATCGGCGAGCGCACGAGTCATGTGGCCGGAATCATCCGCAGCCGGAAGGACCGCATCATGTTGTTTCTCACCCAGGGATTCTGGATCGGCGCCACGCTGTACTCCGTTTTCCTGCCCTTCCGGACCGGAACGGCATGGTTTTGGGTCGGGTTGGGAATATTCGCCGCCGGGGTTGCCGTGCTGCTGCTGGCTTCTTGCCGGGTCGCTGCGACCCCTCCGGGCCGGCCATTCACGTCGGGCATCTATCGGTTCTCCCGCCACCCCATGTATCTGTCCATGCTGCTCGTCTACGCCGCGGTCAGCGTGGCTTCCCTTTCCTGGCTGTTCGCCGTGATCACGCTGATCACCTTTTTTCTGCAGCGCTCCCAGATGATCCGCGAAGAAGAATACTGCCTCGGGAAATTCGGCCAGTCTTATCGCGACTATATGCGGATCACGGCACGGTGGTTGGGCTTTCCCTCCCTCCCGGCTGGCTGATTTTGCGGGCCCTTACTTCTTCTGGTTCTCTTCGGCGGCGGCCAGCAGCGAGTTGAAGATGATCTTGTACGTCCCCTCGCCGTGGGTGCGGTGGACGACGTCGGGACCGATGAGGATGATCCGGCCCTTGCCCCGGCGATAATCGACCAGCAGCGATCTGCGCGCCAGGTGCTCCTCGCCATCCAGCCAGCCTGACAGCAGCAGGTCGCGCTCGCCGAAGACCAGCGGCGTGGAGCGGCTTTCGCCGGCGGCGCGGGGCAGCCGCGTCTCGAAGGTGGGTGTCGAGCGGAAGAAGACGGCGGCGCTCCTGTCCATGCCCAGGGTCAGGGGCGATTCCTTCACTTGCGCCCGCAGGTAGGAGCCGGGGCAGACCACCCGGGTATTCTTCTCCATGATGTTGCTCACCGGCAGCTTGAGCTTGTTGATGGCGTAGTCGCAGGAATTTTCCATGAAGACCAGGGTTTTCCCCTTTTTTATCAGATCGTTGAGTTCCTTTTCGCCTTCCGCGCCGATGCCGCCCGAGTATTCGGCCGGGACCGGCGCCGCCCACTTCTGCCGCTCCTTGGGCGGCTTGCCGGTTTCGATCTCGCTCTCCGAGGCGCCGGCGAAGACCATGACGGCGAATTTCTTGTCCCAGTCCTTGCGGGCCGCGTCCTTGGGGCGCACCGTCTCGTAGGGGACCTTGTATTCGTCGAACACGTAGCGCAGCCAGCCCTCGGTCATGTTATGCCCCCAGTTCTGGTAGAGCCCGGCCTGGAAGGGCCGCAGGCGGCGGAACTGCCCCAGCGGCAGCTCCTTTCTCGAGGCGGGGGCCAGCGGCGCCTCGGCGTGGATGGCCCGCAGCAGTTCCAGCGTCTCGCTTTTCTTGACCAGGAACGAGCCCCGGGGAAAATCGGGGTGGTCCTGGTTGCGGTAGACCGCCTTGCCCCTGCCCAGCAGCTCGAAGGCGGCGCGGTAGGAGGCGTTGTGGCGCGCGTCGAGGACGATGTATTCCTCAAGCTCTTCGGGAAAGGGAAGCGGCGGCGACGGTTCGGCGCCGACCGGCTCCATCACGGCCTGCAGCGGTTCGTTGACCGCCTCGCTGCGCACGCCCATGCCCAGGGGCAGTGTCCAGGCGGCCATGTCGTACGGCAGTTCCGGATCGGCCTTGCGATCCCTGCGCAGGTCGGGATAGCGCTGCTTCTCGAAGATGTTCTTGACGAAGGCGCGGTAGGGCTGCGACAGGGGGACGACATAGGAGCGCTTGTCGAACATCGTATCGCCGACGCGGGCGGGGTGGCTGAGCCGGAAGACGCGGATGCCGGAGCGGAGCAGGACCTGGACCAGGCGCTCGGCCGCCCCCGGGTCGTGCTGCCGGCGCGGGATGACGAAGGCGTAGGGCGCCTCGTCGCGGCCGCGGGCGATGTTCTCGCGCGCCGCCTGCCAGGTGTCGAGCAGCAGTTCCCTGCGCATGCGCGCCGACGTGGCCAGCACCGACAGGGTGGCCTGCAGGTCGTAGCGCATCAGGTCGGCGAGGCGCCACCAGCCGCCCTGCCAGGGGCTGGGGCTGAAGATGCGCTCCTCGTTGCCGGGGCTCTCGGCGCTCTGCACCTCCTCGGGCTCGACGTAGATCGGCGAGGCCAGGCGCGTCGAGGCCCCCTCGAACAGGATTCCGGGGATGTTGTGAAACCAGGCCGTGTCGTCCAGCGAGCCGATCCACCAGCCGGTAAAGAAGCCGCGCGAGGCCACCCCTTTCAGGCCGAGCTTTTCCAGGTCATAGGCGATGCGCGAGCCGATGAGGTTGATGCTGCGCCACACCAGCGGGTGCACTCCCGGAGTGGGCGGGTCCTGGTAGGGGGGGATGAACAGGCGGTCGCCGCTCGAGCCCATCTGGTGCTCGTCGACCAGCAGCTGCGGGTGCAGGTCGTGATAGAGCGCCTTCAGGATCAGCGCCGTTTCCTTGAGGCTGCCCTTGAACCAGTCGCGGTTGTTGTCGTGGCCGGCGTACCAGTGGTAGAGGTAGGGGGCACTTGTCCCCTCGTATTCCGTGCCGCGGGTCCTGGCGTACCATTCCACCTCCATGATCTGGCCGTCGGGGTTGACCGAGGGGAACAGCGCCACGACGACGCTGTCCAGGATGTCCCGGACGTCGGCGCCGCCGGCGGCCAGGCGGTAACCCAGCTCCATGGCCATCTGCGAGGAGGCGATCTCGGTGGAATGCAGGTTGCAGGTGATGGCGACGATGGCCTTGCCCGAGTCGGCCAGGCGCCCGGCCTCGGCCGCGTCGGCCTCGCCCTGGGCCAGGGTGCGGGCGACGGACTTGATCCGGTCCATGTCCCTGAGGTTGGCTTCCGAGGAGATGAGGGCCATGAACAGGTCATTGCCCAGGGTGGTCTTGCCGAGAGTCACGGTCCGGACGCGCGGGGATTCGCCGGCCAGATGCTCGAAGTAGGCCTTGATGCGGTCGTAATGGGCCAGGTTGCCGTCGCTACCCAGCTGGAAGCCGAGGAACTGGTCGGGGGTCTGAAGGGACCGGGCCGGAGCGGCCAGCGCGGACAGGAGCAGAATGACCGGCAGAATTTTTTTCATGGCGCCTCCTCGAAAATCGATTATAAACCCTTTAAAGGTAAAAGGAAAAAGGCAAAAGTCAGAAAAAGGTATTCAGAAGAATAAAATTCCAAATCCCAAGCACCAAATCACAAATAAATTCCAAGCACCAATTACCTAATGACCAAAACAAAGAGAAGAATCTGGCAGCGCCACTGTTTCACCGGCACTTCCTTCCGCCCGCGTTGACAAAGCAACGGGCGCTGATTATAATGCATTTCTGATTCTGGGCCGGAGTGGCGGAATTGGCAGACGCATCAGACTCAAAATCTGACGAGGATTTCCCTCATAAGGGTTCGATTCCCTTCTCCGGCATTCTTCGTTGCCCAATAGGGCAACGAAACGATCCACAGTTCTTCTTTTAGCCGAACGCCGTCCACCGTGCGCCTTACGCCGAGTGCCGGTTTCTCAGTCCAGATTGCGCTGCTCGACGATCCCCCGCTCGTTGTAAAAAACCGAGAGGATGGTGTAGGGAACGGTGCGCTCGCCGACCATGGCGCTGACCGTGCTCTGGGCGATGTGCAGCAGCTCGATGTTGGGCGTGAGCCAATCGTTGATCTTCTTTTCCAGGTCGGCTCCCTGTCCGGTGAACAGCTTGTACTTCATCGTGCACCCCCATGGTCTTTTTCGGGATTATAGCACAGGCGGAAGGATCAGGAAATGATCTTCAGCGCCCGCGGCACCGAGGCGAACTCCAGGCTGCGGAAGGAACGCGGCTGCCCGTCCTGGCTCAGGACCTCGCCGTCGACCTGGACGGTGAAATCCTTCTCGGCGCTCACCTGGAAGTTCGCCGCCTGCAGGACCAGCGCCTCCTTCTTTTCGGCATAGAACGCGGGCGGGGTCAGCAGGGCGAGATAGGCCAGGCGCGGGAACGAGCACTTGCGGATCAGCAGGGCGTCGAGCAGCCCGTCGTCGGGTCGTGCCTGGGGCAGGGCCTTGCGGCCGGCGGCGTAGTAGCGGATGTTGTCGAAGACGGCCAGCATGAACTCGCCGCTGACCCGGCCGTTCGCATGCTCCACCTCCAGACGGATCGGCATCTCGGAGGAGCGGCAGGCCTGCCAGCCGCCGCGCAGCCCCGACAGGGTCTGGTACTTGCCAAGGCGCGGGCTGCGCTGCACCACCTGGTTGACGAACTGGTTGATCAGCACCGCCAGGCCGAGGGAGGCCTGCCCCGGATAGTAGCGCAGGACCTTTTTCCCCTCGCGCACCGCCCCTAGGTCGATCGGGCGCGTGCGGCCGCGGCGGATGGCCAGGCAGGCCTTCTTCATGGTTTGGATGCCGAATTCCCGCACCACGTCGTTGCAGGAGCCGAGGCCGATCATGCCCAGGGTGTTGTCGGCCTTCAGGCGCATCAGCTCGTTGATCACGATCAGCAGCGTCGTGTCGCCGCCGGCGGCGACCAGCCGGGGGTAGTCCTCGGCGGTTACGGCCACCAGGTCGCGCAGGTCGTCCTCGTGGCGCGACTCGAACCAGTCGTAGGCGATCCCCTGCTCGCGCAGGCAGCGCTGCAGGGCGCGGCGGTTCTGCGCCGCCCGGCCCTTGCCGGAGCTGGGGTTGAAGAGCAGCGCGATCTTCTCCATCACTCCAGTCCCAGCTCGCGCAGCACCGGGGCGGCGCGGTCGACCTGGTCGGCGACATAGCGCACGTAGCGCATGTCGACGTGAATGGAGCGGGTCAGGCCGGGCTGGAACACGAAGTCGCTGACCAGCGACTCGTAGTTGCCGTCGAAGAGGACGCCGACCAGCTCGCCGTCGGCGTTGAGCACCGGGCTGCCCGAATTGCCGCCCGTCGAGTCGTTGCTGGTCAGGAAGTTCACCGGCACGTCGCCCAGCTCCGGGTCGGCGTGGCGCCGGCGCCCGTCGCCTGCGGCGGCGGCGATGAACGCGTCGCTGAGGTTGAAGGGGGCTGCGCCGCTGTGCTTGGCCAGCACGCCGGCCAGGGTGGTGAAGGGGGCGTAGCGCACGGCGTCGCGCGGGGCGTAGCCCTCGACGCGCCCGTAGCTGAAGCGCAGCGTGCGGTTGGCGTCGGGGTAGGGCGGCGCCAGCGGCCGCGCCTGCCTCATGGCCTGGACGTAAAGGGGCTTCAGCTCGAGCCAGTTGCCGCTGATGGCGCTGCGGCGGCGGTCGAGGGCGTCGAAGGCGGGCTGGATCCTGGCCGCCAGGTCCAGGAACGGGTCGCCGGCGGCGGCCATGGCCCTGGCGTCGGAGGCGAACATCCTTTGCTTGAAGTCCAGGTCGGCCAGGCGCGTGCCCTGGTAGAGATGGTCGGCGAAGGCCTGGATCCTCGCGGCGCGGTCAGCGCCGGGGAAGCGCTCGACCTCCTGCGCCAGCTTCCTGAAATGGCCGGCAGGGTCGGCATCCAGGAGTTGGCCCATAAAAAAGGCGAAGACGGCCCTGTCGGTGGCCAGGTCGAGGTTGCGCTGGCTGATGGGCAGCCGCGCCATGCGGTTGGCCATGTCGCGGTCCAGGAAGCCGGTCTGGCGGTCCAGGTTCTTCCTGGTTTTCTCGCGTCCCCACTGGTTCAGGGTCAGGGCCCAGTCCAGCAGGCGGCAGCCCCGCGTCAGCCAGCCGCTGATCGTGGCCAGGGAAGCGATCTCGCGCTCCTCGGCGGCCAGGCGCTCGATGTCCGCCAGCAGGCGGCCGTGGCGCTTTTGCCGGGCGGGATCGGCGGCGATCCAGGACGCCAGCTCGCTCTCGGCCTGGCGCCGCTGCCGCAGGACCGAGTCGCGCACGAGGCCGACGAGCATGCCGCGGTTGTTCTTGATCGAGTTGTACAGCCCCTTGAGCATGCCGGCGTTCTTGATCCTCACCCCCTCGTCGGCGGCCGACAGCTTCTCGACGAGTTCGATGTAGCGCTCGAGCAGGGCGATGCGGCCGGGATAGCTGGCTTCGACCTCGTTGGCCACCTCGGCGGCCGTGAGCCAGCGCTTGGTCGTTCCGGGGTAGCCCAGGATCATGGTGAAATCGCCCGCGCGCAGCGGCGTCCTGGCGACGGGGAAATAATGCAGCGGCCGGAAGGGGACGTTGTCGGGGGAATAATCGGCCGGGCGGCCGTCGCGGCCCACGTAGGCGCGCAGGAAGGAGAAATCGCCGGTGTGGCGCGGCCACATCCAGTTGTCCACCTCGCCGCCGTATTCGCCCACCGAGCGCGCCGGCACGTAAACCACGCGCATGTCGCGGATCTTGAAATAGGTTACGCGGAAGAACTCCAGCCCGCCGTAGAACGCCGCCACGGCGCACTCGTTGCCCGGGGTCTTCTCGCCCTCGGCGACCAGCCGCTTGGAGATCCTTTCCACCAGCTGCTGGCGCTTGGCGGGGTCCAGCCCGGCGCGCAGCGCGGCGCGGAAGCGCGGGGTGACGTTCTCGTAGCCGGTCATGACCCGCACGCTGTAGCCCGGGGCGGGGACCTCCTGCCCGCGGCCGGCAGCCAGGAAGCCGTCGCGGATGTAGTTGCGCTCCGGCGAGGAGAGGCTCTGCACGGCGCCGAAGGCCACGTGGTGGTTGGTGATGATGAGACCGTCGGCGGAGACGAAGGAGCCGGTGGCGCCGAGGTTGGCCACGGCCATGGCCAGGCACTTTTCGCCGGGCTTCCAGATCTCGGCCGGGTCGAAGCGGCATCCCAGGGCCTTCATGTCGGCAATGATGGTTGGGGTGATGCCGTCGACGGGGAACATGCCCTCGACGGCGGGCAGCGCCAGGGCGGCCAGGAACAGCGTGCAGAAGATCATGATGCGCATGGATGGCTCCTTGATGGGAAAGGGATATCGTGATTATAGCTTGCCGGAGCAGGGATTTCAATAGAAGGAAGAGGCGAGGGGATGCCGCGAAGCCGAAGGTTCCATGTTCCACGTTCCACGTTCCATGTTCCACGTTGGCAACGGATGTACTTGATTATTTGGAATTTGGTGCTTGGGTTTTGGGATTTAAGTCCTGATATTACCTTATTTTTACCGAAAACCGTTTACCGTCAACCGTAAACCGATTGCAATTACAAGCAATGGTATTATTCGTGATGCGTGACGCGTTATGCCTGATGAGAAAGAACAAGAGATGGCTGGTTCTTCTCTTACCGTAAACCGTTTACCGTCTACCGTAAACCGATTTCAATTAACGGCACTGTTATTGACAATGTTCCTTCAGAATCCCAGCATCGTGTTGACCAGCCGGCTCAGCGGTATGGTGAGAAAATCGAAGAAATTGAAATAGACCCCGGCCAGCAGCAGGAGAAAGCCGAAGGGCTTGATGTCTTCAAAGGAAGAAAGGGCGTCGCCGCCCAGGAACTGCTCGGCGGCGCCGCTGGCGGCCAGCGGCGGGATGGGCAGCAGGTTGAAGACGGCGAGGCAGGCATTGGTCAGGCAGAAAAACGGCAGGATCTGTATCAGGATTGGCGAGGTCAGCAGCCCGGCGGAGTCCAGGCCGCGGAAAATACCGATGCCGGCCAGCGCCAGCAGCAGGTTCGCCGACGGGCCGGCCATGGCGATCCGCAGGGCATCCCGCCGGGGGCGGGGCAATTTGTCGGCGTCCAACTCGAGGGGCCTGGCCCAGCCCAGCACCGGCTGGCCGCGGAAAACAAGAAATGCGGGGAGCAGCACGCTGCCGATCCAGTCGACGCGGGCAAAGGGGTTTTCCGGCGACCGCTGCCGGGAGGCGGCTTCGCGGTCGCCGCAGCGGCCGGCCATCCACACGCGCACCCTGTCGTGAAGCCACAGGGAAAAAAAGACGATGGCCAATCTCAGAACCAGATCAAACAGGCGCCTCACTTTCGTAAAAAGAGTGTTCCGACAGGAATCGGATCAAAGCTGGCTGAGGAGCGTCATCTGCTCCTTGACCCAATCGGGCATCTTGGATGCGTAGAGGGAGTCGTGGGAGAGGTCGATGATATTCTCACCGATCTTGGCCGGGGGGGTATCCTTGAATCTGTACTTCTTGTCCTTGGAGAGCAGGCCGACGATCGGGCCGCAGCCCCTCTTCACTTTCACCAATTCGGTCTCATTGGTCGGGCAGCCCAGGACGATTTCCTTGTCCTTGTCCTTGTCCTTGTAGCGGATGACGATCAACTCCTGGGTCACTGAAAGCAGCTCGCCCTTGAAGGTCTTGTCCTGGATGTTGACCTTGACCTGCTTCCCCTCCGGAAGCCCGCCGGCCGTCGGGAAACAGACGCAGCCCGTGAGGAGCAAAGAAACCGCAAGGAGAAGCACTATTTTTTTCATGACAAACCTCCATTTTCCTGTACAAAAATACCATAGAGAAAACCAACTTGCAAGTCAGGAAAAAAGAAATCCGCGACAAGTGTTAGCACTGACAGCCCTTAGTGGTAGTGGTAGCCAGAGGTTGGAGCGGGATCCAGTGTCAGTGACAGTGTCAGTGTCAGCAAGAACGAAAAACAAGCCGAGTGTTAGTGATAGTGCTAGCAGGAGGGCTAACAGCTCTTAGTGGTAGTGATAGTCAGAGAGAAGAGCATCTTTTGTTCTTTCTCATCACGCATTACGCATCACGAATCAAGAATAATACCATTGCTTGCAATTGCAATTGGTTTACGGTTGACGGTCAGAAAAATGCAATATCAGGGCATAAATTCCAAATCCTAAGCACCAAATTCCAAAGAATTCTACATCAGTTGCCAACGTGGAACATGGAACATGGAACGTGGAACGTGGAACGTGGAACATGGAACCTTCGGCTTCTTGGCCATCCCCTCGTCCTCGCCATTTCCGGCTCAGTTCTTGACTTCCTGGCTCCTGAGCAGCTCCTGGTAATACGGGCAATTTTCCTTGAGTTCTTCGTGCCGGCCGTCGCCGACCAATCCCTTTTCGTTGAAGCAGAGGATGCGGTCGCTCTGGCGGATGGTGCTCAGGCGGTGGGCGACGATGAACAGCGTCTTGCCTTTCACCATCTCGGGCAGGGTGGCGAAGATCGAGGCCTCGGTCCGCGAGTCCAGGGCCGAGGTCGGCTCGTCGAGGATCACGATGTCGGGGTCCTTGACCAGGGCGCGGGCGATGGCCAGGCGCTGCTTCTGCCCTTCGGAGAAATTGACCCCGCGCTCGCCTACCAGCGAATGGTAACCGTCGGGCAGGGAGGCGATGAAGTCGTGGATGCCGGCGGCGCGCGCCGCCCTTTCCAGTCCCGCTGCCGCCGTCTCCGGGTCGCCGTAGCGCAGGTTGTCGGCGATCGTCCCTTTCAGCAGGGTCGGCGACTGGGGGACGTAGCCGATGCGCCGGCGCAGCGAGCGCAGCTCGTACTCGACCGCCGGCCGGCCGTCGACCAGGATCTGCCCCCGCTGAGGCCGGTAGAACTGGAGCAGCAGGCTGACCAGCGTGGTCTTGCCCACGCCGCTGGGGCCGATGATGGCGACGTGCTCGCCGGCCCGGACCGAGAACGAAACGTCGTCCAGCACCGTTTCCTTGCCGTTGTAGGAGAAGCCGACCTGGCGGAAATCGATCTCGCCGCGCAGGCGCCCGACCTTTTCACCCGTCTCCTCGTTTTCCTCGGGGACGACGTCGAACAAGGCCGAAACCCGCTCCAGCGAGGCCATGGCCCCCTGCAGCTGGAAGTTGGCCGTGGCCAGGAACTGGGCCGGGCCGTAGACAAAGCCGACGTAGGACTGGAAGGCCAGCAGCGAGCCCAGGCTCCACTCGCCGCGGATGATCAGGACGGCGCCGCCGGCCAGCACGATCAGGTGGGCCAGGTCGGGGCCGAAGCCGATGGCCAGGTTGGCCAGCGAGCCGAAGACGTTCTGCTCCATGCCCAGCTGCAGCGAGGCGCGCAGCTTGCCGGTCAGCGAGTTCAGCGTCCTTTTCTCGGTGGCGAAGGCCTTGATCAGCGAGGTCTGGGAGAGCGACTCCTGCACCGACTGGTAGACCTCGGCGTGGCGCTCCATGCCGTGGTGGCTCAGCACGCGCATCCTGCGGCCGAAAAAGCGGACGGCCGCGAACATCAGCGGCAGCACCACCAGCACGGCCAGCGCCAGGCGCCAGTTGAGGTAGACCAGGAAAACGGCGCCGCCCGCGAAGCGGATCGACTGGGTGAAGATGTGGACGATGGTCGAGGAGAAGAACCAGCGCACGCCGTTGACGTCGCCCAGCAGCCGCGACATCAGGTAGCCGGTCTCCTTGTCGTCGAAGAATGCCTTGGGCAGGCGCAGGGTGCGGTCGAACAGGGTCTGCTGGATCTCCAGCAGCACCTCCTGCTCGAAGCGGGCGAAATAAAACTGCTGCAGGATGCCGAAGAGGATGCCGGCGACCTTGATCGTTGCCAGCAGCAGGATCACGCCCAGCAGCAGCCTGAGTTGCTTGCCGAGTATCACCTTGTCGATCAAAAAGCGGGTGATCATCGGGCCGGGGAAAGCCAGCAGCGAGGTCAGCAGGATCAGCGCCGCGCCCAACGCCCCCTTTTTCCAGTGGCGCTTTACAATAGGGAGCAGGTTCTTCAGGGCGTCGCGGGTTTTTTTCTTGTCCCGCGCTGACGGATTGATCTTGTCCGCGGGCATCTTGCGCGCCCAGGCGCCTTTCAGGTATGAGAACCAGGATGTCATTGGAGGTCATTATAGTGCATTATCAGGATCAGTGGTAGTGATAGTGGTAGCCGGAGACCAGAACGGAATCCAGTGTCAGTGACAGTGTCAGTGTCAGCAAGAACGAAAAACAAGCCGAATGGTAGTGTTAGTGATCGTGTTAGCAGGAGAGCTAACAGCCCTGAGTGGTAGTGATAGTGGTAGTGATAGTCAGAGAGAAGATCATCTCTGGTTCTTTCTCATCAAGGATAACGCATAACGACAAATACCATTGCTCGTAATTCCAATCGGTTGACGGTAGACAGTAAACGGTTTACGGTCAAAAAAGCCAATATTAGGACTTAAATGCCAAATACCAAGCACCAAATTCCCAATTAATAACTACATCTGTTGCAAACATGGAACGTGGAACGTGGAACATGGAACGTGGAACATGGAACGTGGAACATGGAACGTGGAACATGGAACATGGAACGTGGAACATGGAACGTGGAACGTGGAACATGGAACGTGGAACATGGAACGTGGAACATGGAACCTTCGGCTTCGTGGCATCCCCTCGCCCCAGCGATATCCGTTTGACAAATCCCTGAGATTGCCATAAACTACCCCCTAACGATTCTTGCCCAGGGCGTGATCGATCGGGGAGATCTTCGGTTCGCAGATGAAAGAGCTCGATTTTCGGATAAAGTACGGAAGGGCCCCGAAAATCTCCACGTGCCGCCAGGGCGACAATGCCATCCTTTTCAACCCGGATGCGGGCCGGGACAAGGTCATCAATCAAACGGGATTCGCGGTCTGGCGGAAGCTCGACGGCGGCAACAGCGCCGAGGAGATCGCCCGCGCCCTGCTCGAGGATTATGAGGGGGCGCCCGATGAGGACATTTTTAAAGACGTCTGCGACTTCATGGGCGAGCTCCTGGAAGGCGAATTCATCGAGGTCGCGCCGGAAGGCTTGCAGCGGCTCGCTCCCGAAGAGTACGCCGAAATCTCGGACCGGCCGGGAGATTTCGACATTTCATTGACCGGCAAGTGCAATCTCCATTGCGAGTATTGCTTTTATGCTCACGAGATGCACGACCGGCCCGATCTTTCCACAACGGAATGGCTGACTTTTTTTGACGAGCTGGGCCGGCTGGGCGTGCGCACCCTGACCCTGAGCGGCGGCGAGGTTTTTGTCCGTAAGGACCTCTTTGATCTGATCGATCGGATCATCGAAAAACGCATGAGTTTCTCGATCCTGAGCAACGGCACGCTGATCGACGAAAGGATGATCGCGCGCCTGGAAGAAAAAAAGCGCCGGCTGCGGCTGAACTCCATCCAGGTGTCGATCGACGGCTCCTGCGCCGAAATCCACGACAAGAGCCGGGGCAAGGGCTCGTTCGAGAGGGCGATTCGCGGCCTACGGCTCCTGAAGGAGGCGGGCTTTCCGGCGACCTCGCGGGTGACCATCAATCGGCATAACGTCGAAGACCTCGATAACATCGCGAAATTGCTTCTGGAAGACGTTGGGCTGCACAGTATAGGCACCAACGACGCCATGCCCATGGGGGCGGGCTGCGACAACCAGGCCGGAATCACCCTGCTGCCGGGGCAGCAATTCCAGGCGATGAAGGCATTGATCCGCCTGGAGGAGAAACACAGCGGCCGCATCAATGCCACGGCCGGGCCATTGGCCAAATGGAAATCGTACGGCGAGATGGAGCATGCCAGGGCTACCGGCGAAAAGGCCAAGCGCTGGCGAATGGGCTTCCTGACCGCCTGCGGCTGCATGTACAACAAGCTGGCGGTGCACCACGACGGCATCATCTCGCCCTGCAACATGCTGGCCGGGCTGGAGCTCGGGCGCATCAACCGGGATTCCATTCAGACCATTTGGAAGGCCGATCCCACGCTGCAGGCGCTCAAGGAACGGCGGCAGATCCCGATGACGAGCGTTCCCGGCTGCAGGGATTGCGAATGGGCCCCCTTTTGCAACGGCAGCTGCCCGGGATTGGCCTATACCATGACCGGCGATTTCAACATGGCCAACCCCCACGACTGCTACCGGAATTTCCTTCAGGCGGCCGGCCTGACCTCGGAGACCGTGCCGTGGGGGAAATCCTGATGCTCGTCCTTATCCTCGGATGATACCGGTCAACGAAGATCTCCGTTACGCGCTTCAGGACGAGGCGGCCATTGAGGATTTTGATGACGGTTCCCTGATGTTCCTGGCCCGGCAGAACAAGGTCGTCGAGATCAACCATTCGGCCAGGCGGATCCTGCGCCTGCTGAACGGCAGGATAAGCCTGAAGCAGGTGATCGAAAAGACAGCCCGGGATTTTGCCATTCAGGAGAAAGTGGCAAGAAGGGATGTCCAGAAGCTCATCGTGGACCTTGGCGACCAGGGGGCCGTCAAGCCTGCAGCGAGGGTAACATTCAGGAGGAGAAAGAAGATGGATCAATCGGCAAGCCTGCTGGCCAATTCCAGGATATCCCTGCGCGAAGAAGAGGACGGTGCCATATTGTTTGATGCCGACACCAACGGCCTGCAGATCGTCAATCCCACCGGCCTGCTCATCTGGAAATTCATCCAGGTCCATCCCCGGACCCGGGCCGATATCGTGGGCCATTTGAAAGAAGTCTGTGAGGGCGTGCCGACGGGGCAAGTGGAGACGGACGTCGACGACTTCGTCTCCGAACTGCAGGGCAAGGGATTCATCGGGGAAGTGGCGGATGAAAAAAGATAATCGCGGGGTGAATGCCGGGCCGGCAACGGAAGATGAAGCCCGAAAGCTTGATCTGCCTGAGGGCGTGCCGCCGCTGTTCACTTTTTACCTGTATGTCACCAACGGCTGCAACCTGGCTTGCCGCCACTGCTGGATCACGCCGACCTTCGTGAACGGCAAGCCCTCCCCGGGCGACTGCCTGGACCTGGAGCTTTTGAAACTGGCTGTAAGAGAAGGAAAAACCCTGGGTTTGAGCAACGCCAAGCTTACGGGCGGCGAGCCGGTCCTCCACCCGCGCTTCGTCGAACTGGTCGATTACTTGAGCAGGGAGAACATCCGGCTGACCATGGAGACCAACGCCACGCTGATCGACGCCGATCTGGCCAGGCACCTGAAGAACGCTACCACCATGTGGTTCGTGTCGACCAGCCTGGACAGTGCCAGGCCCGATGTCCACGACCGTTTCCGCGGCGTGCCAGGTTCTTTTCACGCCGCGCTGCAGGGGATCGGCAATCTGGTCCAAGCCGGATTCCGGCCCCAGGTCATCATGTGCCCGCATCGGGGCAATATCCACGAGGTGGAGGATTTGGTGAGGCTGGCCGTCAGCCTGGGCGCCGGCTCCGTGAAATTCAATCCGGTGACCCCCAGCGGTCGCGGCAAGGCCATGGAAAGGCAGGGGGAAACCCTTCATTATGACGAGATCCTGGGCCTGACGCGATTTGTCAGGGGGGAATTGCAGGCGCGCACGCCGATCCCCTTGCATATTTCCGTCCCGCCGGCACTGTCCTCCATCCAGGGGATCCTGCGCGCGGGAAGCGCCGGCGGAGAATGCCGCGTGCTCAACATTCTCGGCATTTTGGGCAACGGCGAGATGGCGCTGTGCGGCATCGGCCGGAGTACTCCCGAGCTGTGCTTCGGGCGGCTGGGCGAGGATGACCTGCGCCGCGTCTGGTCCCGGCATCCCACCCTGGCAAAACTGCGGCAGGACCTGAACGGCGATT
Source organism: Candidatus Aminicenantes bacterium UBA6072 (assembly GCA_002436105.1). Taxonomy (GTDB): domain Bacteria; phylum Acidobacteriota; class Aminicenantia; order UBA2199; family UBA2199; genus UBA2199. The sequence goes on along the minus strand of DIXU01000001.1, from coordinate 263,959 downwards.
TCCCGGGGATCTGCGGTGATTGCGTCCATGCCCGGCGCTGCCTGACCATGTGCGTCGCCATGAACTACGTGCTTTCCGGAAAATTGATCCATCCCGATTTCCTGTGCTCCGAAGCGGAACGGCGGGGCGATTTCCCGCCCACCCGCAGGCGGAGCTTGCCGCAGCGCCTCGACCGCCATGCCCCCTGAAGTGAAGGAAGGCCGCGGCTCCCGTGGGCGAATCGGCGTGTACCTGCATGCGTCTGCGGTGAATGTTTCCGGCGGGGCCCTTCTGTTCCTGGGCCATTCCACCGCCGGCAAGAGCACCATCGGCCGGCTGTTGGCGGAGCGCTATCCGCTGATCGCCGACGACAAGGTCCTGGTGTCCAGGATGGACGACGGCTGCTGGATGGTGCGCGACGCCAGCGGCAAGTTCCGTGCTTGGACCGGCACCGGATATCCGCTGGGCCGCAGGAGATACCCCCTGCTGGCCGTCGTGCGCATTTTCAAGGCCCGCGCCGTCACCATGCATCCCCTTGGCCAGAGAGAAACATGCCGGTATCTGCTGGATGCGGTCTTCGAGAATGATTTTCAAAGGCGGGTCAGCGACTTGCGCGTGCGCAAGGATTGGTTCCGGATGACGGCGGCGATCTCGCGGGGCATCGCGGGCTGGCGCTTGACTTTTCCCAAGAGCAAAAGTATCATAACTGCAATTCGCGAGATCTTCGAAGGGCGGCTCGCCGCGGATGCCGCTGCGGGAAGCTGGATGAGAGTTCACAAGAGGATGATATGAAAAAGACAAGATATGAAAAGCCGACCTGCATGGATGCCGGACCGGTCGCGGCCATCCAGGGGGCTACTTGCTCAAGTTATGGGGGCAGCGCCCTCGATGGCTGCAGCTATGGCCATGACCCCAGCCTGCACGTATTCTGCCCGAATGGCTATATCGCCACCAACAACTGCCAGCAGTACGGCAGCCAGGCCAACGTCGGCTGTTTCACCGGGGACAGCGCCGTGATGGCCTGCAACCTCGGAAACTCTTTCGTCATTCAGTCCTGAGGGGACGGCAATCGATCCTCGGCCCGGGCTGATCGTCCCGGCAGCCGTCGTTCCAGTTCCGGCCTGATGATCAGATCATAAGGCCTCTTGATCCACCAACGGTTCCTTTCGATCCAGCATGTCGCCACGGTCTTGTGCTCGTGCACGTACTTTGCCAGCGGCCCCTGCGGCGTTTTGAAAAGGATCGTTTCGATTTCCGGGCGCCAGAACCTGGCCACGAAACCGGTCGCCCTGATCATCCGATATGGTCTTCTGAAAATCAGCTTTGCCGCGGCGAGCGGTTGCTGCCTGCCGTGCAGCATCATGGCCCGGAGCCGCCCCGGCCAGCCGTTCCGGGCCTTGTGAATTTTTCCCTTGCGATCATACTGCATGACGCGGCCAATGACGTTTTCCTCGAGCACCGGATCACTGTCCCGGTCACGGCAACCGTCTCCGCGCGTGACCAGGCCATCCGAAGCAATATCCGCGACCCGGTGGACGATGAAATCGCCATTTTCGCCTGCCTCCCTGCCGAATATGATCAAGTCGCCTTTTTGTATCAATGAGAAGGGGATTTTCTCGATGATGAGCTTGTCCCCGGGCTTGAAGGTGCCCTTCATGCTGGAGCCGCGATAGAAAAAGTTCGGCGGCTGCTTTTGCCTTCTTCCCCCAGAATCGGGCATGACTTTGCTTTCCATGCCGGCCGGCAATTCACTTTCTCGCTTGCGTGGGGATGCCCAGGAAGCCGTTGGCGCGCATGTCGTCGACGAAGGCCCTGACCTCGCCTTCGACCTCCGTTTCCGGAACGCCGTCAAAGGCGCTTTTCAGGGCAACGACGATGGCCGGCAGGTCCTTCCTGCCGTCGCACTGCTTCCAAATGAACAGGCCGGTGGCGTTGATCACGCGGATCTGGTTGGTATCGGGATTGAACAGCAGCGCCCCGTCCGGGTCCTCCTCGCGCAGGATGACGTCGGGGTTGCGGGCGAGCAATTTGCTTTCAGCCATCGCCTTTTCTGCCTGTTTCTCTCCGTTGGTTAGGTTGAAGTATAAGGGTGGTGCTTCTTTTTGTCAACAGATCCTTTGCCTGCTTCGTTGAGGGCTGGGATGGCAAAAGCTCGTGCTATAAGGATTCTGAGGGGACATACTGGTCCCATTTCTGGCCGACGTGGAGCCGGATCCGCCGCAAGGGCAGGTTCTGGAAAATAATCGAGGATCATTTGCGCCGAAAAAACATGGAGTGACAGCCGGGACTGGCTTTTTTCCGATCGGGGGGAGAGCGTTATCTCTTTTGAGATCCAACGTTTGACCAAGCGGATTCTTGATTTGATCTGGGGGAAGGAACGTACTTGACAAGTCAAACAGGGTTTTGTAAAATGTAAATGTGATTGAAACAGTTTTATTGAGGGGAAAATGAAAAAAAGAAAGTGGAAGACTCCAAAACTTGAGATAATCAGCAGGGTAACTCCGCAAGAATTTGTTTTGACGGCCTGCAAGCAGCAACAATCGGCCACGCCACGCGATCCCGGGACTTTGGTCCAGATGTGCGGGGCTGATATTGTGGGCAACTGCGCCGCCTGTAGTGCCCGAGGCCAGAGTTGACAAAGTAGTACTTCACCGTCGAAGTTCCCGGGAAATTGTCCTTAAAACTAAATTCAGCCAAGTTTTTTATTAAACTCGGATTATTTTTCCAGGAAATCCCGCTCTTTATTTTACGGCCCAGGGACTTGGTCCGATTCGGGCAAAGCTCATATAGCCGACCTTCTTCGATATCATTTTGGACGGATACGGTTTTTGTTGCTTCCGGTCTTTTTTCTGGTGAAAAGGAACTCTTCGCCGAGATAGAGTCAAAGAGAGGCAATCTGCTGCTGCTGGGCCTTGGCGGAGGGCGCGAAGCCATTTTTTTTGCCAAGTCCGGTTTCCATGTGACCGGAGTCGATTTTGTCAAAGAGATGGTCTACAGGTCGGTGATCCGTGCCCGGGAAAATGATGTGGAGATCCAAGGTGTTGTCCAGGACATTTCCCGGCTGGATTTCTCTCCCGGGAGTTTTGATGTGGTCTGGTTTTCTTGTTCCATTTATTCGTCGGTTCCCGGCCGGAAAAAACGAATCGAGATGCTGGTCCGTGCCAGGCAGTTGCTGGTTCCTGAAGGACGTGTCGCTTGCCTTTTTTATTGGAATCCCTCTATCAGGCAGGGAAACCTGAGATGGGCCGCCGGGAGACTGCTTTCCTGGCTCACGCTGGGAAATTTTTCCCTCGAAAAGGGCGACATATTGAAGAACAACCAGGAATTCCTCCATGCCTTCTCAGACCAGGATGATTTGCAGGCTGAATTCGCGGAGGCAGGTTTTGAGGTACTGCGTTTTGTTTTTCCTGATGCGAGCCACAATGCCGGCGCCTTGCTGCGCAAGAATAGTTGAGTGTGCCGTCTTGTCCTTTGATTTTTCATAGAATAGCAATGCCCGGCAAGGAATGATCATGCAAAAGATTCCCCGCTTGCCCTTGGAGGGGCATATCGATTTAACCTACCGCTGCAATAATAACTGCCGTCATTGCTGGCTATGGATGGCCGATAGCGTTGGGCTACAAAAGAAAGAATTGGTCTTGAGTGAAATTCGCAGCCTGGCCGACGAAGCCCGGGCTCTCGGCTGCCAGCGCTGGTCGATCTCCGGCGGCGAGCCGCTTCTGCGCCCCGATTTCCCGGAGATCTTTGAATGTTTGACCCGCAAGGCCGTTTCCTACTCATTAAACACCAACGGCGCCTTGATCACTCCCCGGATCGCCCGGCTCCTGAAGCGCAGAGGGGACAAGATGGTGGCGCTGTATGGTGCCACGCGCAAGGTTCATGATGGCATTACCCGAACTCCAGGCTCCTTTGATGCCTGCATGAGGGGGATCGCCTATCTCAGGGAGGCAAGCGCAGGATTCACTGTGCAGATCGTCCCCATGCGCGATAATTGGCATCAATTCCAGCAAATGCTGCACTTGGCTGAAAAGCTGAGTCCCTCCTGGCGCATCGGTGCGGCCTGGCTTTTCATGTCCGCCTGCGGTACCCAGGGCAAGAACGAGGAGATCAAGAAACAGCGTTTGTCTCCGCAGGAAGTCGTTCAGGCCGATCCTCCTAACCCAGGTTATGACTCGTTCTGTTTACACGGACGAAGTGACTTGCCAGGCCCTCCTCCCATTGATGTGGATGATCGGATCTTTGCCGACTGCATCGCCAACCGCCGCTCATTTCATGTTGATCCGAATGGCCGCATGAGCTTCTGTTCGTTCATCAAGGACCCAAGTTTGCGCTATGACCTGCGGCAGGGGACCTTCCGGGAGGCCTGGGAAAGCTTCATCCCCGCCCTGGCCGATCGCGTTCGTGGCGGCCAGGAATACCGGGAGAACTGCGGCTCGTGCGTCAAGCGTCGGGACTGTCGCTGGTGTGGAGTGTACGCCTACCTGGAGTCGCGCCGCTTTTCAGCCCCGATTCCCTACTTGTGCGAGATCGCCTCCAAAACGCGCCTCTACAAAAAGGATTGGATCGCATCCCATCGGCGCTATTTTGATATTGCCGGCATCACCGTCCAGGTGGATTGTGACCTTCCCATAAGCGATTCGACCTACGAGCCAAAATTCAAGCTTTTTCAGAAGATGCAGCCAGGAAAGGATGTGGTTCATCTGCGCATTCATTTTGGTATCCCCGATTTGCAAGGAAAAAAACTGGGCCGGGAAATTTACCGCAAGCCTCCTTGGGCCATTTATCGGCATCGTGACTCATGGATATATCTCGGTATTTCGACCAGGCGAAGCAATCCCGCCATCCACCGCCTTGTCGTGTTCAACAAGGGTCATGACCGGGCCGATATTTATATGGACAGGCCGGAGCTCTTTTTGAAAACCACCCACCATTCGTTGACCCTTTTCCCTACCGACCAGATCCTGTTGGCCCGGCTCCTGGCGGATCGCCGGGGTTTCACGCTCCATGCGGCCGGGATGAAGATCGCTGGCGCCGGGTTGCTTTTCATCGGCCATTCCACGGCAGGGAAATCGACCACGGTCACGCTCCTGAGGGATGAAGGCGAGATCTTGTGTGATGAGAACATGATCGTCAGGCGCTGGGAAAACGGCTTTCGCATCCACGGCACCTGGAGCCACGGGGATGTGGCCACGGTATCAGGCGACCAGGCACCGTTGCGGGGACTGTTTTTTTTAGAAAAAGCGAGAGAGAATAGTTTAGAACCTTTCACCGACAAATTGGAAGTGATCCGGCGGCTCCTGCCCCGCGTGCTGAAGCCCCTGGTCACGGCCGATTGGTGGGAGAAAAACCTGGCCACGCTGGAAGCCCTTGTGCGGGAAGTCCCAGCCTACCGCATGAAATTTGACAAATCGGGGGGCATCAAATATGTCATCCGTGACTGGCTCATGATGTCCCAAGTGGCGAAGGACAGCATGGAAGCGACAAAGGCGATCAGGAAAAAGAAGTGACGCCGGCGAACCGATTTTCCGAAAAAATCAGCATGAATTCGCGCCGCTTGTGGAAAAAAAAGCATCCGCAGCTGGGCCATCTGGACATCGAATTGACCGAGCGCTGCGACAACAACTGTGTTCATTGCTCTATCAATCTGCCTGAGAACGACGTGCGGGCCAAGGAACGAGAGCTGAAAACAGGTGAATGGCGCCGCGTCCTGCAGGATGCCGCAGAACTCGGAGCGTTAAGTGTCCGCTTCACCGGTGGCGAGCCGTTGCTGAGGGATGATTTCGCCGAGTTGTACGTGTTCGCCAGAAAATTGGGCATAAAGATCATAGTATTTACCAACGCGCGAAAAATCTCTCCTGAATTGGCTGATCTGCTGGCCCGCATCCCGCCTCTGGAGAGGATCGAGGTCAGCGTCTATGGCATGAGACGGGAATCCTACGAGGCGGTCAGCCGAATCCCGGGTTCTTTTGATGAATGTCGCCGTGGATTGGACTTGCTGCGGCGGAACCACATTCCATTTGCAATCAAAGGGGCCTTGCTTCCGGCGAACAAAAATGAGATCGATGAGTTCGAATCCTGGGCCATGACCTTGTCGGGAATCGGTCACCCGCCTTCCTTTTCGCTGAATTTTGAACTCCGCAGCCGGCGTGATTCCGCTGCCAAGAACACGTTCATTAAGAATCTGCGTGCCACGCCCGAGGAGACCGTTGCGATCCTTAATCGGCACCGGGAAACCTACCGCAAGGGGATACGCGAATTCTGTATGAAGTTCATCGGCCCGCCTGGGGTGGAGCTGTTCCATTGCGGTGCCGGTCTCGGCGGCTGCTTGGACGCTTATGGCCAGTTTCAGCCCTGTTTGGCGCTGCGTGCACCGGAGTTGAGCTGGAATCTCAGGGAAGTGAGCTTGCGTGATGCTCTGACCCGGGGGCTTCCAAGGCTCAGGAAAATGACCGCCGTCAATCCGGTTTACTTGCAGCGATGTGCCGTATGCTTTTTGAAAGGGCTCTGTTCTCAGTGTCCGGCCAGGTCGTGGGCCGAGCACGGCAGCTTGGATTCCCCTGTGGAGTATTTCTGCGCTGTCGCCCACGCCCAAGCCGTTGACCTGGGGCTGCTTGCAGAAGGAGAGCATGGCTGGGAAGTGACGGATTGGCGTGATAGAATAAGTCGATTGTCTGCGAGGTGAAAATGACCTTCAAGATCAAACCAGAGGAAATTTATGTCCCTTCTGGGGATGTTGTCGCCCGAGAGATCGAGGGAGAGATCATCATCGTGCCCCTGAGCGCCGGCATCGGCGACGCGGAGGATGACCTGTTCTCTCTGAACGAGACCGGGCGGGTCTTCTGGAAAATGCTGAACGGAGAAAAGACCCTGGCACAGATCGTCAAGGCGTTGGGCAAGCAATTTGACGCTCCGTTGGCACGCATCGAAAAGGACGTCGTTGGCCTGGCGGGGGAATTGCTCAAAAGGCGACTCATTGTGGAAAAAAAGCGGTCGTAAGATGAACAGGGGCCCATATCGGGATGAAGGGATCTCCCTCTCGGCCCCGGTGATCATGGAGCTGATCGAAGCCGTCCATGAAAAGGGGGCATCCTTCCGCTTCCAGGCCAAAGGGCACAGCATGACGCCTTCCATCCGCAACAATGATGTCATCACTGTCTCGCCGCTGAAGAACCTCATGCCCCGTCGTGGTGATGTCCTGGCTTTTCGACATCCCGAACGGCCGCAGCTACTGGTCCACCGCGCCCTGCATGCGAGGGAGAAAAAGACATTTATGAAGGGGGACAACTGCATCGAGGCTGACGGCTGGATTCCGGTCGAGAATATCCTTGGGCTGGTTACGAGAGTTGAGCGCCGGGGCCGGGCCAGGTTCTGGCCGAATCATGCGGAACCCTCGTATGGGTCCGATCTTTTCCTGCAATTCTATCCCCTCTGGCCCCCGGTCCGCCGGGTGATGGCCCAAGGTTTTCACTGGTTGCGAGCATTTTTCAAGACGGGGGAATGAAAAAAAAATTGGCGGGAGTGACCCCCCTCGCGAAATTCTCGCTCTGGGAACGGCTCAAGGAAAAACGCATTCCGTTTTCGTTCGATCTAGAGCTCACCGCCCGCTGCAACCTCGATTGCAGCCACTGCTATATTAATCTTCCGGCCAACGACAGGGCGGCGCAGAAAAGTGAATTGACCTTCGATCAGGTCAGCCGGATCGCCGATCAGGCGATTAAGCTTGGGAGCTTGTGGTGTTTGCTTACCGGCGGCGAGCCTTTGTTGCGGGAGGATTTTTTCGATATCTACCTGATGCTGAAAAAAAAAGGGTTTTTGGTGTCATTGTTCACCAATGCCTGTCTACTGACCGAAAAGCATGTTGAACTCCTTAAAAAATATCCTCCCCGGGACATCGAGGTCACGGTGTATGGTGTTACCCGGGAAACGTATGAAAAAGTTACCCGACGGCCCGGTTCGTTCGCTGTTTTTGGTCATGGGCTCGATCTGCTTCTGAAGAATAATTTCCGCGTACGCCTGAAAGCGATGGCTTTGAAGAGTAACATTGACGAGCTTCCCGCCATCGCCGCTTTCTGCCGGCAACACACCGCGGATTTTTTTCGTTTTGACCCTTTGCTTCACTTGCGTTTTGATGGCAACAAGAAACGAAACGAGGATATCCGCGGCGAGAGATTGAGTCCAGGGGAAATTGTCGCCTTGGAGCGGGGTGACACGGAACGGGCTGGTTTTCTGCAAAAGCATTGCGATCATTTTATTTTTTCACCGGGCGGGCATCATGAATGCCAGCATCTTTTTTATTGCGGTGCCGGGAATTCCGGCTTTACGATCAGTCCAGAGGGTTATTTCCGTTTGTGCTCGTCGCTTTGGCATCCAGATTGTATATGCGATTTAAAGAATTATGATCTTGCCGAGGCTTGGAATAATCTGGTGCCACGAGTGAGGAATCTTGCTTCTTCTGATCCCGAGTTCCTGGAAAAATGCCGATCCTGTCCGATCGTTAACCTCTGTCTGTGGTGCCCGGCGCATGCGTATCTTGAGCACGGTCGCCTTGATGCCTGGTGTGAATATTTTTGCCAGGTCGCCCATACCCGAGCCGAGAACCTGCAGGCCAGCATGTTCCGAGCCAAGAAAACGAAGTCGATAAAATGATCCTGAAAAACTCCTCGGTTTCTTGCTTCGCAGGAGCCAGTCGTTCAGGCTTTTCCGTGTGAACAATTTTGTTGCTTGCCGAAAAGGCACGATCATCGGCTTCGTACGGTTTGTTCGCCTGGCCAGAGTGCGTCTTTTTATCTTGGACATTGGCTCTTCACTTGCTGTCTGGCCGCTATATCGAGGTCTTGGGCATCGGCGAGGCCCTCAGCCGCAGGGTCATGGAGCAGGCATGGATGGGAGATGTCCGCGAATTGTTCCTCCTGGTTTATGAAGACAACCGGGCTTCTTGTTGCATGTATGAAAAGCTTGGGTTCACCAGGGTAATAGTTCCTGAATTGGAAAAATTGTTGGAGAAGGAAAAAACTCCTTTAGGCAGGCGGCGCATTGTCCTGCGCCGGGAGCTGCCCTAGCCCGGCCGCCTTTTGCTTTTCAGGGGCGGTTGTGATAAAAAGAGAGATGCAAGAATCATCCCCGGCAAATTTCCTCAGGATCGAACTCGACCAGAGCACCGACGAGTGGCTCTCCTGGCGGCGCGGCGGCATCGGCGCCTCCGACGCCCCGGTGGTCATGGGCCTCTCCCCCTGGCAGAAGGACAGTGAGCTGCTGCTGCTCAAGACCGGGCAGCAGGCCGAGCGGCCGGCCAACGGCGCCATGGAGCGCGGCAAGCGGCTGGAGCCCGTGGCCCGGCTGGCCTATGTCAAACAGACCGGCATCGACGTGGCGCCGGTCTGCGTGCAGTCGCGCGAGCATCCCTGGATGCGGGCCAGCCTGGACGGCCTGAGCGCCGACGGCCGCCACGTGGTGGAGATCAAGTGCCCGGGCGAGAAGGACCATCGCCTGGCTGCTTCCGGGAGCGTGCCCGAAAAATACTTCCCGCAATTGCAGCATATCCTGGCCGTTACCGGCCTGGCCGAGATCTTTTACTGGAGTTTCCGCTTCGAGCACACGGCGCTGCTGAAGGTGGAGCGCGACGAAGCTTTCATCACCAGGCTGCTGGAAAAAGAGGCCGACTTCTGGACGCGCGTCTGCGCGGTCACAGCCGGCCGCGCCGCGGCGGAAGCCGGATAGGACCCCACCCGGGCAAGCGATTTATCCTTTTGCGGGCGAACCTTTTCCTGAAGAAGTCCGTTTACTATTCTTCCATATCTTCCAGAGAGGTAACGCATGAAGTTGAAAAAAGTGCTGATCGGCGGATTTCTTGCGCTGTTGGTCGTGTTGGCCCTGTTTTTTCTTTTCTTCTCCAAAAAAGACAAAAACGGCGGCCTGAAATTCGTGGCGGTGAAAAAGGGCGACATCTCCGAAAAGGCGCTGGCGGTGGGGACGATCGAACCGGAAAAGGAGATCAAGGTGAAATCGACCATTCCCGGCCTGGTCGAGGAAGTTTACTTCAAGATCGGTGACTGGGTCGACAAGGACAAGCCCCTTTTCAAGATATCCCCCAATCCCACCCCGCTGGAATATGTCGAGGCCCGGCGCAACATGGAGGTCGCCCAGGTGCTCATGGAAAAGATCCGCAACGAGCGGGACCGCACGGCGAAGATGTACAAGGCGCAACTGGTCTCGGATTCGGAAATGGAGGAGACGGAGTCGCGCTTCAACGAGATTTCCCTGCGCTACAAGATCGCCCAGGAGCGCTTCGAACTGCTGGAAAAAGGGCGGATCCAGATGATCCATCGCTCGGTGGATTCCATCGTGAAATCGCCTATGTCGGGGATCGTCCTGCAGCAGAACGCGTTCGAGGGCGATGCCGTGGTGCCTTTGACCAATTTCCAGCCCGGCACGGAAATGTGTTCCATGGCCGACATGAGCTTGCTGCGCTTCAAGGGGAAGGTCGATGAGATCGATGTCGGCAAGCTGCTGCCGGGCATGATCGCCGACATCCAGGTCGGGGCGCTGCTCGACGCCAAGGTGACGGGCCGCCTGGAGCGCATCTATCCCAAGGCCGAGAAGGAAGGCAATGCCACCATGTTCGGTCTCGAGATCGCCATTATCGATGCCGGGAAGGTCACCCTGCGCGCCGGCTATTCGGCCACGGCCTATCTCAAGATCAAGGACAAGAAGAATACCCTGATCATCCCCGAACGCTTGATCACTTTTGAAAACGAAAAGCGTTTCGTGGAAACGATGCGCGACGGCCAAATCGAAAAGAAAGAGGTCCAGGTCGGGCTTTCCGACGGCTTGAATATCGAGATCGTCTCCGGGTTGCAGGCCGGCGAGCAGGTCGTGGAGCGGCCGCCCAGGGAGATCGAATGATCCCGGCCTTTTTTCGCAACCTGTTCCGCGACCTGGTGCGCCAGCCTTTGCGGACATTCCTGACCCTCTCCGGTGTGACCTGGGGGACCTTCGCCGTGATCCTGCTGCTGGCCTTCGGCACCGGCATCGGCAAACAGCAAATGAAGCAATTCCGCGGCATGGGCCAGGGCATCATCCTGGTGTTTCCCGGGCAGACCACCATGACCTACAACGGTCTGCCCAAGGGCCGGCGCATCCAGGTCACTCCCGATGAATTGGAACTTGTCAAGAAGCGGGTGCCTGGAATCCGGACCCTTTCGCCGGAATTCATATCCAGCCGCAACATCCGCTATGGCCGCGAACAGCTGCTCAATACCGTGCGCGGCGTCGATGTGCCGTTCGAGCGCATCCGCAACACCATCCCGGCGCAAGGACGCTTCATCAATGAGACCGATGTGCGGCAGCACCGGCGCAATTGCTTTTTGGGCGCGACCATCGCCAAGAGCCTCTTCAAGGGCATGAAGCCGGTCGGGCAGCAAGTGATGATCGAGGGCGTGCCCTTTACCGTTATCGGCGTGATGATCGAAAAAGACCAGAACAGCAATTACAACGGCATGCGTGACACGCACTGCGCTTTCATTCCCTGGACCACCTACATGACCCTGTATGGCGAGAAATATGTGCAGAATTTCATTGTCCAGCCCGGCGACCCGGCCTTGTCAAAGCAGACCATCGCCGCCCTGCGCAATTACTTCGGCGGGCGGCTGGGATTCAATCCCCTGGACAAGGATGCCTTGTTCGTTTGGGACTTTTCCGATTTCGAGCGGCAGTTCAACCTGTTCTTCACGGCATTCAATATATTTCTGGGGGTGATCGGCTCGTTCACGCTGCTGGTGGGCGGCGTCGGCGTGGCCTCGATCATGCTGGTGGTGGTGGAGGAGAGGATACGGGAGATCGGCATCAAGCTGGCCGTCGGCGCCAAGCGTCGCGCCATCATGTGGCAGTTCTTCGCCGAAGCGAATTGCATCATCCTGATCGGCGGCGCCATCGGTTTTCTGCTGGCGGCGCTGCTGCTGACGCTGCTGCCGGCCGAGCAATTGGAGGAGTATATCGGCATCCCCAGGCTCAATCCCCTGGTCGGGATCGTCACCGTGCTCATCCTGCTGGCCATCGGAACCCTTTCGGGCCTGACCCCGGCGCGCCGGGCCGCCGCCACCGACCCGATCGTCGCCCTCAGGAAGTAACCATGCGCATGCAGCTCCTGCATCTGTACTGGAATGAATTCCGCAAGCGCCGGAAAAAAACCAGCCTGATCACCTTCGCCATCGCCTGGGGGGCGCTGTCGCTTTTGCTGCTGATGTCCTTCGGCCGCGGGCTGTCCAACGCCGGCAGCGTCAGCTTCAAGGGCTTGGGCAGCACCATGATCATGGTCACCCGGGGCCAGACCAGCAAGCCCTTCCAGGGGCTGCCGCGCGCCCGGCGCATCCACATCCATATGGAGGACCTGGAATTGCTCAAGCGGCAGATACCGGGCATCGCCCTGATCTCTCCCGAGGCCAACAACAGCCATGACCTTTCCTATCGCGGCAAGGAGTCCAACCGCTCGGTCAATGGCGTGTACCCCTGTTTTGCCGAGATGCGCTCGCAGATTCCCGAAGCCGGCGGCCGGTTCATCAATGATTTGGACCAGGAAAAAGCCCGGCGCGTGGCCTTTATCGGCTGGAGCGTGGCCAGGGAACTCTTTGGCGATACCGATCCGGTCGGCAAGGAACTCCGCATCGAGCAGACACCGTTCACCGTCATCGGGGTCATGAAGAAGAAACAGCAGAGTTCCATGTATCAGGGGCCCGATTCGGAAACGGTGTATATTCCCTTCTCCACCTTCTGCCAGATCGATTTTCAGCGTTTTCTGGACCGCATTCACATCCGTCCGGCCCATCCCGGGGACGCCCTGTTCATGGAGAACCAGGTGCGCCGCGTCCTGGGGCGCAAGTACCGCTTCGCCGATGACGACGCCAATGCCGTGAATTTCTGGAACACGATCCGCGATTACGAGACCGGGGCCAAGATCTTCAAGGGCATTGAAATGTTTCTGAGCGTCATCGGTGCCCTGACCTTGCTCATCGGCGCCGTGGGCGTGACCAACCTGATGTATGCCGTGGTCAAGGAACGCACACGCGAAATCGGCATCAAGATGGCCCTGGGAGCCCGGCGGCGCCATATCGTCATGCAGTTCTTCCTGGAGACCTTCGCCATTTTCTTCAAGGGGACGCTGTGGGGAGCCCTGATCGCGTTCAATATCGTCAGCCTGGTGAACCTGGTTCCCGTCGGCTATGACGATTTCGGCATCGAGGCCTACCTGCTGCGGCCGATATTTTCGTTCGACATCCTGATCGTTTTCCTGGTGGTCCTTTTTGTCCTGGTTTTCATTTCCGGCATTTTCCCGGCCCTGCGCGCCTCGCGGCAGAACCCGATCGAGGCCCTGCGCTATGAATAGAACCCGAGGTGGATCATGATCGAATTCCGCAATATCTCGAAAGTGTATAAAATGGGCGAGGTCGAATTTGTCGCCCTCAAGGGCGTGTTCATCACCGTGCGCCAGGGAGAGTTCCTTTCCATCATGGGGCCTTCCGGTTCCGGCAAATCGACCCTGATGAACATCATCGGCTGTCTCGATACCCCGACCGAGGGTTTCTATTATCTCGAGGGGGAGAACGTGGCCGGGCTGACTTTCGATCAGTTGTCGACGATCCGCAATCGCAAGGTCGGCTTTGTCTTCCAGAACTTCAACCTGCTGCCCTACGCCACGGCCTATGAAAACATCGAATTGCCGATGCTGTTCAACGGCAAAAAAGCCGGCGCGCGCAGGCAGCGGGTCAGCGAGTTGCTGGAAATGGTGGGCCTGTCACCCTGGGCCCGTCACCGGCCGACCGAGATGTCGGGGGGACAGCAGCAGCGGGTGGCCATCGCCCGGGCCCTGGCCATGGACCCGCCGATCATCCTGGCCGATGAGCCGACCGGCAATCTCGATTCCAAAAGCGGTCATGAGATCATGGAGATCTTTTCCCGACTCTGGAAGGGCGGCCGGACCATTCTCATGGTGACCCACGATCCGGCCATCGCCGCCTTTTCTCAAAGCACGATTCGCCTGCTGGACGGCGCCGTCCAGCAGGATGGCGCCGCTACCTGACAACGGGCTTCGCCAGCCGGGATTTCCCGGAATACGCGTCAGCTCTGGGTCGTGCGCTCCAGGCGCTTCATGATCGAGAAGATGAACGCGGCCGACAGCAGGCAGCAGATGACGAAGATGGCCCACAGCTGCCACAGCTCGATCTTGTCCCAGAAATAGCCGCCGACGAACAGCAGTTTGTTGCCGGTGGCGGTGGCCAGCAGCCAGCCGCCCTGCATCAGCCCCTGGAAGCGGACCGGCGAGACCTTGGAGACGAACGAGAGCCCCATGGGGCTGAGGAACAGTTCGGCGATGGTCAGGATCAGGTAGCTGCTGATGAGCCAGGAGGGTGAGACGCGCCCCCACTCGGTCATGTTGGCGCTGGCGACCAGCTTGGGCGCCGCCAGCTGCAGCGAACCGACCAGCATGATGACGAAGCCGACGGCGGCGATGATCATGCCGATGCCGATCTTGCGCGGCGTCGACGGCTCCAGGTTGCGGTTGCGCAGCCAGGTGAAGACGCCCATCACCGGGAAGGTGAGGGCCACGATGAACAGCGGGTTGAAGGACTGGAAGATCTCCGGCGCGATGGGGTTCAAAACCTGGTAGCCGGAAACGAAGTAATAGGTCAGGGCGCCGAAGCCGGCGAACATGGCCAGGCCGACGGTCTTCTGCGCGGGCTTCTTCCTGAAGATCAGCAGCGCCAGCCCGGCCAGGCAGCCGATGAAGGCCAGCATGGAGTTGAGGTTGAAGAAGATGTTGAAGATCGGGCCGACCTCCTTGACCGTGTAGTCGCGGGCGAAGAAGGTCTGGGTCAAACCGTTCTGGTGGAAGGACATCCAGAAGAAGATGACCACGAAGAACACCAGCACCAGGGCCAGCACCCGCGGCTTCTCCTCCTTGACCGAAGTGGTGATGATGAAGGCGACAAAGCCGAGGAACAGCCCCATGGCCATGCCCAGGGCGAACTGGTTGAAGGCGAAGTGGAACACCGCCGCCGTGACGATGATGAATACCA
This sequence comes from Candidatus Aminicenantes bacterium UBA6072, assembly GCA_002436105.1. GTDB lineage: Bacteria > Acidobacteriota > Aminicenantia > UBA2199 > UBA2199 > UBA2199. The sequence continues at coordinate 248,912 of DIXU01000001.1, read as the reverse complement.
GGCCGATGGCCAGGCTGGGCAGGTTGGCGATCGGCCGCTCGCCCTTGTCGGCACTGCCCGGCTTCACTGCGGTCTTGACCTTGTTGGGCAGATGGCGGTTGAAGACGACGTACACCAGCAGCGAGATGATCATGGCGATCGCGGCCAGGCCGAAGGCGTAGTTGTAGCCGCGGGCGAAGGCGTTGATGTAGCTGGTGGCGAACTCCCTGAGCTGATCGGCGCCGGCGATCGTGGCGTTGGACACCTTGGACGCCAGGCTCTCCAGGCCGGCGATGGATGCGCTCTCGGTCATGCGGCCGTCCAGGTAGGCGTGGCACATGGCCGGCAGGCTGCCGTCGTGGGCGAAGCCCTGGGTGCGCAGGAACCAGTTGCGGATGGTGGTGGCGGCGAAGGGGGCGAAAAAGGCGCCGACGTTGATGCCCATGTAGAAGATCATGAAGGCCGTGTCGCGCAGCTTGGAATATTTCGGGTCGTCGTAGAGCTGGCCGACCACCGCCTGCAGGTTGCCCTTGAACAGGCCGTTGCCGAAGGCGATGACGAAGAGGCCGACCAGGGTGATGGTCAGCGGCATGCCCGGGATGGCCAGGACGGAATAGCCGGCGAACATGATGATGATGCCGAACAGGATGACCAGCTTGTACTTGCGGGTGCTGTCGGCCAGGATGCCGCCGAACAATGCCAGGGCGTAGATGGCATAATAGAACCAGCTATAGTAATTGCTGGCCGTGTAGGCGGAGAGGTCATACCTGGCCTGCAGAAAGAGGACCAGGATGGCCATCATGGTGTAGAAACCGAAGCGTTCGCCCATGTTGGCGAAGAAGGCAACGAACAGCCCCTTGGGGTGATTCTTGAACATAGGCGGAACCTCCAGGTTTGATTTCCGGCCTTGAAAAAAACATCATACCCAAGCGGCGTTCATTTTTCAATAGCGGCGTGCTAGAATCGGGATGAAGCCGGGGCCGGCGCCCGGCCGGGAGGGACCATGACGCGGTTTTCTTTCCAGGAAATGCGGACCCAAGCCGGGATCGGCTCCGCCGGGCGGGAACCCTCGGCCCGCAGGCGCTTCCTGTTCCATTTCACCCTTTTCGGCGTCGCCGCCAGCATCGCCCTGCTCTACCAGGCCATGCGCCCGATCATGCGCCTGGGCGGCATGGTCGCCTCGGGCGGACCCTACGCCATCGAGCACCCGGCGCCCAACTGGGTTTGGATCATGCCCGTGGCCATCCTCTTCGGCATGGCCTGCTTTTTCGTCAACATGATCAGCGGCGTCCCAGGTGGCGTCAACCTGATGCCCCTGGCCTGGCCGGGGCTTTTCCTGTCATTGGGCTGGAATTTCCTGGAGTTCGCCTTCGCCCCGCCCGGCGGCGGCTTCGCCTGGAGCTGGCTGGTCTGCGGCGTGCTGTTCGTCCTGATGGGCGGGCTGCCCCTGCTCCTGGCACTCAGGGTGGCGCCGGCGAAGGTCAGGGCTCAGTTGCGCAGCGAAACGGGGATGAAGCCGTATGCCCTGCAGTGGGTTTTGGTCGCTGCCGGGATCATAGCCGCCATCTATGTTTTCCGCGGCATCGCCGGTGCGGGATCATGAAAGGCGCGGAGGCTCGCGGTGGTTCTTCGCTGCGCTCCCTGCCCAACATCGGCCGGGTGACCGAAAGTAAATTGAAGCGGATCGGCATCTCCAGCCGCGAGGAGTTCCTGCGCCGCGATCCCTACGAGGTGTTCGACGTTCTGCGGCGGGAGGTCGATCCCACCCTCTGCCGCTGCGCCCTGGCCCTGGTCGTCGGCGCCAGGCTCGGCCTGCCATGGCACCAGGTCACCAAGGCCTCGGCGCGCGAGTACGAGAAGCGCCACCCCGGCCACGTCTGGGGGCCGTGCTGAAAAGATCATGGCGGCCGGCAGACAACGGGCAACCGCCGCACGGAAATGATCTGTCATTATCCGTTATGCGTTTTGCGTGATGCGAAAGAACAAGAGCCTGGTCTTCGTGACGCGTAACGCGTAACGCGTGACATGTGAAGAATTGAATTCCAAGCACCAATTACCAAATCCCCTGACGGGGACTTTGACCCAAACCAAGAGAATTCTTTGCAAGGGGCTTTCGTTTGGAAATTGGAATTTGGAAATTGGGATTTATTTGGAATTTGGTGCTTGGGATTTGGAATTTAAGTCTTCGTATTGCTTTTCCTGACCGTCAACCGTCTACCGTCTACCGTAAACCGATTGCAATTACCAAATCCCCTGACGGGGACTTTGACCCAAACCAAGAGAATTCTTTGCAAGGGGCTTTCGTTTTGGAAATTGGAATTTGGAATTTGTTATTTATTTGGAATTTGGTGCTTGGGATTTGGAATTTAGGTCTTCGTATTGCTTTTCCTGACCGTCAACCGTCTACCGTCTACCGTAAACCGATTTCAATTAACGCTACTGTCATTGACGCTTTTCTATTAAAAAAAAAGGACCGGCCGGGCCGGTCCTTGTGCTCGCTGATCCGCTGGTCGCTACTTGGCTTTGCGCAGCAGGATGTCGCCGTTGAAAGTATTCAGGGTGATCTCCTGGCCGCCGCCGTTGAGTGCGGCGACGACCGTCTTCTCGATGTTCAGGCGGTAGCGCCCGTGCCGATAACGCTCGTCCTCGACGGAGCGCACGTTCTCGGTCTGGACGGCCAGCTCGAAGTCACTGTAGATCTCCCCCTCGTTGTTGATGCTCATCTTCAAATTGGCTTTGGCCGCGGCGGGCAGGGTGAGGTCGACGTCGCCGTTGAAGGTGACCAGCGACAGGGGCTTCTTGCCGTCCAGGCGGCTGAACGAGGCGACGACCTTGCCGTTGACGGTGTGGGCGGCCACCGCGCCCGAACCGCGGGCGATGACGATGTCGCCGTTGACGTGGGAGGCATCGATCTCGCCGCTCACGTTCTCCACCCGGATGTCGCCGCCGTTGACCGTATGCAATTCCAGGGAGGTGTTCAGCGGTACGCGGATGGCCAGGCTGGTGTCGCCCTTCCAGGGCGGCGAGGTGATCTTCATCACGTTGCCCGCCTCATCGACGCGCAGGCCGCCGCCGGCGGCAGCCAGGCGCTTCATGCCGGGATACTTGCTTGACGGCTTCTCGGGCGCGGCCGGGGTGACCACCTGGGCCTGGGCCTTCGATTCGACGATGACCTCCTTGCCCTCGTAGCCGATGACGGTAATGGCGCCGTTGATCAGGCTCACCTCGAGCCGGCCAGCCTTGCCCGGGTCGCTGAAGGGGACGGCGACGCGCTCGGCCGCCTCCTCGCCGCGCAGGGCGGGAAGGGCCAGGAACAGGAATACGACGACCAATGCGATTTTTTTGTAAATATTCATGGTTGTTCTCCTTAGTTCGTTTTGCCGGCGGCAATCAGGATGTCGCCGTTCAGGGTGTCCAGGGTGATCTCGGCGCCGCCGGATCCGACGCGCACCTTCCGATAGCCGCGTCCGCTGTATACGAAGCGGCCTTTTTCCCGCCGCGACGCCTCCACGCGAAACGGCAGGCAGCTCACGGGCAGGTCGCTGTAGACGCCGCCGTTGAAGGTTTTAACCTTGAAGTCGGCCGTCTGATCCGGGGTCAGGCTGACCTCGATGTTGCCGTTGACCGTCTTGAACTCGCAGGGCTCGGCCGGCGCCTGGCGGAAAGCGGCCCGGACCCGGCCGTTCACCGTGCGGCCGGAGCCGCTGCCGGCGATGCCGCTCATCTCCACGTGGCCGTTGACGTTGCGCACGGTGAAGGCGCCCGTCACGTCGCGGACCGTAATGTCGCCGTCCGTGACCGTTTTCAGGACCAGGTCGCAGCGCTCCGGCACCTGCAGTTCGAAATCGTAACGGGCATCGTATTCCCGGTCGTTGATGCAGCGGCGGCCTTCGCGGCGGCGGAAGGGGCCGTCGACATAGAGTTCCAGCAGACCCTCTTTCTCGCTAATGATCAGTTGGACCTCGCTCTCGGCCCGGGCCAGCCATTCCGGGGTGTCGGCGCGCAGGGTCTTCTTCAGCGTCATCCGCACCTGCGCCCCGGGGGCGCCGCTGGCCGTGATCGAGCCGAGCACATTGTCGACCTTGATCACGAGCGGCTGTGCTTCCAAAGCCAAGCGGAAGACCCGCTCCACGACATCCTTTTTCTCCAGCTTGTACTTATCGGCGTCACGGCCCGGGGCCTGGCTCGCGGCCAGCAGGGCCAGCAGCGGGAAAAACCATAATTTCTTCATTTTGCCTCCTCGCCTTTCAGGCGTTCCAGGAGGGAATACCGGCCGGAGCGGCCAAGGTTACGCCTTGGGGCCGGAAAAAATCAGATTTTCCCATGAAGCTAGAGAATGAGGTCGACGCCGGCGCGGGCGCGCTGCTTGACCTCGGGGAGGATCTTCTCATCCGCCATCAACTTTTTCAGGGCCGAGGCCGCCTGCTTTTCCCGGAACGCCACCAGCAGGTCGATCAGGGCGACCTGCACCTGGGGCGCGGTCTGGCGGGCCAGCGAGGCCGACAGGGCGGCGCGCACCTCGGGATCGCCGGCGTAGAGGTAGAGGGCGTCGACCGCCTGCAGGCGGACGTTGACGCTGGGATCGCCGTCCAGGACCATGAGGAGCTTGCGCCGCAGTTCAATGCCGGGCTCGGGGTTCTGCGCCGCCAGGGTGATTCCCTGCAGCCGGGCCGTGGCCGACGGCTGGGAGAGCAGCGACAGCGATGTTTGCTGCTGCAGGCGGCCGACCTCGCTGCTCAGGCGCTCGATTTTTTCCGCGGCCGCGCGGTCGTTCCTGCCGATGAAAAGCCCGGCGCCGAAGCCGACAGCGACGACCAGGACGGCGGCGGCCAGCTGCATGGCCGGTTGCAGCCGGCGCAGGTCGGGGAGCCATGCGAGCAGGCGCTCGCGCCACGGCCGGCGGCCGGCGGCTGCCGCTTCGCGGCGTTCCGCCTCCAGCATGCGGTAAAAATCGCGGCGCAGCTCGGGGCCCGGCTGCTCCTCGGGGAGCAGGCCCAGGCGCGACCAGGTCTCGTGCAGCTCCTGCCACTCCTGCCAGCAGGCGGGGCAGGACTGCAGGTGCTCCCGCAGCCGCGCGCTCTCGGCGGCGTCCAGGCTGTTCTGGAGCAGGTCGGGCAGCTTGTTCTTGGCTTCCGGGCAGTTCATGATATTCCTCCTTGCAGGTCGAGGTAATGGCGCCGCAGCTCCTGGAGCGAACGGTGAACGAGCACTTTCACCGACTCGACGCTGCAGGCCATCATGCCGGCGATCTCCTGGTACTTCAGCTCCTGGAATCGGGAAAGGAGCAGCACCTCGCGCTTGCGCAGCGGCAGGCGCTCCATGGCCCGGGCCAGCAGGTCGGCCTGCTGGTCGCTCTCGAGCCTGTGCTCGGGGCCGGGCTCGGGGCTGGGCTCCTGCTCCCAGACCTCGTCGATGGGCGTCTCCGGGCGCTGGGCGCGCACGTGGTCGATGTGGGCGTTGCGGCCGATGCGGTACATCCAGGCGGTGAACTTGCTGTCGGCGCGATAGGTCTGGCGGTACTTGAGGATGCGCAGGAACACCTCCTGCACCAGGTCTTCGCTCAGGGAGCGGTCGCGGCACAGGCGCAGGAAAAAGTTGTAGAGGCGGACGTGGTGGCGCTCAAAGAGGATGGCCAGCATCTCCAGCCGCCCCTGCTGCAATTCGCTCATCACCTGCTCATCGTCCTGCATCGTCGTCTTCCAGCTCCTTTGACCGTATTATATAAGGAATACCCCGGCGCGGGCAAAAGGTTACAGGAAAAATCGATTTGCCTGCCGGGGCGCTTTTGTGATACGCTCCCTGCTGCGCACGCCGAAACCATGGAAACCAGGCTTTCTGAATCGCTCGCAGAGTATGTCGCCCGCCGGCCCGGGATGAAGTGGGAGAAGATCCACGCCGAGGCTTCGCGGCGGAGCTTCTTCCGCCTGCGCCGCGGCCGGCATACCCTCGTGGCCATGGTCTATCCCGAGCCGGCCCCGGAAGAAGTGGAGAAATTCTGCTCGCGTCAGCGGGTCTATCGGCAGCATGGGCTGCGGGTGCCGCGCATCGACCGGGTCCTCGGCGGCCAGGTGGTGCTGCAGGAGGACCTGGGCGACCTGCTGCTGCAGCGCGCCTGGCGCCTGGCCGGCGTCGCCGAGCGCCGGCGCCTTCTGGACGGCTGCCGGCGGATCCTCGGCCAACTGGCCGCCGTCCCGCCGTCGCTGGCCGGCGCCCGCCTCGATGCGGCCAGGCGGAAATGGGAAATGGATTTCTTCATCAGTCATTTCCTGCCGTGTTTTCCCGTTCCCGCGATCGGCAAGGAGCGCCTGCGGGCCGGCCTGCACCGGCTGGCCGAAGCGGCCGGCGCGGAGGAAGCGTTCGCCCACCGCGATTTCCATTCGCGCAACCTGCTGCTGCTCAAAGGCGAACTGGCCATGGTCGATTTCCAGGACTCGCTGCTGGCTCCCCGCTACTACGACCTCGTTTCGCTGGCTTTCGACTCCTATCTGGACCTGGGCCGCCTGCGCGGAGGGCTCTTTCCCAACCTCGCCGCCCTGGCCGGCGACAGGGAGCTCAGGCAGGTGCGCCTGACGGCGCTGCAGCGCAACATCAAGGCCCTGGGCACCTTCGGCTTCCAGATGTTCGAACGCCGCCACCGGGTCTATGCCCGCTATATCCCCAGGACCATTCGCCATATCCGGGGCCATCTGCAGGTCTTAGCGGATCCCCAATTCAGGGTCTTGGCCAAGTACTTTGACTCCGTGACGCGTAACGCGTGACGCGTGACATGGAAGAAATAAATTCCAAATCACAAATTCCAAGTTCCAAATAAATAACAAATTCCAAATTCCAATTACCCAAACAAAGGCACTGTCAGATTCATTTCTTCGTTTTGGTCAAAGTCCCCGTCAGGGGATTGGGTCATTGGTGCTTGGAACTTATTTGAGATTTGGTGCTTGCGATTTGGAATTTTTCTTTTTTTATTTTTGATTTTCTTCCGCGTTACGCGTCACGCGTTACGCGTCACGAAGCCTAAGCCATGATATAATCTCTCCATGTTGAAGATCGGCTCATTGACCCTCGCTCAGCCCACGGTCCTGGCGCCCATGGCCGGGCTGACCGACCGCGTCCTGCGCCAGCTCATGGACGAGATCGGCGGCTGCGGCGCCATGGTCTCGGAGATGATCGCCGCCGAGGGGCTGCGCCGACGCAACCGCCGCACCATGGAGATGATCGCCGGGTTCCCCACGCGGGCGCCGCAGTTCATCCAGCTCTTCGGCGCCGTTCCCGGGGCGCTGGCCGAGGCCGCGGCCATCGTCGCTGCCGAGACCGGCTATGCCGGGATCGACCTGAACATGGGCTGCCCGGTGCCCAAGGTGGTGCGCTCGGGAGCCGGCTCGGGGCTGCTGCAGGACCTGCCGCGACTGGGAACGGTGGTTGCGGCCGTCCGCCGGGCCACGACGCTGCCGCTGACGGTGAAGGTGCGCCTGGGCTTCAACCAGGTCAACGTGCTGGAAACGACCCGGATCATCGAGCAGGAGGGGGCCGACGCCGTGGCCGTCCATTTCCGGCTGCGCAGCGACGGCTACAAGGGCAGCGCCCGCTGGGAACTGGCCGCCGCCGTTCGCGCCAACCTGCGCATCCCGATGCTGGGCAACGGCGACATCATGACCCCGGCCTTCGCCCTGGAGAAGCTGCAGGCCGTCGACGGCGTGCTCATCGGCCGCGGCGCCCTGGCCAATCCCTTCATCTTCCGTGAGATCGCCGGGCAGGAGACCCGGGAGCGGGACTGGGGCGGCACCGTGCGCCGCCTGGGCGCGCTGATCGAGGAGCATTACCCCGAGCGCAAGCGCCTGGGAAAGCTCAAGGCCTTCACCCGCTTCCTGGTCCTCTCGCGCCCCGGATCGCGCTCCTGGAAGCGGCGCATCTTCCTGAGCCAGGATTTCCGCGAGGCACGCGGCTTCCTCGAGGAGACCTTCCCGTGCGTGTGAGACAGGACCGCCCGCCGGTGGCCGTGGCCTTCAGCGGCGGCAAGGATTCCACCGCCGCGCTCCTGTTGCTGCGCGGGCAGGGGCACGAGGTGAGTGCCCTGACCATGCGCCTGGGGTTGCCCGGCGAGGAGGAGAAGCTCGGGCGCATCGAGAGCCTGGCCAGGGTGCTGGGGGCGCCCTGGGAGGTCGTTGACCTCCGCGCCGCTTTCAGGGAGAAGGTGCTGGATCAGTTCCTCCACGCCTACCGCTCCGGCCGGACGCCCAATCCCTGCGTCGAGTGCAACCGTTGCCTCAAGTTCGGACTGCTGCTGGCCGGGATGGAGAGAAGATTCCCCGGCGGCCTGCTCGCCACCGGGCATTACGCCGACAAGGTGCGCCGCGGCCGCGGCTGGTTCCTGCGCGAGCCGCGCGACCGCGTCAAGTCGCAGGTCTATTTCCTGGCCGCGATCGATCCCGCCGTCCTGGGGCGCGTGCTTTTCCCGCTCGCCGGCATGACCGTCGCCGAGGTGCGAAGCCAGGTCGCCGGCCTGCCCCTGGCCAATGCCAGGGAGAGCCAGGACGTCTGCTTCCTGCAGGGAGAGGACCTGGGCGGCTACCTCGCCCGCCATGTTCCCGGCGGTTTCCACCCCGGCGACCTCCTGGATACCGGCGGGGCAACGATCGGCCGGCACGACGGCGCATTGCACTTCACCATCGGCCAGCGCCGCGGCACGGGCCATGCCGCCGGCCGCCGCCTGTACGTGGTCGGCCGCGACCTGGCCGGCAACACCGTCACTCTCGGCGACGAGAAGGACCTCTACGCCGCCGCGCTCGCCGTGAAGCGGCCGGTCTTCTGGCGAAAAATGCGTCCCGACGAGACACTGCGGGTCAAGGTGCGCTACGAGGCCGCCGGCCACGAGGCCGTCATCAGCGAGGCGTCGGCAACGATCATTCGCGCCCGCTTCCGGGAACCCGTGCGCGCCGTCACCCCCGGGCAGCTGGCCGTTTTCTACGACGGCGACGTCGTCGTTGCGGCGGGGGAGATTGCGGAAGCCTAGGTGAAGATCGTTATGCGTTATGCGAAAGAACAGGAGCCTGGTCTTCGTGACGCGCGACGCGTAACGCGTGACAAGTGAAATGAGAAGACAAAAATCCCAAATCCCAAGCACCAAATTCCAAATAAATATCAAATTCCAAATTCCAATTACCCAATCAAAGGCACTCGCAGGTTCTTCTCTTCGTTTGGGTCATTGAGTAATTGGTGCTTGGTATTTGTTTGTGATTTGGAGCTTGGGATTTGGAATTTAAGTCCTAAGATTGCCTTTTCCTGACCGTCAACCGTCAACCGTTAACTGATTGCTTTCATTTCCTGCTGACACTGGATTCCGCTCCAGGCTCCTGCTAACACTATCACTACCACTTGTCATGGCATATCGTTATGCGTGATTCGAAAGAACAAGAACTTGATATTCGTGACGCGTAACGCGTGACGCGTGACGCGAAAGAACTGAAGTTCGATCTAGGATTGCATCTACCACTATCACTACCACTACCACTACCACTTGGTCTTTGCCTTCTCTTGCTGACCCTGACACTGTCACTGACACTGGATCCTGCTCTGGTCTCTTGCTATCACTATCACTAACACTAACACTTGGCGTTGGTTGTTCAGAACATCTTCTTGGCCATGCCAAGAATGTCGTCGATCGCCGAGCCCTCGCCGTCGGCGTCGAGCAGGCCGGTCAACGCGTCCAGTGGCGAGGAGGAAGCCTTCTTTTTCTTGCCGCTTCCGAGCACGCCGCCGAGCAGGCCGCCCAGCAGCCCGCCCAGGCCGCCCGTGGATGAGGCCGATCTCCTGCCGCTCAGGCCGCCCAGCAGCTGGTCGAGCAGTCCCGTGTTGCCGCCCTGCTTCTTCATGGAGCCCATGACCAGGCCGGCGATCAGGGGCAGCATCTTTTTCAGGATCTCGGCGCTGATCCCAGTGGTTTTGGAGGTGCGCTTCGCCAGTTCGCGACTCGTCTCCTTGCTGCCGAAAATATGGCCGAGTATGCCGTTGCCGTCGTCCACGGCTTCAGGATTCAGCAGGGCATCGGAATTGTCCAGGTAGCGGTCATGGTTGCCCTTGTTCAAGGCCTGCAGCAGGTTTTCCAGGCCGCCCTTCTGCGCAATGTTCTTCTTGACGCCATTGGTCAGCGCCGGGATCATTTGCCGGACCGCCTTGGCGACATCGTCTTCGCCGAGGCCGAACTGCTTGGCCATTGTCGATACAGGGGAACCGTTGCCGCCCAATATCGCTTCCATCAGGTTCATGTTTCTCTCCTCGAGATCGATTTTCGTGGACATATCATCCCGCTGCCAGATTATATTTCCAATGTTCTTTTTTATCAACAGAAAAGGGAGATCATTTTTATTTCAAGTGTCAGTGACAGTGTCAGTGTCAGCAAGAGAAGGCAAAGACCAAGTGGTAGTGGTAGTGATAGTGGTAGATGCAATCCTAGATCGAACTTCAGTTCTTTCGCGTCACGCGTTACGCGTCACGAATATCAAGTTCTTGTTCTTTCGAATCACGCATAACGATATGCCATGACAAGTGGTAGTGATAGTGTTAGCAGGAAATGAAAGTAATTGGTGGACGGTTGACGGTATACGGTTGACGGTCAGAACAAGGACTAATAAGACTTAAATCCCAAATCCCAAGCACCAAATTCCAAACAAATCCCAAATTCCAAATTCCAATTATCCAAACGAAGACATTGTCAGGTTCTTTTCTTTGTTTTGGTCATTTGGTAATTGGTGCTTGGAATTTGTTTGTGATTTGGTGCTTGGGATTTGGGATTTATCTTCTCTTACGCCTTACGCCCTGAGCCTTACGCCGAGATCTTTTGCGCACGGTATCTTTACAGGGCCTGCCGATTGCGTTAAAATAATGTTTCGAGGTGAAAAATGCCTGTATATGACTATAAATGCCGGAAGTGCGGCAAGGTGTTCGAAAAGTTCCTGCGCTCCGCGTCGGCCGCTTCCACGGTGAGATGCGAGAAGTGCGGGAGTTCCAAAGTGGAAAAACTGGTCTCCTGCTGCGCCATTTCTTCGGGCGGCAAGGGCGGGGATTCCGCTTCTTCCGGTTCCTCTTCGTCCTGCAGCACCTGCTCGGGCGGCACTTGCAGTACCTGTCATTAACCGCCGGAACGACTCGGTTTGCGGTGTACGGTAGACGGTAGACGGTCAGGAAGAGGCAACATTAGGACTTAAATTCCAAATCCCAAGCACCAAATTCCAAATAAATAACAAATTCCAAATTCCAATTACCCAAATAAAGGCGCTTCCAGATTCTTCGCTTTGTTTTGGTTATTGGTGCTTGGGATTTGGAATTTTATTCTTCCTATTTCACTTTTTACGCGTTACGCGTTACGCGTTACGCGTTACGAGGATCGAACTCTGGTTCTTTATCATCACGCATCATGCCTGACGCATAACGATCGTTCAGCGATTCTTGTAGCTGTAAACGATATTGCCGCTGACGACGGTGTGCGCGATCGCCCCGTGCCCTTCCCAGCCCAGGAACGGGCAGTTGTTGGCCTTGGAGCGGAGATCGGCCTCCTCGATCTTGAAGCGCTTCTTCAGGTCGAGCAGGGTCAGGTCGGCCGGCAGGCCGGGCTTGATCCGGCCGCGGTCCTTCAGGCCCAGCACCCGCGCCGGGTGGGTGGAGAACAGCTCGACCAGGCGGTTGAGGGTCAGCAGCTTCGCGCGCACCAGGCGGTCGTGGATCACCGGGAACGACGTCTCCATGCCGATGACGCCGAAGGGGGCGTACTCGAACTCCTTGTCCTTGTCGTCGCGGGTGTGCGGGGCGTGATCGGAGGCGATGCAGTCGATGGTGCCGTCCTGCAGGCCGCGGATCAGCTCCAGGCGGTCGGCCTCGGTGCGCAGCGGCGGCTTGACCTTGTAGACGGGATCGTAGTTCTGCACCCGCTCCTCGTTGAGCAGCAGGTGGTGCGGCGTGACGTCGCAGCTGACCGGCGTCTTCGCCCGGCGGGCGTTGCGGATCAGCCCGACGGATCCGGCGGTGGAGATGTGGGTCAGGTGCAGGCGCGAGCGGATGCGCTCCTGCAGGATCAGATCGCGGGCGACGATCACTTCCTCGGCGGCCTTGAGGATGCCGCGCAGCCCGTACTTGTAGGAGATGAATCCCTCGTTGACCTGCCCTTCGGCGGAGATCGAGTGGTCCTCCGGGTGCTCGATGATGGGCACGTCGAGCATCCTGGCGTACTCCAGCGCCTTGCGGATCAGGTCGGCCTTCATCACGCAGCAGCCGTCGTCGGAAAAGGCCACGGCGCCGCCCTCGACCAGGTCGGCCATCTCCACCAGGTTCTCCCCCTGCAGGCCGCGCGAGACGGCGGCCACGGGGAAGATGTTGACCAGCCCGACCTGGCGGGCGCGGGCGATGATGTACTCGGTCACCGAGCGGTTGTCGTTGACCGGCTCGGTGTTGGCCATGCAGGCCACGGAGGTGAAGCCGCCGTGAACGGCCGCTTGGGCGCCGCTGGCGATCGACTCCTTGTTCTCCTGGCCCGGCTCGCGCAAATGGACGTGCATGTCGATGAAGCCCGGGGCCACCACCAGGCCCTTGGCGTCGAGCACGGGGCAATTCCCCGTCTTCTTGATCGCGGCGGCGACATCCTTGACCTTGCCGTTCTCGACCAGGATGTCCATGACGCGGTCGATGCCGGCGGCCGGGTCGACCAGGCGGCCGCCTTTAATTAAGAGTTTCATGGATCTCTCCTTTCAAGAGGTACAGGACGGCCATGCGCACGGCGATGCCGTTGGTCACCTGCTGCAGGATCACCGATTCGTCGGAGTCGGCCATCGAGGTCTCGATCTCCACGTCGCGGTTGATCGGCCCCGGGTGCATGAGGATGGCCCGCCGGCTGGCCAGGGAGAATATCTTGCGGTCGATGGCGAACAGGTTGCGGTATTCGCGGATGGAGGGAAAGTAGTTGCGCGCCCCGCGCTCGGCCTGCACGCGCAGCATCATGACCACGTCGGCGTTGCGCACGCCGCGGCGGATGTCGTAATAGACCGTGGCGCCCAGCTTGGCGAATTCGGCCGGTACCAGCGAGGGCGGCCCGATCAGGGCGATCTCGTTGCCCAGTTTCTGGTGCAGCAGGATGTTGGACAGGGCCACGCGCGAGTGCAGGATGTCGCCGACGATGGCGATCTTCAGGCCGCGCAGGGTGCGCAGGCGCTGCTGGATGGTCAGAGCGTCGAGCAGGGCCTGGGTGGGGTGCTCGTGGAAGCCGTCGCCGGCGTTGACGATCGAGGAGCGGGCGAACGTGGTCAGGTAGTGCGGCGAGCCGGAGGCGGAGTGGCGGATGACGATGATGTGCGGGTTCATCGCCTCCAGCGTCAGGACGGTGTCCTTGAGCGTCTCGCCCTTCTTCAGGCTCGACACCGAGGAGTTGAAGTTGATCAGGTCGGCGCTCAGGCGCTTGGCGGCGATCTCGAACGAGCTGCGCGTGCGCGTCGAGTTCTCGAAGAACAGGTTGACCACGGTCTTGCCCTTCAGCGCCGGCACCTTCTTGACCTCGCGGCTGGAGACCTCGATGAATGCCTCGGCCGTCTCCAGGATGGTCTCGATGTCGTCGACGCTGAGGTGCTCGATGCCCAGCAGGTGGTCCTGGCGGAAGGTCCTTTCTTTCATTTAAAACCCCTTGGGCTCCATGATCAGCACTTCGTCCTTGCCGTCGATCTCCTGCAGAATGACCTTGACGCGCTCGCGGCGCGAGGTGGGCAGGTACTTGCCCTTGAAATCGGGACAGATGGGCAGTTCGCGGTGGCCGCGGTCGATGAAGGCCGCCAGCTGCAGCGTGGCCGGCCGGCCCAGCTCGAAGATCGAATCCATGGCGGCGCGGATGGTGCGGCCGGTAAAGACCACGTCGTCGATGAGGACGATGTCGCGGTCCTCGATGGGGAAGTCGATGCGGGTCTTTTTCACCGCCGGCTGCTGCTCGTGCTTGTGCAGGTCGTCGCGGAACATGGTGATGTCGAGGATGCCCAGCGGAATGTCGATCCCCTCCAGTTCCTTGATCAGGACCTGGATGCGGCGGGCGATGTGCACGCCCCGGGTCTGGATGCCGATCAGCGCCAGCTTGTCGGCTTCGCGGTTGCGCTCCAGGATCTCGATGGCCAGGCGCTGCAGCGTGCGCTTCATCTTCTTATCGTCCATGATCTTGGCCTTGATCTTTTCGTCCATGATTCTCTCCTTTGGCGGGAAGCTTTATTATAGCCTATCCGGCGCGATTTTCAAACCCGCGGCCCCAGGCTTGCCCGCAGCAGCGCGACGGCCTCGTCGAGACGGGAAAGGTCGCTGGCGCGCCCCTCGAGCAGGCTGGCGCCGCCGCCGCCCCTGCCCTCGAGCAGGGCGAAGAGGCGGGCGCTGATGAGGCGCAGGTCGAAATCGCCCCGGCCGCGGCCGACGACGACTTGGATGCCCGCGCCGGGCGCCGGCGGCCGTGAAAAGGCCAGGACATGCTTGCCGGCCGCCGCCAGGGCGCCGGCGAACAAGCGCAGGTCGATGGGGTCGCAGCCGCTGAACTCGCGGACCACCAGGGCATCCGCTTCGGCGGCGGCGAACCGGGCTTCGCGCTCCATCTCGCGGCGGCGGCTTTTTTTCAGCTCGTTGCGCAGGTCGTCCCGTTCCCGCAGCAGCGCTTCCACGTGCGCGGGGATCTCCTGCGGCGGCTGGGTGACCAGGCGCATCAGTTGCTGCGTCAGGTCGTGCTTCAGTTGATGATCGCGCAGGGCGCGGCCGCCGGCCACGTAGTACAGCCGGGCGTTGGCGCGCACGCGCTCCAGGCGGACGATCTTCAGCAGGCCGAGCTCGGCGCTGCTGTGCACGTGCGTGCCGCCGCAGGCCGAGCGGTCGAAGCCGGCGATCTCCACGACGCGGACCCGCCCCTGGATCTTGGGGGGCTTGCGCAGGCCGAGGCCCGACACGTCGTCGGTCTCGAAGGCGCGTACCGGCAGGGCGGCCCACGCCAGGCCGGCGCATTCCTCCTCGAGTACGGCGATCTCCGGGTCATCAAAGGCGGGGCGGTCGGTCTCGATCGAGGAATGCTCGGGGCCGATGGCGAAGGAAAGCGTGGCGGCCGCGAAGCGGCGGACCAGGACCTGCGACAGCAGGTGCTGGGCGGTGTGCTGCTGCATGTGGTCGTAGCGGCGCGCGAAGTCGAGTTGCAGCTCGGCCTCGCCGTTGCCCGGGTCGCCGGCCAGCACATGGACGATGTCGTCGTTCTCGCTGTCCAGGGCCAGCAGCGGCAGGCCGTTGATCGTTCCCGTATCGGCCGGCTGGCCGCCCCCCTCGGGGCGGAATATCGTGCGCTCCAGCCGGACCCGCCAGCGTCCGTCGCGGCATTCCCTGGCACAGACCGCGGTGACAAGCTCCCGGCAATAGGGGTCGCGGTCAAAGACTTTGTCGGTCATTTTCCCCCCTGGGCCCGTTTCTTCGGCGCCGTCCGGCAGGCGGTGATCATCGTCTTGTTCATGACATGGCTCCTGCTTGGGGTGATCGCGTCCCCCATTTTCATCCGCGATCCTCTTTTTGTCAATTGCGTCAACGCTTGACTTTTTGACTTCCGTTCCCCGGTGTTCTAGAATTCGCTTGCCCCGGAGGTGTCGTCCCATGAAATCCAAGACCGTTATGGCGGACCGGAGATTCCTGTGGCTGCTGCTGGCCGCCGCCCTGGTGCTGCCGGCAGCGGTGCTGCCGTCCCAAGCCGGGCCCGCTGACCGGCCGGCGATCTATGATCCCGGCGCCGACGTGAAGGCGCAGATCACTGCCGCCGTCAAGCGTGCCGGCGCCGAGGAGCGCAATATCCTGCTGCTGTTCGGCGGCAACTGGTGCCCCTGGTGCCATCGCCTGCACGAGCTGTTCGCCGCCGATGCCGCGATCAGGAAGGTCCTGGCCCAGCGCTATGTCCTGCTGCTGGTCGATGTCGGGGAAAAGCCGGGGCAGCCCCTCAACCAGGACCTGGTCGAGCTGTACCGGGTCAAGGGCTTCGGCTTCCCGGCCCTGGCCGTCCTGGACCCGCAGGGCAAGCTGCTCTGCGCCCAGTCCACCGGCGTGCTGGAAAAGGGCAAGGTGCACGACCCGGCCAAGGTCCTGGCCTTCCTGACCCTGCAGATCGGCGAGGGACGGTGATCCGCCCGGACCGTCGGGGTTGACGGATGTTCGCCTACCAGGAGGACAACCTTTATTTCGCCCATGTGGCTCGCGGCCTGGAGGAGCCGGCAAAGGCCGAGCTGGAGGAACTGGGATCGCGCGACGTCGAGATCGCGGACAGCGGCCTCCATTTCCGCCAGGATGCCGCCGGCTTGTACCGCGTCAACTACGGATCGCGCCTGGTGTCGCGGGTGCTGGCGCCGCTGGCCTCCTTTTCCTGCTTTTCCGAGCAGGCGCTCTATGATGCCGCCCGCACCGTCCCCTGGGAGGATCTCCTCTCCCTGGAGAGGACTTTCGCCGTCTTCGCCAACGTCAGGGAGAGCCGCATCACCCATTCGCAGTTCGCCGCCCTGCGCGTCAAGGATGCGATCGCCGACCGCTTCCGCGACCGCTGCGGCCGCCGCCCCGATGTGGACCCCGAGAGTCCCGACGTTTGGATCCACCTGAGCATCCGCAGCGACCGGGCGGTCGTCAGCCTGGATACATCCAACGGCTCGCTGCACCGCCGCGGCTACCGCAAGCAGACGGTGGCGGCGCCGCTGCAGGAAACCCTGGCCGCCGCCCTGGTGCGCTTGAGCGGCTGGCAGGGGGAACGGCCGCTGGTCGATCCCATGTGCGGATCGGGGACCATCCTTGCCGAGGCCTATATGCATTACTGCCGCATCCCGCCCGCATTCAAAAGGGAGCGCTTCGGCTTCGAGGCCATGCCCGGTTTCGACGCCCGGGCCTGGGCGGAGGTGCGCCGCGAATGCGACGCGGCGCGCCGCGCGCTGCCCGAGGGGCTGGTCCGCGGCAGCGACCTCGACCGCCGCTCCGTCGCCGCCGCCCGCGAAAACCTGCGCGAGATCCCCGGGACCCGCGGCGTGGCGGTGGAGCGCAGGGATTTCCGCGATCTGCCGGGGATCCCCGGCGCCACCATCGTCTGCAACCCGCCCTACGGCGTCCGCGTCGGCGAGGCACAGGATGCGCGCCGGCTCTACGGGGAGTTCGGCGATTTCCTCAAGCAGCGCTGTCCGGGCTCGACCGCGTACGTCCTCTGCAACAGCCAGGAGCTGGCCAAGGCCGTCGGCTTGAAGCCCTCACGGCGCTTCGTCCTGTTCAACGGCCCGCTGGAGTGCCGCCTGCTGAAGATCGAGATCTTCTAGGAAGGAAAGGTCTCAGGGCAGGGTGCGCAGGAAGGAGCGGCGGGCGGTCTCGACCAGGAAGAGGAGAAACAGGCCCAGGGCGATGAACCAGGGGAACAGCTCGGTCGCCTCGTAGTAGCTCCGGCTGCGGATGCTCGATTTTTCCCAGCGGTCGATCTCGGCGAAGACGCCCTGCAGCGAGTCGCGGTCCGTGGCGCGGAAATAGAGCCCGCCCGTGGTCCTGGCGATCTCGCGCAGCAGCGGCTCGTCGATCTCCACGTTGACCATGACGTGCCGCCGCCGGCCGAAGGAGTCGAGGACCGGATAGGGCGCCTCGCCGCGGGTGCCGACGCCGATGGTGTAGACCTTGACGTGGTAATCGCGCGCCATCTTGGCCGCGTCGCGCGGGTCAATCTCGCCGCGGTTGTTGACGCCGTCGGTGAGCAGGATGACGATCCGCGTCTTGGCCGCCGAGTGGCGCACGCGGTTCACCGAGGCGGCCAGGGCCATGCCGATGGCGGTGCCGTCCTCCAGTTCCCCGAGCTCGGTGTCCTGCAGGGTGAATTTCAGGATGTCGTAGTCGACGGTCAGCGGGCACTTGGTGGAGGAGGTGGCGGCGAAAACGACCAGCCCCAGGCGGTCGTCGCGGCGCTTGGCGATGAAGGAAGCGATGACCTCCTTGGCCACCTCCAAGCGGTTCCTGGGCTTGAAGTCGATGGCGGCCATCGAACCCGAGATATCCAGGGTCAGGAGAATGTCCAGCCCGCGCTGTTCCTCGACCCGGTAGCTGTTGAGCAGCTGCGGCCGGGCCAGGGCCAGGATGAAAAGGAAGAGGGCCGCGGCCTTGAAGAAATCCAGTTGGCGGACCAGGACGTCTTTCACCCCGGGCGCCGGGGCGGATGCCCCCGTCCTTGCCGTGGGGCGACCGGAAAGCAGCGAGCGCGCCGGGAACCAGACGTGGCGCTGGCCGCGCCGCAGCAGGAAGCGCCGCCACCATGCCAGCAGCGGCAGCAGCAGCAGGAGCAGCAGATAGGTCTTAGCGGCCAGCCTGAGCATGGTCGGTCTCCTGGGACTGCTGCCGGCGCGCGCGCTGGCCGGCGACAATGGCGTCCAGCATGGGCCACAGCGCGGCCACTTCCCCGTCCACCGGCACCCGGCGGGCGAACTTCACCAGGTCGGCCTGGGAGAGCACGGTTTCCAGCCCGGCGACGATCGCGGCTTCGGACTCCTTCTCCCTGAGCAGCGGCAGGGTCTCGGCCGTGGTGCATTCCTCGGCATGGAAGCCGTAGGCGCGCTGGATGAAGTGCTTGAGCATGGCGCTCAGGGTGATGAAAAATGCCCTGTATTCGCCGCGTTGCAGCAGCCCGGACTCCTTCAGTCGCAGCAGGTTCGCCTCGAGCTCGACCTCGGGAAGCGGCGGCGGGGCCACGGCGGCGGTGCGCCGACCTTGCGCCCGCTTGCGCAGGAACAGGGCCAGCGCCGCCAGCAGGAGCAGCAGCAGCAGGGCCGCGGCATAGGGGAGCAGATGGCGGGGATCGCCTCCCAGGGGCAGCGGCTCCTTCAGCGGCTTGATATCCTTGTCGCTCTCCTCCAGCAGCGAGCGCACGCGGATGGCCAGGCGGCCGGTCTCCGCTTCACTGCCGTCCTTCCCGGGAAGCAGCTTGACCGGGAACGGACCGACTGTGAAATCGCCGGTCTGGAAGAAGGCGATGGTGATGATCTCCTCGAGAGTGCCGCCGGCATCCGTGAACGCCGGCGGCAAGGCGCGGCGCGCGATGACCTCGAAGGCCCCGGGCGCAACCTGTACCCGCATGGCGTTGAACCCGGCGCCGACGCGCGCCACCACGCGCAGCTCGACCCGTTCGCCGATGGTCATCGTCGTGGCCGAGGCCGACATGGTCACCTGGCCGGCGCGGACCGGTGCGGCCGGCGACAGGAAGAGAAGTAGCAGGACGGCATGCCGGCGCTTCATCGGGCGTATTTCTTGCGGCGCTTGAGGAACAGGTCGAAGAGGGGCTTCTCGCAATCCTGATCGGCGCGGATGGCCAGGGAATCGATGCCGTGCTTGAGCAGAAACTCCTGCCGCAGCCGTGTCTGCTCGCGGTGGCGGCGCAGGAACTCGCCGCGCAGGGCCGGGCGGCTGAAATCGGCGCTGAAATCGTCGTGGCTTTCCAGGTCCCTGAGGAAAAAATAACCGGCGGCGGGGGGAGTTCCCTCGACGCGGTCGGCGATGGTGACGGCGATCAGGTCGTGCTTGCGGCTGGCGATCTTCAACGCCGTCTCGTAGCCGGTGTCCAGAAAATCGGAGATCAGGAAGACGACGGCCTTTTTCTTGATCAGCGACGTCAGGTAGGCCAGGGCGCCCTGGATCGAGGTGCCGCGGCCCTGCGGCTGAAACTCGATGATGTCGCGGATCAGGCGCAGCAGGTGGGTGCGGCCCTTCTGGGGCGGCGTGTACTGCTCGATGCGGTCGCTGAAGAGCAGCAATCCCACCTTGTCGTTGTTGAGCATGGCCGTGAACGCGATCAACGCCGACAGCTCGGCGGCGACCTCCTTCTTGCTGCGGGCGCCGGAGGCGAAACGCAGCGAGGCCGAGAGGTCGAGGGCCAGGATGATGGTCAACTCGCGCTCCTCGACGAACTGCTTCACATAGAGGCGCCCGAGGCGGGACGAGACGTTCCAGTCGATGAAACGCGAGTCGTCCCCGGCCTGGTATTCGCGCACCTGGGAAAATTCCATGCCCCGTCCCTTGAATGCCGAATGGTACTCCCCGGCGAAGATGTCGCGCGCCGCCTTGCGCGAAAGGATCTCGATGCGCTTGATCTTCCTGAACAGCTCTTCGGCGATCATGGGTCCGGCATGCGGGCGCGCCGCCTCCGTCACATCGATTCGATGGTGATGCGGCCGCCGTAGCTGATCTTGAAATTGGTGGGGTAGCCCAGTTTCATGTTCCAGACCTTGGGCAGGCTTTCGGCCATCTGCACGAAGGTGGTCTTCAGCTCCACGGGAATCTTGGCGATCAGCTCGATGCCCTCGACGTTGGCGTAGTTGAGCTTGATGTTCTTGTCGCGGCAGTAGAACTCCAGGCTGTAGTTGTCTGCCGACGTGTTCTGGATATAGATCATGGAAACGTCAAACACCTTCTGATCCATCGTGTGCCTCCAGGTCCGGATTCTGCGACGATCCGGGGTTCATTGTAGCAAAAAACAGCTCTGGGGAGAAGCGCGGCCCTTCCTGGCGGGGGGTCGCCTCAGGAATTCCCTGATGGCAGGGCACTATTGCTTTTTCCCCGCCGTTTGCGTATACATGGGAACAGGAACACGCACGGGGATGGATGAGGGCATGGCCGAAAGTTATATCATCAAGTGCTGGCACTGCATGACCGAGTTCGACGCGGCCTCGGCCGCCGACTGCGGCCACTCAACGCCGACCAAGATCTGCCCCTTTTGCCTGAAATGCTTCTGCAATGCCTCGGACGACTACAAGAAGAACTACGTCAAGAACTGCCCCAGGGCGCTGCTGGCCGACACCAATGCCGCGCGGGATGCCCTGGTCCTCAAGATCGGCGAGATCCTGGTCAAGGCCGGCAAGATCTCCGTCGAACAATTGGACAAGGCCCTGGACAAGCAGCGCATCCTCAACAAGAAGCTGGGCGAAGTGCTGATCATGATGTCGCTGATCACGCCCGACGAGCTGCAGCTTTACCTGCTGAACCAGAAAAGCATCGAGAAGATCGACCTGAAGAACTTCTCCCTGGACGCCGGGCTGGTCGGCCAGGTCGGCAGGGAGTTCTGCCTGGGACAGAAGATCGTCCCCATCGAGATCCAGGAGGTCGCCGACGGCCGGGTGCTGCGCTTCGCCTTCTACTCGATGAACGAGCTGCCGAAACTGAAAAAACGCGGCGAGCTGCAGAGCTTCAAGCTGATCCCCTACCTGGCCCAGAAGGAGGAGATCGAGAACCTCCTGAAGATCCTGGAAAACGGCGACCGGGAGATCAAGATCTACACCTCCCCCGACAGCGCCAAGCATATCCGCGTGCTGAATGCGCTGGTCAAGTCGGCCGTCCAGGCCAGGGTCTCCGACATCCTGTTCGAATTCAGGGAAGGCCAGCTGGAGATCTACTTCCGCAGCGGCGAACAGCTGGCTCGCGTCAACCAGCCCATCGAAGACCCCAGGGATTTCTTTGCCAAGGTCAAGGAGGTCTGCGGCTTCCGCGAGGGAAACGGGCCGTCGGCCCGGGAATCGTGGCTGAATTTAAGCAGGAATTTCAGCCATCTCAAGACCAAGGCGCTGTATTATGCCGGCGGCTCGCAGGAGAACATCCGTTTCCGCTTCTTCAACCTCAGGGACTATGCCCGGAACGTCGCCGACATCGGGCTGGAGCGCGACGAGGTGGAGCGCGTCCAGGCCTTCCTGAAGAAGCCGGCCGGCCTGTTCATCGTGGCCGGCCCGGCCTACAACCGCACCGCGGAAACGATGTACTCCCTGATGAACGCCCTGGCGGGCGAGCGCATCGCCACCGTTGAGACCGAGGTGGTGCTGCGCAACGAGCGCTTTTTCCAGATCGAGAACCAGGGCGGTGACGTCAGCGACGCCGTCTACAAGAACCTGCTGTTCTACAAGCCCGACTCCATGTTCCTTTTTGATTATTTCCAGAAGAACTACAACCGCCAGTTCCTCGATTTCGTGGGCATGGGCAAGCTGTTCATCGAGTTGCCGGGCTTTTCTTACGAGGAGATCTTCGAGAAACTGCAGGTGGAGCACGACGTGCCGCAGTCGTTCCTGGTGGAGAACCTGCGCCTGGTGCTGTTCCAGCGGCAGGTGAAGGTCCTCTGCGCCGCCTGCAAGAAACCGAACCCGGTCCCGGTGCGCGAGCTCTTCAGGAACAAGAAGCTGAGCGGCGACTACCGGGTGTTCCAGGAAGCAGGCTGTCCCGAGTGCCAGTCCAGCGGTTACGGCGGCGAGGAGATCGTCTACGAAGTCTTCACCCTGGACAACCATGAGCGGTCGCTATTCCATAAGCGGCACCTGGCCGCCCTGGACCGCAAGATTTCCGAAGCCGGCAACCTGACCATCGCCCAGAAGGTGCTGAACCGCGTGCTGAAGGGCGAGGTGTCCCACAAGGAGAGCGGGCGCTTCTTCTGACCGGGGCTTTCGCGCCGGCAATTCAATGAGCCAGGAAGTTGTGGTTGCAGTCCAGGCAGACACAGGGGCGCGGCCGCTCCTTGGCCCGCCGTCCCGCTTCCCGCCGCCGGCGCCAGAACAGGACCAGGGTCAGCAGCAGCAGGACGGCGGCCGGCAGGCTGGCGCGGCTGAGCAGGAAGAACAGCAGGATCGCCAGCAGGGACAGGAAGAAGAACAGCGTGCCGAGGGCGACGTCGACCAGCGATTGCCCGTCGCCGGCCTGGTCATCGCTTTCGAACGGGATGGTGGCTCTGGAGCCGCAGGCCGGGCAGACGGGGGGCGGGCGCGTCACTTTTCCAGCAGGATGCGCGTTCCCAGAGCCTGGTTGAAGTCGGAGAAGAGCTTTTGGGCGTCGCCGACCTTGAGCTGCTCGCTGAAGATGCTCATGCGCGAATCGAGCAGGTCGAGAATGTGCAGCAGGTACGCCTCGCGCGTCTTGGGCACCTCGGGCGAGCCGAACTCCTTCTCGCCGTGGTGGGCGACGATCAGGTGCTGGATGCGCACGCTCAGGGGCTCGGGAAAATCGGGGATGCGCCGGATCATGTCCAGGAGGATCGTCAGGCTGATGACCAGGTGGCCGAGCAGTCCCCCGGCCAGGGTGGTCTCCAGCGCCGGCTGGGTCCTGAATTCCTCGGTCTTGCCGATGTCATGGAAGAGGGCGCCGACGAGCAGCAGCTCGGTGTCCAGGCCATAGTGCGGGGCCACGGCCAGGACCAGCTTCAGCAGCGCGTGCGTGTGCTGCATCAGGCCGCCGGCGAAGGCATGGTGGATCTTCTGGGCGCCGTAGGCCTGGGAGAAAACGGGGCCGTATTCCTGCTGGAACAACTCGCTCAGCCGGCGCAGGTGCGGGTCGTGGATGTTGTCGTCGAGCAGGGCGAAAGTCTCCCGCAGCAGGGCCACGCTGTCGAACGGCGGTTGCTCGTCGAAATCCTCCGGGCGGCAGGCTTCGTCCCCCGCCTCCAGGGGACGGACGCGGGTGATGGTCAGCTGCAGCTTGCCGCGGTATTCCCTGACCTCGCCGGCGATGCGGTAGATGTTCCCCGCCTGGATCACCTTGTGCAGCGGTTCGACGTTCTCCCACGCCTTGGCGGTCAGGCGCCCGCTGCGGTCCATGACCACCAGGTCCAGGTAATCCTTTTTCCCGGTCAGCGTCTTGCGGCGGCTGACCTCCTGGACGCGGTAGTACCAGTTGACGGCGTCGCCGACCTGCAGGCCGGCGATCGGCTGCGCCGTATTCTTGGCCTTGTCGAAGAGATTCATCGCGGGCTCCTTGGCTTGATCTCGATCCGGTAGGCGGAGCGGATGTCGGCCAGCCATTCGGACAGCTGCTGTTCCATGCGCCTCCGGCGCAGGAATGTCTCGATCTGCGGCGCCATCTCGACGAGGCTCTGCGGCTCCAGCCCGATCTGAAGGTGCGAGGGCAGGTAAACGCTGTTGTAATAGGCCTCGATCTCATCGAAGGGGATGATGAGCTCCATGGGAAATTTCTCGCGCAGGACCTTCTCGTACAGCACTTTCTCGCGGATGAACCGTTTGAAGTCGTCCCAGTTCATGGCGAAGCCGCCCAGAATGGCCTGGAGCGCTTCCAGGGACCCGGCCTTCTGCAGGATCTTCCGCTGCACGGCCTCGACGTCCTCTTCGTTCAGTGTGAACTCGTCCCCGTATTCCAGGGCGATCACCTTGCTGGTGACCAGGTCGTCGAGGATGCGGGAATGGAATTCATCCTCGGACTCGCTCTCCAGGCGCTGCACCGGGAGCAGGGCGACGGCACGCTCGACGTCGTGCAGGGTGATGATCTCCTCATTGACCTGGGCGACGATGCGGTCGACAAGGATCGCCCCGGGCTGGAGCAGGATGAAAAGAGGAAAAACAGCCTTGATGATCATGTGCGTCCATGGTAGCAGAAAGCCATGGAGGAAACAACGCCCCGGTTGCCTGGGCCGCAGCTTTGGTTTACAATCTGCCGGAACGTCCGGAGGTCATCATGGCGGCAAAACCAATGCTCGGTGTCTGGTTCCGGCAGGTTCGCGGTCCCTTCCTGGTCCTGGCCGTGGCCCTGGCCCTGCTGGGCGTGGCCACCGCCCGCTGGCACGGCTTCGTCCACCTGGGCCATTCGCTGCTGCTGGGGCTCGGCGTCGTCCTGGCCCACGCGGCCGTCAACCTGTTCAATGAACTGTCCGACCATGCCACCGGGATCGACGACCGCACGGCGCGAACGCCGTTCAGCGGCGGCAGCGGCATGCTGCAGGCGGGGCGGACGACGCCGCGCCAGGTGACGATCGCCGCCTACGGCGCGCTGCTGGCGGCCGGGGCCGTCGGCCTGTACTTCGCCCGGATCAGCGGCTGGCCGATTTTGGCGTTCATGGCCTGCGGCGCGCTGGCCATCCGCTTCTACACTTCCCACCTCGCCCGCTGGGGGATCGGCGAACTGGTCAGCGGGCTGACCCTGGGCAGCCTGGTGGTCATCGGCTCGCACTATGCCCTGACGTCCTTCATGACCCTGGATATCCTCTATATCTCGATCCCGCCCGGGATCCTGACGGCGCTGCTCCTGTTCCTGAACGAGTTTCCCGACGCCGAGGCCGATCGCCGCGGCGGCCGCCGCCACCTGGTCATCCTGCTCGGTACAAGACGCAGCGCGGTGCTCTATGCGCTTGGCGTGCTGCTGGTCTTCGTTCTGATCGCGGCCGCCCCCCTGCTGCTGAACGTCCCCCACGCGGCATGGATCGCCCTGGCGGCGCTGCCCCTGGGGCTCGCCGCTTCCGTCCTGGCCTGGAGGCACCACGATGACCCGCCGCGCCTGGTCGCGGCCCAGGGGCTGAACGTGGCCCTGGTGATCGTAACCGACCTGCTGCTGGCCCTGGCTTATTTCCTGTAGCCGGTTTGGAGCGAAACCTTTTCCCCTTCTTTCCCGTCTTATTTTCCTGCGGTTCCCTTCCCGGGAATGCAGGAAGGACCCCGATCATGAGGATGCTTCGCTTGTCCATCGCCTGCCTGGCCCTGTCCGCCGTCCTGGCCGCTGCTCCCGCGAAGCGGGCTTCCGGCTCCCTTCCCGGGGAGCGTGAGGACCGCGAAGTGCGGGCCCTGCGCGTTGCGGAGCCGCCGTGCATCGACGGGTGCCTCGACGAGGCGGCATGGCAGGGTCCGGGCAGCGGCGGTTTCATTCAGCGCAATCCCCTGGACGGCCAGCCGGCGACCGAAGCCACCGAGGCTTGGGTGGCCTATGACGACAAGGCGCTGTACGTGGCGGCGCGGATGCGCGACGCCGAGCCGGGAAAGATCGTCGGCCTGCTCGGCCGCCGCGACGACGACCTCGATTCCGACTGGTTCACCTTCGCCGTCGACCCCTATTACGACCGGCGCAGCGGATATTCCTTCAGCGTCAACCCCGCCGGTTCGCTCATCGACGGTACGCTGTACAACGACGAATGGGATGATGACACCTGGGACGGAGTCTGGCAGGCGGCGGCGCGCGTCGACGAGCAGGGCTGGACGGTGGAGATGCGCATCCCCTTCGACCAGCTGCGCTTTCCGGTCCGCGACGAATACGTCTGGGGCGTCAATTTCAAGCGCGCCATCCAGCGCAAGAACGAGTTGGACTTTTTCTCCTGGGTGCCCAAGGAGGAGAACGGCTACGTGTCGCGCTTCGCCCGCTTGACCGGTATCCGCGGCATCCGCCCCGGCCGCCACTTCGAAGCCATCCCCTACACCGTGGGCAAGTTGGCCTTGCGCTCCGGGGAGGAAGACAACGCCTTCCAGCGCGGCAGCGAGATGTTCGCCAGCGCCGGCATCGACCTGAAGTACGGGCTGAAAAGCAACCTCACCCTCGACCTGACGCTCAATCCCGACTTCGGCCAGGTCGAGGTCGACCCGGCCGAGGTCAACCTGTCGGTGTTCGAGACCTACTATTCCGAGAAGCGCCCCTTCTTCATCGAGGGGGCGAACACCTTTTCCTTCGGCTACGGCGGCGCGAACAACAACATGGGGTTCAACTGGAGCAATCCGGAGTTCTTCTACAGCCGGCGCATCGGCCGGCCGCCGCAGGGAACGGTCATGGGCGGCGGCCGCGTCGACATGCCGGAAACGACCACCATTCTGGGTGCGGCCAAGTTGAGCGGCAAGGTGGCCGGCAACTGGAACGTCGGCTTCCTGAACGCGGTGACGCAGCGCGAGTACGCCGTTATCGATGCCGGCGGAGATTGCTTCAGCCGGGAGGTCGAACCCTTCAGCGATTATGCCGTCCTGCGCGCCCAGAAAGATTTCAGCCAGGGTCGCCAGGGGCTGGGATTCATCGCCAGCGGCGTATTCCGCGACCTGGATGGGGAAGGGCTGAGCGGCACCCTGAGCCGCCAGGCCCTGGCCCTGGGCGCAGACGGCTGGCTGCACCTGGGGCGGAAGCAGGAATGGGCCCTGACCGGCTGGCTGGGGGCGACCCGGGTCGCAGGCAGTCCGGAATACATCCAGGGGCTGCAGCGGTCGCCGCGCCACTATTTCCAGCGGCCGGACGCCAGCCATCTTTCTGAAGACGATGACGCCGCATCGCTGGGCGGCTGGGCCGGCCGCGTCACCCTCAACCGCCAAAAAGGCAGCTTGATCTTCAATGCCGCCCTGGGCGGGATATCCCCGGGCTTCGAGGCCAACGACCTGGGCTACCAGTCGCGCGGGGACTACGTCAATACCCACCTGGCCGCCGGCTACAGCTGGCTCCATCCCGGCAATCTCTTCCGCAACGCCCAGTTGCTGGGCGCCATGGCCCGGAGCTGGGATTTCGGCGGCCATGCCCTCATGGAAAACTACTATGTTTTCGCCTTCGGCCAGTTCCTGAATTATTGGGGCGGCGAGCTCGACCTTGGATACGTCGATGCCGCCTTTGACAGGGAGGCCACGCGCGGCGGCGTCCTGCTGCGCCAGCCGCCCGGTTACTGGATCCAGGGCCATGCATTCAGCGACAGCCGCAAGCAACTGGTGTTCTCCGTGTTCGGCGAGGCCTCTCGGCGCCGGGACGGCAGCTGGGAAATCGGCATCGGGCCCGAATGGCTCTGGAAGCCGCGCAGCAACATTTCCTTCTCCATCGAGCCGGAGATCGAGATCGTCCGCAGCCATCGTCAGTGGGTGGCCAACATCACCGACCCGTGGATGACCGCCACCTACGGCACCCGCCACGTTTTCGCCCGCCTGGATGAAAAAATCCTCTCGGCCGAGATGCGCCTGAACTGGATCTTTTCCCCGCGCATCAGCCTGCAGATGTTCCTGCAGCCGCTGCTGGCCGTCGGTTCCTACTCCGATTACAAGGAGCTGGCGCAGCCGGGCAGCCGATGCTTCCACGTCTATGGCTCAGGAGGTTCGACGATCTTCCGTGGTGCCGGGGGCTTTGCCGTCGATCCCGACGGCGCCGGCCCGGCGCCGTCGTTCACCTTTGCCGATCCCGACTTCAATTTCAAGTCGCTGCGCGGCACGGTGGTTTTCCGCTGGGAGTATCGCCCCGGATCCACCCTGTACTTCGTCTGGACGCAGAACCGCCGGGACTTCGCCAATCCCGGCGATTTCGACTTCGGCCGTGACGTCGTCGACCTGGTATCCGCCCAGGGTGACAATGTCTTCATGCTCAAGGCAACCTACCGATTCAATCTGTAGGGACATGCGGCATGGAAGCGAGTGTCAGTGACAGTGTCAGTGTCAATGTCAGCAGGAAAGGAAAGTAATCGGTCGACGGTAGACGGTTTACGGTTGACGGTCAGAATGGGTAATATTAAGACCTAAAATCCCAAATCCCAAGCACCAAATTCCAAACAAATCCCAAATTCCAAATTCCAATTACCAAAAAAAACCATTGCAATACCATTTCCTCGTTTGGGTCAATGTCCCCGCCAGGGGATTTGGTAATTGGAATTTGGAACTTGGTGCTTGGAATTTAATTTTTCACATGTCACGCGTTATGCGTCACGATTGTTCGTTCTGGATCAATAGACATTTCCGATGCCGATCTGCACCAGGAAGTTCTGCTCGGCGGCCTTGCGGAGGTTGAAGGCGAAATCGAGGCGAATGGGGCCCAGCGGCGTGCGGTATTTCAGGCCGAAACCCAGGGCGCGCTCCATCTTTTTCAGGTTGAGGTCGCTGGACTTGCCAAAGACGTTGCCCACGTCGGCGAAAAAAGTGTAGTACAGGTTTTCCACCGGCAGCAGCAAGCTGGGCACGGTGGCCTCCAGGTTGAGCAGCAGCAGGATGTTGCCGCCCTCGGGCTCCCCCTCGGGGTTGTCCGAATCGAGATTGATGGGGCCCAGCCGGTCGTTGCGCGTGCCGCGGAAGGAGTGCGAGCCGCCGGCGAAGAAGCGCTCGGTGATCGACAGGTCGCCGAAGCCGATGCCGTTCTTGACCGAGATGCTGAAGGCGCCGTCGCGCAGCAAGGGATAATGGCGCTGGTAGTTCCAGAAGAACTTCAGGAACGTGTAGTCCTTCTCGAACAGGGGCAGGCCCAGCTTCAGGTCGGCGGTGAGGAAATGGCCGCTGCGGGGGTTGAACGGGTCGTTGCGCCCCTCGTTGACGAAGGAGAGTGACAGGGCGGTGGTGTTGAAGGGCTTGTCCAGCTGGTCGACGCCGAACACGGGGATCTCCAGCCGGGAGAGCGAGGTGCGGTACCACTTGGCCGAGCCGAGCAGGTACAAATTGTCGGAAAACTTCTTCACGAGCGAGGCACCCAGCCCCCAGCGCTTGAAGCGGTAGCTGGGGTAGCTTTCATCCTCTTCCCAGAGCTGGAGCGACGAGGCGACCTTTTGGTCGAAGAACAGGGGTGTGTCGACGGTCAGGATGCCCCGGCGATCGTTGACCACCAGCCGCCTGTCGCGCGTGTTGACGCCCAGCTGCAGGGTGGCGGCCACCGACGAGGTCGACTGGAACAGGTTCTTTTCCTGGAACTCGAGTGTGCCGCGGGGCCCGCGGCGCTCCTCCCAGCCGACGCCGAAGCCGTACAGGCGGCTGCGGTCGGGGACGACCCGCACCAGGACATCGATGGTCTCTTCTCCCCTGGCGATCTTCTCCACGCGCAGTTCGGAAAACAGGGCGCTGTTCTCCACATCGGCGCGGAAGGCGTCGAGTCGGTTGCGGCTGAACGGCTGCCCCCGGCGCAGCGGGAACAACCTGCGCAAGAACCGGCGCTGGGGGGCGGAGGCGCCGATGAGGATCAGTTCGCCCATGCGCTTGCGCTCGTTTTCGTCGATGGTGATCAGCAGCGACTTCTCCTCGCCCGGCGAAAGTTCGTAGCGGATGCTGGCGTCGTCGTAGCCGTTGTCCCAATAGAAATTCTGCAGCCGGGCGATGTCGTCGCTGAACTGCTTGGGAACGTAGGGGCTGCCGGTGCGGCTCTTCAGCAGCCGATACAGGTCGGCGCCGGCAAACGCCCGGTTGCCGTTGAATTCGACGCTGCCCATGCGCAGGGACCGGCCTTCGTTGATGACGAAGTCGATGTCGACGCGGCGGCCGCGGAAGCTCGGCTCCAGGCGGATCTCTATGGGCGAGATGCCCTGATAGTAGTAAAAGAGCTTGAGCACTTCCATGTCGGCCACCAGGGAATTGAGCCGCAGCCAGAACAGCTTGTTGAACAGCAGGTCGTCGGCGCGGATGATCTCCTGGATCTTTGCGTCGCTCACCGCCTGGTTGCCGCTGACGGTGATCGCTCCCAGGCGGTAGCGGCTTCTCTTTTCCGCCGTGAACACGATGGTCTTGTCCGCGCCGCGGGTGGTGACGGAGGACGCGATGCGGGCGTCGAAGTAGCCCTCGTTCTTCAGGTGGTTCAGCAGCCGGGCCCGGCTTTCTTCCTCGGCCCATTTCTCGAAGACCTGGCGCTCCCAGACATCGGAGATCAGCGACATCCTGTCGGCCATGCCCTGGAAGAAGAAATGGTAGCGGAAGCCGCAGGCGACCGTCACCGTCACGTTGACCGCCGTGCGCCCGGGATCCAGGAATTCCTCGCGCACCTTGATCTCCGGGAAATAATAGCGGTGCTCCTTCAGCCGCTGGCGCGCCTTTTCGCCTGCCCTGGCGAACTCCTCCGGGACGTAGTGGGCGCGGCCGCCGTAGAAACCGAGGATGGCGCCCGCCTGCTTCGGGTCATCGACGTCCACCACCAGGCGGGTGATGCGGGCGATGCGTCCCGGGGTGATGGCGAACCATACGGTGCATGTGGAGCGGTCGGCCGAAAGGCTGACGCGGGGCGACACCCGGGCATTGAAATAGCCTCGCGACCGGAACAGGGCCTGCAGCTCCTCCAGCGCCCCGGGCATCCGGCTCGCCTCGAACAGCTCGCCCCGGCGCAGGGAATAGATGGCCGACCGCATCGCCTTTGGCCGCAGCGGCGAATCGCCGCTGAACTCCAGGGCGCGGATGCGCGGCTTGCGCTGCAGCAGAAAGAGGACGTCCAGCTCCTTGCCCCCCTGTTCCCGGACCCTGACTTCAATGCCGGAGAACAGGCCGGTGCGGTTCAGCCTCTCGATGTTGCGCCGGATGTCGCGGTAGCGGTAGGGCGCGCCGGAGCGCAGGTCGACCAGCGGGCGGTACGAAAGCAACCCGGCCGCGTCCCGCCCGTCGTGATCCAGTAACCGCACCTGGCCGATGAGCCGCTCCGGCCCGGGCGGCGTGGCGGCCGTCAGCCCGGCAGCCAGCGCCAGGAGCAGGCAGGCGGAGGCCAGCAACCGGCGGGCGGGGAGCATGCTGCGGCGGTCCATTGTGACCTCAGCGCCGGGCGCGCAGGCGCAGGTCAAGGCTGTAGCGCCCTTCCTGGTTGCGCATGGCGATCAGCGACAAGCTCGGGGACAGCTGGTATTGCAGGTAGAGGATTTCCTGGCGCGATGTCGAGAGGGTGGTGGAGTAAACGACGATCAGGCCCTTGGAGAGCGTCTTGCCGATGGTCAGCCGCGAAGTGTCCACCGTCGACTGCCCGGAAACGGAAAAGACCGGGTCGATGCGCAGCAGGTCGATCCCCAGCAGCTGGTTGGCGCGATTCTTGATCTCCTCGGTCAGTTTGGCGGTGACCAGGGCGGCGCCGCCTTCGCGCGAACTGACCTCCAGCGAGCCGCTGCGCTGAAACACCTCGCCCAGGGACACCAGGGCCAGGATGTCCTGGGTCGGCAGCGGCGGCGAGGAACTCAACTCCGGCTTGGCGCGCGAGGCGCTGCCGCGGATGTCGAAGCGGATGCGGTAGCTCTGGATGAAAGCCTCCGACTCGACGTGGATCAACGGGTCGATGACGGCGTTGTTGTTGAATACCAGCTTGGCTTTCAGCAGGTTGAAGGAGCGGTCGGAAAAATAGATCTCGCCCTGGCTGCCTTCGCAGGTGCCGTTCAGGATCGGGAAGCTGGCGGTGCCGGTCAGGCGCAGCTTGAAGCGGCCGCGGATGCGCCCCAGCGAGTTCTGCATCAGGATGTTCTCGCTGGTCATGGCGATGTCCAGCCGCAGCATCTCCAGGATCTTGGACTCGGCGGTGGACAGCCGCGAGCGGGTGCTGAAGACGATGCGCTCGTCGATCTCGCGCAGCCAGTCGACCGCCTGGAACGCCAGCGAACCCGAGAGCAGCAGCTGCTTCTCCTCGTACTTCAGGCTCAGGCTGGGGTTGACCAGGCAGGAGGCGCGGTCCATGGGATAGAGGCGCAGGTCCTTGCCCTGCAGGTTGAAGGTCATCTGCTTCAGCTTGCCCTCCGCCAGGGACAGCAGGCCGTTTCCCTCCACCAGCCCGCCCCCCATCCTGCCGCGCAGCGACTGCAGGGAAAAATCGCCGCCAGTGAAAGTGACCGTTCCCTGGAAATCGTCCAGCGAGTGCGAAAAGTTGGGCAGGGAAAGCGTTTTCCCGGAAAAAACGGCGACGCCGCGGCTGCTGAGGCCGCCGTCGGCTGCCGTGAAGATCTGCCCCAGCAGGCGCATGCTGCCGACGTTGTTCTTCCAGGGGATGAGCATGTCCAGGTCGCTCAGGTCCAGGTTGAAGGACCCGGAGTAGCGTCCGCGGTCGAGGCCGATATTGACGGTGAAGGGCGAGGGCCCCGCCGGGTGGATCGCCTGGCCGCTGGCACTCAGGCGGAAGTCGGAAAAATCGGTCAGCAGGCTGGCTTTGCCCTCGACAACGAATCCGCGGTCGGAATAGTAATGCATGTCGCGGAAACGATAGGTCAGTTCCAGGGCATCCTTCATGAACTCGCCGCGGCCGGAGATCTCCATGTCGGCGCGGCCGCGAAAGCCCCCGAACAATTGGGAAACGTCGAGGTCTTCGATGCGTCCCTGCAGGTCAAAGTGCCGGCTTTGGAAATCGATCTCCACGTCGCCGCGCGCCCTGCCGCCGCGATGGGTGAACTCCAGTCCCGACAGGCCGATGCCCTGCAGGTTGGAGCGCAAGGCTCCCTTGACCTGCCCGAGGGCGTAGCCCATGAACTTCAGGCGGCCGGCCGTGAAGTCCCCGAGCACTTCGGGCTCCTTCAGCGCCTTGCCCGTGTGAAAGGTGAAATCGCCCGCGATCCGGCCGTCCAGCGCCAGGCCCAGGTTGAGGATCCTCATGATCTTGCGCGCCTCCCCCTGCAGTTCGTGGAAGCGGAGGGTGGTCCGGCCGGCGGCGATGGCCAGGTCGACGCGGGAATTCAGGTCGGGAGCGGTGACGGTGATGTCGCCGCGGGTTCCCGGCGGCGCGTGGTGCACCTCGCCGCCCAGGCTGGATATGGACTGGCGGTTGGCCTGGAAACCGTCCAGGCGGAAGCGGCTGTCGATGCGCTTGCGGCCCTGGCGCTTGTCGATCGTGAGCTCGAAGGAGCCGCTGCCGCCGCTCAGCTTCCAGGGCAGCAGGTCGACGTCCAGGTAGTAGGCCGTGTAGGGCGCGATGGTCGCCATGTCCTTGAGGGCGGCGTCGATGCGGATATCCGTGGTGCGGGCCCTGGAGTCGATCCGACCCTGGATGTTCAGCTCACCGGCTCCAAGCTGCAGCTTCTGCCCGGAGAACGTGGTCCGCTTGGTCTTCTTGTCGCGCTGGAATTCTATGCCGCCCATGACCACGAAAGGATGACTGAGCGGCCGCGCGGGGGTTGCGTCCAGGTCGGCCCGGCCGCGGATGAATCCGGGGGCGAACTCCACTTCGCCATGGCGGACGATACCGGCCAGCGGCGCGTCAGCGGTTATGTCCAGGATGTCGGCGATGACTGCGGCGGGCAGGTCGTGGAACGCGATGCGGGTCTCCTGGCCACGGCTGGCCAGGCTCAGTTTCGTCCGCGCCGTCTCGACGTCGAATGAAGCCTCCAGCTCCAGGGTTCGGTCCAGGCTGTTCCAGCGCGCCGCGCCGCGCAGGTCGCGGCAGCGGTTTTCCTTCATGCGGCAGGATGGCGAGTTGAAATCGGCGCTGACGCGCACGGCATGCTGCGCGTCGCGGCTGATGCGGGCATCGGCATAGGTCAGGCCGTTGACGGCCAGCTCACCCAGCAGGGGCCGCAGGACATCCTCCGGGTTGCCCTGGGCCGACACGTTGAATTGGTAGGCCCCCTGCGGCAGCAGGCGGCCGTTGAGGCCGAAACGCAGCCGGCGGGTCTGCCAGGCGAAGCGACTGATCTTCCAATCATCGCCCTGCTGGTGGACCTCGGCGGACATGTCGCCCTCCAGCGACACCGGATCGCCGCTCACCGGCAACGTGACCTTCAGATGGGGCGAATCGACGCGGAACGAATACCCTTCGGCCAGGCTCCCCGACTGCAGGTTGAAGGCGAGCAGCCGGGCCTTGATGTCCCGGCCCCGGAAGCGCAGCTCGCCGTTACGGATGCGGATGCGCTGGATCGAGAAGGAGGAGCCGAGACCCTTGCCTCCGGGCCGGCCCCTGAGCAGCGAATCGTCGAGGATGAACAGCGGCCGGTCGATCTCGATGCTGATGGCCTTCTTCCTCATGAACAGCGAGGTCGGCGGCAGATAAACGTTGACGCCGGCGAACGAGACCAGGTTGTCGTCGCGGATGGGAAAATCCTTGATGTTGCGGATCTCCAGCCCCAGGGGAAAGAGGGAAAGGCGCAGGTCGCTGAAGCGGGCCGTGACGGCGCCGCCGCGGGTGATCAGGCGGAAGACGTAGTATTTCGCGCCGTAATAGGCGCCGCCGCACAGCAAAAGTATAAAAAAAAACCGATCGGGACCTTGAGCCTTTTCTTCATCCTTCAGCGCTTGACTTTTTCCCAATCCCTGAGGAAACGCTCCATGCCGGAGGAAGTGAGGGGGTGATTCAGGAGCTGCGCCAGGGTGGCGAAGGGAATGGTGGCGACGTGGGCGCCGATGCGCGCCGCTTCCACGAAGTGCAGCGGGTGGCGCACCGAGGCGACGATGATTTCGGTGGTGATATCGTAATTGTCGAAAATGAGGGCGATGTCCTCGACCAGGGCCATGCCGTCTCCGGAGATGTCATCGACGCGGCCGACGAACGGCGACACGTAGGTCGCCCCGGCCTTGGCGGCCAGCAATGCCTGCGAGGGGGAGAAGACCAGCGTGACGTTGGTCTTGATGCCGCGCCCGGCGAGGGTTTTGATTACCTGCAGGCCCTCCAGGTTGATCGGGACCTTGACGACCACGTTGGCGGCGAGGGCGGCATACGCTTCCGCCTGGGCGATCATCTCCTCCGGGGTGCTGGCCGTCACTTCGACGGAGACCGGCCCCGGGACCAGCGCGGTGATCTCCCGCACCAGGGGGATGAACTCCCTGCCCTCCTTGGCGACCAGGCTGGGGTTGGTGGTGACGCCGTCGATGACGCCATATGCCAGGGCTTTCTTAATCTCGGCGATGCTGGCCGTGTCCAAGAATATTTTCATGATGCCTCTCCATTTATGGCGGTCCCCATTATAGCAAATTCAAAAGAAAAAGTAACGAACAATCGGAACGCGGAACACGTTATGCGTGATGCGTTATGCGTGATGAGAAAGAACAAGAGCTTTGTATCCGTGACGCGTGACGCGTGACGCGGAAGAAAGGCATTCGACGGATAATGCCACCGCCACTTGGATTCCATCCTCTTCTTGCGTCACGGTCATTGGATTTCGCTCCAGTCTCCTGCTTACACTATCACCAACATGAACACAGGGCTCGTCTTTATTTTCTGCTGACACTGTCACTGTCACTGACACTAAATTCTGCCTGGTCTCCGGCCACCACTATCACGACCACTACCACTTTGTCTTCTGACTATTTCTTCCTGGCTCTGCCGCTGCTACCAGAGCTGCTGGACGAAGAAGATCCGGAAGAGCCACTGGAACTCCTGGAGGAAGAAGACGAACCGGAGCTGTAGGTACGGCTGGAGGAAGACGAGCGGCTGCCGCTCGCATAGGAGCCGCCGCTGCGGCTGCTAACGGGGCGGCTGTAGGCGGAGGAACTCGATGGGCTTGAGCTGCTCGAGCCGCTGCCGGTCTCATTGGCTCGGGAGCGGTAGGCGCCGTAGCTGGGGCCGGGCCGCGAGTAACTTGAATTGCCCGCGGAGGAAGAAATGCTGCCGATATACCTGCGGCTGGAACTCGCGGCCGCCTGGCTCGCCGTGTCCCCGCCGGTGGTGGTTGCGGCGCCGCTGCCTGAAACGGTGCGGCTCCGATAACGGGCGACCGGAGCGGCCGCGCCGGCGGCATGGCCGGAATCGCCGCTTCCCGAATATGAGAGGTAGGACGGCTCCCCTTTTTTCTTTTTCCTGGCCGTCGTGCTGGAGCTTCCGGAAGAAGAGGAGGAAGAGGATGAGGAGGAAGAGCTGCCGGAGCGGCTGCGGTAGCTGCTGTTGCCCGAGCTGCCGCTGCCGGAATCGTCGGACTTGCTGCGATAGCTGCCGCTGCGGGTGGAGCTGCCGGTGCCGGAAGAGCTGCCCGCACCGGACGTGTAGCGGGTGCGGCCGGACGACCCGTCGTCGCTGCGCGCGCGGAATTCGGTGTCGTTCCCGACGGCCGAGCGGACCTTTTCGCGGCTGGACGGGGGGGCGCTGTACTTGAAGACGGAATCGCGGACATCGGAACCCTGGGCGCGGTATTTTTCCGCGCTGACCAATGCTCCCTGCTTGTAGGTCACCGAGCGCCCCCTGGCGTTGATCACCGTGACCTTGTTCAACTCCGGGCGCACGGTGGGGGCCGAACCCCGATAGGCGATGGTGCCGCCGTTGACCTGGCCCAGCGTGGCCTTGTTCACGGCCACGCGGTGGATGTTGGCGGCCGACAGCTCGTTCTTGCGGATGATGATGGTGGAGCGGGAATGGTGGGGAATGCCGCGGTGGTAATCATAATGGCGGT
Organism: Candidatus Aminicenantes bacterium UBA6072; assembly: GCA_002436105.1. GTDB lineage: Bacteria > Acidobacteriota > Aminicenantia > UBA2199 > UBA2199 > UBA2199. Next base: position 212,206 of record DIXU01000001.1, on the reverse strand, counting down.
TCCAGTGGTTGTTGATGATGACCACCGGCCGGTTCCACCAGCTCAGCGGGCTCCAGCCGTAGTAGTGGTCGTTCCAGAACCAGGAAACCCATGCCGGCGACCAGTGGTAGGCGGGGATCCAGTACCATCCGTGATCGTAGCCCCAGTGCCAGCGGCCATAGTGGTGGGTGAACCAGCCGCAGGCGTCGTATGAGGTCCAGACGTAGCCGTAATAGGGGTTCCACACCCAGCGGCCATTGGCATACGGTCTCCAGTCAGCGCCGGCATGGTGGGGATGCCAGACATAGGATCTGTAATCGGACATGTAGATCCAGCGTCCGGCGCGCGACATCTCGTACTCGTAGTCTTCATAGCCCCCCTGCAGGTAGCGGGAGGTGCCGTAGCGCGCGTAGCCCAGCTCGCGATTCTGTTCCTCGTTCCAACGATCGAAATCGTCCTTCTCCGAGGCGTAGAAATAGAAGGGCCGCTCGGCCATCCGGCCGCGCACCATGACGATCTTCTGGTTCTCGCGGACATTGCGGCTGCTGTCGCTGCCGGCCACCTCGGCGATGCCTTCCATCACGACCACTTCGGTCTTTCCGTCAAAGCCCGAGTTGACGCGGTACACGCCCTTGTCCAGGAGGAAAATGCCGCAGTCGGCGGTCTGGATCTCGATGCCCTTTTCACGGTCCAGGTTATCGATCTCCAGGTAGATGCTTCCTTCCTCCAGGCGCACGGCCAGGTCCGTGTGGCGCAACGCCGGCACCTTTTCCAGTGCGACCACCGTGTCGGTGTCCAGGCGCAGGTAGTTCAGGCGGCCCAGGTATACGGCCAGGCGGCCGTCGGTGGTGCCCACGACGTCCTTCTCGAACAAAGGCAGGTTGACCGTGGCTTCTTCCGTGCCCTCGTCGTAGGAGCGCCGGACGAAACCCTCGCCCTCCACGCTCTTGATGCGCACGACCTTGGCGTTGTCGTAATATTTGGCTTCGTTGGCATTCGCTTCCACGTCGTCGGACCAGCAGGCGCCCGATAGCAGCAGCAGGCTCGCAAATACGATTAAGGTCTTTTTCATGTTGACCTCCTAGTGCATGGAAAGCAATTCATATGCCAAGTCCTGGCAAAGGAAACTGTCCTCTTTTCATGACAGGGGGGCGGGAAAAAGCTGAAATCAGGACAGGATCGGTGCCGCCGGCAGGCGGTTGAACACTTCCGTCAGGCGCCGGAGGCGGCGGCCAAGCTCCGGGGTCAGCGCTCCCGGGGTCAGGCGCCAGCGCCAATTGCCCCCGGCCTGGCCCGGGGTATTCAGGCGGAAGCGTTCGTCGTAACCCAGGACGTCCTGAACCGGGAACACGGCCAGGCGGGCTACTGACTGCATGGCCAGGCGGATGAAATGCCAGTGGAACTCATCGCGGTGACCGAGATCCATATAGTCCAGGATGGCCTGTTTCTGCGCCTCATCGGTCTCCGGGCCGTAGAACCAGCCGTTGCTGGTGTTGTTGTCGTGGGTGCCGGTATAGACCAGGCAGTTGGTCTCGGTGAAGTTGTGAGGCAGGTAGGGGTTGGCGCTCTGGCCGTCGAAGGCGAACTGCAGGATCTTCATGCCCGGGAAACCCAGGTGTTCGCGCAATGCCACCACATCCGGCGTGATCTCGCCAAGGTCCTCGGCGATCAGGGGCAGGCTTCCCAGCCCCCGTTTCAGGTGATCGAAAAAGGCCATGCCCGGCCCAGGGTGCCAGCTGCCCTTGACCGCCGTCGTCTCCGCCTCCGGGATCGCCCAGTAGGAATCGAAGCCGCGAAAATGGTCGATGCGCAGCAGGTCGACCATTTGCAGCAGGTGGCGGATGCGCTGTTGCCACCAGGCCATGGTCGGGGCATGAAGCGCCCCATCCCGTTGCCAGCGGTAGAGCGGGTTTCCCCAGCGTTGACCGCTGGCGCTGAAGTAGTCGGGGGGGACGCCGGCCACGAACGCCGGCCGCCCCGTCCCCTCATCGACCTGAAAGATATCGGGGCGCGACCAGGCGTCGGCGCTCTCGAAATTGACGTAAAAGGGGATGTCGCCGATTAGGCGCACGCCCTGGCGGTTGGCCGTCTCCTTCAGTGCCCGCCACTGGCTGAAAAAGATGAACTGTTCGAAGCGCCGCCTGCGAATGGCGTCCTGCAGTTCTTTTTTCCAGCGGGCGACGGCGGCCGGTTCGCGGCGGGAGATGTCGCCGGGCCAGGCGGTCCATTGGAAGGTGGCGAAACGATCGGCCAGGGCGCGGAACAGGGCGTAGTCCTCGAGCCAGCTCTTTTCCCTGGCGCAGAAGCCGGCGAAGGCGGAGGCGTCGCCGGGGGCGCCTGCGGCGAAAAAACGCCGGGCGGATGCATCCAGCCAGGCGGCATTCCGGGCGGCGGCGGCGTCCAGGTCGCAGAAGTCGCCCGCGGGGCCGGCATTGCCTGCGCGCAGCTCGTCGGCGCTGATCCAGCCCCGCTCGTGCAGCGCATGCGGATCGATCAGCATCTCGTTGCCGGCGAAGGTCGACGGTGACGAGTAGGGCGAGAAATTCCAGTGCGGGCACACCGGCCCCAACGGCAGCACCTGCCAGTAGGATTGGCCGCTGGCGGCCAGGAAGGAGGCGAAGGATGCGGCATCCCGGCCCAGCGTGCCGCAGTGGTGGTCGCCGGGCAGGGAGGTGATGTGCAGCAGCAGGCCGCTGGCGCGCTCAATGTCCACGGGTTCCTCCTTCTTGGGCCCGATCCGGCGGGGCGCTGGAACCGCTCCCGGCCCGTTCATTCGCTTTCCTTCTCGATCTGGTCATTGTAGATGACGGTGCGGTTGCGTCCCGATTCCTTGGCGAAGTACAGCGCCTTGTCGGCGCGGTTGAGGATCTCATTGGCGCCGGCCCCGTGCTCGGGATAAGCGGCCAGGCCGATGGAGATGGTCAGTTTCTTCTGCGGCTGCGTCTCGGCGCCGGGGAACTCCTGCTTCTCGATCCCCTCGCGCAGCCTCTCTGCGGCCAGGTAGGCGCCGACCTTGTCGGTCTGGGGCAGGATGATGACGAATTCGTCGCCGCCGTACTTGGCCAGCAGGTCGCTGGCGCGGAATTTGCGACGCATGAGCTCGGCGACGGCGCGCAGCGTCTCCGAGCCGCGCAGGTGCCCGTTCCGGTCGTTGAAGTTCTTGAAATGATCGACGTCGAAGATGATCAGCGAGAAGCTCATGTCGTAGCGCTGCGCTTTCCGGGTCTCGCGCTCCAGGAGCTGGAAGAAATGCATCTGGTTGTACAGGCCGGTCAGGCCGTCGGTGACCGACAGCTCACGCGACTGCTGCAGCAGCTCCTTGAGCAGGTCCTCGTTGCGGTGCAGGTTCTTGGAGAGGTAGCCGGAGATGAGGTAGGTGAAGATGAACATGAAGTAGTAGGCCAGCAGGTCGGTGACCGTGGGGCCGGTGAAAAAGTCACGGCCCTCCTGCAGCAGGGCGATGGCCAGGAGCAGCACCATGGCGGCCACGGTGTTGCGCAGGGCCCGGCGGTAGTCGACCAGGAAAGTGGAGATCACGATGTAGAGGATGATCAGGGCGATGACCGGGCTCTGCAGGCCGCCGGAAAAGAACACGGTCAGGGAGAAGGCAGCGAGGTCGAGGTCGAGCTGCCGCGCGGCCAGCCTTGCCCATTCATCGTAGCCCGCCGGAGGGCCGCTTGCCTTTTCCCGCCGGCGGATGGCCAGCAGGAACAGCAGGTTGGCGGCGAGGGGCAGCAGGAATACCAGCAGTGCATCCAGCGGGTTGATGGGCGAACGCCGGGCCAGGAAACGGTAGCCCAGGAAAAAGGCCATGATGAAGACCGGGTAGACCCAGCGGATGCTGACCAGCCAGAGGTTCTTTCCGATCATATGCCGCAACGCCAGGGCGTCAGGATGCGGCGTGTCCGTTGCCTCGCCTTTCATCCCACTAAAATATTTTTTTTCGCGGTAAAAGTCAATCGTGCGATTGAAGTTGGCTTTTTAAAGGATTACAATGCTTTTTCATCGATCTCACGTCAAGGAGGAAAGCGTGTACAAGAGAACCCGCTTTTATGACTTCACGTACTACAACTTCATCGGCTCATGGGCCTGGATCCTGCACCGGCTCTCGGGCCTGGCGCTCATCTTTTACCTCAGCCTGCACATCTGGGTCATCAACAGCCTGACCTACGGCGAGAAGACCTTCAACGACGTCATGACCTTCCTGAGCAGCCCGCTGTTCAAGTTGCTTGAAGTGGGATTGTGGGGCGTCATCCTCTTCCACGCCTTCAACGGCGCGCGCATCGTCATCGTCGATTTCTTCAAGGGCTCGCTGGCGCACAAGAAGCTGTTCGTCGTGCTGATCGCCGCGGCCTTCGTCCTGTGGGCGCTGGGCTCCTTCCTGCTCCTGCGCCACGCGTTCTAGGGAGGGCACGATGGAAAAGAACTTCAAGCAAACATCGCGCTCGGGGGCGGTCGCCTGGCTGCTGCAGCGCATCTCGGCCGTCATCCTGTTCATCCTGCTCCTTTTCCACTTCATCACCTACCACTTCCTGACCCGCACCCACGCGGTGGAATACCGCCAGGTGCTGGAGCGGGCCCAGAGCTGGTGGTTCCCGCTGCTGCAGTTCGCCTTCCTGATCACCGCCCTGTACCACGGCCTGAACGGGGTCTGGTCGGTGCTGGAGGACTACATCTCCAGCAAGGGCTGGCGCCTGGCGTGGTTCAGCCTGCTGCTCACGGTCGGGCTGGCGCTGCTGTTCGTCGGCACCCTGACCATCATCAAGCTCTACACCCTGAAGGTTGCCTGAAGGAGCGACACCATGAAGATCGAAGAAGCAAGAAATCATCACCAGATCGATGCCGTGATCGTCGGTGCCGGCCTGGCCGGCCTGCGCGCCGCCCTGGAGGTGGCCAAGAGCGGGCTGACCACCGCCGTGATCACCAAGGTTTACCCGACGCGCTCGCATTCGGGCGGGGCCCAGGGGGGCATCGCCGCCGCCCTGGCCAATGTCAGCGAGGATTCGCTGGAGGCCCACATGTTCGACACCATCAAGGGCAGCGACTACCTGGCCGACCAGGACGTCGTTGAGCGCTTCGTCAACGAGGCGCTCAAGACGGTCTACGAATTCGAGCACATGGGCGTCCCCTTCTCGCGCACCAAGGACGGCCGCATCAACCAGCGCCCCTTCGGCGGTCATTCCCAGCCCCGGGCATGCTTCGCCCAGGACATCACCGGTCACGTGCTGCTGCACACCCTTTACGAGCAGTGCCTGCGCCATAATGTCCTGTTCTTCAACGAATTCCAGGTGCTGTCGCTGCAGCTCAAGGACGATGTCTGCCGCGGCCTGGTGGCCTGGGATATCCGCGCCGGCGGCCTGCATGTATTCCAGGCCAAGGCGGTGCTGCTGGCCACCGGCGGCTACGGCCGCGCCTGGAAGGTCACTTCCAACGCCCACGCCAATACCGGCGACGGCGTGGCCCTGGTGCTCGAGGCCGGGCTGCCGCTGGAGGACATGGAGTTCGTCCAGTTCCATCCCACCGGCCTGTACAAGCACGGCATCCTTCTTTCCGAGGCGGCCCGAGGCGAGGGCGCCTATATCGTCAACGACGCGGGGGAGCGCTTCATGAAGACCTACGCCGCGGCCAAGATGGAGCTGGCGCCGCGCGACGTGGTCTCGCGCGCCGAGCAGACCGAGATCAACGAGGGGCGCGGCATCCAGGGCCAGGACTACGTTTACCTCGACCTGCGCCACCTGGGCAAGGAGAAGATCCTGACGCGCCTGCCGCAGATCCATGACCTGGCCTTGAATTACCTGAAGGTCGATGCGATCACCGATCCGGTTCCCATCCAGCCCACGGCGCACTATTCGATGGGCGGCATCCCGGCCAACCTGAACACCGAGGTGATCAAGAACGCCGCCGGCCAGGCGGTCAAGGGGTTGTACACCGCCGGCGAGGCCTCCTGCCTCTCGCTGCACGGCGCCAATCGCCTGGGCACGAATTCGCTGCAGGACGCGGCCACCTTTGGCCGCATCGCCGGCAGCCACATGACCGATTACTGCCGCAGGAGCGCCTTTGCCGACCTGCCGGCCAAGCCGCTGGAGTCCGCCCAGGCCAAGATCGACCGCCTGTTTGCGGGCGGCAAGGAGCGCCACGCCGCCATCCGCGAAGAGCTGCAGGTGAACATGACCCGGAACATGGGCGTGTTCCGCAACCAGGACGACATGCTCAAGATGCTGGCCGTCGTCAAGGAACTGCAGGATCGCTACCGGCAGGTGGGCGTCGATGACAAGGGCCGGGCCTTCAATCTCGACCTGATCGAGGCCCTGGAGCTGGAGAACCTGCTCAGCTTCTCCGAGGTCATCGTCGAGGGCGCCCTGGCGCGCAAGGAGTCGCGCGGAGCCCATTTCCGCAGCGATTTCCCCAGGAGGGATGACGGCAACTGGCTGAAGCACACGCTGGCCTGGCGCCGCGACGGCAAGATCGTGATGGATTACAGCAAGGCGGTGGTCATTTACCCGCAGTACCAGCCTCAGGAAAGGAAATACTAGGAGGAAACCCATGGCGAAGATCGACATCCACGTCAACATCTTGAGATACCAGCCGGACAGCGACGAAAAGCCGCACTGGCAGGAGTTCGCCATCTCGGTCGACGACGACTCGACCATCCTGGACGTGCTCAACGAGATCCACTGGCGGCACGACGGCACCCTGGCCTACCGCCGCTCCTGCCGCAGCTCGATCTGCGGCTCCTGCGCCATGAAGGTCAACGGCCGCAACGTGCTGGCCTGCGAGACCCCCATCCATCGCTTCGGCAGGAAGCTGAAGATCGAGCCGCTGTCGGGCTTCCAGATCATCAAGGACCTGGTCGTCGACCTCGATCCATTTTTCGAGAAGCTCAGGCGCATCAAGCCCTACCTGATCGTTGACAATCCCCTGCCCGACAAGGAGTTCGTGCAGACGCCGGAGCAGCTGGAGCAGATCGGCGAGTCGACGCTGTGCATCCTCTGCGCCGCCTGCAGCGCCGCCTGCCCCAGCTCGTGGCCCAACAGCGAGTACCTCGGGCCGGCCGCCCTGCTCAAGGCCTACCGCTTCGTTTTCGACAGCCGCGACGACGGCGCCGACGACCGCCTGGAGATCGTCAACGACAAGAACGGCGTCTGGCGCTGCCACACCATCTTCAACTGCATGGAGGCCTGCCCCAAGAAGATCAAGATCACCGAGTATCTGTCGCGCCTGAAGCTGAAGGTGGTGGAGAACTCGCTGTAGAAGAAGACGTTGGATGGTAGACGTCAGACGCTGGCAAGAGAATAAGTAGAAGACGTCAGACACCAGACATTGGCAAGAGAAGAAGCGGGAGGCTTCCGGCAGCAGCTGCCCGCTTGAAGGGACGAGAGCCTGGGGATCGCCATGGCGGAAGGCGCCCCATTGCCGCGATTACAGGAAAATCATCATGGAGTGAGATTTGTCACGGAATTTCATATATCATTGCCATTGGACAAGGAGGACGTAAATGATCAATCTGAAAAGGGCATTTTTCCTGTTCCTGTGTCTGGCATACGCCGGGGGGCTGTTCGCCGCCAACAGCATCGCCCTGGTTTCGCCCAACAGCGGCGTGAACCTGACCTCCGGCCAGAAGGCGCATATCCACTGGACGTTCAGCGGTTATCCCGACAATACGCCGGTGCGCATCGTGCTCTGGCAGAACGGGGTCAAAAAAGGCGAGATCGCGGCCAATATCCCCATCCACTCCAGCCAGTATACGTCGGGCAACGGCGGCTACATGTGGACGGTCGGGAATTACGCGGGCGGCAGCGCCGCCGTTGGCTGCGGCTATTCCATCAACGTGCGGGTGCAGGATGCGTCCGGCGAGAATTCCATGAGTTCCCTGCCCTTCTGCATCGTCGGCCAGGGGCAGAGCTCCATCGTGGTGAGCGCGCCCAACGGAGGGGAAAAATACAGCCTGGGATCCCAGAAGGAGATCCGCTGGACGTCGAGCGGGCTGACCGGCAACGTCCGGATCCGCCTGCGCCTTCCCGGCGAGGGCATGGACCGGGCCATCGCCACCAGCGTGCCGATCTCCGAGGGCAAATTTCTCTGGAAGGTCGGCGACCTGCTCGATCCGCATCCCGACCTGACCGGACCCAGGGCCGGGCTCAAGATCGTCGTCCAGGCCTTGAGCGGCGACTTCAGCGATGAAAGCGACGGAACGTTCGATGTGGTGAGCGTGAGCGTTCCCATCGTCATTCAGCCCAGGGTCAGCAATTGGATCAAGGTGCACAGCCCCGCCGCCGGAGCCTCCTTCAACCGCATCGGGGCCTGCGACATCGCCTGGACCTTTTCCGACTCCCTCAAGGGCAAAAAAGCCAAGCTCCTGCTGCTCAAATCCGGCGGCGGTACGCAGATGGTGATCGAGCCGCAGCTGCCGCTGAACATCGACGACTACCACTGGAACATTCCCGGCGCCGACACCCTGCCCGCCGGCGATTACCGCGTCCGCCTGCAGTCGCTCGACCATCCGGGCGTTTTTGGCGACAGCGGGCTGTTCAAGATCGCGGCCTATGTGCACCAGCTTGCGCCCAAGTACACGTTCACTCCGGTCATCACCAACAAGGGCAGTTATCACGTGCATCGCGACAGCAAGAGTGTCTTCATCATGGCCCCTGAGGGTCTGGAAATCCCCGACCCCGGGCCTTCCTGTTGCCGCCTCGGCTGGACGAACCGCTGCGAAGACGAGTGGAACGTCAACTGGATATACCGCAGCCACCTGGCGCTGAATGTGAGCAAGATCCCGGCGTCGGCGTCGGTTGTCAGTGCGCGCCTGACATGGACCACCAGCGGGGGCAACCCGACGGCGATCCGCCTCTTCAAGCTGACCGCCCCCTGGGACGGCGATTGGAAGACCCTTTTCTCCATCCCCTGCACCGAGATCGCCCTCAACCACCCCACGCAGCTGCGGGACGCGGTGCGGGAGTGGGTGCAGCAGCCGGGCAAGAACTACGGGCTGGTGCTTGTCGGCGCGGACGAAAGCATGAATTGCAGCCACGCCAAGAAAAGCATCCACATCCTGTGCGACCTGAAGCTGGAGGTGGAAACCCAGATGACGGTCGTGGATTGAACGGGAACGGTTCCTGAAGACACCGGGCGTCGGGCGTCAGTGAGAAAAGCAAGGCAACGGACTCCTCTTTTCTGACGCCGGGCACCGGAGGTCTTTTCGTGAAAGCATTCGCGGACCGTATGGCAGGATGTTTTTTCTTGCCAACGTCTAGCGTCTGACGTCTGGCATCTTTTTTTAAAGCAAATCGCTGGCCAGCTCGGCCAGCATGGAGCGCTCGCCCTTTTCCAGGGTGATGTGCGAATAGATCTTCTGCCCCTTCATGCGGTGGATCAAATAGGTGAGGCCGTTGGAGCGGGCGTCCAGGTAGGGGGTATCGATCTGGTACGGGTCGCCGGTGAAGACCACCTTCGTCCCCTCACCGGCGCGGGTGATGATGGTCTTCACCTCGTGCGGCGTCAGGTTCTGGGCCTCGTCGACGATGAAGAAGATGCGCTCGAGGCTGCGGCCGCGGATGTAGGACAGCGGGGTGATGCAGAGCTTCTTCTCCTCCAGCATGTTGTTGATGCGCCTGTATTCAGCGGAGTTTTCGTTGAACTGGTTCTTGATCACCGCCAGGTTGTCGAACAGCGGCTGCATGAAGGGGTCGAGCTTGGACTCGATGTCCCCGGGCAGGAAGCCCATGTCGCGGTTGGACAGGGGAATGATGGGCCGGGCCAGGTAGATCTGGCGGAATTGCCGGCTCATCTCCAGGGCGGCCGCCAGCGCCACCAGCGTCTTGCCGGTCCCGGCCTTGCCCATCAGGGTGACCAGCAGGATGCCGGGGTGGGTCAGGGCATGGAGGGCGAAGATCTGCTCGGCGTTGCGGGGGGTGATGCCGTAGGCCGGCTTCTTTTCAATGCGCTCCAGCCTGCCGCTCTCGGGGTTGTGGTAACCCAGGGCCGACTTGCTGCCGTTCTTCAGGATGCAGTACTCGTGAGGCTGCAGGTCGTGCAGGCCGACATCGCTGGGGTCGAGTCCGGCCGCCGCGCCATACATCTGCGAGATCCTGTCGCCGGGGACGTCCGGCAGGGTCCGCTTGCCGGCGTACAGCCGGTCGATGTCCTGGACGCGGTCGGTGAAGTAATCCTGGGCCACGATCGCCAGCGACTTGGCCTTCAGGCGCAGGTTCACGTCCTTGGAGACCAGGACGACCTGGCCGTTTCCCGGCTTATGCTTCCGCGACAGATAGTAGGCCACGCTCAGTATGCGGTGGTCGGGCCGGTTCTCGGTGAACATGCTCGTCACGGCGGGTTCCTGCAGGTGCTCGGTGATGATGCGGATTTTGCCGCCCTTGCGGCTGATCTTTGTCCCTCCCTTGAGGATCTTGTCGCCGGAGAGGGTGTCCAGGATGCGGATGAACTCCCGGGAGTTGTAATTGATCTGGTCGCTTCCCCTCTTGAACTGGTCCAGTTCCTCCAGGACGGTGATGGGGATCGCGATGTCGTTGTCCTCGAAGCTGTAAATGCACTCGTAATCGTGAAGAATGACGTTGGTGTCCAGGACAAATGTCTTTTTGGCCATAGTGCACCCATTCTATGCAATTTAAAATTTTTAATAAATAGGGTTTTTCGAGCGGAAAAAAGGCAGGCGCGAGGCCTGCCCTAACCAATTCATTTTTTCTAAAATCGGCCGTCCGCTGCTTGCTTAACGGCGAACAGCGAACCTCTTCTATAGATGCTTCTTAACCAGCTCGATGACCTCCGGCAGGTCCATGCCGATCTTCTTGAGGTGCTCGACCGTGGGCACGCCCTCGGGAGACCAGCCGCGGCGCTTGAAGACGGCGTCGATCAGGCTCTCGTACTGCTTCTCGCGGTACTCGCGGTGCAGCCGGATCTTCTCCTCGACGCTCTTGCCCGCCGGGTCGATGTTCATTTTTTCCTTGAGCTGCTTGTCGTAGCGCTCGGCGCGCGACTCGTACTCCTCGACCGTCACCGGGCCCATGGCGCGGTAGGGCGGCCGGTCGTCGACGCGCTTGCCGTGGCCCATCTTGAGGTTGAAGACGCGCTGGAAGTTGTAGACGCGCTCCGACTGGCGGATCAGCTCTTCCTTGTCGATCTTCTCGCCGGTGATGGCGTTGTAGATGTCGACGTAGTTCTGCACGTGCTCGGGCACCTTGTTGGGCTCGGCCTGCTCGGCGTTGTCGGCCGGCTCGATATCGTTCCAGGGCAGCTTGCACAGGCCCTGCAGCCCGAACCAGGTGCGGAACATCGGGAAGTAATGCAGCGCCTCGGCCTTCTTCTCGAAGGTGGGGATCTGGTTGTTGACCATGTCCATGAAGATCAGCCAGGCCTCGTCGTGCTGCGGCCCCTTGTTGGTCAGGTAGTAGCCGCCCTGCTGCGCCAGCGATTCCTTGGACTGGTATTCCGACTGCTCCAGCCCCTTGCCGTGCATGCCGATGTCTTTCAGGAATTGGGCGTCGGCGCCGTACTCCTTCACGAAGTATTCCTGCATGTACTTGACGCCCTTGCCGGCGATGAGGCCGAAGCCTTCGCCGCGGGCGATCCGGTGCATCATCTCCAGCGTCGCCTGCCAGTTGCCCCAGGTCATCTCCAATCCGCCGGTCCGCTCCTTGTTCAGGATGCCGTTCTCGTAGCAATCCATGATGAAGCCGGCCAGGGTGCCGAAGGAGATGGTGTCCAGGCCGTAGGTGTCGCAGTAGAAGTTGATCTCCAGCACCGCGTCGGGGTCGAAGATGGCCGTGTTCGATCCGCAGCCGCCGACCGTCTCGTACTCGGGGCCGTCGACCAGCACCTTGTGCCCCTTGTACGGCCCGGTTTTCAGCTCGAAGTTGTCCACGCCGTGGGCGCAGGACATGGTGCAGCCGTACCAGCAGCCGTCGGGGACGTTCTGGGTGAACTTCTCCTTCCACACCCAGGAGGCGAGCTTCTTGGCCTCGGGATGGCTGCCGAAGCGGAAGTTCTTGGTCGGCAGCAGGTCGTAGTCGTCCATGATCTCGACCAAATGGGCGGTGCCGATGGTGCGCATCTGGCACTGCTTGTCGTCGAGGCTCATGATCTCCTTGTGCAGCTTCAGCCCTGTTTTCTGCAGCGTTTCCAGGTCGACCGGGTTGTTGGATTTGCCCGACAGGCCCGAATACTTGACCACCATGGCCTTGATCTTCTTGTTGCGGAAAACGGTGCCGATGCCGCCGCGTCCCGCCTGCTTCAGGCGCGGCAGCTTGCGGCGCTTGTCCCAGTAGGAGAAGTTCAGGCAGCCGATCCAGGCGTGCTCCGAGCCGCGGCCTGCCGAGACCACCGACACATGCTGCTTCTCGCGCTCGTTGGCGGCGAACATCTCGTGCAGTTGCTCGGCCACCACATGCGAATCCACGGCTTCCAGCGGCGCCTCCATGATCTGGACCTTGCCCAGGTTGCCGTCGATGTAGATGATGACGTCGCGGTCCGCCTTGCCCTGGATCTCCATGGCGTCGAAGCCGGCGAACTTCAGGTAGGGGCCGAAGTGGCCGCCGACGTTGCTGTCGATGGGGATGCCGGTCTGGGGAGAAATGGTGGTGACCAGCGACTTGCCCGAGCCCGGGTAGTTGGTGTTGCCGGCGATGGGACCGGTGGCGATGCAGATCTCGTTCTCGGGGCTGTCCCAGCGCGTGTCGCCGCTGACGGCGTCCCACAGCAGCTTGAGGTCATAGCCCTTGCCGCCGATGAATTTCTTCTTCATTTCGGCAGGCACGGGTTTGATCCTGATCTCCAGGGTGGCCAGGTTGACGTACAGGGTGCGGTCGTTGTAGCCCCTGACCACCGGCTTCAGTTCGTAGGTGAACTCCTTCAGCACCTTGTGGGCTTTCCGCATCTTCTCGATATCGTGCTTGCTCTCGTTGGCGTTCATGATTCAATCCTCCTTGACTTCGATCTTCAGCGCCCCGGTCGGGCACTCTTTCACGCTGGCGTCGCAGGCGATGCATTCCCCGGCGATGGTCTTGAGGTATTTCATGGCTTCGCGGCGACCTCCTATTCTTTTTCGGGCTGGAGCCTCAGCTCGATCGTCTCCATGGGCTGGGGGATCTTGTCCAGGGCCTGCACGGCCCCCAGCACCAGGTTGATGAAGATCTTTTTCACGAACGGATTCAGGGCAATGACCCTGCCGTTGACCTTGAGTTCGATCTTAGTGCTCATGATGTTCCTCCATAAACGCGGCGATATCAGCGATGCGATCGGGATGGAAACGCGGACGGCCCGCGGCGCCGGCGGAAATGCCGACCAGGGCCGCCCGCTCTTCGGGGCCGGTTTTCGGGGCCTGGCCATCCTGCGGGGACTCGACCTCGATGACGGGAATGCCGGGACGGGTCAGGCCTTCCATGAGAACGATGTCGTTCTGACCGAGCCGCGACCCCAGTTCGGCCAGCAGTTCGTCGGGATCAGTCAGGCGGGTCATGCGCAGCAGTTCCGTGCCGGCCAGGAGATAGGCTTCCTCGGCCCCGGCCTGGAGGAAGCGGGCCGTGTCCTTGCCGTCGGGCTGGACGCCGTAGCCGGCGTGGGTGCTCTTGACGGCGATCACCCGCCGGCCCCGGGCATTGAAATGACCGATCAGGCGGGTGATGAGCGAAGTTTTACCGCTGCCTGACCAGCCGACGATCGAAAAAATCTTCATGGGGCATCATCTTATTATAGATGCCCGCGCGAGTCAACCGTCCCGGCGGCCGCCGGCCTTGGCAAAAGGACGAGGACGGCCCTTTCCCGGAAAATTCAGTCCCGGCTGTCCTTCATGCCCGGGTCGGACTTCTTCGCCCTGCCGATGCCGATGGCGAACATGCCGTCGCTGCGGTCATCCGTCTTCCGGTTTCCGACCGCGGCGGCCCTGGCCGGGTCTTTACCCAGGCTGGTCGTTCCCGAAACCGGCTGCGGGTACCACTGGATCTGGATGCTGTAGGTGTTCCCCGGGGGGTAGGGGATGCGGTTGAGCAGCTGCGAGCCGACCTGCCAGGTGTAGCGCAGGCTGGCGGCCGGCAGGTTCTCGGCGATGGCGCCCAGCGGCTGGTTGTCCTTGAACAGGGTCAGGCTGACATAGCCGCCCGCCCCGGCGCAAGACCAGCTGATGTCGAACGGCATTCCCTTTTCCAGCGTTTCGCCGCCGTTGGGCGTCATCAGCGCCACGACGGAGGCGGGGGCGGCGATGGTGAAGGCCGCGTCGCTCAGGTCAAAGCTTTCATCGCTGTCGCGAACCTCGATGATGATGCGGTAATCCGCCGCCGGCGCGGCGAAGGAGCCGTCCATTTTCTGCCCGGCCAGCCATGACAGCGAGCCCTTGGAGATCGTGCTGTATGCGATCGGTCCGTAATCGGTCGCCCCTTCCAGGGCGACGAGGACCTGTTCGTTGCCGTTGAACCCGGAATAGGTCCAGGTGATCACCAGCGGCGTGCCGCTGGTCAGGATCTCACCGCCATTGGGCGAGATCAGGGTGATGCCCTTGGCGTGGGCGGCGCCCAGGCTCAATATTACCATCAGGGTCAGCAGGAATATTTTTTTCATTGTTTCCTCCTTTGCGGTAATTATATACGATTTCCCGCCACTTATCTCGCAATGAATCATCGTGAAAAAACCAGCGCCCGGATTCCCGTTGCGGAGGCAGCCGCGGGTCGCCGGACCGGCGCGGCGTGGAATGGCCGTGCGTGCCCCGCAAGCCCGGTTCCGCGGTTCAGGCGGCTCCCGCTCATGGCGTCAATTCCCGTCCCAACCGGCCAGTCGCGCCAGGAGCCACCACATGGCGCGGCCCTTGAGCACGCAGTTCAGGTTCTGCGAATGGGCGCACTCGGGACAGCCGGCGGCCAGGCGGGCCAGCTCGCTCCCCGGGTTGGCCGCGATCCAGTCGGCGGCCCAGTTGCGGTCGCGGGAGCCGTTGCCGTCACTGTCGTAGTCGCAATTGTCGTCGGCCATGCGTTCCATGAAATTGTCGTTCCCTCCCGGGGAAAAACTCTCGATATCGGCGAAATCGAAGAGGTATTTGCCGTTGGCGCGGCAGAAGGAGCGGATCTGCTCGTTGCGGCGGTGCAGGTTGCCGTTGGCGCCGCCGCCGTCGAGATGGCCGGTCATGTAGACGAATTGCACGTCCGGGAAATTCTTCTCCAGTCCGTCCATGGCATTGAGATAGGCGCTGATGCCGCTTTCACTGTTGTCGCTCACCCCGCCGCACCAGGACCAGATGACCACGTTGCGGTCGTTGCCGGGGCGGGAGAGCATCTCGATGGTGGCCGCCCGCCAGCCCAGGTCGCCTTCGTAGCCGAGA
Organism: Candidatus Aminicenantes bacterium UBA6072; assembly: GCA_002436105.1. Taxonomy (GTDB): domain Bacteria; phylum Acidobacteriota; class Aminicenantia; order UBA2199; family UBA2199; genus UBA2199. Next base: position 196,911 of record DIXU01000001.1, on the reverse strand, counting down.
TCGTCGGCGCCGCCGTCGTTGCCCCAGTAATCGTTCAGGAACACGCCCGGCTGCAGGCCCCAGTCGGAATAAGCGAAATAGAAGGCGGAGCCGCTGCTGCCGCGAAAGGCCATCATGCCGCTGACCGGCTGGCTGCCGTGGGAGGTATGGCCGTAGCCGACGCGCAAGCGGCTGCGCGCCTGCTCGATCCAGGCGGCCGGGATCTTCGTGCTGTCGGTGCAGAGATGGTCGATGACCCTGGATGCGGCCGGGAGCGGATCCGGATCCGGATCCGGATTGTCCTCCGGCGGGTCTTCCTGCCGGCCCGGGCTGCAGCCGAACAACATGGCCATGACCACGAGAGCAAGGATCCATCGTGCAGACTTCATGTCAGCCTCCAGACAACTCTTTCTCTATTAAATATGCCGAAACGGACGTTCATCTCATGAACCCGAAAGGGAAACAGTGAAAAGTGAACAGTGAAAAGTGAATGGTGAAAGGAAGACGCATGGCAGCGAACTGTCGCCTTCATGTCCCTGCTGTTTCACTTCTTGCTTTTGGATTTTCCATTCGGGTTCTTCTTATTCAACTTCGATCATCCATATTTACTATGGTCCGGAGTTCATCTATAATGGCCCGGATGAGACTATTCACGGGCATCGCTCTGGGCGACGAGGTCAGAAGGAACGTCCTCAAGGAATTGGAGCCGTTCCGCAAGGCGGGAATCCCCCTGCGCTGGGCCGACGGGCTCAACCTCCACCTGACCTTGAAATTCATCGGCGAGGTCGCCGAATCCGTGGCCGCGCGCGCGGGCGCGGCCCTGGAAGCGCTGCCCCCCGTGCCTCCGTTCCGCCTGCGCTTGCGCGGTTTCGGCAAGTTCCCCCCCGGTGACGGGTTGAATGTCCTCTGGGCCGGGGTGGAGGAGAGCCCGGAATTGCGTGCCCTGTTCAATGGCGTGGAGGATGCCCTGGCTCCGCTGGGCATCGGCCGCGATGCCCGTCCCTTCCATCCCCACGTCACCCTCGGCCGCAGCAAGGGCCGGTCCACGCGGGGCGGCGACGAATTCAAGAGCCTCGTCCCGCTGCTGCGGGAAAAGGGCGATGTTTTTCTCGGCGAATGGCACGTGGCGGCCCATCGGCTTTATTCCAGCCGCCTGACCCCGGCTGGCCCTTTCTACACCGTTTTAAAGGAGATCCCCCTTGTCGAGTCATGAGATCCTTTACGTGGCATGTTCCTACCTGCTGGGCTCCGTCCCTTTCGGCTACCTTATCTTCTATTTCAGCGAGGGCAAGGATATCCGCGCCATGGGCAGCGGCAACATCGGCGCCACCAACGTGCTGCGCAGCAAGGGCAAGCTGGCCGGCCTGGCCACGCTGGCCCTGGACATCCTGAAAGGGGCGCTGCCGATCCTTTATGGCCGCATCCATTTCGACCTGCCCTGGGTCGTTCTGCTGGGGGGGCTGGCCGTGCTGCTGGGCCACGTTTTCCCCGTCTTCCTGAGATTCCGCGGCGGCAAGGGCGTGGCGGCGCTGGTCGGCGTCTTCCTGGTCTTCCATTATCCCTCCCTGCTGGCTTTCCTGGCTTTTTTCTTCCTGGCCCTGGCGCTTACCCGCTTCGTCTCCTTGGGATCCCTGCTGGGCACGGCGGCGCTGTTTTTCGCCATCCTGTTCACCCGGACGGCTGAAACAGCCATGGTGGCGTTCGCCATGCTGCTGCTGATCGTGTTCCGCCACCGCGGCAATATCGCGCGCCTTCTGGACGGCAGCGAAAGGAAATTCGCCTTCAGGAAAAATGAATAGCACACTGGTCATCGGCGGCGGTTCCTGGGGCACGGCCTTCGCCGACTACCTGGCCCGTCGCAGCAAGGATGTCCGCCTGTGGGCCCGGGAGGAGGATGTCCTCGCCGCCATCCGCACGGTCCGCGAGAACCGTGTCTTTCTCCCCGGCATCGAGCTGTCCCCGGAGCTGCGCGTCAGCGCCGATTTGGAGGAAGCGGTCGGGCGCGCCGGGGTCCTGGTCCTGGCCGTGCCCTCGAAGTTCATGCGGGCGACGCTGCGGCGGTTGCAGCCGCTCCTGCAGGGGAACCATGTCCTGATCTGCCTCTCCAAGGGCTTTGAATCCGATTCCCTCAAGACCATGTCCCAGGTGGCGGCCGAGGTCTTCGGCCCCGGCGTGCTGCGGCAATGGCTGACGCTGTCCGGGCCCTCCTTCGCCCGCGAGCTTGCCCAGGGGCATCCGACGGCCGTGGCCGTGGCCGCGGAGAATGAGGAGCTTTTGATCCGCGTCCAGGAGAGCTTCTCGTCCCAGACCCTGCGCGTCTACCGTTCGGGCGATTTGCGCGGCCTGGAGGTGGCCGGATCGCTGAAGAACGTGATGGCCATCGCTTCGGGCATGATCAGCGGCCTGGGCTACGGCTTCAACACCACGGCGTCCATGGTCACGCGGGCCAACATGGAGATCTCCCGCCTCGGCGTCCGCCTGGGGGCCAGGCCGGAGACGTTCTGGGGGCTGGCCGGGATCGGCGACCTGATGCTGACCTGTTTCGGCAGCTTGTCGCGCAATTTTCAGCTGGGGCGGCGCATCGCGCTGGGCGAGTCGCTGCAAGCGGTGGAAAGCTCGACGCCGATGGTGGCCGAGGGAGTGGAAACGACCAAGGCCATCCAGCGCCTGGCCGGGAATCTGGCCATCGAAATGCCCATCACCCGCGAGGTGCACCGCGTGCTCTTCGAGGGCAAGGGCGTGGGCGAGGCGGTCGGCGACCTGATGACCCGGAGCCTGAAAAGCGAATGGACTACAAGCTAGAATACCTGGCCGACGACGAGGTGAAGGTCTTTTACCTGGCCAAGGACGCGGTGGTCATCGGCAAGCTCCCCGACAACGACATCGAGCTGAAGGACAATACCGTCTCGCGGCAGCACTGCCGCCTGCAGCGCACCGCCAAGGGTTTCAAGCTCTCCGACATGAACAGCACCAACGGCTGCTACGTCAACGGCCGCCGCGTGCAGGCGAAGGCGCTGGAGGTCGGCGACAAGATCACCATCGGCCGGACCATCCTCAGCTACCTGGCGGTGGACAAGAAGGAAAGCTACCGCGATACCGACGACCAGCGCATCTCGATGATGGTCCCCCTGGAGGATCTGCTGCCGGCGGAGAAAAAGGCGCGGCGCAAGCGCGAGGAGCCGAGCTTCCTGGCGTCGCTGACGGCGCTGGGCAAGAGCCTGATCGCCTCCCAGGACATCGACGAGAGCTTCCAGAAGCTGGGCGACCTGATCTTCCAGTTCGTGCATCCCGAAAAGATCTATATTTTCTACTATGACGAGAAGCAGAACGATGTCCGCCTCAAGTACACCTATTCCATGCAGTCCCAGGAGGCCGACGACGTGCGCATCTCCAAGACCATCGCCCTGAAGGCCATCCACGAGAAGGTGGCCATCCTGTCGTCCAACACGATGAATGATTCGCGCTTCGACAGCTCGAACAGCATCATCATGTACGGCATCACCTCGGCCATCTCGGTTCCCATCTGGACCAAGGATTGCATCTACGGCCTGATCTACGTCGACACCTCGAGCGTTTCCCAGGTGTTCGGCGAGAAGGAACTCGAGGTCATGTCCATCATCGCCAACTTCGCCGGCTTCGCCATCGAGGGGGCCAACAGCCTGGACAAGCTGAACCGCGAGCGGCGGCTGCGCGCGCGGCTCGAGCGCTACCACTCGCCGGCGGTGGTCTCGCGGCTGCTGGAGTTCCAGGACAGCAACACCGGCGAGCTCATGCCCTACCGCGAATCGGAAGCCACGGTCCTGTTCATGGATATCGTGCGGTTCACCTCGCGCGCCGAGCAGATGACCCCGATCGCCGTGGGCATGTTCCTGAACAATTTCTTCACCGAAATGACCGAGATCATCTTCCGCCACAACGGCACGCTGGACAAGTTCATCGGCGATGCCATCATGGCCGTCTTCGGCATTCCCCTCGAATGCGCCGACCATGCCGAGCGCGCCATCGTCGCCGCCCTGGAGATGATGGCGCGGCTGCGCGAGCTCAATGGCCAGGCCGAGGAGAAGAACCGCGTGCAGGTGCGCATCGGCATCCATTCGGGCAAGCTGATCTCCGGCGACTTCGGCTCGCCCAAGCGCCTGGAGTTCACCGTGCTGGGCAACACGGTCAACATCGCCTCGCGCCTGGAATCGGCGGTGGCCGGCTGCGACGAGATCGTGGTCTCCGAGCAGACCCAGCAGACGACCCGGGGACGCTTCGTTTTCGAGTTGTTGGGTGAGAAGAAGCTGACGGGCATTTCCAGGCCGTTGAAAGTATACAAGGTCAAGGGAGCAAAGGGGGCAACATGAAGAAGGTTATCCTGATGGTGGCGGCGGCAACGATGCTGCTGTCCTGCGGCGGCAGCCGGCCACGCACGGCTCCGGGGCAGCTGCAGCCCGGGTCGGCCGAATACCTGGCCAACGAGGGCATCGGCTATCTCAACAACGGCAAGCTGGGCCTGGCGGCGGACCGGCTGGAAGCGGCTCTGAAAAAGAATCCGCGCCTGGTGCCGGCCTTGAACGGCATGGCCCTGGTCCATGTCTACCGCCGCGAATTTCCCAAGGCCGTCGACCTGCTGGAACGCCTGCTGCAGATCAGCCCGCAGTTCTACGATGCCTATAACCTGCTGGGCACGGCCTACAGCGAAATCGGCGACTACGAGCGGGCCAAGGAAAACCTCCTCATCGCCGCCAATGCCCAGGAATACCAGACGCCGGAGAACGCCTTCGCTAACCTGGCGATGCTGGAGATCAAGTTCAACAAGCACGATTCGGCCCTGCGCTACGCGGAAAAGGGGCTGCTGCTCAACCGGCGCTTCGCCCCGCTGTTCAACCTGAAGGGGCAGGCGCTGGAGAACCTGGGGCGTTTGCCGGAAGCGGGCGAGAGCTTTGACCGGGCGCTCCTGCTGCTGCCCGCGCCGGACCCCCTCATTCTGGTCAACGGCGCCCGGGTCGCGGCCAGGCTCGGCCAGAGGCGGAAAGCCCTGGACCAGCTGGAGCAGGCGCTGGGGATCACCCAGGACGAGGCGCTGAAGACCGAGATCATGCGCCTGATCAAGGGCTTGTAGGGGCGGCCGCGGCGCATTGACACGGGGCGGAATTGACCCTATAATTGGAACCCGCGCCGCGGCGGCGCCGCTGCCGGCCTTGCGGCGGAACAGGAGGCAAAGATGAAGAAGTATGTGTGCACCGTCTGCGGCTACGTATACAACCCGGCCGACGGCGATCCCGACTCCGGGATCCAGCCGGGTACTGCGTTCGAGGATATTCCCGAGGACTGGGTCTGCCCGGTCTGCGGCGCCGGCAAGGACTCTTTCGAGCCCACGGACTGAGCCGGAAAGGGAGATTCGCCCGCCGGTCATGAGGCCGGTGCCGCTGGCGTTGATTTGTCAATTCTCACCGTGGAGGCAATATGGCGGCCATTGAAATAAAAAAGGATATCCTGTGGGTGGGGGCCCTGGACTGGGACCGGCGGCTCTTCGACGAGTTGATCCCCCTGCCCGACGGCACTTCGTACAACGCCTACATCGTGCGCGGCAGCAGCAAGACGGCCCTGATCGACGCCGTCGACCCGGCCAAGGCCGGCGACCTGCTGGCCAACCTGCAGCAGGCCGGAGTGACGCGCATCGACTACCTGGTCAGCCAGCACGCCGAGCAGGATCATTCGGGCACCATCGGCGACGTCCTGGAGCTGTTCCCCGAGGCCAGGGTGGTGACCAACGAGAAGTGCCAAGCCATGCTCCGGGACCTGCTGCAGCTGCCGGAAGACAGGTTCCAGGCCGTCGCCGACGGCGCGACGCTGGACCTCGGCGGCCGGACCCTGGAGTTCATCCTGGCGCCCTGGGTGCACTGGCCCGAGACCATGCTCACCTACCTGCGCGAGGACAAGGTCCTGTTCAGCTGCGATTTCCTGGGCGCCCACCTGGCCCAGAGCCACCCCATTCTCAGCGACGAGGCCCGCACGCTCAGCGCGGCCAAGCGCTATTTCGCCGAGATCATGATGCCTTTCCGCGGGCCGATCCGCAAGCACCTGGAGAAGCTGCAGGGAATGGCCATCGACATGATCGCCCCCAGCCACGGCGTGGTCTACCCGCGCCCGGCCCTGATCCTCGACGCCTACCGCGAGTGGGCGTCCGACGCCACCCGGAACCTGGCCCTGATCCCCTTCGTCTCCATGCACGGCAGCACCCGCGAAATGGTGGAACACCTTGCCGACGCCCTGGTGCGCCAAGGGGTCGGGGTCGTCCCCTGCAACCTGATCACGGCCGACGTCGGCGAACTGGCCAAGGAGCTGATCGATGCCTCCACCCTGGTCCTGGCCACGCCGACGGTGCTGGGCGGCGCCCACCCGGCCGCCGCAACCGCCGCCTTCCTGGTCAACGCCCTGCGGCCGAAAACGAAGTTCGCCTCGATCATCGGCTCCTACGGCTGGGGCGGCAGGACGGAGGAGAGCCTCATGGCCTCCCTGGGCAACCTCAAGGCCGAATTTTTGCCGACGGTGCTGGCCAAGGGCTACCCGCTGGAAAAGGACTACCGGGCCCTGGACGGGCTGGCCGCGGCCATCGCCGACCGGCACCGCGGCATCGGTGTCCTTTCCTGAAAGGCGTTCTGACGTCTTGCCCGGCGTTCGCTTTGCGCGTACAATGAACCCGGCAATCGATGGCAACGTAGAAAATTCGCTAGCATGGAGGAGATGAAAATGAAGAAGCTGTTGTTGAGTCCCCTGGTGATCCTGATCGGCGTGGTGGTGATCGTCGCCCTGTGGGTGATGAGTGCCTATAACGGCCTGGTCTCCCTGGACCAGAAAGCCCTCTCCCAGTGGGCGCAGGTGGAGAGCGCCTACCAGCGCCGCGCCGACCTGATCCCCAACCTGGTGGAGACGGTCAAGGGCGCCGCGGAATTCGAGAAAGACACGTTCACCCAGGTCACCGAGGCCCGTGCCAAGGTCGGGCAGGTCCAGCTGGGCAACAACCCCGCCAGCGACCCCGAGGCCTTCGCCAAGTTCCAGCAGGCCCAGGACGGGCTGTCGTCGGCCCTGTCGCGGCTGCTGGTGGTGGTGGAGAAATATCCCGACCTCAAGGCCACCCAGAACTTCCGCGACCTGCAGGTGCAGCTGGAGGGAACCGAGAACCGCATCAACGTAGAGCGCATGCGCTTCAACGAGGCGGCCCAGGCCTTCAACACCAAGAGGATGAGCTTCCCCACGGTGGTCATCGCCAACTTCTTTGGCAAGCGCTTCCAGGAAAAGTCCTATTTCAAGTCCCAGGCCGGCGCCGAGACCGCGCCCAAGGTCCAGTTTTAGTCAGTGAAAACGCGGCGGCCTCTCCTGCCGGCGCTGGCCGGCCTGCTCCTCTTCGCCCTGGCGACGGGAATGCAGGCTCAGACCGAGGCCGGGATCCAAGTCCCGATCCCGGCGGCTCCCCAGCGCTGGCTCACCGACGAGGCCGGCTTCCTCTCGCCGGCGGCGGCCGCCGAGCTGGATGCCCGGCTGGAAGCGTTTGAAAGGTCCAGCGGGCACCAGGTCATCGTCTTCATCGGCCGGACCACCGGGCTCGTTCCGCTCGATGAATGGGCGGTCAAGGCCTTCGCGGCCTGGAAGATCGGCCGCCGCGGGCTCGATGACGGCCTGGTCCTGTTCGTCATGGCCGAGGACAGGCGGCTGCGCATCGAGACGGGCTACGGCCTGGAGGAACAGCTTCCCGATGCCCTGGCCGGCCGCATCATCCGCGACGAGATGGAGCCGCGGCTGCAGGGCGGGGACAACGACGGCGCCGTGCGCGCCGCCGTCGACCGCCTGATCGCCGTCATCTCCGGCGAGGGGGCCGCCTCCGGCGGCGGGGAAGAGCCAGGGGCTGAGAGCCGGCCCATGACCCTTTCCGAAAAGATCCTGCTGGGCATCGGCATCCTCTTTTTCCTCATCCTGTTCATCACCAATCCCTCGCTGGCCATTTACCTGCTCTTCACCATCCTGTCGGGAGGGCGCGGGGGCGGACGGGGTGGATTCTCCGGCGGCGGCGGCAGGTCGGGAGGCGGCGGCGCCTCCGGTTCGTGGTAGGGAGGCGGACATGGCGTTCATGAGCCAGCACAAGCTGCTCGCGATCATTGACGACGACCGCATCAAGGCGGCCATCGCCGCGGCGGAGAAACAGACCTCGGGCGAGATGCGCGTTTCCGTTTCGCGTTTTTTCTACGGCAGCGTCCGCCATGCCGCCGAAAAGGCGTTCGACCGCATGAAAATGCGTGACACCAGGGATCGCAACGGCATCCTGTTCTTCGTCGTCCCCTCGCGCCACCGCTTCGTCGTCGTCGGCGACGAGGGCATCCACCGGAAGGTCGGCCAGGAGTTCTGGGACAAGCTGGTGGCGGCCATGGCGGGCGACTTCAGGGAAGGCAAGTTCAACGAGGGCTTGATCCGCGGCATCGGGGAGTGCGGCCGCCTGCTCGCCGAGCATTTCCCCCACCAGGGTGAGCGCGACGTCAACGAGCTCCCCGACGATATCGATTTCGGCAACAAGGAATGACCTTCGCAGACACCCCGGCGTTGAGTAAAAAGTGAAATGTGAAAAGTGAAAGGTTGAAAGCATCAAGACGAACATTAGTACGCTTGTCTTCTCATTTCACTTTTCACTGATCACTTTTCACTGCATCAAGGTCCCGCATTCAATTCTTTCGATCACGGAAAGAACTCGTCATGGACGGCGCGCAGGGCGCGGTCCAGGTCGGTGCTCCTGACCAGGAAATAGCAGGCGACGGAGGAGGCTCCGGCGGCGGCCATCTCGACGTTGATCTTCTCCCGCGCCACGGCGGTGAAGATGCGGGCGTAAATCCCCTCCTTCTCCATGATGCGCTCGCCCACCACCCCGACCAGCGCCAGCCTCTCCTCGAGCTCGATCCTCTTGATGACGCCGTTGACGGCGGCTTTCATTTTCCGCAGGCTGCGCCGGGCGTCGGCCGGGTCGAGCAGCAGGTTGATGCAGGTCTGCGAGGTGAGCACCGAGTGGATGTTGATGCCGGCGCCGGCCAGCTGCGAGCTGACGCCGGCCAGCAGGCCCGGCTTGGAGCCGATGCCGGCACCGTGGATGCGGATGACGGCCAGGCGCGTGTTGGCGGCGATGCCGGCGATGTCCACCACGCGCCCCGAGTTCGTTGCCGCGATCTCGCTGCCCGGACTGCCGGGGTCGTCCATGCTGCGCACGAAGACCCGCGTGCGGGTGCCCTCCAGCGGCTCAACGGTGCGCGGGTGGAGGATCCTGGCGCCGAAGTAGGAGAGCTCGGCCGCCTCGGCGAACGAGAGGCGCTCCAGGCGCCGCGCCGTCGGCACCCGGGACGGGTCGGCGCTCATGAAACCGTCGACATCCTTCCATACCTCGAGGCGCTCGGCCCCCAGGGCGTAGGCCACGGCGGCGGCGCTGTAATCGGAGCCGTTGCGCCCCAGCAGCGTGATGGCCCCCGAAGGGCCGCGGCCGAAGAAGCCCGGGATGACCGGCACGATATCCCGGCGCAGCAGGGGAGCCACCTTGGCAGCCAACGCCTTGCGGGTTCGCGTGCGGTCGATGCTGGCGTTCTCGTGGTTTTCGTCGGTGCAGACGCCGGCCCGGTGGGCATCCAGGGCCATGGCCCTGGTGCCCAGGCATTCCAGGATGCCGGCCAGCAGCCGCGCCGCCAGCCTCTCGCCGCAGCTCAGCAGCCGGGCGCGGACCGCCGGCGTCAGGTCGCGGTGGCAGGCGATGCCGGTGAGCAGCCGTTCGGCCCGGGAAAGCTGCGCGGCGATCGCAACCTGCAGGCGCTTTTTCGCGGGTCCGCCCGGGCACAACTCGTCGATGACGGCAACGTGCCGGGTCGCCAGGGCGGCCAGGATGGGGGGGATGTTCCGCTGATGGCGCTTGGCCTGCTCGATGGCGGAAAGCAGAAGTTCGGTCACGCCGGAGACGGCGGAGACCACGACCACGGCCCGCTTTTGCCTGCCGATGATGGCGCAGGCCCGGGCGATGCTGCGGCCGTCGCGCAAACAGCCGCCGCCGAATTTCATCACCTTGCTCATTCGTCACCTTCCCGGGATCAGGCCCTTGCTCGCCGCCAGCTCGGCGTTCAGCACCGAGCCGCCCGCGGCCCCGCGCACCGTGTTGTGCAGCAGCAGGAAAAGATCGCAGCGTCGGCCCCGCGGCCGCAGCCGGCCCACGCTGACCGCCATGCCGCGGGCGCGGCCGTGCCGCCCCGCAACGACGGGGCCCGTCTCGCCCGCCTGGACGTCAAGGAACGGCTGCGGGCGGTCCGCCTCGTCGCGGACGATGATGGGCGCGGCCGGGGCCGTGGGCAGCTTCAGCTGCTGCGGCTCCGCCGCAAAGCCGGCCAGCGCTTCCCGGATCTCCCCGCTGCTGACCGGCCGGTCGAACTCGGCGCTGACGCTCTGCAGGTGGCCCTCGCGCACCGGGACGCGGCAGCAGGAGGGGAAGATCTCGATCGGGCTGCCAGCGACATGATCGCCCGCCAGCTCGCCCAGGATCTTGCCGGTCTCGCGCACGATTTTCTCCTCCTCGCCGGCGATGAAGGGGACGATGTTGCCCAGGGTGTCCCAGGCGGCGACGCCGCGGCGGCCGCCGCCGGAAACGGCCTGGAAGGTGGTGACGGTCACGGCGCGCAGCCCCAGGGCCGTCAGCGGTTTCAGGGCCAGCGCCAGCCCCGCGACCACGCAGTTGGGATTGGTGACGATGAATCCTTCATGGTCCCGCAGCTGCGCGCGACACAGCTCCAGGTGGCCGGGGTTGACCTCGGGGATGAGCAGCGGCACGCTTGCATCCATGCGATGGGCGCCGGCGTTGGAAAAGACGCGCAGGCCCGCGGCGCGGAGCTCGGCCTCCAGCGGCCCGGCCGCGGCGGCAGGCAGGGCCGAGAAGACGACCCGCGCCCGGCTGCGGATGATTTCCGCCGCCGTGGTCTCGCGGATCACCAGCGCCAGGGTCGCCGCATGGGCGATCGTTGCGCTGGCGTCGGCCAGCGCCGCGGCGCAGGTCCTTCCCGCCGAGCCACTGGAGGCGGTGAGGCAGGCCAACTCGAAGAACGGGTGATCGTCGAGAAGGCGTATGAATTGCTGCCCGACGAGACCGGTGCAGCCCAACAGGGCGGCCTTGATCTTTTTCACTTTCTCCTCCTAGCCCATGCGGATCGGCCGCGGCTGGACGACGGCGCGGACCAGCGGCGGCAGGCTGCCGCCCATGCCCAATTGATCGCCGGCGACCACCAGCAGCCCGTCGATCCCGTCGGCCAGCGTCTCGCGGATGGCCCGGGCGACGCACGCCTCGTTGCGCTCGCCGACGCGATTGCAGAGGGCGGTGGCCGTGGCGTCGGCCAGGCAGCCGCTTTCGGCCACGACCGTGGCGGCGTCGGCCCGGCCGAAGGAGAGTGAATGGCCCACCGTGCCCGACGAGGTGCAGACGGAAAAAATGCCGGGCCGCGGCTCGAGGCGCAGGGCGATGTCGCGCACGCGCGCGCCGCCGGTGAAGATGCCGATGGTCAGCGGCCGGTCGATGCGCAGCACCACGTCGCCGCCGTTGTCCACGACCACATGGCGGCAGCCGGCGGCGACCAGCGCCTCCACCGTGACCTGGGCGATGGTGCCGGCGACCGCCGCCATGGGGCCGACACCGGCCAGGGCCGCGGCCGCGGCCATGCGCCGCGCCACCTGCGGCGCCGCCATATCGATGGCAATCGGCTCCAGCGAGGTGAGGAAACGCGGTTCCACGGCGATATAGGCCTCGAGTTCGGCGCGGGCGGCGGCGATGGCGCGCTCCGCCGGTTCCAGGTAGCGTTCGCCGGCGGTCACGGTGGCGAACGTCTCCTTGATGCGGATCTGCCGGCGGACCAGGTCAGCGTCCATGGTTTCCCCCGTGGATGGCGCCGGTCGGGCATACCCGGTCGCAACGGCCGCAGCCCGTGCAGTGCCGTCCGGCGGCCGTCACCTGCCAGTCATGGTCGCGGCGGAAGACGCCGGCGGGGCAGATGCCCAGGCATTGGCCGCAGGAAAGGCACAATTCCTTCTCCCAGGCGATGCGCTCTCCCGCGGCCACGCGGCTGCCGGGGCGCGGGAAGAAAGGGCCGGGTCGCGGCGGCCGGATCGCCAGCGGCCCGGCCGCTCCCTGGGCGGGGAGCTTCGCCGCCGGGAGGCTCAGCTGGAAGGAGCCCTGTTCGATCCGCTCCTTCAGGGTGCGCGCGACCCGCCTGGCCATATGCAGGCTGGACAGGGGCGAGGCGGGAACATCCCGGTCCCGCAGCCGGACCGCTCCCGACTTGAGCTGCTCGTAGGAACAGCGGCCCAGCTGCGGGCGCCGCCGGGCGGGAACGGAGAAATCGATGATGTCGGTCTCGATGTCCCGGTCGCGGACGGCCGCGGCGCGGGCGATGCCGGCGTGCAGCACCGGGATGGGGACGCCGATGCCCACGTAGAGCGAGGCGCCGTAGCCCGGGAACAGCGCCGCCCGCAGGAATTCGCCGGACATGCACTTCAGGTCGCCCTGCACCATCAGGGTGGCAAACCCCTGCTGCGGGTCGTGCTGGGTGCCGGAGCCGGTGACATAGCCGATGCCGCCGCCCAGGAAGATGCGCGTGCCGATGCCGATGGTCTCCAGGCCGGGGTCGTTCATCAGGGGCGACAGCTCGCCGGCGCCGGAGAAGGTGACGTTGCCCAGGCCGGGCAGGAGCTTGCCCATGTAGGTGTGCAGTGTCCGTTCGCCGGAGTTGGCGGCGGCGTGATAGCGCTGGTAGGCGTTGCGCGGATTGCACAGCAGCGCCTGGTTGAGGCCGGCGAGGGTGACCTCGCCGAGAATCTCCTTGCGCGGGTAGCAGTCGCTGCCGTAGGATACGGCACGCAGCACCACCGGCCGGCCGCGCAGCAGGTCCTCGATGACCTGGGCGCCGCCGCTTTCCGTCCCCGGCTTTTCGCTGCCCTGGGTGGCGCCCAGGTAGGCGTCGACGGCGGCGATGCCGGCGTAGGCCTCGACATCATTGAGCCAGATGCGGGTCATCTTGATCGGGGGGTCGGAATGGCCGAAATTCAGGAAAACGCCGCTGGAGCACATGGCGCCGAAGGTGCCGGTGGTGACGACATCGACCTCGGCGGCGGCCCGCTCGGCCCCCAGCTCCTCCACGAGGTCGGGCATGCGGTCTGCCGTGAGCACGCGCACGGTCCTATCCAGAATTTTGCGATTGATTTCCTCGACAGTCTTGGGCATGATAAGCCTCCATTTTCGTTTTTTTTGAAATGGTGGAAGTTGGAGTTCCCCGAACCTGCGCTTCTAGATCAGAAGCGACAGGCCCGGGCCGGGCATTATCATGCAGTGCAAAAAAAAGTCATTCTGGCACATGGCTGTCAGGCGGGAGTTTACACCAGACGCTCCGGCCTGTCAATCGCTGCCGGCGAAAAAAAACAGCCGGGCCCGCAGCGCGACGGTGAACATGGGTTGAATTTCCCGGCAAAGCATGCTAGGAAATGATGGCGCCGCATTGTTCGCGCGCCGTGGTGATGGAGTCATTCATGGCCTTGTTCACGAAAGCCCTGGCAAGAAAACCGTGTCGCAACCTGGTCCACGGCATTTCCGGCGCCGGCATGGGGCCCCCGGATTACGGCAAAGCCGTGGAGCAGCACGCCGCCTACGTCGAGGCCCTGCGCGGCTGCGGCCTGGCCGTGACGGTGCTGGAAGCCGACGAGGCCTATCCCGACTCGGTCTTCATCGAGGACACGGCGGTATGTTGCGAAAAAGCGGCCGTCATCGCCCGTCCAGGCGCCAACAGCCGCCGCGGCGAGGAAAAAACCGTGGCCCTGGCCCTGGCCGATCTCTACCCGCGGCTGGAGGGGATCCGCGCCCCCGGGACGCTGGAGGGCGGCGACGTCATGCGCGCGGGTGACCGGTTTTTTGTCGGGTTATCTGGCCGGACCAACGAAGACGGGGCGCAGCAGCTGGCCGCCATACTCCGGCGCCATGGCTACGAGGCGCTGTTCGTCCCCCTGCAACGGGTCCTGCACCTGAAGACCGGCATTTCCTACCTTGAGGACAACCGCCTGCTGGCCTGCGGGGAATTCCTGCGGCATCCGCTCCTGTCTTCATTCGAGATCCTCCCCGTCCCGGCCGGGGAAGATTACGCCGCCAACTCCCTCTGGGTCAACGGCCGCGTCCTGGTCCCCGCCGGTTTCCCCGGGACCCGCAGGCTCATCGAGGATGCCGGCTGCGACACCGTGTCCCTGGACGTTTCGGAGTTCCGCAAGCTGGACGGCGGCTTGAGCTGCCTTTCACTGCGCTTTTGAGCGGTCAGCGCGGCGGCGGCGCGAAAACCGGCCGGCGCCCCCCGGTATACAAGCGTTGGCAACCTTGTTATAATCTGGGCCAAAGGAGACGCACGTGATCGACAGGTACCAAGCGGCGGAAATCGCCCGCATCTGGAGCGAGGAAAACAAATACCGCAGGTGGCTGGACGTCGAGCTGGCCGTTACCGAGGCCTGGGCCGAGATGGGGCAGGTGCCGGCGCCCAGCCTGAAGCGCATCCGCCGGCGCGCCGCCTTCGACATCGGCCGCATCCGCGAAATCGAAAAGAAGGCCAAGCACGATGTCATCGCCTTCCTGACCTCGGTGGAGGAGTCGATCGGGGCCGACTCGGCCTACGTGCACAAGGGCATCACCTCCTACGACGTGGTCGACACGGCCCTGTCGCTGCTCATCCGCGAGTCGCTGGACCTGGTCCTGGCCCGCTGCCGGGAGCTGAAGCGGGTGCTGCTGGACAAGGCGTTCGCCTACCGCGACCTGCCGGCCATCGGCCGCACCCACGGCATCCACGCCGAGCCCATCGCCTTCGGCTGCAAATTCCTGATCTGGCACGAGGAGATGGAGCGCAACCTGCGGCGGCTGCAAAGCGCCCGGGAGGCCGCGGCGGTGGGCAAGGTCTCGGGCTCGGTGGGGACCTACATCCACTTCCCGGCCGCCGGCGAGGCGCGGGTGCTGCGCCGGCTGGGGCTGAAGCCCTGCCGGGTCTCCTCGCAGATCATCCAGCGCGACCGCCACGCCGAGGTCATCGCGGCGCTGGCCCTGCTGGGCACCAGCCTGGAAAAGATCGCCGTCGAGATCCGCCACCTGCAGAAGACCGAGTCGCTCGAGGCCGAGGAGCCCTTCACCCGCGGGCAGAAAGGCTCCTCCTCCATGCCGCACAAGCGCAACCCCGTGCGCTGCGAGCGCGTATCCGGGCTGGCACGCATCCTGCGCGGCCACGCGGCCGTGGCGCTGGAGAACAATGTCCTCTGGCACGAGCGGGACATTTCCCATTCCTCGGCCGAGCGGGTCATCTTCCCCGACGCCTTCCACCTGGCCGTATTCCTGCTCGACGACATGACCGACGTGCTGCGGCACCTGGTCGTCTACCCCGAGAACGTCCGCCGCAACCTGGAGCTGACCCAGGGCGTGTACTTCTCCCAGAAAGTTCTGACCCTGCTGGTCGAGAAGGGCATGGCCCGCCAGCGCGCCTATGAGCTGGTGCAGGCGCAGGCCATGCGCTCCTGGCGGGAGAAACGCAGTTTCCCCGAGCTGGTGCTGGCCGACCCGGCCATCACCGCCGTCTGTTCCGCCTCCGAGCTCGGGAAGGCCTTTTCCCTGCAGGCGCTGCTGGCCGGCACCCGGGACATTTTCCGGCGCTTCTCCCGCGGGGGGAAATAAGCGGGCCATGGGCCTGGCGAAGATCGACTCGGTCCTGGAACAGATCGACGGCCTGGTGCGCGGCGCCGGCGTCGAGGGCGGCCGGGATTTCCGCCTGCGCCTGGAGGACCTGGTGCGCCGGGGCGGCAGGAGCACCGAGAACGCCATCGTCCACTACATCACCGGCCGCGCCGTCGGCATGGCCACGCGCATCGACCTGGTGCGCATGGCCGGCTACATTCGCAGCGACGCCTTCCTGCTGCCGCTGAAGAAGGTCATCGCCATGGGCGAGGACGACCTGCTGCGCGAGGAGGCCATCCTCAGCATCGCCAAGTACAACGACCGCCGCGCCCTGGACATCCTCGAGGCGGCCCTGGCGCGGATCGCCAAGCCGCAGATGCAGGCGGTGATCACCCAGGCCATCGAGCGCATCAAGGCGAACAGCCCCCTGCTGGCCATGCTGCCGCGTTTCCTGCGCGGCGGCCGCGACTCCGACCTGTTCCAGGTCACGCTGAAAGTGTTCAAGAAGATCCTCACTCCCGCCGACGCCAGGACCTTCATCGCCTACCTGCACCACGGCGACCAGGCGGTGTCGGAGGGCTCCTTCGAGATCCTGTGCGCCCGCGGCGACGAGGCGGTTTATTTTTTCGTGGCCGAGTATTTCCGCGAGCATGTCCGCCTGCTGCTGCGGGCGGCGGAGAGCCGGGTGGGCGCCGCGCGCCTGGAGCGGCTGATCGCCGCCCTGCGCGATTACCTGGAGCGCTTTCCGCAGTTTTTCCAGCAGCTGCGCCCCGATATCGCGGACCTGAGCCAGCGGGCGGACGGGGCCGCCTGGGGCGCGGCGCTCGCGGCGCTGATCAACGACCTGGATCGGGAGATGCAGGCGCGATGAACGGGAAAGGAGCTGCAACATGGCGATGATCCGCAGGGTATTCGTTGAAAAGAGAGACGGGTTCGCCGGCGAGGCCCGGGCGCTGCTGGCCGATTTGCGCGACAACCTGGGAATCAAGGCATTGAGCGGCCTGCGCCTGCTCAGCCGCTACGACGCGTGCGGCCTCAGCGCCGGCGAATGGCAGCGGGCCTGCCAGGCCGTCTTCGCCGAGCCCCCGCTGGACGAGGTCCGCCAGGAGAAACTGGCGCTGGCAGCGGGAGAGACCGCGTTCGCCGTCGAGTACCTGCCCGGGCAGTACGACCAGCGGGCCGACTCCACCGTGCAGTGCCTGCAGCTGCTCTTCCCGCGCCGCCGCCCCGAGGTGGCCGCCGCCCGCCTCATCGTCCTGCGCGGGGAACTTGCGCCGACGGACCTGGAAACGGTCAAGAACTACCTCATCAACCCGGTGGATTCGCGCGAGGCCGCCATGACCAAGCCGCGATCGCTGGCGCTGCGCCCGGCCGCGCCGGCGGCGGTTCCGGTTTTGAAGGGATTCAGGACGATGAGCGACGAGGGGCTGCGCAGCCTGGCGCAGGAACTGGGGCTGGCCATGGACGAGGCCGACCTGCGCATCTGCCAGGCCCATTTCCGCGACCGGGAGAAGCGCGATCCGATCCTGACCGAGGTGCGCCTGCTCGACACCTACTGGTCGGACCATTGCCGGCACACCACTTTCCTGGCCGTCATCGACGGCATCGAGATCTCCCCCGGCGCCTGGGCCGAGCCCATGCGCCGGGCGTACGAGAGCTACCTGGAAACGCGCAGCGCCCTTTACCGCCGGCGCTCGGTCGATCTCTGCCTGATGGACCTGGCGCTGCTGGCCATGAAGGAGCTGCGCGCCAAGGGGCGGCTGGCGGACGTCGACCTCTCCGACGAGATCAACGCCTGCACCGTCAAGGCCATGGTCGACGTCGACGGCGCCGATGAGGAGTGGCTGATCCTCTTCAAGAACGAGACGCACAACCATCCGACCGAGATCGAGCCTTTCGGCGGCGCCGCCACCTGCCTGGGCGGGGCCATCCGCGACCCCCTGTCGGGACGGGCCTTCGTCTACCAGGCCATGCGCGTCAGCGGCAGCGGCGATCCGCGCCGGCCGGTCGCCGCCACCCTGCCGGGAAAGCTGCCGCAGCGCAAGATCACCACCGAGGCGGCCCAGGGCTTCAGCTCCTACGGCAACCAGGTGGGGCTGGCCACCGGCCAGGTCAGCGAGGCCTACCACGAGGGCTACGTGGCCAAGCGCCTGGAGATCGGCGCCGTCATCGGCGCCGCGCCGCGGCGCAGCGTCGTGCGCCGCGAGCCAGCGCCGGGAGACGTGGTGCTGCTGGTGGGCGGCCGCACCGGGCGCGACGGCATCGGCGGCGCCACCGGCTCCTCCAAGGCCCATGGCGAGGGGTCGCTGCGCAGCTGCGGCGCCGAGGTGCAGAAGGGCAACCCGCCGGTCGAGCGCAAGCTGCAGCGGCTGTTCCGCGATCCGCGCGCCAGCCGCCTGATCAAGCGCTGCAACGACTTCGGCGCCGGCGGCGTCGCCGTGGCCGTCGGCGAGCTGGCGCCGGGCCTGGAGATCGACCTCGACCGCGTGCCCAAGAAATATGCGGGCCTCGACGGCACCGAGCTCGCCCTTTCCGAGTCGCAGGAGCGCATGGCCGTGGTGCTGGCCGCCGCCGACTGCCGCCGCTTCCAGAAGCTGGCCGCCGCGGAGAATCTCGAGGCCACCGTCATCGCCCGGGTCAGTGCCCGTCCGCGGCTGAGGATGAAATGGCGCGGCTGCGCCATCGTCGATATCGAGCGCGCCTTCCTCGACAGCCATGGCGCCCGGCGCCGGGCCGCGGTGAAGGTCGAGGAGCCCGTCGTCGCCGGCGACTTCTTCAGGGCTCTGCCCGGCGGCGGCAAGCTGCCCGACCTGGGCGCCGCCTGGAAGGCCATGCTGGCGGACCTGGGCGTCTGCTCCCAGAAGGGGCTGGGCGAGCGCTTTGACTCCTCCATCGGCGCCGCCTCGGTGCTCTATCCCCACGGCGGCCGCTTCCTGTCCACGCCGATCGAGGCCATGGCGGCCAAGGTGCCGCTGCTCCATGGCGAGACGCGCAGCGCCACGCTCATGAGCCACGGCTTCCAGCCCGCCCTTTGCGCCTGGAGCCCGTTCCACGGGGGCATCTATGCGGTGATCGAGGCGCTGGCGCGTCTGGCGGCCTGCGGCGGCGACAGCAGCCGCGCCCGCCTGACGCTGCAGGAATATTTCCCCAAGCCCGGCCTCGACCCGCGGCGCTGGGGCCTGCCGTTCGCCGCCCTGCTGGGGGCTTTCACCGCCCAGCGCGAGCTGGAGGTCGCCGCCATCGGCGGCAAGGACAGCATGTCGGGATCCTTCCGGGAACTGGACGTGCCGGCGACCCTGGTCGCCTTCGCCGTCGTCCTGGCCGACGCGCGCCGCGTCCTCTCCCCCGAGTTCAAGAAGGCGGGAAGCCAGGTCGTGCTGCTGGCGCTGCCGCGTGATGAACGCGAGATGCCCGACTTCGCCGCGTTCAGGAAGAACTGCGCCCGCGTTCACGAGCTGGCCGGCCGCGGCAAGATCCTGGCCGCCCAGTCCCTGCACGCCGGCGGCCTGGCCGAGGCGATCAGCAGGATGTGCTTCGGCAACCGCCTGGGATTCGCCTTCGACAGGGAGATATCGGCGCAGGAGCTGCTGGCGCCCGCCATCGGCTCGCTGCTGCTGGAGGTGCCGGAGAAGGAGGATGCCAACAGGCTGTTCGCCGGGACAAGCCACCGCCTCCTGGGCCGGACCGGATCCGCGGCCGTGATCCGCGTCAACGGGCTGGAGCTGAACGTGGAGGAACTGCAGGCGCACTGGCAGAAGCCGCTGGAGGAGGTCTTCCCCACCCGGGCGCAAGCCGCCCCGCAGGACGCCGGCGGAGGCGAACGGCCTCTGTTCCGGGGCCGTCCCGACCGAAGGCGGGGGCGGCCGCTGGCCCGGCCGCGGGTGCTGATCACGGTCTTCCCGGGGACGAACAACGAGTATGATGTGGCCCGCGCCTTCGAGGCGGCGGGGGCCGTTCCCGACGTATTCGTCTTCCGCAACCTGACCGCCGCCGCCAGCGAGGCCTCCATCGCCGAGCTGGCGCGCAAGCTGAGGAACGCGCAGATGCTCATGATCCCCGGCGGCTTCAGCGCCGGCGACGAGCCCGACGGTTCGGGCAAGTTCATCGCCGCCGCCTTCCGCCACCCGCGCCTGCGCGACGCCGTCCATCACCTGCTGGAAAAAAGGGACGGCCTGATCCTGGGCATCTGCAACGGCTTCCAGGCCCTGGTCAAGCTGGGGTTGCTGCCCCACGGCGAGATCCGCGACCTCACTCCCGATTCGCCGACGCTGGCCGCCAACCTCATCGGCCGCTTCGTGTCGCGGCCGGTACATACCCGGGTGGTCTCGACCCTGTCGCCCTGGTTCTCCCTGTGCAAGCCCGGCGAGATCCACACCGTGCCGGTGGCCCACGCCGAGGGGCGCTTCACGGCGCCGGCGGCGACCGTCGAGCTGCTGTTCTCCCTGGGGCAGGTGGCCACGCAATACGTCGACTTTGACGGCAAGCCGGCCATGGACTCCTTCTTCAACCCCAACGGCTCGCTGCTGGCCATCGAGGGCATCACCAGCCCCGACGGCCGCGTCCTGGGCAAGATGGCCCATTCCGAGCGCCTGCTGGGCAGCGACCTATTCAAGAACGTCCCCGGCAACAAGGATCAGAAAATATTCGCCTCCGGGGTGAGGTATTTCCATTAAAATCCGACTTGGGGGAAAACAATGCAAAGAATACTGATCATCATCCAGGATGCGCCCTATGGAACGGAAAAAGCGTACAATGCTTTGCGCATGGCCATGGCGTTGCAGAAGGAGCATGCCGGGGAGGCAGGAATAAGGATTTTTCTCCTGGCCGATGCGGTTTTCTGTGGCTTGAAGGGCCAGAAAACCCCGAACGGCTACTACAACATCGAGCGGATGCTGAAGGCGGTCATCCAGAACGGGGGCGTAGTGAAAAGCTGCGGCAGCTGCCTTGAGACGCGCGGCATTGCCTCCGTCTCCCTTCTGGAAGGAGTCCAGGTGAGCAACATGAAGGAATTCGCCGTCTGGACGGTCGAATGCGACAAGGTGCTGAATTTCTGATTCTTGAACCCGATCCAATCCCCAACATGGACTGGGAAATATTCGCCTCGGGCGTGCGCTATTTTGGATATGTTGAAATCTCTGTTCTTGAAAAACTAAGGCATTAATGAGGACAAGAAGCCTGCTGGCGTTGGGGAGCGTGATCCCCGTGATCTTCTGGGGAACGCTGTTTGTTTGCGGTTACGTTATGGGGGATTACAACCACCTGACGCGGCTGGTGAGCGAGCTGGGCGCCATGGGGACAAGGACGCAATACATGTTCATGGCCGGGATGCTGGCCTGCGCCGCCCTGAGCGCCGTGTTCGTGATCGGGCTGCACAAGGCCTGCCGCGAGAGGGGGATCAGCGCTTTTCCGGCCTGGATCATCCTGTCGTTCTCCATTTCCCTGTTCGGCGCTGCCATCTTCCCTCTGCCGCTGCGCCTGCACCTGTGGGCGGGCATGCCCTCGATCCTGCTCTTTTTCTCGCCCCTGGCGGCGCTGATACTCTGGCCGGGAGACAAGATGCCGGCCGGGTCGCGGATCTGGGCGATCGTGAGCCTGGCGATCATGCTGCTGGGCTTTTTAGCCTTCATGCCCGAGGTGCTGGGCGCCTGGCCGGGATTAAGGCAGCGCTTCTTCCATATCGGCTGGTCGCTGTGGTTCATCGGCCTGGGCCGGGCGTTCCTTGTGTCAACGAAAAAATAGCGAAAACGAAAAAGGAGGAATATCCATGGCCAAAGCGCTGATCGTGTATTATTCCCGGAGCGGCAATACCCGGAAGATGGCGGAGACCATCGCGGAGGGCATAAGAAAAGAGAATGTGGAGGCGGATGTCCGGGACGTCAAGGACGTCACCCCCGCCGACCTCAAGGCGTACGCCGCCATCATCGTCGGTTCTCCCGTGTATTACGGAAGCATGGCCGCCGACATTAAAAAATTGTTCGACGACTCCATCCGCATTCACGGCAAGCTGGACGGCAAGATCGGCGCGGCCTTCGCCTCCAGCGCCAACATCGGCGGGGGCAACGAGACGACGATCCTCGACATCCTGAACGCCATGCTGATCCACGGCATGATCGTGCAGGGCGACTGGCAGGGGGACCACTACGGCCCGGTGGCGATCGGCGCTCCCGATGAGCGGGCCGTCAAGGAATGCCTGCGCGCCGGCAACCGGATCGCCCGGCTGCTCAAGAAATTGGCTGGATAAGGCGATTTGCTAAATCGTTTTCCGGCCGCGGACCGGGTGCTGACGGGGATATTTCCGCTGCCATGTGCCGTCCCCGGGGCAATTTGCTATAATGGGCAAAATGAAGACCTGGGAAACGAAAGGCAGTCATAGAATAACCCGGGTGCTGGCCGGCAGGAGCAACGCCTTCCTCGTTGCCCATGGCGGGAAATGCCTCATGGTCGATTCGGGCCCGGGCAGCAGGTGGAAAACACTGGACCGGCGCCTGCGGCGGCTGGGCGTCGGGCGGCTCGACGCCCTGGTCCTGACCCACGCCCACTACGACCACGCCGGCAACGCGGCCCGGCTGCAGGAAAGGTATGAGGCCAAGGTGATCGCCCACATCGCCGAAGGGCCTTTCCTGGCCCGGGGCGAGAACAACGCCCTCGGCGGCACCAACGCCCTGACCCGCATTATGGTCGCCGGCCTGGGCAACCGCTTTGGCCGGCGGGCCCGCTATCAGCCGAGCCGTCCCGACATCCAGGTCGATCCCTCATTCGATCTCCGCGAATTCGGTTTCAAAGCCAATATCCTGCATACTCCGGGCCACACGCCCGGTTCGCTGAGCGTGATCGTCGACGACGAGATCGCCCTGGTGGGCGATGCCATGTTCGGGATCTTCCCCGGGTCGGTCTTCCCGCCCTACGCCATGGACGCCGGCGAGACGGTCAGGAGCTGGGGCAAGCTGCTGGCCACGAAATGCCGCCTTTTCCTTCCGGCCCACGGCTCGGCGAATCCCCGGCGGCTGGTCTTGAAGGATTATGATAAAAGAAGCGCCCTCATGAAAAAAGGAGGATGCGGTTAGCAAAGTAAAATCGATCGCTGAAAGCAATACGTTACCCGGTTCCAGGGCCGGATTCAAGGTTGTCGACCGCACTTCAAAAAACAGGCCGATGGTCAGGTTCCGCACGCGGATGGATGCGGCCGCCAGGGAGATAAATTCATGAAAACGGATAAAAAGCACCGCGTCTGCCCGGTGGAGAAGGCGGGGATGCTCGAGCACCCGCTGCGCCGGCTGTACGAAAGCCCGAAGCGCATCCTGCGCCCCTTCGTGGGCGAGGGGATGGACGTCCTCGACTTCGGCTGCGGCCCGGGATTCTTCACCCTGGAGATGGCGCGCCGCGTCGGCCCCGCCGGGCATGTCACCGCCGTCGACCTGCAGCAGGGGATGCTCGACAGGGCGCGGGAAAAGCTCGAGCGGGCCGGGCTGGCGGAGCGGGTGAAGTTCCATCTTTGCGGCGCCGACGTTGTCGGCCTGGAGGGGGCGTTCGATTTCATCCTGGCTTTCCATGTGCTTCACGAAGTGCCTGACCAAAAGAACTTATTGTTTGAAATGAAAATTCTTTTGCAGCCGAAGGGACGAATGCTTGTCGTGGAGCCCGGTTTCCATGTTTCCCGGGAGGAATTCCGGGCAGCGAGCGAAATAATGCAACAGGCCGGGCTGGAGGTCGGGCCCGGGCCGCGGATCCTTTTCAGCCGGACGGCGGTATTGAGGAGATCCGGCGATGAAAACCCGGGAAACCGCGCGCGGGGCCAGGATCACGGGTGCTGGCCGGGATGAGCAGCGTCTTTATCCTCTCCGGGGGGCCGGAATATCCTGGTCGATATCATCCCGGGCAGCCGCTGGAAGAACCCGGATCGCAAGTGGGAAACCGGCGGGATAATAATGCGGATTTTTCATTTTCATGGTGCCTGCGAAGGCTTGCTCGCGGGTTCTGTTATTTATATGCCCCTGATGTATTTCTCTTTCGGTGATGCTCGAAAAGGAGGTCCGCCATCATGACCAGCATCCAGCGTTCAATTTTTACGTCGGTGCTGATGATCTGCCTGTTTCTCATGCCGGCCTGCCGGCCGGAGGAGGTGGTTCCGACGCCCGAGCCGGGGCCGAAGGCCGCGCGCGAAACGGTCGTGCATGTCGCCGGCTGGGGAGATACGGAAGATGAAAGCTTCGCCGGCTATTGGCAGGATGGCCAATGGAAGGGTCTGAGCGCATGCAGCGACCCCAGGGAAAGGCCCTGGCGTTATGCCAATGCCATTTCCGTTTCCGGTGACGATGTCTATGTCGCCGGATACAATGGCTGCGATTCTAAACTCGTGGCCTGTTATTGGAAAAACGGGGTGCGGACCGACCTGGCGCATCCCGCGGCCGACAGCCATGCCAGATCCATGTGCGTTTCCGGGGACGACGTCTATATCGCCGGCTGGCTCGATTTCGGCGACTACACGATCCCCTGCTACTGGAAGAACGATGCGTGCACCGAACTGAACCGCCTGGGTCCGAGCCGGGTCGATATGGCGGAGGCGATCGTCGTTTCCGGCAACGACGTCTATGTCGCCGGGACCGTCAACAGGAACCCCGACGCGAGCCAGATGATCGCCTCCCCCTGCTATTGGAAGAACGGCGAGCGGGTCGACCTGAAGGCCTACGACACCCTGAACCTCGGGTTCGCCCATTCGATCTGCGTGGCAAACGGCAAAGTCTATGTCGCCGGGCATGTCGCCTATGGCTGCAGCTCGATGCCCTGCTACTGGGTCGACGGCGTCCGCTACGATTTGAAAAATGACGTCCCCGGCTGGGCGAACTCCATCCAGGTTTCGGGGACGGACATCCATATCGCCGGCATGGTGCAAACGGGGGAGGGCGAGAGCTACAAGACGACGCCCTGCGTGTGGAAGAACAAGGTGCGCACCGACCTGGACATGGCCGATAGCGGCTCCGCGTGGTCCATCTTTGTCCTGGACCAGAACGTGTTCGTCGCCGGGTTCGGCAACAGCGGTTCTTACTACAAAGTCCCCTGCTACTGGAAGAATGGCGTGCGCACCGACCTCGTGCCGGGGGGCTATCCCGGAGGGTGCGCCCATTCTGTTTTCGCGACATACAGATAGGAAACCCTGACTTGCCATTCTTTGCGGTGGCATTCCAAGCGCGCGGCATCTCCCCGCCATCCGGAGCCGAAAAATTCCGGCAGCCAACGGGAATTACTGTAGCCGCGCGTTGACATTTTCGCCGGAATTCCCCAGAATAGGGCGAATCGCAGACGGATATCCCGGTTCGAGCGACGGAATGCCGCCGGATGGCGGCGGAAGCTTGTCATGGAGGATACAGCATGCAGATGGACCGTCCCTGGCTGAAGCACTACGAACCCGGCGTCCCCCACGACATCGAGACGCCCGCAACGACCCTGCAGGACCTGCTGCCCCGGGCCGCCGAAAAATATCCCGGGCGCACGGCGCTGGTCATGGCCATGGCCGCCGCCGGCCGGCTCTTTTCCTATCCCGTCTCCTATCGCCGCCTGCAGCGGGACGTCGACCGCTTCGCCGCGTCGCTGCAGGGGCTGGGCGTCCAGCCGGGCGACCGGGTCGCCCTCTACATGCCCAACTGCCCGCAATTCGTCATCGCCTACCTGGCGGCCATTCGTTCCGGCGCCATTGTTGTCCCCTTCAACCCGCTCTACTCGGCCCGCGAGACCGAGTACCAGCTCAAGGACTGCGGCGCGACCGTGGCCGTCGTTCTCGACCGCTTCTTCCCGCTGGTCGACGGCGTGCGCGCCAGGACCGGCCTGCGCCACGTGGTGGTCACGCGCATCAAGGAGTATTTCCCGCCGCTGCTCTGGACGCTGTATTCCCTGACCAGGGAGCGCAGGCTGGAGAAGTTCCGCCTGCGCCCCGGCGACCGCTGGTTCCGGGAGCTGCTCGGCTCCGGCACGCCCCGGCCGGTGCGCTTGGACAGCGGGGATACCGCGGTCCTGCTCTATACCGGGGGCACGACCGGCGTATCGAAGGGAGTCGAGCTTTCGCACCGCAACCTGATGGTGAACATGGAGCAGAACCGCATGTGGGCCGGCATTCGCGACGGCGTCGAGGTGTCGCTGGCGGCGGTGCCCCTGTTCCACGGCTTCGGCCTCACCTGCTGCCTGCACCTGGGATTGCGCACCGGGGCGACCATCCTGCTGGCGCCCATGCCCACCGACACCGCCGGACTGATCCAGACCATCGAGCGGCTGCGGCCGACGATCTTCCCGGTGGTGCCGACCTTCCTGATCTCGATCGCCGGCTTTCCGGGCGTCGAGGGCCGCAACCTGCGCTCCGTGCGCGTCTGCCCCTGCGCCGGTTCGCCGCTGGCGCCGGCGGTGCAGAGAGCGTTCATCGCCAAGACGGGCGTGCGCCCGGTGGAGGGCTACGGGCTGACCGAGGCCGGCCCGGTGACCCACGGCAACCCGCCGTTCGGCGACGACCGGCACGGTACCATCGGCCTGCCGTACCCGGGAACCGAGGCGCGCGTCGTCGACTTCGAGACCGGCGGGATCGACATGCCCTTCGAAGGCGAGTGGACGAAGCCAGGGGAGATCATCGTCCGCGGGCCCCAGGTGATGAAGGGCTACTGGCAACGGCCGCAGGAGACGGCGGCGCAGATCCGCAACGGCTGGCTGCACACCGGCGATATCGGCCAGATGCATCGCGACGGCTACTTCCGCGTCGTCGACCGCCTGAAGGACATGATCATCCGCTCGGGGATGAACATCTACCCGGCCGAGGTGGAGGCCGTGCTCCACGAGCACCCCAAGGTGCTGGAGGCGCTGGTGATCGGCATTCCCGACGCCGTGCGCGGCGAGCTGGTCAAGGCCTTCGTGGTGCCGCGCGACGGCGTTCAGCTCGAGGAGGAGGAGATCCTGGCCTTCTGCCGGCAAAACCTGGCCAAGTTCAAGGTGCCCTCGGCGGTGGAGATCCGCGACGGTTTGCGCCACTCGGCGGTGGGCAAGCCCCTGCGCCGCGCCCTGCGCGAGGAGCTGAACCTGGTGACGGCGTGACCCGGGGCGCCGGGGACGAAGCGACCGCCCCGGTCACCGGGGCCTCCGTCCTGGTGCTGGGAGCGACGGGTTTCCTCGGCAGCCGCCTGGCCCTTGCCCTGAAAAAGAGCGGCGCCGCCGTCCGGGCCATGGCCCGGCCGACCAGCGACGTTTCGTTCCTCGCTGCCAGCGGCATCGGGATCGTGACCGGCGACCTGGCTGACGAGGATGCGCTGGCCCGGGCCGCCGCCGGGCAACGAGTGGTCTTCCATGCCGCCGCCCGGGTCGGTGACTGGGGCGGCGCTGAGGAATTCCGCCGGGTGAACGTCGACGGCACGGCGCGGTTGATCGCCGCCTGCCGGAAGCAGCGCGTGCGCCGCCTGGTCCACGTGAGCTCGCTGACCGTTCTGGGCCTGCCGCGCCGGGGCGCCCGCGTCGATGAGGAAACGCCGCCGGCCATGTCCGCCGCCGATGCCTACACCGCCAGCAAGATCGCCGGAGAGAAGCTGGTGCGCCGGGCGCACGGCGCGGGCGGCCTGGAGACGGTCGTGGTGCGGCCCGGAGTGATCTGGGGCCCCGGCGATCCCATGTTCCTGCCGCGCTTCGCGGCGCTGCTGCGCCGGGGCAGGATGGTCCTGGTCGACGGCGGCCGCAACCGCGTCGCCCTCTCCCATGTCGACAACCTGGTCCAGGGGCTTCTGCTGGCCGCCTTCGTTCCCGGGGCGGCGGGGCAGGTCTTTCACATCACCGACGGCGAGGAGATCACCGCCGCGGAGGCCTTCGGGCTGCTGGCCGAAACGCTCGGCTTGCCGCCGCCGCGTCGCTCGCTGCCTTTTCCCGTCGCTCACGCCGTTGCCGCCCTGATGGAGGCCTGGGCCATTCTGCGGCGCCGGGGAGTGCCCCCGGCATTCACGCGCTACGGCGTGCGTCTGGTCGCCAGCGACTGCCGCTACGACATCGGCAAGTCGCGGCGCGAGCTGGGCTACCGGCCAGCGCTCAGCTTCCGCCTGGGGGTCGCCGCCCTGGCAGCGGCAACGGGGCGCTCATGAACGGGGCAAGGAAGATCCGCATCGAAAGCCTGGGAGCCTATCTGCCCGGGAAGGTCCTGACCATGGAGGAGCTGCTCTCCTCCTGCCGCCGCCGGCCACCCTGGGACCTGGAGCGCATTACCGGCATCCGCGAGCGGCGGGTGGCGGTAGGCGAGTACGCCATCGACCTGGCGGTGCAGGCGGCGGATCGGGCGCTGGCGCTTTCTCGCCACGGGGCCGCCGACCTGGATGCCGTCATCTGCGCCAGCATCTCCAAGCACAATGGCGAGGACGAGTTTCATCTCGAGCCGGCCGGGGCCGGGCGCATTGCCGCCGCCATCGGGGCCCATGGGGCGCGATCCTTCGACGTGGTCAACGCCTGCGCCGGCATGATGACCGGCATCCACGTGCTGCGGGGGCTGATCCGGGCCGGCGAGGCCCGTTGCGGCATGGTCGTCGCCGGCGAGCACAACCTGCCCGTGACCCGCACCGCGGCCCGCGAGCTGCGCCACCGCTTCGACGGCCAGATGGCCGCCCTCACCCTGGGCGACGGCGGCGCCGCGGTGATCCTCGACGCTGCGCCCGCACCCGCCGGCGGCTTTCACCACATGGAGCTGGTCACCGGCGCCAGGCACGATCATTACTGCTATTCCCGCCCGTCGCGACGCGGCGCGGGCGGCATCCTGGTGACCAGGGCGCACGGGCTGCAGCGCAAGGGCAACGAGCATTTCCCCGCCTACCTGAAGGAGATTCTCGACCGCACGGGCTGGACCCTGGAGGATGTCGATCACATCATCCCCCACCAGGTCTCGGTGCGGGGCATCGAGAACAGCGCCCGGGCCGTGGAGCGCTATCTCGGCTCCCCGCTGCCGCCGGTCGTCCGCATCAGCGCCGACCTCTATGCCAACACGTCGACCACCAGCCATTTCCTGGCCCTGCACCGCTTCATCCTCGACGGGACCATCCGCTCCGGCGACAACCTGCTTTTCGTATCGGGCGCCTCGGGGATCGTGATCTCCCATGCCACGTACACCTTCGACGACCTGCCCGGGCGCTACCGGACGATGTGGGGCAAGGAAGGCAGGCCATGAAAAGGCGCGTGCGCATCGCCGGCATCGGAGCCAGCCATCCGGGCTTCCGTATTCTGCGCCGGGGATCGCTGGCGCGGGCGGTTCAGGCCGGCCGCCGCTGCCTGGCGGATGCCCGTCGCCGCCCGGCCGACGTCGGGCTGCTCATCCATGCCGGCGTGACCCGCGACCATCATGTCTGCGAGCCGGCGAATGCCGCCTATATCCAGCATCGGCTGGGGATCAACGTCGAATTCCACGGGGCGCGCACCCTCTCCTTCGACCTGGGCAACGGCGGCTGCGGCATGCTCGACGCCGCCCACATACTCTGCACGCTGCTGCAGGAGGGGAACGTGAGGGCGGGCATGGTCACCGCCTCCGAGGGAAACGCCGATTGGCGCGGAAAGGGCAAGCCCCCATGCCCCGACAGCGGGGCGGCGGTCCTGCTCGAGCTTTCGCCGCGCCCGGGAACGGGGTTCGGCAGTTTCGCTTTCCATACTTGCAGCGAGCATGCCGACATGGCGACGACCGTGGTCTCCCTGGCAGAACCGCGCGGGCGGCTGCTGACGAGGCGGGATCCGGGGCTGGAAGGGCGCTGGCTGGAGATGGCCGGGCCAGTCGTTGACGACGCGCTGCGGCGTGATGGCCTGAACCGGGATCAGGTCGGCCGGGTCATCCCGGCGCAAATTTCGCCGGGTTTCCTGGCGCGCCTGCCCGGGGCGATCGGCATCCCGGCCGGGCGCGTCTGCGATTTCTCCGCCGACCTGCCCGATACGCTGTCCACCTCAGTATTTTTGGCCCTGGAACGGGAATGGCGGCTCCGCCCCCCCGCGGCCGGCCAGGCGATCCTGCTGCTGGCCTTCGGCTCGGGCCTGACCGCCGCCGCCGCCACCTACCATGCCTGAAGATCGGGACGGGTCCCGAAAAGATGATCCCGGCGGGGCAGGCCGGTCGGGGTCGGCCTAGCTCTTCCCGGCTTTTTTCTCGCGCAGGTCGGTGAGCAGCTTCTCCTCGATCGACTTGGGCAGGGGCGAGTACTGCAGGAACTCGATGGAGTGGCTGGCCCGGCCGCTGGAAACGGTGCGCAGCACCGAGGCGTAGCCGAACATCTCCATCAGCGGGATGCTGCCGTTGATCTTCTGCGAGCCCTTGCGGAAGCGGCGCATGCTGTCGATGCGGCCGCGGCGGCGGTTGACGTCGCCGATGATCTCGCCCATGTACTCGTCGGGCGTGTTGATCTCGATCTTCATGATCGGCTCCAGGATATGCGGCGCCGCCTTGGCGATGGCCTCCTTGATGGCCAGCTGGGCGCAGGTCTTGAAGGCCTGCTCGGAGGAATCCACGGCGTGGAAGCTGCCGTCGAGCAGGACGAACTTGACGTCGACCATGGGGTAGCCGGCGAAGGGGCCCTTTTCCATCGAGGCGCGGAAGCCCTTCTCGATGGCCGGGATGAACTCCTTGGGGATGTTGCCGCCCTTGATGTGGTTGACGAACTCCAGGCCCAGGCCGGTGTTGGGCTCGAGGCGCATCTCGATATGGGCGAACTGGCCCTTGCCGCCGGTCTGCTTCTTGAACTTGTAGTTGCTCTCCCCTTCCCGGGTGATGGCCTCGCGGAAGGCCACGGCGGGCTGGCCGACCCTGACGTCAACCTTGTGCTCGGTCTTGAGGCGGTCGACGATGATGTCCAGGTGCAGCTCGCCCATGCCCGAGATCACCGTCTCCTCGGTCTCGTCGTCGAAATGCACCTTGAAGGAGGGGTCCTCCAGCGACAGCTTGTGCAGGGCCGCCGACAGCCTGTCGCGCTCCCTGGCCGACGGCGGCTCGATCTTCAGGTCGATGACCGTGTCGGGATAGTGGATGTTCTCCAGCAGCAGCGGCTCCTTCTCGGAGCACAGGGTGTCGCCGGTGGTGGTGAACTTGGTGCCGATCAGGGCGGCGATGTCGCCGGCGCGCACGGCGTCGATCTCCTCGCGGCGGTCGGCGTGGATGCGCAGGATGCGGCCGATGCGCTCGCGCTTGTCCTTGACCGGGTTGTAGACGTAGCTGCCGGCCTGCAGCTCGCCGGAGTAGACGCGGATGAAGGTCTGCTGGCCGACGAAGGCGTCGTTGATGATCTTGAAGGCCAGGGCGGCGAAGGGTTCCTTGGACGACGGCTTGCGCGAGATCGCCTTTTCCCGGTCGTCGAGGTCGCTGCCGACGATGATGCCGCGGTCGACGGGCGAAGGCAGGTAGTCGACCACCGCGTCCAGCAGCAGGCGGATGCCCTTGTTCTTGAAGGCGGTGCCGCAGAACACCGGGGTGATGCACAGGGTGAGGACGGCGTGGCGCGTGGCGCGCTTGATGTCCTCCTCGCTGATCTCCTTCTCGTTGAGAAACTTCTCCATCAGGTCGAGATCGAAGTCGGCCAGCCTCTCCAGCATCTGCTGGCGCAGCTTGCGGGCCGGCTCCAGCAGGCCGGCGGGGATTTCCGAGATCTTCATCTCCATTCCCTCATAGGTGACGGCCTGCATCCGGACCAGGTCGACCATGCCCTGGAAATTCTCCTCGCTGCCGATGGGCAGCTGGTAGACCAGGGCGTTGGCGCCCAGCATCTCGTTCATCATCTCCACGGTCTGGAACAAATCGGCCCCCTGGCGGTCCATCTTGTTGACGAAGGCGATGCGCGGCACCTTGTAGCGGTCGGCCTGGTGCCAGACCGTCTCGCTCTGCGGCTCGACGCCGCCCACGGCGCAAAAGACCATGGCGATGCCGTCCAGCACGCGCAGCGAGCGCTCGACCTCCACGGTGAAGTCGATGTGGCCCGGGGTGTCGATGAGGTTGACCTGGTGGTCCTTCCAGCGGGTGGTGATGGCCGCCGAGGAGATGGTGATGCCCCGCTCCTGCTCCTGCTTCATGAAATCCATCACCGCCTGGCCGTCGTGGACCTCGCCGGTGCGGTGGGTGATGCCGGTGAAGAACAGGATGCGCTCGCTGGTGGTGGTCTTGCCGGCGTCGATGTGGGCCACGATGCCGATGTTGCGGATCTTCTGCATGACGGACTGTTCCATGGGTCCTGGCTCCTTTTGCTATCGACCAGGCTTTACAAGCCGCCGTCCGACAACAGGGCTCCCGTCAGAAAGCGATTCCTCGGTGATTCTTGATCAGGGGAACTGACGAAAAGCGATACCCGTTCTCAGGAAGCGATGGCCTTGATCGTAGATGCGATTATACCACAGGCGCACCCGCCTGCCAAGAGGCTCGCCGGAGGCAATCCCTGACGGGCGATCGGGCTTGCAAAGTGCAGCGGCTTTGGTTATGATGGCCTCTCATGGTGCGCACGATCCTGTGGTTCGCCTACTTCTGGCTCTTCCAGTTGATCTCCACGTTTTTCTTGCTTGGCCATTTCCTGCTCGGGCTCCTGGGAATGAAAAGGACGCAGGCGAAACTTCTCGAATGGATCACCGGCGCCTGGGCGCGGCAGATGATCGCTGCCGCCGGCGGCAAGGTCGAGGTCTCCGGGCTGGAGAACCTGCCGGCCCGGGGCGGAAGGCTCTATGTTTCCAACCACCAGGGTGCCTTCGACATCCCGCTGCTCATCGGCCATATCCCCGGCGTGAAGGGCTTCGTTTCCAAGAAGGAGAACTTCCGCCTGCCCATCGTTTCCAGCTGGATGAAGCGGCTGCACTGCGTCGTTCTTGACCGGGAAGACCTGCGGCAATCGGTCCAGGCCATTGCCCAGGGGGTGCGCGACCTGAAGTCCGGCCGCTCGCTGGTGGTTTTCCCCGAGGGCACGCGCAGCAAGTCGGGGAAGCTGCAGCGCTTCAAGGAGGGGAGCTTCAAGCTGGCCACCCGCTCGGGGGCGGCCGTCGTGCCGCTGACCATCGACGGATCCTACCGCCTGCTCGAGGGCAACCGCGGCCGCATCCAGCCGGCGACCGTCCACCTGCATATCCATCCCCCGCTCATCCTGGCCGACCTGCCCGCCGCGCAAAGGGATGATCCGGCCGACCTGGTGCGCGGCATCATCGCTTCCCGTCTTCCGGAACAGCCGCAGGCATGAAGATCGAACCGTTCGCCCTGGAGCGCTTCTTCGCCGGGTACGAGTTCAGCGCCCAACACGTGCTGTGCGCCTCCGACTGCGAGACGCTCTCCGTCGGCGAGCTGCTGGCCATGGAGCCGGGGGCGGACGAGGCCTTTGCGGCGCTGCGGCTGGGCTACACCGAGACCGCCGGCGGTCCGGAGTTGCGCCGGGAGATCGCTGCGCTGTATGAGGGGATCGCTGCCGATGATATCCTGGTCTTTGCCGGCGCCCAGGAGGCGATATTCGTGTTCATGAACGCGGTGCTCAATGCCGGCGACCATGTCATCGTCCATTCCCCCTGCTATCAGTCGCTGGCATCGGTCGCCGCCGCCGCCGGCTGCCGGGTGACGCGCTGGGATGCCCTGGCCGAGAGCGGCTGGACGCCGGATCCCGGGCGGCTGGAGCGCGAGATCACTCCGGCGACCCGCGCCCTGGTCGTCAATTTTCCCCATAACCCCACCGGTCACCTGCCGGAAAAGGAGGCGTTCACCGCGATCGCGGACCTCGCCCGCCGGAACGGGTTCCTGCTGTTCTCCGACGAGGTGTACCGCTTGCTGGAATACGAAGAGGGCGACCGGCTGCCGGCCGCCTGCGAGATATACGAGAACGGGGTCTCCCTGGGGGTCATGTCCAAGGCCTTCGGCCTGGCCGGGTTGCGCCTGGGCTGGGTGGCCTGCCGCAATCATGATGTCCTGAGAGCCCTGGCCTGGTTCAAGGATTACACCACCATCTGCACGGCCGCCCCCAGCGAGTTCCTGGCCGCCCTGGCGCTGCGCCGGCGCGATGTCATCCTGGAGCGCAACCTGGACATCATCCGCGGGAACCTGGAGGCGTTGAGCGGCTTTTTCTCCCGGCATGAGGGCTTTTTTTCCTGGCAGCGCCCCCGGGCGGGTCCGGTCGCTTTTCCGGCGCTGAGCTTTGCCGCCACCAGCGACGATTTCTGCGCCGGCCTGCTTCGTGAGCGCGGCGTGCTGCTGGCGCCCGGCCGCCTGTTCGGCGCCGCCCCGAAGCATTTCCGCATCGGCTTCGGCCGGCGTGATTTCAAAACAGGAATGGAACGGCTATCCCGGTACGTGGAGCAAAGGCTCTGGGGTTGATCGTTCACCCGTCCCAGGCGGCCGGATCTTCCTGGGCTTCGAGGTGGGTGATCACGGTTGCATTGGGCAGGACAGCCCGGATTTCGGCCTCGATTTTTTCCAGCAGCGCATGGCCCTGCTGGACGGTCCAGTGGCCGGGCACCAGGACGTGCATGGAGATGAAGCGTTCCGCTCCCGACTGGCGGGTGAGCAGGGCATGGAATTGCACTCCGTTGGGCTTTTGCCTCTCAAGCACCTGGTCGATCTTCTGCAGTTCCTGGGGTGGGAGAGAAACGTCCATCAGGCCGAAGACCGAGTCCCGCAAGATGCTTACCCCTATCCTGACAATATTGCCTGCCAC
The DNA here is from genome assembly GCA_002436105.1 of Candidatus Aminicenantes bacterium UBA6072. GTDB lineage: Bacteria > Acidobacteriota > Aminicenantia > UBA2199 > UBA2199 > UBA2199. The sequence continues at coordinate 162,567 of DIXU01000001.1, read as the reverse complement.
CAGTATGGCCACCACCGGGTCCAGCCACTGCCAGCCGGTCATGGCCACCAGGATCACGCCCATGATGACTCCCGCCGAAGTCCATACGTCGGTCAGCAGATGATGGGCGTTGGCGCGCAGCGTGATCGAGTTGTTTTTTTTGCCGGCGCGCAGGATAACCATGGCGACGAAAAAATTGATCAGGGAGGCGATCACCGAGATCGCCAGGCCGAGTCCGATCTGCACAAGGGGCCGGGGATGCATCAGGCGCTGCACTGCCGCATAGGTAATGGCCATGGCGGCGAACAGGATGAGCGTGCCCTCGATGCCGCTGGAAAAATACTCCGCCTTGCTGTGGCCGAACGCGTGGTCCTTGTCGGCGGGCCTGGAGGCGATTTCAAGCATGGTCAGGGCAATGATCCCGCCTGCGAGGTTGACCAGGGATTCCAGGGCGTCGGAGAGCAGGCCCACCGAACCCGTGAAGAGCCATGCGGCCAGTTTTAGCCCGATGGTGGCCACGGCGGCGGCGATGGACAGCCAGGCATAGCGCTTCAGGAACGAGCGGCCTTCAGTGCGCATGGCTTTCATGCGGTGATTATAGCATTTTCGCGGGCCATGTCCGTGTCATGAACGTCCTTCCCGCCGTGTCAGGTCCTGCCGCTCATGTGGCCATGCCTGGTTCTGCCCCCTCAATTCCCGCCGCGCAAGGCGCGGTAATGCCGGTGGCCCCAGGCCAATTCCTCGATGATCACCTTGATGATGCCGGTCACCGGGATGCAGAGCAGCAGTCCCATGATGCCGAACATCTCGCCGCCGGTGAAGATCACCAGGATGACCAGCAGGGGGTGGATATGCAGGCTCCGCCCCAGGATGTTGGGCGACAGCAGCGTGTCGTCGATGAGGCGGATGAGCAGGAAAGCGGCGATGACCGGCAGGGCGGCGTCGAGCCGGCCCTTGATGATGACGTTGATGATGACGGCCGGTACGGCGCCGACGATGGGTCCGAAATAGGGGATCATGTTGGCCAGCCCGGCCACGGCGCCGATCAGCAGGAAATAGGGGATGTGCAGGATGGCCAGCGCCGCTGCCGCCAGGATGCCGACGCAGAGCGAGACGAGAAGCTGGCCGCGGATATAGTTGCCCACCTGGCGGTCGATCTTGTGCAGCAGGCTGACGGCCATCTCGAAGTAGCGGTTGGGCAGCATGGCGATGAAGGATTTCTTCAGCCGCCGGCCGTCCTTGAGGAGAAAAAAGGTCATGAACGGGATGAGCACCGTGGCGATGGCCACCGGCACGACGCTGGGCAGGAGCTGGATGCTGCGCTGGAAAAGGGATTGGATGAATTTCTCGGCCTGGGCCAGGATCTGGGCGATGATGCCGGGGTTCTTCAGCCAGGGCAGGTGCTCTCTGAGCAGGGCCCTGAATTTTTGCAGCAGCGTGGCCGGCGTTTCGGCCTGGGCCAGGTTGCTGAGGGTGCGGAACTCGTCGGCGATGACCGGGGCCAGCAGCGACAGTGCGGCGAACAGCACCACCCCCAGGGCGCAAAGGACGAGGATGACCGCGACGGTGCGCCCCAGGCCGCGGCGCTCGAGCTGGACCACCAGCGGGTTGAGCAGCAGCGAAAGGATGAGGGAAAGGATCAGCGGCGTCAGGACCAGCTTGCTGTAGGAGAGGATCCAGGCCAGCGCCAGCAGGGCCAGCAGCGCCAGGGCCGTCCGCAGCAGGAAGCGGAGGAAATGGCGGTCGAAATGAACGACGATGCCCCGCGGCTCGCCGGACGGGCTCATGGCGCGCTCTCCCCCTCGGTCTCGACCACCAGCGCGTCCAGGGATAGCCGCTGCAGTTCCTGGTTGGTCAGGCGCAGGCGGCGGGCCAGGACGTCGGCCAGTGCGGAAAGGAGCTTGACGCCCAGCTGCGGCTGGCGGCGGAAGAGATGGAAAAGATCGGGATGGATCAGGCCGAAAAGACAGGCATCGCCCCGGGCCACCGCGGTGGCGGACCGGCAATCGCCCTCCAGCAGCGCCATCTCGCCGAAGAAATCACCGGTCTTCAGCCGCGCCAATTCCTTCTGTCCCCGCTTGCCGTATTCCTTGTAGATGCCCACCTCGCCCTGCTGCACGATGTACATGCCCACGCCGGGTTCGTCTTCCCAGAAAATCACTTCACCGTCCTTGTAGAGGCGGCGGTGGACCAGGCGCTCGATATCCCTCAGCTCGCACCTGCGCAGCCCGGAGAAGAGGGGGACATGCTTCAGCAGCGTGATCGTCTTGTCGGCGTCAGGGGCCTTGTCCCTGAAGATGTTCCCCCAGAGGGAATGGATCGCTTTCATTTCCATCCTCCGTCGCCCTTGCGGGCACTGCAGTACATAAGGCCGTTCATGACAACTCGCTCAGCTCGCCGGCCAGCGATTTCTGAAAACTGGCCTTGATCGGCTCCGGCCGGTCGTATTGGCCCATCAGGAACATCAGCTTGGTGGCCGCCGCCTCGAAGGTCATGTCGCCGGAGGAGATCACGCCCATTTCCAGCAGCCGGCTTCCCGATTCGTACAGCTGCGGCTCGATGCGGCCGCCATGCGCCTCGCTGTCCAGGAACACCAGCTTGTCCTGCCGCAGCCATTTCTCGATTTGCGCCGGCAGGTCCCCCGTGCGCAGGGGAATGGTGCCGGCGCCGTAGGCCACGATCAGCACGGCCCGGATGTCGTCCCCCGGCTGGAAAAAGTCGCAGCGGCAGCCGGGAAAGAGCCTCAGCACCGCCAGCGCCGGCGAGAATTCGCTGAACACGCGGAAGGGACCGCCGGGATGAAGAAGGTTGGAGCGGTAGATCTCGATGTTGATGCCGACCTCGGCCAGCAGCGGGTAGTTGGGTGAATGGAACGCGTCGAAGAAATTGATGTGGTTCTTGCTGGTGCGGTTGCCGCGCATCAGCTGGTAATCGAAAAAGATGCACACTTCGGGGATGGCGGCGCAGGCCAGCTCCACGGCGTTGATGAGGTTGTTGCGCGCGTCGCTGCGCAGCTCGTCCAGCGGCTTCTGCGCCCCGGTCAGGATGACGGGAACGGGAACGTTGCGCAGCATGTAGGAGAGGGCCGAGGCGGTGTAGGCCAGCGTGTCGGTGCCGTGGGTGACGACCACGCCGTCGACGGCGCCGATGCGGGTCTGGATGATGGCGGCCAGCTGCTGCCAATGCTGGAAGTCGAGCTCGGCGCTGTCGAAAACGAAGGGGATCTCCACCTCGATGTCGGCGATGGCGGAGAGCTCGGGAATGACCTTGAGCAGGCTGGCGTAGAAATGGTCTGGGCGCAGCACGCCGCTGCGGCTGTCGCGGGTCATGCCGATGGTGCCGCCGGTATGGATGAGGAGTATCTTTTTTTTCATGAATTCCAGCTATATGACGGGTTATAATCGCGGCCGCGGGGAAAGTCAATAGGGGAAAGGGACCACACGAGCTCGGTATACGGTAGACGGTTTACGGTGGACGGCAAGAACGGAAACAAACTATCGGGACAAGTGACAAGTGACGAGTGACGCGTGACGCGGAAGAAGGGAATCGCGGGGCTTGCCTTCCCTTTCCCGATGTATCAAGGCAAAAATCTGTAGGGGCGGACCCCCGTGTCCGCCCTGCCATGAATTTTGTGATTTCGGTATGAAGAGGGGCAGGCACGGGGGCCTGCCCCTACCCATTTTCATCTTTTTTATTTATACTCATGTTTATGAAGGTTCATGAATAAGGAAGAGTCTATCAATGCCTTGACGCACGGGTTGGGGGCGGTGCTGGGAGCGGCGGGGCTGGCGGTGCTGGTGGTGTCGGCCGTGCTGCGCGGCGACGCCTGGCACATCGTCAGCTGCGCCATCTACGGCGCCACGCTGGTGCTGCTGTTCACCAGCTCCACCCTCTACCACAGCTGCCGCGGGCCGCGCGTCAAGCACGCCTTCCGCATCGTCGACCACGCCTCCATCTACCTGCTCATCGCCGGCACCTACACCCCTTTCCTGCTGGTCAACCTGCGCGGCGGCTGGGGCTGGAGCCTCTTCGGCGTCGTGTGGGGGCTGGCGCTGGCGGGCATCGCTTTCCAGGTATTCTTCGTCGACCGCTTCCGCCTGGCCCAGACCCTGATCTACCTGGGCATGGGCTGGCTGGTGGTCGTCGCCGTCAAGCCACTGCTGGCGAACGTTCCCCGGCCGGGGCTGCTGTGGCTGCTGGCCGGCGGCCTGTTCTATTCGCTGGGCGCCGTCTTTTACCTCTGGAAAACGCTGCCGTATCATCATGGCATATGGCACTTGTTCGTTCTGGCCGGGAGCGTTTGCCACTATTTCGCCATATTGATTTATGTAATTCCTTGATCTTGAGACGCTAGACGTTAGATGTCAGACGTTAGCAGGAAAACAGCGAAGAAATGGCCTTATTTCACTACGCGATTCGGCTTTACCAGCGACAAACGCCTCTAGTTCGATCTTGTTCTTGCTGACGTCTAGCGTCTAGCGTCTTCCTTAGATGTTAGACGTCAGATGTTAGACGTTAGCAGGAAAAAAGCGATTCACTATCTTGTTCTTGCTGACGTCTGGCGTCTAACGTCTGACGTCTTCTTTAAATGAATTCGACCTGGACCACCGACGTGTCGATCAGCTTCTCGCCCTTGTCGGTGAAATGGATGAGGAATTTGCTGTTGGAGATCTTCTCGACCACGCGGCCGCGGCCGAAGATGGGATGGACGATGAAGCGGCTATCGCCTCTGGCGGCACGGGAATCCGGGGCCGGGGCGGCGGGATACAGCCCGTCGACGATCTCACGGAATGAGTAGACGGGCAGGTAGGAGGAGCCGGCCATCTGCTGCAGGAAGAAAGAGGGGCGGTCGGAGGCGGTGGAGACGACCAGCAGCTGGCTGGCCCGGGTGCTGGCCACGTAGAACAGCCGCCGCTCCTCCTCGATCTCGTCGCGCTCCTTGCTCATGAAGAAGGGCATGTAGGCCGAGTTGACGCCGCTGACGATGACGGTGGGGAACTCGAGGCCCTTGGCGTTGTGCATGGTCAGCAGGAACACCTGGGTCTTCTCCGCGCCGCGCCCCTCGCGCGTCTCCAGGGTCATGCGGTCGAGCAGGTCGCAGAAGGGGGTGCCGGGGTTCTCCTCCTCCCACTTGGCAACGAACTCGCGCAGCTCGGCGATGTTGAGCAGGCGCTCCTCCTCGCCTTTTTCCTTCAGCGTTTCCAGGTAGCCCGAGGCCTGCAGCAGCCGCGCCAGCATCCCGGCAACCGGCAGCTCCCCCTGGCGGCGGTTCATTTCGCGCAGCAGCGGGAACAGGGGCCGGGCGGAGAACTTGTCGCCCAGGTGCTCCTCCAGGGCGGGGAAAAGGTGCTGCGAATTCCGGGTCGCCAGGCTTTTCAGCGCATCCAGGGTGCGGTTGCCGACGCCCAGGGGCAGGAACTCGACCACGCGCAGGAAGGCCAGGTCGTCGGCCGGGTTCAGCGCCAGGCGCAGCAGGGCGAGCGCGTCGCGGATCTCCTTGCGCTCGAAGAAGCGCAGCCCCTTGAGGATGCGGAAGGCGATGCGCTGCTTGAGCAGCTCGGTCTCCAGGGCCAGCGACTGCGAGTTGATGCGGTAGAGGATGGCCAGCGGGAACAGCCCGGGATTGGCGTCGCGCAGGCGGTTCACCAGGCGGGCGATCTCCTCGGCCTCCTCCTCCTTGGAGCGGCTGCGCAGCACGAACACCGGGTGGCTGCTCTCGCCCTCCGACCACATGCGCTTGTCCTTGCGGGCGCTGTTCTGGCTGATCAGCAGGTTGGCGAAGTTCAGGATCTCCGGCGTCGAGCGGTAGTTCTGCTCCAGCTTGATGACGCGCGCGCCCGGAAAATCGCGCTCGAAGTCGAGGAGGAAACGGACGCTGGCGCCGCGCCAGGAATAGATGGCCTGATCGTCGTCGCCGACCACGGTGATGCTGCGGCGGTCGCGGCTCAGCAGCCGGATCAGTTCGTACTGGTTGGGGTTGGTGTCCTGGAACTCGTCCACCAGCAGGTAGCGGAAGCGCTCCTGGTACCGGTCGCGCACCGCGTCGTGGTCGCGCAGCAGCATGACGGCAAACGAGATCAGGTCCTCGTAGTCCCAGAGCTTGCCTTCCTGCTGCGCGGCGTGGTAGCGGGCGAATACGCGGATCTCCTCGTCGTCGAAGCCCTTCTGGCGCAGGAACTCGCCGTTGTTGGGGTAATGCAGCCCCATCTTGGCCAGACCGATGCGCCGCAGCAGGGCGTCGCCCTCGCGCAGCAGGTGGGGGAAACCTTCCTTGAGCAGGCGCCCGAAGAGCCGATGCTGCTCGTCGTCGTCCATGACCTGCCACTGGGCATCGAAGCCCAAGGCGGCGCCCGATTCGCGCAGGATGCGCAGCCCCAGGGCGTGGAAAGTGGAGATGGGGAAGAGCTGGGCCTGGATGCCGGTCAGGGCCTCGATGCGCACCTTCATTTCGTTGGCCGCCTTGTTGGTAAAGGTGACGGCCAGCACCTGCCGGGGCGCCAGTCCCATCTCCAGGACCAGGTGGGAGATCTTGTGGGTGATCACCCGCGTCTTGCCCGAGCCGGCGCCGGCGACGATGAGCAGGGGCGAGTCGAAGTGCAGCACCGCCTGCCGCTGCTCGGGATTGAGGCCCGACAGGACGTCAGCGGGCATGGGAACGGATCATGGGCACGAACAGGACGGAGATCAGGTTGGTCTTCTTCAGCTTGCCGTTGGGCAGCTTTTCCACCAGCAGCAGGTCCTGCACGGTGTGGGAATAGCGGATGGGGATGACCATGCGCCCGCCCACGGCCAGCTGCTCGAGCAGCGGCGCCGGGATGTGGTCCGGCGAACAGGTAACGATGATGCCGTCGAAGGGGGCGGCTTCGGGCCAGCCGACATGGCCGTCGCCGGTGCGGAAATGGATATTCCTGTATCCCAGCTGCTGCAGGAGCTTCTTGGAACTGTCGGCCAGGGCGGGAATGATCTCGATGGTGTAGACCTCGCGGACCAGCTCGGCCATGACCGCGGCCTGGTAGCCGGAGCCGGTGCCGATCTCCAGCACCTTCTTCCCGTCGCTGGGAGCGATGACCGCGGTCATGATGGCCACGATGTAGGGCTGGGAAATGGTCTGCCCCTCCTCGATGGGCAGCGGGAAATCGCCGTAGGCCTGGCCGCGGCGGGAGGGGGCGACGAACAGGTGGCGCGGGACGCGGCGGAAAGCGCCGAGGATGCGGGAATCGGTGATGCCGCGCTCGAGGATCTGCTCGCGGACCATCTTTTCCCGCGCAACGGCGAAGGCGGCGTCGTCACTGGCCGCTGTCAGCAGCAAGGGCAACAGCAGGAGGAGCATCAGGAAGCACTTCATGGCTTGATTCTAGCAGAGATGAGCGAGGCTGTAAATGACAGGAGGACAGACGACAGACGACAGACGTCAGATGACAGACGTCAGACGACAGACAACAGACGACAGACGTCAGACGACAGACGACAGACGTCAGACGACAGACGTCAGACGACAGACGTCAGACGACAGACGACAGACGTCAGACGACAGACGACAGACGTCAGACGACAGACGACAGACGTCAGACGTTAGACGCCAGCAAGAAAAGAGAGATTTCATGGAGTGTTTTCGTTTTAGATTGTCTGCCGGAGTTTCGTCGGGAGTCCTGTTCTTGCTAACGTCTAACGTCTGATGTCTAACGTCTCTCTTTATCCGATGAGGATCAGCACGGACCCGGCGACGGCGAGCAGCGTGGCGACCAGGCGGCGCAGATCGAAGCGGTCCTTGAGAAAAATGGCGGCCAGCACCACGACCAGGATGGTGTTGGTCTGGTTCAGGATGGCCGCCGAGTTGACCGTGGTGAACTTGAAGGCGGCGATCCACATGGTCATCGAGATCAGGTTGCCCAGCAGGGCGCCCAGGAAGGCGTACACGCGGCCGCACGGGAGCCACAGCGGCGCCAGCAGCCGCCGGCGCTCCTTCCGCAGGGCGAACATGACCAGCAGCACCAGCAGCGCCGCCAGCATGCGCAGCTCGGTGACCCAGAAGACGTGGGCCTTGCTCAGGACCGGGCGCATGAGCACGATGCTGGCCGCCATCAGGGCCATGGCCACGACGCCGTAGATGAACCCGGCGGCGACCCTGCGCGTCGGCCGTTCGTCGCCGTTGCGGCGGTAGGCGACGACGAGGATGGCGGCGATGACCAGCACGGCGCCGCCGATCTGCTCGGGCCGCGGCTCTTCCCCGAGTACCAGCCAGGAGGCCGTCATCACGAAGGGCACGTACAACGCATCGACGATGGCCGTCGTCCCCGCTCCCAGGCGGTTCAAGCAGGCGAAGAACAGGGTGTCGGCCATGGCGATGCCCAGGATGCCGCTGGCGGCCACCGCCAGCGCGTCGCGGACGCCGATCGCCTCGGGCCGCAGCGGGATGCCCAGCAGCAGCAGGATGGGAAGGAGGATGGCGACGGTCAATGCCGTTTTGTACAGGTTCAGTGCCAGCGGCCGGATGCTGTCCCCGGCCAGCTTGAACAGGATGACCGCGCCGGCCCAGGAGATCGCGCAAAGAAGGGCCAGCAGTTTTCCCAAGAGGTCGAGGGGCATCATTCTCCTTGACGGCGGCGTCCGGGACGCCGTGATGGGCCATTATATCCGAAACGGGCCCGACGGACAAGGCGTCCCGTTGCGGGCGCCGTCGCGGGTCGTTGACAGCCCCGCGCGCGTGTGCTAGTTTCGCCGCATGGAGCAGGTCGCGGCGCCGCGCAAGATCATCCACGTCGACATGGACATGTTCTACGCCGCCGTGGAACTGCGCGACCGCCCCGAGCTGCGCGGCAAGCCGCTGGTCGTCGGCGGCCGGCCCGACAGCCGCTCGGTGGCGACCACCGCCAGCTACGAGGCGCGCAAGTTCGGCATCCACTCGGGGATGTCGTGCGCCATGGCCAGGCGCCTCTGCCCCCATTGCCTCTTCATCCCCCCCGACTTCCGGAAGTACCGCCGCGTTTCGGAGCAGATCCACGCCATCTTCCGCGAGTATACCGACCAGGTCGAATCCGTATCGCTGGACGAGGCCTACCTGGACGTGACGCGCAACAAGAAGAACGAGGCCAGCGCCACCCGCCTGGCCCGGGAGATCAAGCGCCGCATCTTCGCCGCCACCGGCCTGACGGCGTCAGCCGGAGTGGCGGCCAGCATGTTCGTGGCCAAGATCGCCTCCGACGCCCGCAAGCCCGACGGGCTCTGCGTGGTCCGGCCCGAGCAGGTGCTGGATTTCATCCGCCCCCTGCCGGTACTCAAGATCCCCGGCATCGGCCGGGTCACCGACGCCCAGCTGGCGAAGCTGGGCATCCGCACCGTTGCCGACCTGGAAAAGTGTTCCCTGGGTTTTTTGCAGGAGCAGTTCGGCAAGTCCGGGCGCTACTTCTTCGACATTGCCCGCGGCATCGACGAGCGGCCGGTGACCCCCTGGCGCGAACGGCTGTCGTACGGCGCCGAGGAGACCTTCGCCAGCGACATCGTGAAAAAGGGTCCGCTGCTGGATTTCCTGCGCGACTGCGCCGGGCGGGTCTTCATTGAGCTGCAGGAGGAAGGCAAGCTCGCGCGCACGGTGACCCTGAAGATCAAGTACGCCGATTTCCAGCTGGTCACCCGGCGGCAGACTTCCGCCGATTTCCTGTCTTCTCCCGAAGATGTTTTCCGGGCGGCCTGCGCCCTGCTGGAGCGCACCGAGGCCGGAACGCGGCCCGTGCGCCTGGCCGGGATCTCGCTGGCGAATTTCAACCCTCCCAGGCAGAAAATGGAGGCCATCGCGGCGCCGCTGTTTAAAGAAGTGAAAAGTGAAAAGTAAAAAGTGAAAAGAAACGGCCACAGACCGATCTCTTTCCGGGTTTCTCCTGCTCAGCACTTGTCACTGGCGATCATTTTATTTGTTCACTCATCATCAAGACGGAGGCATGATGCGCGAAGCGGATAGAGCTATCCGCGAAGCGGCGGAAGCCATCGCCGGGGCCGAGGCCCTGCTGGTCGCCGCCGGCGCCGGCATGGGCGTCGACTCGGGCCTGCCTGACTTCCGCGGCGACCAGGGATTTTGGAATGCGTATCCCCCCTACAAGCAGCTCGGGTTGAGCTTCTACGAACTGGCCAACCCCGAATGGTTTACCCGCGACCCCGGGCTGGCCTGGGGCTTCTACGGCCATCGCCTGGATCTCTATCGGCGCACGGCGCCGCACCATGGATTCGCCCTGCTGCGGCGCTGGTCCGCGGCCAAGCCGGGCGGGCATTTCGTTTTCACCTCGAATGTCGACGCCCAGTTCCAGAAGGCCGGCTTCGCCGAAGAACGGGTCCACGAGTGCCATGGCTCGATCCATCATTTGCAGTGCGCCGCTGATTGCGGCAGGGGGACATGGCCGGCCGGGGACGTGACGATCGACGTCGACGAGAAGACCCTGCGGGCCCGGCCGCCGTTGCCGGCCTGCCCGGACTGCGGACGCCTGGCCCGTCCCAACGTGCTGATGTTCGGCGACTGGGGCTGGCGGCCGCAGCGCAGCCGGGAACAGGCGCTGAGGATGCGCGACTGGCTCGAGGCGCTGGCGGGGAAAGCGTTGGTCATCGTCGAGTGCGGCGCCGGCACGGCCGTGCCCAGCGTGCGCCGCATGTCCGAGCGGCTCCTGGCGCGCCCGAACACGAAGTTGGTACGCATCAACGCCCGCGAAGCCGATGTCCCGGCCGGTCAGATCGGCCTGGAAGGGAGCGCCATGGCGGCATTGGATGCGATCGCTGCGTTCATGCCCGAAAACTGAGCTTACGTTCCCTGCAGCTTGTCCAGTTCGCGGCGCTCCCTCTTGGTCGGCCGGCCGCTGCCGCGGTCGCGGGAAGCGAAGACCAGTCCCAGCGGGTCGCGCCGGGCCAGGGCCAGCTTCTCCAACTCGGAGGCCGGCGTGATCTCCTCGACCAGCTCGCGGGCCAGCGCCGCCGACACCCTTTTGGCCGCCAGCGCCTTGACCCGGTAGATGCGGACGATGGGCGGCTGCTTGATCTCGACGACCTCGTTCTCGCGCAGCAACCGGGCCGGCTTCACCGCCGTGCCCGCGACCTGGACCTTGCCGCCGCGGCAGGCCTGGTTGGCCAGGGTCCGGGTCTTGTAGAGGCGGGCGGCCCACAGCCATTGATCGATGCGGATGGATATCATTCTTCCCTGATTATAGCGCAAACGGCGGAGAATAGCAGTCCGGCGCCGGCTCAGCGCGGGAACCGGGCCTCCCGGAATGCCCGGCTGCGGCACAGCATGACGGGCAGCAGCAGCAGGGTGGTGAATATCGAGAAGACCAGCCCGCCCATGACCACCAGGGCCAGTGGCCTCTGGATCTCCGAGCCGACGCCGCTGCTGACCAGCAAGGGCAAAAGGCCGATGATGGTGGTGAACTTGGTCATCAGGATGGGCCGCAGCCTGACCTGAACCGCTTCGCGCAGGGCCGCATCGGGGCGGTCCTGGCCCCGCCGGCGTTCGCAGGCGAAGTCGACAAGGATCAGGCTGTTCTCCAGGGTGATGCCCACCAGGGCGGCGAAGCCGATGGAGGTGGGGATGGACAGATAGATCCCGGCCAGGCGCAGGGCCACGATGCCGCCGGTCAGGGCGGCGATCAGGTTGAGGGCGATGAGCAGCAGAAGCCGCCAGCCGGCCACGAAGCGGTAGAGGAGCCAGACGATGACGGCAAAGGCAAGGACGAGAACGGTCCAGAGCCTGCGCTCGGCCTGGCGCTTCAGTTCGTACTGCCCGCCCCATTCGACGATGGTTCCCAGGGGAAGATCCAGGGCGCCGGCGATGCGCCGCTGCCCCTCCTCCACGATGCGGCCCACATCGCGGCCGCTGGTGTTGAACTGGACGGTGACGAAGCGCTTGCCGTTTTCGCGATGGATGGCGGCATACCCCTGATCTTCGCTGATATGGGCCACCGCCGACAGGGGAACGATCTGGCCGTCGGGACCGTGCAGGAGCAGGTTGTGAACGTCGTCGCCATGATCGCGGGCGGCCGGGGCGAAGCGCACGAAGACATCGAGGACCTGATCGCCCTGGTAGATGCGGCTCACCGCCTTGCCCCCAAGTCCGATCTCGAGGTCTTCCAGCACATGGACGACCGACAATCCATATTGTGCCAGGGCACGCCGGTCGATGCGGGCCAGGATGGCCTGTTGCCCGCTGGTGCGGCTCACGGCCAGGTCCACCACCCCCTCGATGCCGGCGAGCAGGCTCTCGATGCGCCTGGCGACGGGCAAAAGTCCCGCCAGGTCGTCACCGTAGATCCTGACGGCCACGTCGGCGCGGGATCCGGTGAGCAGGTAGTCCAGGTTATGCTGGATGGGCTGGGTGACGTTGATCAGGGCCTGTGGCGCGCCGCGCGCGGCTGCCCGGCGCACCTTGTCGGTGAGGGCCTGCCAATTCGCCGCCTGCCATTCCTTGCGATCCCGGAACATGACCATCATGAAGCCTTCGTTCACCGCGTGGGCGTGGTCGCCGGCCTCGCCGCGGCCGACCCGGGTGTATACGCGGGCCACTTCCGGCAGGGCGTTGAGGCGGCGATGCGCCGCGGCCATCGTCTCCAGGGTGGTCTCGATGGACGTGCTGGGAGGCAGCAGCAGCTCCAGCTGCAGGGTCTGTTCGTTCAGGCGCGGGATGAATTCGGAGCCCGCGCTGAAAAAGAGAAAGGCCGCCAGAATGGAGCTGATGACGAAAAAGAGGATCGTGGAGCGCTGGTGGCTGAAGCAGAAGTCATAGAGCTTCATGTAAGGTTGCTGCAGGGCGTTGAAAAAGCGGCCCCCCAGGTCGAAAGAGAGGGCGGGCAGCCGGGACATCAACCCCGGAGCCAGCCACAGGGCGAAGACGACCGCGCCGGCCAGGGCCGAGAGCAGGGTCAGGCCGAAGGGGCGGAACATCTTCCCTTCCATGCCCGTCAGGGCCATGATGGGGGCCAGGGAGAGGATGATGATGCCCATGGCGTACAGCAGGGGGCGGCGGATCTCGGCCATGGCCTCGCTCACGCCATCCGGAGCCAGACGGCCGTCGCGCCGCTTGCGGGCGATGTTGTCCACCACGACGATGGCGGCGTCGACGAAGATGCCGATGCCGATGGCCAGCCCACCCAGCGACATCAGGTCGGCGGTGGTGCCGCTGAGCTTCATCGCCACCAGGGCCGTGACCACGGCGAAGGGGATGGCCAGAGCGGCCACCAGCGCCGAGGAGAGATCGTTGATGAAGAGGAACAGCAACAGCGCCACCAGGAATATCCCCAGCAGCAACGCCTCCATGACCGTCCGGAATGCCGAGCGGATGATCAGCGCCTGGTTGTAGACGGGCACGATGCGCAGGCCTTGGGGCAGGTTGCGGTTCACCTGCTCGATGCGGGCGTCCAGATGCTCGATGAGCTGGGCGGTGTTGGCGCCGATGAGCTTCATCACCAGGCCGCTGACGGCTCCGCTGCGGCCGTCCAGCAGGGCATCGCCGCGGTTAAGCGCCGGGCCGTCCACGATCTCGGCCACGTCCTTCAGGAGCACCGGCACGCCGTCCGCCCGCTTGACCAGCACCTCGCCCAATTCAGCGCCGCTTTTGGCCAGGGCCAGGCCGCGGATCAGCACCTCTTCCTCGCCCCGCTTCATGATGCCGGCGGTGACGGCGTGGGAGCCGCCGCGGATGGCCGCGATCACTCCCTCCAGGGTGACGCCGTATTTCTGCAGGTCTTGCGGCGCGATGATGACCTGGATCTGGCGGATGTCGCCGCCGTGGCTGAAGACGGCGGCCACCCCGGGGGTTACCTGCAGCTGGAACTTCACCAGCCAGTCCTGGATGCTGCGCAGGTCCATGGCCGACATCTCCCCTTCCAGGGCGTAGATGTAGACCATCCCCAGGGCGCTGCTGACCGGCGAGAGCCTGGGCCCCTCGACCTCGGCCGGCAGGCTCTCCTGGATGCCCCCCAGCTGCTGGCTGACCAGCTGCCGGGCGAAGTAGATGTCCACGCCGTCAGCGAAATAGGCGTTGACGGTGGCGAGGCCGAAGGTGGACACGGAAGTGGTCTTGCGCAGGCGCGGCAGGCCGGCCAGGCTGCGCTCCAGCGGATAGGTGACAAAGCGCTCGATCTCCTCCGGTCCCATGCCGGGGACCTCGGCGGTGACCGATACCAGCACCGGCGAGGGATCGGGAAAGACATCGATGGCCAGGTCGCTCAGCGACCAGTATCCCAGCAGGGCGGCCAGCGCCAGCGCCAGCGCCACGCCCCTGAATCCCGGGAAGGACTTTGTTTTCATGCGCGCGTTCATGGTCGCCGCTTCCCCTAGTGGCCGTGGCCGGCATGCTCATCCCCGTCGGCGGACCGCAGCAGCATGGCCGACTTCAGGGCGAAGACCCCCCGGGTGACGATCTCCTTTCCGGCCAGCGCATCGGGAAGGATCAGGCGGCCGGCGCCGTCGCGTTCCGCCTGTTCCAGCGGCAGAAAGCGGAAACCGTCGCCCTCGCGCAGGAAAACGCCGGCGACGCCGTTGATGGTCGTCAGCGCCTCGCCGGCGACCAGCCAGCGCCTGACGCCGGCAGGGACGCGCAGCCGGGCGCTGGCGAACATTCCCGGGCGGACATGGCCGCCCGGGTTGTCGAATCCCAGGCGGACCTTCACCGTTCGCGAGCTTTCCTCCACCAGGGGATAAATGCGCAGGATGCGGCTCCTGGGCATGGGGCCCGTCAAGCCCCGGATGCTCAGCTCGATCTCGGCGTCCTGCCGCAGCAACTCGTACTGGGCGGCGGTGGCGTTGAAAACGCCCCAAAGACGGCGATTGTCCGTGATCCTGAAAAGGGGCTTCTCGGCGCTCACCCATTCTCCCGCGACCAGGTCCCGTTCCAGCACCAGCCCGGCCAGGGGGGAGGCGACGGGCAGCCGGGCGGTCATGAAGGCCGAAACGGTTTCCTCCGGCGCATCGGGCGCGGCGGCTTCGTCGAGCAGCCGCGGGCTCAAGCCCAGGCGGATCAGCGCCTCGCGGGCGGCCAGGTACCGGGCCCGGCTGATGGCGGCTTGAGCACGCCGCTCCTCGGCCGTTCCGGCTTCGATACCCTGCTGGGGCAGAAGAATGCGGGCCCGCTCATAGGCCGCCTGGTGCAGCCGCTGCTCCTGGGCACTGCGGATGAACGTCTCCTTGAGAGACAGCAACTCCGGCGAATCGAGGATGAAAAGGATGGCTCCCCTGGCCAGGCGCTGCCCCACATCGGCCTGCACCGCCGCGATGCGGCCGCCGATGCGCGCCGTGACCACCTCGCTGCGGTCCAGGTCGGGACGGATGACGCCCGTCAGTTCCAGGACATGCAGCGGCTCTCCCTTTTCGGGCTTTCGCCAGGAAACGCGGTCGTTCTCCACTTTCGAGACGTGCAGGTGATCGTGCTCGTCCCGGCCGGGGAACGGTCGCGGCTCGGCAGCGATCGCCTGGTCTTTTTCGCCGGCAGCTCTGCCGGACGGGCCATGATCGGCCTGCTCGTCCCCGGAATGATCATGGCCGGCAGGCACGCGCCCGCCGTTCCCGCCGCATGCGGACCCGCTCGCGAGCAGCAGCGCCAAAAGTCCCGCCAGGGGCCAGCGGGAAACCGCGATTATTCTTGCCTTGGGCGAACCGTCTTCATTCTTCATGATTCCATCCTCCGATCAGTGCTTCCAGGGCGGAATTCGCCGCCCGCAGCCCGGCGACCAGCTCCGGGCGTTTCATGCTCAACTCGTGCCAGCTCTTCCGGGCCTCCAGGTAGT
This sequence comes from Candidatus Aminicenantes bacterium UBA6072, assembly GCA_002436105.1. Classification (GTDB taxonomy): domain Bacteria; phylum Acidobacteriota; class Aminicenantia; order UBA2199; family UBA2199; genus UBA2199. Next base: position 146,836 of record DIXU01000001.1, on the reverse strand, counting down.
GCAGAAGCGACAGCTCCCCTGAGCGCAGGCCCAATTCGGCCAGGCGCACGGCCTCGCGCCCGACGGCGAGTTCAACGTCTTCCAGGGCGTTCAGGCCGTCGCGCAGGGCGCTCATTTCGGCATGCAGCCGCACCAGCTCCTCCTTGTCCTGCAGCTCCTGGCGGCGGGACTCCAATTCGGCCCGCTCGCGCTGGTACCGCATCAGGGGCACGCGGCTCAGCGTGCTGGAAAAGATGGGGATCTCGAGCGAGACCCCGGTTTTCCAGACCGAGGCATCCACCTCTCGGGCCCGCTCGATGTGGAAGCCAAGATCGGGAAGCCAGCCGCTTCTGGCTGCCGTCACCTGGGACGCGCACATGGAAACCAGTGACCTTCGGGCTTGCAAGCCGGGGTTGTTTTGCAGCTGCGCCTCGAGTTCCGGCAACGCGGGAACCGCCGGCGGGTTCCCGGCCTCATCGGCCACGGCGATCTCCGTGGGCAGGGTCCCTGCCAGCGCGGCATGGATCTCCTGCCGCCGGGCGGCAATGAGACCGGTCATTTCACGATGCCGGGTCCTGGCCAGCGCCAGGGTCGATTTCGTCCACAGTGAATCCAGGCGTTTGGCCTCGCCGACGGCGACCCGGGCGTCGACGATCGCGGCGATCCGCTCCAGGTCGGCGACCATTTCCGCCTGCATCTCCCTCTGGGACTCCAGTCGCAGCAGGTCATAGAGGCGGGCTTTGAAGGCATGGACCTGTTGCCAGCGCGCCTTCCGCCTCCAGGCTTCCGCGGCCCGGATCTCCCAGCGGCGGCCCCGCAGGGTGTGGGCGCGGGTCGCCGGATTGGGCAGGGCCCATTCGACGCCCATGCCCCAGATGCGCCTTTCGGCTTCAGCGGCGCCGTGGGGCTTGCCGCTGCCGATGGTGGCGGACAGGCGCGGGTTGGACAAACGGCCCTCCAGTCTCAGGTTTTCGTAATCCATGGCTGCGGAGCGGTCCTCGATGCGCAGGGCCGGATTCACCTGAAGCAGGCGGGCCACCAGTTCGTCCACCGCATAGGCTTTTCCGGGTTCTTCCGCCCTCAGGCAGAAGCCCAGGGCGGCCATGATCAGAAAAAAGGTTTTCGCTTGCATCATCGTCTCCTCATTTGTTGGGTGGGCGGATTCGTGAAAGAAGGAGGAGAGCGCTGGATCAGCAGCGCCAGGAGAAAAGCCGGGAATGTCTGCCCATCCCGACTGCAGGCGGAGAGGGCCCCGGCGCGGGTGCCGGGGTCATCGGCGCCAGCAGGACCGGCCATGCTTCCAGAGCAGGAGAGGAGGATGCGGTTGGGCTGAATGCCGGCTGAATGCCCCGGCTTCCCCTCCAGATCCCGGAGATGGCGGTATCCGTGCAGCGATGCCCGGCGCCGCCGGCGCGCATGGCCGGCGTTTCGCCGATAATGATCTCTTGCCGCGGAGCGATCGCGGCGTCGGTCTTGTCATGAATGTGGCAGGGGCAGCGATCGAGCAGGTCGGCGCACTCCATCCTCGCGCCGTCCCCATCCTTGCAGATCACCAGGGGATGGACCCGATGCAGGGTCTGCAGCCACAGGACGCACAGGAGCGCCCCCGGCATGGCGATCCGGCGAGCGGCGGGTGATAGCATGCATGGAAATTATACACGGATCGGCGGCCTTTTCAAGGGCAACGGCGATCCGGCATCGCGGTCACTCCCTCCGCTTCCGCCCGCGGCCGGTGCGAAGCCTGCAATTTGCGCCGGCCGCCCGTTTGGGTTAGAATGCCGGACGCCAGGGGGGAAAACCATGAACTGCCCGCAATGCCAGTGCTATTGCCCGCCGGACAGCCGGGAATGCCCCTGCGGCTATCGCTTCCCGGTCGCCGACGCACCTTCCCCCTGCGCGCGGCGGAAGAAGAATATCCTCGCCTTCATTTCCGGGGCGGCGGGAACCCGGAGCAAGCTTCTGCGCCTGGGCTTCCTGGCCTGCCTGCTGATCTGGGTCCTGGCCCTGCTCTTTGACGACCGGCTGCCGCCCGAATCGGCCATCCTTCCCCAGCTTTACCAGGAGCCGCTGCAGACCGCCGGTGATCTTCCCGCTCCCTTCCAGGTCAGCGTCAAGAAGCTGGCCTATGTCGTGAAGCCGCTTTTCCATTATCAGCTTTCCGGGCTGGTGGTCAGCCAGCACCGCAGCGATTCGTTCCTGGACATTTCCCACCGCCGCTGGCGCGATTACCTCAACATCAAGGACCTGTGCGTGGTCTGGGGGCGGAATATCCGCAGTGGGGTCTACCGCGAGATGAAGTTCTGGAACCGCGATTTCACCTGCATGTGCCGCTTTGCCGACGAGGAGAGCGCCCGTCTTTTCTCCGCCAGCCACCTGGCGAACAACCATATTCTCAGCGCCGACCGGGCGCTGCGCCGGCGCATCCTCAGGGTCCGTCCCGGCGACCAGGTCCGTTTCCAGGGCTACCTGGCGTCCTACAGCCAGCCGGCCAGCCAGTTCAGCCGCGGGACGAGCACGGTGCGCGACGACACGGGCGACGGGGCCTGCGAGACCGTGTACGTCACCGATTTCCAGGTGCTGCGCCGGGCCAACCCGGGCTGGCGGGCGGCCCGGCCGCTGGCCGTCCTCTGCGGCGCCGTGTTCCTGGTGCTGCTGCTGCTGGCGTAAGGAGGCGATGTCATGACGTGGAAACGAATGATGGGGCTGTTGGCCGTACTCATGCTGCTGCCCTTGCTGGCCGTGTTCTTCGTTGTCGCCCGGCTGGACATCCCGGGCGAGGAATCCGAGATCATGGGGGTGCGTTCGATCTTTCCGCTCGGTGACCCCGTTGCCGTGCCCGACGCCGAAAACGGCTGGCAGGGCGTCAGCTTGCCGGCAAGATTCCGGTTCTTCCGCCGCGCCTCCTCCAGGCCGCGCGAGGATTTCCAGGTACTCAAGCGGAAGAACTTCCCCGGCGCGGCGCTGCGGGCCGACCTGGACCTGTTCGCCGGAGGCCTGGTCGTCCTGCAGCGGCAGTCCAAGGGCTATCGCATGACCTGCCTGTTCCATGAGGGCGACGCGACCTTCTGGGCCGACATGGTCTCGACGAGCTCCCTCGACCTCAGTCGCCGCGCCTTTGAACGTTTCATCCTGAACCTGGAGATCGGCGGGCGGCGCGTTTCAGCGAACGTGGCCGGCCAGGTCGCCGGCTGGCGGCGGCGCACCCCGCCTTTCGTCGTGCAGACGCCGGGCCAGCTGCTGGCCATGATGGCGGCCCTGTTCGCCCTGGTCCTGCTGATCATCTGGCAGGTCAACCGTTTCAGCGGTTCCCGCCCGCGGCGGGCCGATCCCTCGAGCGATGAGTGCACGCCCTATGCCACCCTGCGCATCAGCGGTTTCGCCAGGCGGCAGCTTGGCGCCTGCTGCCTGTGCCGCGAGGGGGATTTCCTGGTGATCTACCGCTTCCGCCGCCCCTACCTGAAGATCGACCTGCGCAGCGAAAGGCGGGAAATCGCCTGGGAGAGGACCTCCTTCCGCTACCAGAACGTCCGCGTCATCATGGCCTATGAGGATTTCGCGAAGTGGCGGCTCAGGCTGATGGATTGAGGCGGAATCAGGGTGGACTGTTGGCCCGGAGCGCCCAGGCGTTCCGCGGCCGCCGGAAGCCGGCCGGGATCAGATGACGGCGCTCTTTTTCTCCAGCTTTTCCTTTTTTTTCTTCTTCCTGTCCTTGATGGAAAGCTTGGGCTTGTTCGATTTTTCCTTGCCCTTGTCCTTGTCTTTGGCCATGGTCGCATCTCCTTTCATGGTCGGGTTTGGCCCGATTATATCATAATCGCGCGGAATGGCAAGCCGCGGGCTTCCGCCGGGGCGCCGCTTCGCCGCCGCGGACCCAATGAATAAAATAAAGTTGATCTGAATCCGGGCGCCGCCGCCGGGTCGGGAAAAATGCAGTCCGGAGAAATAAAGATATTGACAATCAATGATCTTGACGCTAAAATAAATGCATAAAATAATTTTGATATGAGAGGTGAGCCGTGAGGGATATCGTCACGATCTTCAAGGCCCTGGCCGACGAGACGCGGCTGCGGGTGCTGAAGCTGCTGGGGCGCGGCGAGCTGTGCGTCTGCGAGATCGCGGCCGCCCTGGCCCTGGAACAGCCGCGGCTCTCTTTCCACCTGCGCATCCTGAAGCAGGCCGGCATCGTCAGCGACCGGCGCCGGGAGCGCTGGATCCTTTACCGCCTGAACGAGGAAGACATGTTCATCCGTTTCCTGCTCATGGCCATCAGCGAGAAAATTTCGCCCGGGCAGGCCAGGAAGGACCAGGAGCGGCTTCGCGCCTTCGGGCGCGCGGGCAGGCCCTGCGCCGGGACCGGCAGAAAAGTCAAGCCCGTACCCTTGGCGTCAAGAGCATTGCGTTAACGATAACAGGAGTAAAAATGAAAAACGATGAAAAACAATCGGTCAGGAAGGAATACGGGAGGATCGCCAGGGACGGCGGCTCGTGCTGCGGCAGCAATTGTTCCTGCCCCGACCTGGCTTCCGGATACGATGCCGGCCAGCTGCAAGGCATCCCCGGCGAAGCCGACCTGGGCCTGGGCTGCGGCAACCCCACCGCACCGGCCGAATTGAAAGTCGGCGAGACGGTATTGGACCTGGGCTCCGGGGCGGGGGTCGATTGTTTTTTGGCGGCGCGCCAGGTCGGGGAGGAAGGGCATGTCATTGGCGTGGACATGACCCCGGAGATGCTGGATCGCGCCCGGCGCATCGCCGCGGAGAACGCGGTGGCCAATGTCGAGTTCCGCTTGGGCGAGATCGAGAATTTGCCCGTCGGCGACAGCACGGCCGATATCGTGATCTCCAACTGCGTGATCAATCTTTCCACCGACAAGGGGCGGGTGTTCCGTGAGATCTTCCGGGCGCTGAAGCCGGGCGGCCGCCTGGTGGTTTCCGATATCGTCCTGCTGCGGGCGTTGCCCGCTTTTTTGCGTGACAGCGAGGCCGCCTACGCTTCCTGCATATCCGGGGCCGTGCTCAAGGAAGCATACCTGGAGGCGATCCGGGATGCCGGCGGCACCGCTTTGGAGGTCCTGAAGGAAAGCCCGTATGGCAATGAAATCATGAAGGACTGGCTGCAGGCTCTCGACCTGCCCGGCGAAAAGCTGCAGGGCCAGGAGCCATTTCTGGCCAGCATCACGGTCCGTGCCTGGAAACCGGCCGGCTGCTCCTGCTGCGGATGACAGATTGAGACTGTTGAGATTTGCGGCGATTCCTGGCGGATCCGAAAAAGCGGCGAATCGCAAAGGAGAAAGCATGGACGTGGATCACTCGAACGAATGGCACTGGTTCAAGGGGGGGATCCTTGTCTCCCTGCTGTCCGTTGCCTCCTATTTTGTTTTTGAAGCCATCGCCGGCCGCAATTATCCGTTCGGCATTACCGCCGGATTTGGCTACCTGGCGGGAAAATTCGGCGGCCTTTTCAAGGCGCTGGCGGCCAATCCGGTCATCCAGCGCTTCGCGACGAAACCTGACGCATTCATCGAGTTCTTCACGGTCATCGGGCTGATCGCCGGCGGCTATGCGGCATCCAGGATCAGCGGGACATTCGCCGCGGAAGGAATTCCCGACCTGTGGAAGCGGCATCACGGGCCGAGCCTGTGGAAGAGAGGGCTGTTCGTCCTGGCCGGCAGCATATTGTTGGGATATGGCGCCGCCCTGGCCTCGGGCTGCACGACGGGGAACATCCTGCAGGGCTGGGCCCACCTTTCCCTGGGCAGCATGGTGGCCGGGATCTCATTCTTTGCGGCGGGAATCCTTGCCGCCAGGATCCTTTATCCGCGGATCGGGGGGAAACAATGATCATCATCAAGGCACTGTTCGGCCTGGCGGTCGGCTTCCTTTTCGGCTTCATCCTGACCCGAACCGGCATCACCAAGTATCCCCGCGTCATGGGCATGCTGCTGCTGAAGGATTTCAAGATCATGAAATTCATGCTGACCGCGGTGATCTCCTCCATGATCCTCTTCCACCTGCTGGGGGATCTCGGCTGGCTGCGGGTGGTGCCGAAGAACCTGGATTGGGGCAAGCTGGCCGGCGGGCTGATCTTCGGGGCCGGGATGGGAATTCTCGGCTATTGTCCCGGAACCATGGCCGCCAGGATCGGCGAAGGCAAGAAGGAGTCAATCTTCGCCCTTTTCGGAATGGCGTTCGGCATTTTCATCTACGCGCTCACCTTCAAGCCGGTCAAGGCCCTGTTTTTGTCGGCTGAAGTGAATGGGGACATTTCCGTCCTGCTGGGCATCAACCATTGGTTCCTGATCATTCCCGCCGCCATTTTGTTCGGCGCCGTGATCTTTTTCCTGAACAAAAAATTCAGCGACAACAACCGGCTGCGATAAAAGGAGCCGATATGGACTGGAAAAAAGAGTGGAAGCCATTGCTTTGGATCGTCGCCGCCTTCCTGGCCCTGTTCTACCTGCCGGTGGGCACGCTGCGCTTCGACCAGGCGATCGCGGAAGCCCTGCACCTGGCCAAATGGTACGCGCGCGAGCATGTGCTCCTGTGCCTGATCCCGGCCTTTTTCATCGCCGGCGCCATCGGCGTATTCGTCAGGAAGGAATCGGTCATGAAGTACCTTGGGCCCAAGGCCAACAAGGTACTGGCTTATGGGGTGGCGTCGGTTTCGGGAACCATCCTGGCCGTCTGCTCGTGCACGGTGCTGCCGCTGTTTTCCGGCATCTGGCGCATGGGCGCCGGCCTGGGGCCGGCGTCGGCGTTCCTTTATTCCGGTCCGGCGATCAACGTGCTGGCCATCATCCTGACGGCGCGGGTGCTGGGCTTGAAGCTCGGCGTGGCGCGCGCCGTCGGCGCCGTCGTCTTCAGCATCGTCATCGGCCTGCTGATGCATTTCATCTTCCGCAGGGAAGAGACGGAAAAGGCCAACGTCCAAATGGCCATGCCCGAACCCGAAGCCGGCCGGCCGCTCTGGCAAAATGCCCTCTTTTTCCTCTCCCTGGTCGCCATCCTGGTTTTCGCCAACTGGGGCAAGCCAAGCGGCGTCGGGGGCTTTTTCGCGGTCGTTTATTCGCTCAAATGGCTGATCACCGGGCTGGCCGCCCTGGGGCTGGCCGCGATCCTGGTTTTCTGGTTGCGATTGCCGCGCGGACGTGTCATCGCCGCCGCCATCCCGCCCCTGGCCCTGGCGTTCCTCTTCCCAAGCCAGCCCCTGCTGGCGTTCGGCGTCGCGGTGATCGGCCTTTCGCTGGTCCTGAGTTTTGACAAGGGCGAAGGGGGCGAGTGGTTCACGTCGAGCTGGGATTTCGCCAAGCTGATCTTCCCGCTGTTGATCGGCGGCGTGCTGGTGGCCGGCGTGCTGCTGGGCCGTCCGGGCCACGAGGGACTGATACCTTCCCATTGGATCAGCGACGCCGTGGGCGGAAACTCGCTGCTGGCCAATTTCTTCGCCGCCATTTCCGGCGCCTTCATGTACTTCGCCACCCTGACCGAGGTGCCCATCCTGCAGGGACTGCTCGGCTCGGGCATGGGCCAGGGACCGGCGCTGGCGCTGCTGCTGGCCGGGCCGGCGCTGTCGCTGCCCAGCATGCTGGTCCTGCGCAAGGTCATGGGCTTGAAGAAGACCGTGGTCTTCATCATTTTGGTGGTCGTCCTGTCCACCCTGGCCGGATTCATTTACGGGATGATCTGAGGCGGCGAGAAAGCATATCGAGGAGGAAACATGCTGATCCAAATTTTGGGCACGGGCTGCCCCAAGTGCCGGAAACTGGAAGAGAATGCCCGCCAGGCGGCTACCGAGTTAAGCCTGGATTTTCACATTGAGAAGGTGAAGGACCTGCAGCAGATCATGGCTTTCGGAGTCATGATCACCCCGGCGCTGGTCGTTGACGGCGTGGTGAAGGTGGCCGGCAAGGTGCCGGACGTTGAAGACATGAAAAAATTGCTGGCCAAATGATCAAGGAGCAGAAAATGAACAACACATTCATCCGCGGGTTCATTTTGTTTTTTTTGCTTGGAGTCCTTTCTGTAAGTTGCAACGCTGCTGGTTCGAAGGCTGATGAGAAAAGCAGTACGGCAGCGGCCGAAGAATCCTATTTGGTCACCTTTGTCGAGCTGGGCTCGGTGCGCTGCATCCCCTGCAAGATGATGCAGCCGATCATGAAGGACATTGAGAAGGATTACGCCGGCCAGGTCAAGGTGGTCTTTCACGACGTCTGGACCCCGGAAGGGGAACCCTTTGCCGCCAGCTACAAGATCCGCGTCATTCCCACCCAGGTTTTCCTGGATAAAGAGGGCGAGGAATATTTCCGCCACGAGGGCTTCTTCCCCAAGGAGGAGCTGGTCAAAATCCTCAAGCAGAAAGGGGTGAAATAGTGCTGGAAGCGCTGTTCACCTGGGTGACGCAGCTGCTGTACGGTCACCCTCTGGTCGGTCTTCTGGGTGCTTTCATGTGGGGAATATTGAGCATCCTGCTCAGCCCCTGCCATCTGGCCGGCATTCCGCTGATCGTCGGCTTCGTCAGCCAGCAGGAGAAGCTCACCACGCGCAAGGCTTTCCGCATCTCGCTGGCCTTCGCTTTGGGTATCCTGGTCACCATCGGCCTGATCGGCGTCATCACGTCGCTGCTGGGGCGGATGATGGGTGATATCGGCGCCTGGAGCAACTATCTCGTAGCCGGCATTTTCGTGCTGGTCGGCCTCTACCTGCTGGGCATCATCAAGTTTGAGTTGCCCGGTGCCGCGAACGCCAAGGCCCGCGGCAAGGGCGCCTGGGCGGGATTTCTGCTGGGGCTGGTTTTCGGCCTGGCGTTGGGTCCCTGCACTTTCGCCTACATGGCGCCGATCCTGGCCATCGTTCTGGCCAAGTCATCGACCAGCCTGATCTACGGCGTGCCGCTGCTGCTGGCCTACGGAGTCGGCCACTGCGCGGTGATCGTCTTTGCCGGCACCTTCACGCGGGTGATCGAAAACTACCTGCGCTGGAACGAGAGCTCGAAGGCGCTCGGCCGGATCAAGAAGATCTGCGGCCTGCTGCTGCTCATTGCCGCGGCCTACATGATCTGGAGTTGAAAATGGCGGATGAAAAAAGTGCCGTATTTGATTTGAAAACGTTGCCGGTCCACCCTTTTGCACAGAGGGAGAAGAATGTCTTTTTCAGCGGCGACGGCTTCAAGACCAGGATCGTCGCCCTGCCGGCGGAAGGCGTCATGCCCGAGTGCCGGATGCAGACCGCGGTGATCTTTCATGTCGTCAGCGGCGAGGTCGAAGTCGAGGTCGGCGGCGTAAAGCACCAACTGGGCGAGGGACATTGCCTGGTCGGCGGTCCCGGCCGCTACTCGATGAAAACAACCGGCGGCGTGCGCCTGCTGGGCGTGCAGATCCAGGCGCAGAAATCCGAGCCGCAGCCATGATCGAACTCGCACTGACGACGGCGCTGGCGCTGCTGCTGTCGTTTCTCGCTGATCGTGGCAAAACGCTGGCCGGCTTGAAAAAAGGGGCCAGGATGTTCCTGAACATCCTGCCGGCCATGCTGGTTGTCCTGGCCCTGGTCAGCGTTTTCCTTTATCTCGTGCCGGCCAGCCTGATGACCGCCTGGCTGGGGAAGGGGACCGGCTGGACCGGCATCGCCGGCGCCGCCCTGCTGGGATCGATATCGCTGATCCCGGGCTTCATCGCTTTTCCGCTGGGGGCGATCCTGGTGCGCAGCGGCGTCGCCTACCGGGTCATCGCCGTGTTCATCACCACGCTGATGATGGTGGGCATCCTGACCCTGCCGCTGGAGGCGAAGTATTTCGGCTGGCGGGTGAGCCTGTCGCGCAATGCCTTGAGCTTCGCCGGGGCATTGCTGGTCGGTTTGCTGATGGGGATATTCCTGTGAAAAGCCGGGCGGTCGTTTTTTTGAAGAAATTCGGCTTCGTCCTGGTGTTCGCCGCTTTTATCGCGATTTCATGGATCACGCGCTTTGCCGGCGGCATGGAGATCGGCAGGAACTTCCGCGTGTTCTTCCTGGAAATGATCCTGATCCTGCCCCTGATGTTCATCCTGATCGGCTTGTTCGACGTCTGGGTCCCGCGCGAAAGGATCATGCGCCACCTGGGCCCGGGATCGGGAGCATGGGGGATCCTCTGGGTCGTCCTGCTGGCCATGCTGCAGGCGGGGCCGCTTTATGGAGCTTTTCCGGTGGCCGCCCTGCTGTGGCGCAAGGGCTGCAGCGTGCGCAATGTCTTCATTTACCTGGGCGCCTTCACCACCATCAAGATCCCCATGCTGGCGTTCGAAGTCGGCTTCCTGGGCTGGAAGTTCTCGCTGCTGCGCGGCCTTTTCAGCTTCCCCGTCTTCATCGCCATCGGCTTCCTGCTGGCGTTTTATCTGAAGAACAGGCAATTCGAGGTCAGGGAACCGGGGTGAAGCGTGTCTGAGGAAACAGAATCGCTGATCGGCAGCGATTTCGATCGCCTGGACAAGATCTATATCGAGCCGACCAACCGCTGCAACCTCGACTGCCGCACCTGCATGCGCCACGGCTGGGAAGAGGAGCTGGGGTTCATGGAATTCCCCTTGTTCGAAATGATCGTGGGCGACCTGGGGGCCTTTCCCGGGCCGCCGGGAGTCTTCTTCGGAGGCTTCGGCGAGCCTCTGGGCCACCCGCGCATCGTTGACATGGTGAAAGCGGCCAAGGCGATCGGCAGCGAGGTGGAGCTGGTCAGCAACGGCATCCTCCTTGATGATGGCATGGCTGAACGCCTGATCACGGCCGGCCTCGATCGCCTCTGGGTCTCGATCGACGGCGCTTCGCCGGAGAGTTACGCTGATGTTCGGCTGGGCGATTACTTGCCCGCGATCATCGCCAACCTGGAGCGCCTGAACGCCAGGAGCGCCAAGCCCGAGCTGGGGATCTCTTTCGTGGCCATGAAGCGAAACATCGCCGACCTGCCGGCCGTCCTCGAATTGACCCGGCGGCTGGGCGCGGCCCGGTTTTCGCTCAGCAATGTCGAACCGTACACATGGGACATGGAGAAAGAAATCCTCTATGCCCGGAGTTTTTTCGAGCCCATAGCGGCCGCGGGCTCCCTGTCGCCGCGCCTGGATGCGAACGGCAGCGTCTTGAAGGCCATGGCGCAGGTCGTCCGCTTGTTCCCGGGGGCGGTATCTGAGTTTTCCCCGCAAGCCGGCCGCACCGGGCTCTGCCCCTTCCTGCATCGCCGCAGCGCCAGCGTGCGCTGGGACGGCCGCGTCGGTCCCTGTTTGCCGCTGCTCCATGCCCATACGCTTCGCATCAACGGCCACACCCGCACCTGGCCCGAATTCACTCTGGGTTCCCTGGTCGAGCGCGGCCTGAGCGCCATCTGGCACGACCCGGCATACAGCGCGTTCCGGCGCAAACTCGACGAGTTCTCCTTCGCTCCCTGCAGCACCTGCAACAGCTGCGACCTGCCCGATGAAAACGGCGAGGATTGCTTCGGCAACATCCACCCGGCCTGCGGCGGCTGCCTCTGGTCGCAGGGGTTCATCCAGTGCCCATAAAAAAATCTCGGCAAATAAACAGTGTCACTGACACTGTCACTTGACAAGCATGGAGGTGTGACATGACGGATGGCGCTGCAAAAAGGCTTTCGTTCCTGGACCGCTATCTGACCGTATGGATCTTCGCCGCCATGGCCCTGGGGGTGCTGATCGGTTACGTGATCCCCGGCGCGGTGGCGGCGTTCAACGCCAGGTTCAGCGTGGGGACCACCAATATTCCCATCGCCGTCGGCCTGATCCTGATGATGTACCCGCCGCTGGCCAAGGTCAAGTACGAGGAATTGGGCGATGTCTTTAAAAACTGGAAAGTGCTGTTGCTGTCATTGGCCCAAAACTGGCTGATCGGGCCGCTGCTGATGTTCTTCCTGGCCATCGCGTTCCTGCGCGGCTATCCCGAGTACATGGTGGGACTGATCATGATCGGCCTGGCCCGCTGCATCGCCATGGTCATCGTCTGGAACGACCTGGCCAAAGGCGATACCGAGTACGCGGCCGGGCTGGTGGCCTTCAACAGCATTTTCCAGGTGCTCTTCTTCAGCGTCTATGCCTGGTTCTTCATCAGCGTGCTGCCGCCGCTCTTCGGCCTCAAGGGCAGCATCGTGAACATCACCATCGGCCAGATCGCCGAGAGCGTGTTCGTCTACCTGGGCATCCCCTTTATCGCCGGAATGATCTCCCGTTTCACCTTGCTGCGGCTGAAGGGCAGGGAGTGGTACCAGGAGAAATTCATTCCCCGCATCAGCCCCATCACCCTGGTCGCCCTGCTGTTCACCATCGTGGTCATGTTCAGCCTCAAGGGCGAGTTCATCGTCAGGATCCCCCTGGACGTGGTGCGCATCGCCATCCCGCTGCTGATCTATTTCGTCGTCATGTTTCTGATCAGCTTTTTCATGAGCCGCAGGATCGGCGCCGGCTACCCGGTCGCGGCCACCTTGTCGTTCACCGCCGCCTCGAACAACTTCGAGCTGGCCATCGCCGTGGCCGTGGCCGTTTTCGGCATCCACTCCGGGGTGGCGTTCGCCGCGGTCATCGGGCCGCTGGTCGAGGTGCCGGTGATGATCGGTCTGGTCAACGTGGCCCTTTTCTTCCGCAGAAAGTATTTTAAGGCAAGTTGATTCGTGATAGGTAAGGGGATCAGAGGAGTCCGCGGTCCTTCAGGATCGCCAGGGTGACGTCAGCGGAACGATAATCCACATCGGCCTGGTCATTGATGCCCGTTACCTCGGAGATCCGGGCGCCGGTATAGCGCAAAAACAAAAATATGAGAAAGTAACGCCCTCTGACGCGGGCGCTCCAGGGCCCCGGCGCCTTTTTATAGAAATCCTGGAATTTTTTAGTTAAAATATTGAGTTGATTTTCATTAAAGTAATCAATATTCTGCCAGGCCTGGCTGAAAGCCGGGGAACCGTAATAGGATTTTATTGAATTATGATCCACAATATAAATATGACTGAATTCTTGAAAGTTTCTTTAAAAATCGGAAATTATCAAAAACTATCGCAAATAACAACATAATAAACATACTGTGGTAACAAATCGCCGGGGATCTGCTCGGGCGGAAATGCCGGCGCTGTTTCGGGCGAACGGGCAGCTTCGATTGGGCTCACTCGTTTTTTATTTTTCATCAATTTCCTCTTCTTCTTCTCGCCGCTGCTCTCGTCTAGCTCTATCTCGTAGAGCAAGAGCAGAAACCCTAGCCCAATTCCTAATCTTTGGAAGTTTGGTTCGGCTAACAATTTTATCGAGGTTGTCTGCCAAGGAATTCCAGTGAGAGGATGCTGGCCCCATCCAACTTCCCGATGCATAATCAATAAAGAAAATATCTGCGATAGTCTTATTGTCTCCATATTTATCAAGAAGTTGTGAGGCTAATGTCTCATCAGTTGAAAAATTTGCACTTATGAACTTTGAGACTATCAAGGCTCGCTCAATAGGTTTTTCCTCGATCCATTCAAATATGTCACTTGCTGGAATAAAATGAATTATGCCTTTGGGAAAGCCAATACTAAACCTGCTGGCAGCGGTTGATGAAGAAAGATAGGGTTGTATCTCTCGCCAGATTGCATTTGGAGCTTGCTTAGCACATGACTGAAAAATTTGTAATGCAAAGTGGCTATGCTCGATATACCAACGGGGGGATGTGTAATTTGCATGTTCGCGAAGAATAGCCGAAGCTATTTCTCCCGGGTTTTCTGTGATCAATATCTTAGAAACTTCATCCCAATGATAAGTAACCATATGCCCACTTCGTATTAATTTGGGAGTAGTTACTAATTTCAAAGCTAGTGGCTTCCATCGAATAATCTCATCTGATTTGCATTTCATTCGATGATCCAAAATCGAAATTGCGGTTTCGTAATGGCCAGATTCTGCCATTGCCTTGATTAACGTCTCAACAGTTTCATGGGCAATTCTCTCATCCCAATACCCATATCCCAGCCGACCAACAATCTCAGGACTCACTTGCACACTATTTAATATCTCGGCCAACTTGTTTGCCAAATAATTTGTGATACCACAACTTCTTGCAATTTCGAATAAAAGTGTGACAGGTTTTGGATCTTGTTCAAATTGCATGGCTATCCATTCATCGTACCAACTGTCACCAAGCCCCTGTCGCTTGACGTTGATGTATCCACAGATTAACTGAAGATTGTCTCCTGTTCCATGAAGCTGAGGAAATATCAATATGAGTTTTCCTTCCGAGTCTACTTCAGCAAGTGTTTTCCCCAGTCGCCATGCATCAGCAGCATTGCCTGAGGTTAACCAAGGCCAGTGTTTTGCTAATGCTTCTGGGATTGACTGAAGCTCAGTTGCGAGTGATTTCAAATCAGGTTGTTCTTTCGTTTCCCCAAAAGCAATTCCAACATATTGCTGAAGTCGAGCTCCCAATGAGGAATCTTCGAATTGAGAGTGCAGCGACTCAAGCTTGCCAAAATCTCCGATTGAAAGCTTCTTCCAGTATTTTTTTTCGTGAAGAATTATGCCAGCGATTATTTTTCTTATAGGCTCTCTGGCTTCTGGATAGGCTCCGCGAATTGCTTCAAAGAAACCAATAATTAACGCCCTCAGTTGAGATTCGAGCAGCATCATTGATAATTTATCTACTGCGTCAATTAAATCAACCAAAATCTTTGTTTCTCCGATTTTTGCAATATCACTCAGCCTTAAAATAGCAGACTTCACACACTCAAAATATTCTTGTCCATTCCTCGGTTGCCACTCTATTTCGGGCAGCTCATCAGACGCAGGACCACCAACTATTCTAAAGGCTTGCTTGTTGCCTATTTGGGCAAGGGCTCTAATCACAAGGCTTAATAGCGATGGTCGTTTCAATGCAAATAACTCATCAAGAACAGATAAACGATCAAGATATGGAACGGCAGTTCCACTTAAAAATATATTATATTTAGCAATGAACTCGCTCGTAGCATTGTTTGCCCATGTCTCATTTTCAGCCTCAGCAAGCAAAGCTAAAACCATAACTGCGTCATGAAATGAAGAGGTATTCCATGCTAATCGGACGAGCGTCCAGACAATTATCCTTCTAGCTTGACCCGCAATTTGCTTCCGATCTTCAAGACTCGAATATATAAGAGCCTCTAGGATGTTGTGTGTAGCCTTGACAGTATCTGCGGCAGATAGTGCAGCCCAACGACGAACTGCGCGATCGCTTACAAAGTCTTTAGCTTGAAAAAAAAAAGTTAACTCCTCCCGAGCAAACTCTCGAGCATGGTAATTGCTTGCGATGGATTTCAGGCGATCGTAATACGAATCCTTGGATTCATCCGATGGTAACACATCAGGTAAAGACTTCATTTGATCGGGGAAGGTATTCCAAGCTTCGATTGCAAGGTAGATTCCCAAGGGAGAAGGTGATATATATCGATAACGTCCACCACGTGGCACAATGCCATAAAGACGATGGAACTCTTCAATACTACTTCGTACTGAATTCCATTCCATATCAAAATGACGAGCAATCGCTTCACCTTCTACCTGCTTATCATCAGTCCAACCTACTTTAGTCAAAACCGCCACGACATAAAGGTGGCTTCGGGTTGTTGATCCGAGCATTCTATCTAGAAATGAGCGAATATCATCTTGATTAAGTAACCCCCGCACATCCATGGTTGGGTTTCGATAAACAGCGTCAGCCGCCAATCGAGCAAGACGGACGTACCCATCCGCGAAACGTGCAACAAAGTCGATATGTTCCGGCGGCATCGATTGGTACCAACCTTTGATTACCTTTTCCATAAGCTGATGATCAAGTGGTTTGACGGGCAAGGTAGGGATACGTGTAGAATCTGGGGTTGAGCAATGTCCCACTGTGATAAGCCTAACGCGTCCATTACCCCGACCGACTGAAGCTCGCAATAGTTGGAGTTGCTCTGATTGAACTTCATCGGCAACTACAATGAGACGGATACCCTCGTCAGTTACCGAGCAATCAATCAACTCATTCAAACGAATATCTGCAACTTGGGGAATATAAATCACAGTACTACTCCAGGCCGCCTCACGACAGAGTTCGAGCGCAAATCGGGTTTTCCCAACACCCGGGGGGCCCTGAATGTGGAGATGGAGGATATCCCTGGATGCAAAGTCAAGGTCAGCTCGTCGGGCAACAATCTCTGAATGGATTGGTGCCGCTGCCTGCCATGGGACTTGATGCTCATCTGAGTTCATCCAGCTTTCGAGAGTCCAAAGTCCACTGGGCTTTCCAGACCAGTATGCGGCGATAGCAGGGTGCTGATTGCACCAAATGGCAAGTCGTTCGCTACCAACTACTTCGATTCGAGAAGTAGGGAGCTTTGCAGTTTTCGCCTCTTTGATCAAAATTGCAAGTCGATCGGCCTCTCCTTTCTTGCCATTTGTCGAGCCACTAGTTACAACGACGAAACGACCGCCATTAGCCAGTGTTTTTTTGGGGATAGGTTTGGTGACCTCACCTTTGAGCCGGGCAGGGTTCCCAGCTTTCCTTGTTTTAAATTGCCAGCACGTAACCGTATTGCCAAGCCAACGATCATTTATCTTGGGCTTTGGGGACCAAGCATCACATCCATCATCTTTGGCTTTCACTTCGGTATTTACGCAGATTTTATTAAGCTGGGAATCACATCTATAAGCTTGGGCTATGAGGAGTTGAGTCATGAGTTTGTTAAGGTCTTCTTCATTCATTGCAGCGATACATTCGCTAGATATTTGGAGCGCATCGCGGAAGATAGAAGGGCGGGGCTTGTTCATTGCATTTCTCTTATTCTTATAAATATTCGCAATAACAAATAACCCTCTGCTCAGAAACCTACCAATAATACTCCATCGCATATATCACTGCAACTAATATTAACTCTATGTAGGAAGACTCAGTTCTCTAAAGTTTTTTTTAGATTAATAGATATTTAATCAGGAAGTAATAAATAAATGATATTTTACTAAAAGCATTTTTATCTTGACAACTATAATGGTCACTTTTATTCTAATGACCATATATGCGAAAACCCATAACTGTTTTCCTTGATCAGAATCACTGGATTTATCTCGCTCAGTCATATTGGGGTTCCCCACACAAGCCATGTCATAAAGAGGTCGCAGATGATCTATATAATTACATTCTTAATGGGGAAGCTCGTTTCCCACTGAATCTTCTTCATCTTATAGAACATACTCGTAATGATTCTTCTAAGCGCCGCACAAGACTTGCCGAAGTTTATGAGCGGTTTAGTCAGAGTTGGTTTTTCACTGCGTGGAATGATTTGATTTCGCTTGAGATCGAACGTGCAGTGTTTAAGATATTTGCCCCCGAAATAGTTTTTAAACCTCTTGAGGTAGTTGGCCGTGGTTACCTATTCGGTATCAATCCAAAAGTGGGTGAGGGATGGCCGGCTCTTCCATCGAACCTTGCAATTGAATTTTTGAAAAATATCACGGCACAACCTGGACATCTTTACAAGTTACTAACATTCCCCAATGAGGATGGCCGAAATCGACAAAAGACATATATCAAGAACCTGAATGATAGGAATGCGAAGGCTGTAGAAGATCTTCGAGCGATCCGACACTCCTATCCAATAGAGATGCATCGGCGAGCACAATATGCAGGCTACACATGCGATTTTCAAGAAAGCATTAATAAGGCTTTAATGAAAGTTGGAAAGGTGTTCGATGATTTTATTGCACTTGGAGTTGGAGGTCTCTCTAAGTTTTGGCAAAGCGTTCCTTCATTGGACGTCGACTGTGAAATGACCATTTATCGTGACCGTCAGTGGTCACGGAAGATAGCTAGCAATGACGTAGGGGATATACAATATCTTGTATCGGCAGTACCCTATTGCAAAGCAGTTGTGGTTGAACGCTTTTGGGCCCATGCCATTGAGCAGACTAGATTAGCCAACAAGTATGGAGTCGCTGTATTTACAGACATTCGAGAACTTGCTAATTGGTTGGTGACTAGGAAAACATCCCGAAGCTAATGCTCACTAATGGATATTGGTGCCTGGTCTTTCACTATTACTTTTTCTTTTCCGCATTCAGACTGACGCAGTTCTTTAGATCGCGGAAATAGACACTCTGTTGTTGTGTTTGTGGCATTATCAGTCATTCGTTCTCAAGTATTGGTATAAGGTTTCGCGGCTGATGGCAAACTCGCGGGCAAGGGCGGCTTTTTGTTCGCCGGCAGCGGCTCGCTGGCGCAGATCGGCTACCTGCTCAGGCGATAGCGCTTTCTTGCGGCCACGGTACGCACCACGTTTTTTGGCCAGGGCGATTCCTTCGCGCTGGCGCTCGCGGATCAAAGCCCGTTCAAATTCAGCGAAGGCGCCCATTACCGAGAGCAACAGATTTGCCATGGGCGAATCCTCGCCGGTGAAATGCAACTCTTCTTTGACGAACTCGATCCGGATCCCGCGTTTGGTCAGCATTTGGACCAGGCGCCGCAGGTCGTCCAAATTTCGCGCCAAGCGGTCCATGCTGTGCACAACAACAGTATCTCCCTCACGAGCGAAGGCAAGGAGCGCCTCAAGCTCAGGCCGCTTGGTATCCTTGCCCGAGGCTTTGTCGGTAAAGACCTTATTGAGAGAAACATTCTCCAGCTGCCGTTCGGGGTTCTGATCGAAACTGCTGACCCTGACATAACCAATGCGTTGACTTGGCATTTTACCCTCTCATTACAAAATGTGTCAGGATATAGTCTATGACCCTTCAAGGAAAATGTCAACAAATAAATTAACCGACCCTAGCATGACGCCTAACGGAAACAACCCCTGACAGCCGATTAGAGTATACCTTTATGTGCAACTGCTCCCTTATTCGCTGACCTTGAAAAAGCGCAGGGCCAGGGCGGTGAAGACGGCGGCGAAGGCCAGCAGCGCCAGGAAGTTAGGCCAGACGGTCTCCAGGCCCTTGGCGAAGAAGATGACCTGGTGGAAGGTGTCCATGGCCCACCATGCGGGGGAGACCATGCCCAGGGCGCGGAAGGCGGGCGGCACGATCTCGATCGGCCACCAGCAGCCGCCCAGGGCGGCGAACATGTTGGCCGCCAGCACCGAGACGCCGACGATCACTTCCTCCCTGCGGAGCACCGAGCCCACGAAGATGCTCAGGGAGGCCATGGCCGCGGCGAATACCAGGATGTTCAGCGCTGAAATCCAGATGTTGCCCAGGTTGAGGCGGAAGAACAGCAGCCCGGCCCCGACCAGGATCGCCGACTGCAGCAGTCCCATCAGCAGCCGCCCCAGGAACTTGCCGCCGAAGAGCTCGGCGTAGGATGCCGACGAATAGAGAATGCGCGCCAGCACCCTTTTTTTCCGGTCCTCCATCACCGAGATGCCGCCGTAAATGAGCACCATCATCATCACGAACTGCACCAGGATGCCGGGGATGGTGTGGTCGAACCCGGAGGGGACCTTGGCGATCGTGCCCTCGGGAAGGCGCGAGCGCACCGTGACCAGGTCGCGGTAGGGGCTGCGGGAGTCAAAGAAATCCTTCAGGTCGCGGTCGCCGTACATGACCAGCTCGGCCAGCAGCTTGACGATGGCCTGCGCGATCTTGGTGTCGGCCATGGCGCCGGCCTTGAGGTCGGCCTGCGAGTCTTTCTTGAATTGCAGCTTCTGCGATGCCTTCCTTTCGATCTGTTGCGAGAAATCGGCCGGGATGACCAGCATGCGGAAGTATTCGCCGGGGGGCGTCGTCACGACGCTGAGCTCGATGCCCGGCGATTTGAGCTTGGCGATGAAATAGTCGCCCCATTTCCCCGTGTCCTGGTTGAGCACCGTCAGCGAGGCCTTGGCGTCGGTTTTGCTCCCCTGGTACAGGTTGCCGAAGATGAGGATGAAGACCAGGGGGAAGGCCAGTATCCAGAAAAAGAAGGCCTTGTCCCTGACCATCAGCTTCAGGTCCAGGCGGCCGATATGCCAGATCTTTTTCATATTCCTTCCTCAGGCGTCGAGCCGCCGCGGCAGGGCGACCATGGCGATGGCGGCGAAAAACAGGCCCGCCGCCGCCAGCACCGCGAGCGACGCGACGGGAGCATGACCGTCCATGATTTTCCGGCAGCCGGTGATGAACCAGTGGTTGACGGTGAACCCGCCGATCCAGCGCATGCCCGCCGGCAGCTGCTCCAGCGGCAGCATGCTGCCGCCGAACGCGGAAAACACCAGGATGATCGGGCTGGCGAAGGCCCCGGCCTGGTTCTTGTTCCTGAAGAAGGCGTTGAGCATGGCGAACAGGGCGGCGCAGCAGAAGCAGGCGGCCGCGACCAGGGCCAGCTGCAGCAGGAGGTTCCCCCAGTCGATGCCGAAGAGCAGCGTGCCCGCGGCCATGGCCAGCAGCGAGACCAGCACGCCCAGCAGCCAGCCGCTGAAGATGCGCGCCGTGACCAACTCGCGACCGGTGAGCGGCGAGAACATCATGCGCCGGGTCTTGCCGTCGGCGCGCTCGTTCTGGATCTCGCGCAGCGAGGGCTCGACGATGAACAGCAGGAACATGATCAGCATGCCCGGGAAGATATAGGAGAAGATGTTGAATCCGGAGGGGCGGTTCTCCTGTCCCGGCTTCTTCGTCGTGGTGGCGGCGACGGACAGCAGCATGGGGGACAGGTAGGTCTTGAGGGCGATGATCTTGGCCCGGGCCGTTTCCAAAAACGGCGTCATGTCGGCGATGGTGACGGATTCGAGCGACAGGTTGCGCACGCTTCTGATGACCTTCAGCTCCCCGGCGAAGACCTGGGCCAGGCCCGAGAAGCCGACGGCCAGGGTGGCGGCGAATTCCTCGGCCACCCCGGGCAGGAACTCCTCGCCCGGGTTCCTGACCACCTCCAGGGCGGTGGGCTTCTGGTCGGCCAGGTCGTCGCTGAAGCGCTCGGGGATGACCAGCATGGCCGAGGCCTTTCCCTTGCGCATCAGCGCCTCGCCCGCCGCCGCGTCGGTCAGGGTCACCTGGAACATGTCCTTGAGTTCCTTCTGGTCAAGGGCGCCGAGCAGGAACTTGGCGGCGAGGTCCTTGTCGTTGTCCACCACCAGCAGCCGGATCGGGGGCAGCTTCGTGCGGTTGTCCGCGCCGGGATCGAAGACCATGCCGATGACGGCGGTCATGGCCAGCGGGATGATGAGGAAGAGGATCGTGGCCATGGGCGCCTTCAGGCGGCGCTTGATGTCGTTCCTGATGATCAGCGTCGTGCGGCTCAATCGCGCAGGCTCCTGCCGGTCATCTTGAGGAACACCGCCTCCAGGTTGGGCGACTTGATCTTCAGGTCGCTGATGGGCAGGTGGTGCCCGAACAGGTGCTGCATCATGGCCGGGATGGCTTGCGAATCGGCAAACGCCAGGTGGGCCTGGTTGTCGGCCACCGAAAGGATCTCCATGCCGTTGCCGTCCGACTGGCGGATGATCGCCGAGAAGGCGTCGGCGCTGAACTCGCCGCTGACCTCGACGATCTCCTTTTCGCCGACGATGCGGATGAGCTCGGCGAGCGTGCCCTGGGCAAGGATCGTGCCCTTGTCCATGATGGCGATGCGCGAACACGCCTGCTCCACTTCGGCAAGCTGGTGGGTGGTGAAAACGACCGCTGTGCCCTGCCGGCCGACGTCGCGGATGATGTCCAGGATGCTGACCTTGGCCTGGACGTCGATGCCCACCGTGGGCTCGTCGAGCAGCAGCAGCTCGGGCTTGTGGATCAGGCCGATGGCGATGTTCAGCCGCCGCTTCATGCCGCCCGAGAATTTCTTGATCGGCTCCCTGGCCCGGGCGCCCAGTTCCACCACTGTCAGCAGCTCCTGCGCCCGCTTTTTCAATTCTTTTTCCGGGATGGCGTACAGGCCGCCCCAGAACATCAGGTTCTCCATGGCGTTCAGCTCCTCGTAGAACGCCATCTCCTGCGGTACGATGCCGATCAGGTTGCGCAAATTCCGATCGGCGAACAGGTCCTGTCCCTTGAACGCGACGCCGCCGCTGAAGCCGCGCAGGGTGCCCGACAGGATCGAGATCAGGGTGGTCTTGCCGGCGCCGTTGGGGCCGAGCAGCCCCAGCACCTCCCCCTTTCCCAGGTCCAGGCTGAAGTTGGCCAGGGCGACGGTCTCGCCGTAGCTCTTGCTCAGGTTCTTGATCTCCAGGATTTTCTGCTGCATGGAGGCATTGTATCACTAACGCCTGAATTTGCGAAAATGTTGGCCGCCCGGCGATTTTTCGTATAGACTAGGGGCGCGGCGCAAGGAATCCGCGCCCGGGCTGTCTAATCAAGATGCAGATCATGTTGTGTCCAGTCACTGCCTCGTCCCCGGCAGCGGGGAATACCCCGTAGCATGGAAAAAACCGACCGGGATCTCCTCGCGCTGACCGCCGCCGGGGACCAGGGCGCCTTTGCCGAGCTGGTCGGGCGCCACCAGGGACGGGTGTTCCAACTGGCCTATCGATATACCCGTGACCGCCAGGACGCCGAGGAGCTGGTCCAGGAGATCTTTCTCAAGGCCTGGCGCAGCGCCCGCACCTTCCGCGGCGATTCCGCCTTTTCCACCTGGCTCTACCGCGTGGCGGTCAACTCCTGCCTGAACCATCGCCAAAGGGCCAAGGCGCGGCCGGACCCCGTCTCCCTGAACGGGGAACTGGAAGCCGGGGGCCCGCAAGCAGCCGACGGCATGGTCGCTTCCGAGCGCGAAGCCAGGCTGCGGGAAGCCCTGGCCTCGCTGCCGCCGCGGCAGCGCCTGGCCCTGGCGCTGGCCAGTTTCGAGGACAAGTCGTACGAGGAGATCGCCGCGGCCATGGGCGTCTCGCTGGCGTCCGTCGAATCGCTCCTGTTCCGGGCGCGGCAGAACCTGGCCGCCGTCCTGCGCCCGTTGCGGCAAAAGGGGGAGTTGTGAGCGCAAGTTTTTCGCAAGCACCCTGTCTAAAGGGGAGGACATGAAAATGCGTTGCCAAAAAGCAAGAAGGTACAGTTCGTTGGCCATGGATGACCGGTTGTCCCCGGCGCTGCAGGAGAAACTGGCCGCGCATCTGCAGTCCTGTTCTTCCTGCCGCGAATGGCAGGAAGAGCAATCCTGGCTGCAGCGCCTGGTCGCCGCATCCCCCGCGCTCGAGCCCGGCCCCGGCCTGCAAGCCGCGGTGACGGCCCGGGTCGCGTCCGCGTCTGCGCGCGGCGGTTTGCTCGCTTTCCCGGCCGTGTTCGTCAGCCCGGCCCTGCTGCGCGCGGCCGCTCTCCTGGTTTTTGTCTTCTCGGCCCTGTTCGGGCTGTTTCTCGGCGCCCGGCTGGAAAGCGGCGTGCCGGCGAACGGGACCGCGGCACTCAGCCAGGCGCTGAACCTCGACGCCTTCGCCGACCTGCCCGGCGATTCGTTCGGCGCCGTCTACGAGCGCCTGCTGCAGGGGGAGATCCGATGAAGCGCTGGATCCTGCCCCTGCTGCTCGTGGTCTCGCTGGGCGTCAACATCGGCTTCCTGCTGCATTGGGCCTGGCCGAAGATCGTTCCCGGTCGAGCGGCCGGGAACATCGCCACCCGCTCCGGCTGGCAGGCCAGCCCCATGAAGCGCCATCTCGGCCTGAACGCCAGGCAGGCGCGGCAAATGGAAAGCGAACGCCAGCAGGTCCTGGCGCAGATCCGGCCGCTGCAGGATCAGCTGCGCCTGAAGCGCCGGCAATTGCTCATGCTGCTGAGGAAAGGCGAAGTCCCCCAGGTTGAACTGGATT
Organism: Candidatus Aminicenantes bacterium UBA6072; assembly: GCA_002436105.1. Lineage (GTDB taxonomy): Bacteria > Acidobacteriota > Aminicenantia > UBA2199 > UBA2199 > UBA2199. The sequence continues at coordinate 123,163 of DIXU01000001.1, read as the reverse complement.
CCGCCTTGGATGATATTTCCCGCCTGCAGGCCGCGATCGAAAAAGTATTCATTCTCCATTCCTTGAAGATGAAGGGCCATTTTTCCCCGGCCCAGATGCGCAAGTTCGAAGGGTACCTGGAGCGGGGGCTTTGCCCGAACCTGGGCAGCGAAGCCGCCTGCCCGCCAATGGCAGCGTCCGCCGGGAGCGCATGCGTGAATACACCAGTGGGTACAGAGTAACCCGTGATATAAAAAGGTAAACTTAAAAAGGAGGTTTTACCCGATGACAAACAAAACAATCTTCAAAGTGCTGGTCCTGGCGGCTTTCGTCGCCATGGTCGCGATCGCGCCGCTGCAGGCTGCGACCGATTGCCAGAAGCAGGCCACTGCCGGCTGCCAGAAGCAGGGCGAACAGAAAAAGATGATGGGCCATGACTGCGCCATGGGCCAGGGCTGCATGATGCTGAAAGCGATCCCCAACCTGACCGACGAGCAGAAGGGCAAGCTGGAAAAGCTGCATGCCGAGCAGCAGAAACTGATGGTCGCGGCCAAGGCCGGCATGGAAAAGCTGCACGCCGAGATGCAGGGCCTGATGAAGGAGCCGGTCGACCTCAAGAAGGTCGAGGCCAAGATCGACGAGGCCGCCAAGATGAAGGCCGACATGATGAAGAAAGGCCTGGCCCACCGCCTGGAAGTCCGCGCCCTGCTCACCGCCGAGCAGAAAGCCAAGCTCGGCGAAATGGGCTGCGGCTTGGGCTGTGGCATGGGCGGCGCCATGATGCACGGCCATGGTCGCTGCGGGATGGACAAAAAGAAGATGGAGGCCAAGGCCGGCTGCGGCATGAAGCATGGCCGTGAGGCGAAGCACGAAGGATGCCAGAAGGCCGCTGAAGAAAAGAAATAACGCATTCTCCTTTCTCCACTCCCGGGGCGGCGCCGTCGCCGCCCCTTTTTTTTGCCTCGACAGCCGGCGGGAATGCTGGTATAATGAATGTCCGAAAGATGGGTCCCCGTTGCAGCGGATGTCGTGATCCAATGCGTTCTCCGGGCAAGGGAGGTGGCGGCGTGGTGAGAAAATACGAGCTGGCCGACGGCAAGATCGTGGAAAGCCAGAACGAGCAGAGCCCGATACTGGTCTATGTCAATCCCAGCGATGCCGAAAAAAAATTCCTGGTCGACGGGCTGAAGCTGGACGAGCACACGATGAATTCCTCGCTCGACCCCGACGAACTCTCGCGCCTGGAGTTCGAGCCGGAGCACGTCGCCCTGATCTACAAGCGGCCCAAGAATTACGCCGCCTGCGACAATTTCCTGTTCCGCGTCTCCTCCCTGGGCATGTTCCTGTTCAGGGACCGGCTGGTCATCCTGCTGGCCGAGGACATCCCGCTGTTCGAAGGCAAGCCGTTCGTGCGCGGGCTGTCGCTGCCCAAGGTGATGCTGTCGCTGCTCTACCGCTCGATCTTCCACTTCGTCGAGCACCTGAAGATCATCAACATGCTCTCCGACTCCCTGGAGCAGAAGATCAACGCCTCCATGGAGAACAAGTACCTGCTCAACCTCTTCATCCTGGAGAAGAGCCTGGTCTACTATCTCAACGCCATCAACTCCAACACCATGGTCATCGAGAAGATCCGCAACAACGCCGCCCGCATCGGCATCGACGGCGACACGCAGGAGTTCCTCGACGACATCATCATCGAGAACAACCAGTGCTACAAGCAGGCGGAGATCTATTCCAACATCCTCTCCAGCCTGATGGACGCCCGGGCCGGGATCGTGGGCAACAACCTGAACGTGCTGATGAAGACGCTGAACATCATCACCATCACCATCATGATGCCGACCCTGGTGGTCAGCATCTTTTCCATGAACGTCAAGCTGCCGCTGGCGCACGGCGCTACAGCGGCCTTCTGGATCGTGCTGGGCCTGGCCCTCTCGTCCGCCGTCGGCTTCCTGTTCTTCTGGAAGCGCAAGAAATGGTAGCCGCGAACCGGCGCGGCGGCGGCTGAGCGCGGCAGGGAACGACCATGTGCGGAGTGGTGGGCATCGTCTACGGGAAGCACAGCGAGCGGCTGGGCCAGGTCGGTTCCTTCCTGCTGAAGAAGCTGGAGTACCGCGGCTACGACTCGACGGGCGGCGCCTTTTTTAGGAAGGACGGCGTCGTCACCCTGAAAAAGAAGGTGGGTTCGCCCTCGCGCGTCATCCATGAGCTCGACCTGGAGAAGCTGAGCGGCTGCAAGTTCATCGGCCAGGTGCGCTGGGCCACCTATGGCGCGGTGACCGACGAGAACGCCCAGCCCCACGAGGTGAGCTGCCGCACGCGCCTGGTGGGCGCCCACAACGGCAACATATCCAACACCGACAGCCTGAAGGAATTCCTCGCCGACGCGGGTCACCGCATCGTTTCGGACAACGACGGGGAGATGCTGGTGCATCTGGTCGAGCATTTCTACCACGAGCAGCTGGCCCGGCGCCGGAAACACACGGCGGCCAGCCGCGTCGACGACCTGCTGCAGGCCATCCTGCGCGCCAACCAGAAGGCCGTCGGATCCTACGCCGCCTGCATCACCGCCCCGGACATCGAGGGCGTCTTCGCGGTGAAGGCCGGCTCGTCCCTGTACGCCGGCAAGGGCAGCGACGAGGACGGCGATTTCATCCTCGTCTCCTCCGACCTCACCTCGGTGCTGGCCAAGACGCGCTTCCTGATCCCGCTGGTCGAGGGGCAGGGGATCTATTTCAGCACCGGTGAATACTTCGTTTTTTCCCTGGCCGACGGCCGGCGCAGCACGCCGGGCCTGAAGCGCTCGAAGCTGAACATCGCCGACATCGCCCTGCAGCCCAAGTACCATTTCTTCATGGAACAGGAGATCGCCTCCACCCCGGCCAACCTGGACATGATGCGCCGCTACTATTTCGCCCAGGACTGGGAGGCGCCGTATTTTTCCGTGTTCGAGGGCCGGGTGCGCGACTGCAAGGAGATCGTTTTCGAGCTGCTCAAGCTATACGCCATATTCGACCGCCGCCAGCTCAGGGAAGCATTCCTGCGCATCGCAGCCGGGCCGGCTTTCTGCGCCATCGCCCGCCAGATCGGCGCCCTGCGCTCCCAGGCGCAAGCGAGCGAGGCGCCGGCGTTCTTTTCTTCCGACGAGGCCCAGCTGCTGCGCGAACTGCGCGAGTTCGGGGAGGAGCACGACCTCGCCCTGTTCACCCTGGACCTGATCGTCATCTGGAAAAAAAAGCGCAAGGTCATCCGCTACCGTGACAAGGCGGTGGCCCTGTTCCGCGAAAGCTTTCTGAGCGGCGGCCGGGTCTTCTTCATCGGTTCCGGCACGTCCTACCACGCCGCCCTGATCGCCGGCTACTTCTTCAACAACCTGACCTCCCTGGCCATCGTCCCCTGCAATCCCGACCTGTTCCGTTCCGTATTCATGAACAGCCTGCGTCCCGGCGACGTGCTGGTGGCCATCACCCAGTCGGGGGAAACCAAGGACCTGGTCGACATCCTCAACCAGGCCCGGGAAAAATTCCGCGGCGATGTCCGCATCATCGCCGTGGTCAACAACGAAAATTCCACTATTCCCCAGGAAAAGGCCGATTTTTTCCTGCCGCTGCTCTGCGGCCCCGAGATCGCCGTGGCGGCCACCAAGTCCTTCAGCGCCCAGCTGGCCCTGTTCTTCCTGCTGGCCGCCGGTTTGGACCCGCAGGCGCCGCCGCCGGCGCAGAAGCTGGAGAGCATCCGCCACCTCGTGGAATACACGCTGCAGACCTGCGAGGAGGACGTGACCGCGGTCATGCTGCAGTTCTTCCTCAAGCCGTCGATCCATATCCTGGGGACCTCGCTGATCGGGCTGGCCCGCGAGGGGGCGCTGAAGATCCGCGAGGTGGTGCTGAACCATGCCGAAGGCTACGATGCGGCCGAGTTCAAGCATGGGCCGAACACCATCCTGGGCAAGAATACCCTGTATTCCTTCATGGACATGGAGAGCCTGCTCGCCGACATGGCGGAATTCTGCCGCGACCTGGTCGCCGGCCTTGGCCGCCAGGCAGGGGGCGGCGAACGGACCGCCGAACGATTCCTCAGCCGTGTCCGCGATTTCAAGTTCAGCGACATGGCTGCCGACATCCTGGATCGCGGCGGGGATGCCGCAAGCGCGGCGGGCCACGACCGGGAGTTGAGCCGCCGCTTTCATGACCAGGTCAATGCCGAGAAATACTTCTCCAACTATCCGCTGGTCTTCGTCTGTCCGCCCGATGAACGCGACATCCGCATCACCATCTCGCAGATCCACACGCACAAGATCCGCGGCGCCGACGTGGTGCTGATCGCCGAGGAGAACGCCGACCTGGCCAGGGCGCTGGAGGGGAAACCGGCCGGCCTGCAGGACTATTTCTGCAGGTACATCAAGATCCCCGCCAGCGGCGACCGCAACCTGTTCGTTTTCCAGGCGGCGGTGGTGCTGCAGCTTCTGGCGCTGAAGATGTCGGTGGCCAAGATGAAGTACCTCAACCGCGCCCGCATCGAGAACCACGGCGTCCATCCCGACGTGCCCAAGAACGTTTCCAAGTCGATCACCGTGGATTGAGGCTCGGGCCTCCATCCGGGCGCCGGGCCGCCGCGGCGAGTTCTCCGGGATTTTCGGGCAGGATGCTCAGCAGGGAGCGCTCGGCCATCTGGTCGATGACGATCCGCGGCTTTTCCCTTTCGATCACCTGGGTGAAGAAGCGCAGTTCCCAGTCCCATATGTAGACGATGCGCTGAAAATGCTCGGAAAGAAAGGGATGCAGCTGCCTGGCGAACGAGTCGCGAACCATGACCCCCGCGGGGATCCGGCCGCCGGCGCATTCGACCGCGGTCAGGCGCACCCAGGGAGCCCTGGGGCGGAATCCCGGGGTCGGCGCAGCCGAGCGGGCCCGGAACCGGGCCTTCGGCCTGACCTGGATGCGGGATTCGCGGAACAGGTCCTGCTGCAGGGCGAGCATGATCGCCAGGTCCCCTCCCTCTCCGTCAACCGGGCGGATCGTGATATCGCCGCGGGACAGGGGCTGGATGTCCGCGAAGTGGCGCTGCAGGTGCCGGATCATCTCACGGTAGGCATGGTAGCCTCCCAGGTCGTTCCAGTGCGTGTCGGTCTTGTGATAGATCCGCATCCTGCGCTTTTCCCGCAGCAGGGCCGGGCGCAGGTCCAGGACCTCCACGTCGGAATGGCGGGACAGAAAGTCGAGGAGCTGGTCCATGCGCGACCGTTCATGGACCCTGTTGTAGGCCGCGGGCATGTACTCGGGATAGATCGTGCTCTTGTTCGGGGCCAGCATGAACAGGTAACGGATGCCCCGGCGTTCCAGCCAGGCGCGGCGCTGCTCCAGGACCGTCTTGAATTTTTGCAGCTCCTGGAGCGAAAACGGCTTGCTGGCCCGGAAATAGTCGATCTCGTTGTTGAAATAGGCGCCGCGGCCGAGGTATAGCCAGCCCCGGCGGCCGATGATCACCTTTTCCGACGGCGCGGCGTGAAAAAGCCTGTAGAGCAACCGGTTGTGAGCCCGCAGCAGCCGGGGACGAAAGCCGAAGTGATCGTTGAAGTAGGCCTCGTACTTCTTCAGGTAATCCAAAGGCTGCTGCCAGGAAAAATCCGGCTTGGCGGCCAGTTGACGGTTTTCGAGGGTCGTGGCCGGGCGGCGGGGGTGGAAGGCCATGTCGGCCAGCGGCAGGAAGATGGCCAGCAGGAACAGCAGCGGCAGGCCGGGACTTGCCCGGAGAGCGAGCAGCAGCCGGAGCGCCTGCCGCCAGCCGGTCACTTCGTTCGCTTTGGGCGGAATCATCTCAGAACCTGAAGTAAATGAAGGGATTGAAGGTCGCCGCGGCCATGGCCATGACGCTGGCCAGCAGCACGGAAGCGAAGAAAGCCAGCGTCAGCACGTGGCCGCCGGCCTGCAGCCCGACGCGCACGGCGCCGCTGCTGGCGGAGCGCAGCTTCAGGTAACCGGACTGCAGGGCGGGGAACAGGGGGAGCGCGGCCAGAATGGAGAAGAGCAGGGTGACGACCAGGCGGGCATCGGCGTAGAGCGCCGGGTGGAATTCCCGGTTGTCGCCGGAGCCGAAACCGAGCATGGCGCGCCAAAAGGCGGCGGCCTGGGCAAAGTCAGCGGCCCGGAACAACACCCAGCCGAAGGATACGACCAGCATGGCGTAGGCACCCTGCAACGGGGGCCCGAGGCGTTTCAGGCGTTTTTTCAGGGCCTGGCGCTCCAGCATGATGAACAGGCCGTGATAGAGGCCCCAGGCGACAAAGGTCCAGGCGGCGCCGTGCCAGAGACCGCAGAGAAGCATGGTCAGCAGCATGGCCGGGTAATAGCACCAGGAGTCGACGCGGATGCCGAGCAGGCGATCGCCGCGGATGCGGCGCGAGATGGCATAGGCGGCCGGCAGGAAAATGAAGTCGCGCAGCCAGGTGGAAAGAGAGATATGCCAGCGGGTCCAGAAATCGGTGATCGACCTGGAGATGTACGGATAGTTGAAGTTCTCCATGAAGGTGAAGCCGAACATGCGGCCCAGGCCGATGGCCATGTCGGAGTACCCCGAAAAATCCAGGAAGATCTGCAGGGTGTAGCCGGCGGCGCCCAGCCAGGCGATGGCTGCCGTCAGCCCCGGGTTGGGGATGGCGAAGATGGCGTCGACGGCCCGGCCCAGGGTGTCGGCGAGCAGGACCTTCTTCCCCAGGCCGATGATGAAACGGCGGATTCCCTCCGAAAGGAGCTCCGGCGTGGTCCGCCGCTCGACCAGCTGCCGGCGCAGGCGCGAGTAGCGGTGGATGGGGCCGGCCAGGACGGTGGGGAAAAAGGAAATGAACAGGGCCGTATGCAGGAAGTTCCTCTCGGCCGGGATGGCGCGGCTGTACACCTCCGCCAGGTAGGCCATGGCCATGAAGGTGAAGAAGGAGATGCCCAGGGGCTGGTGCCAGTGCAACCCCGGGCCGACGGCCAGGTCAGCGCCCCGCAGCAGCGGCTCGAGGTTGGACAGGAAGAAGTCGGCGTACTTGAAAGAGATCAGCAGGGCCAGGTTGAGTCCCAACCCTGCCACCAGGATGGTTTTTCTTCTGCCGGGCGCCGGGGAATTTTCGATCGCCAAGCCGATGAAATGGTTGCCCAGGGCCGAGCCGAGGAGCAGCAGCACGAGCCAGCCTTCTCCCCAGGCGTAGAACAGCAGGCTGGCAAGGAGCAGGAGCGGATTTTGGGCCTTGCGGCGCAGGAACAGCGAAATGAGCAGCAGGGGCGGCAGGAACAGGAACAGGAACGCCGGGGTACTGAAGATCATGTCGTGCCCGCAAGTGAGTCGCTCATGGGTTTACCCGCCGCATCCGGACGGCCATGCGTCCCGCCGGGCGCGCTCAGCGCAGCGTAAGGCCCAGGCGCCATGTCGGGGAGGCATCGCGAACCCGCAGATCAAACTGGTAGCCATATCGGGCCTTGATCCTTTTGAAGCGCGGCCGGTCCAGGAGCAGGCAGCCGGAAGCTCCCGGGCGCAAGCGCTGTTCACCGATCTCGTCGTCAAAGAGCAGGACGGCCATTTGCAGCGGTTCGGAGCCATGGGGGTTTTCCAGGCGCAGCGCGAGGGATTTCAGCGGCGCCAGGGATTCAATGCGCATCCGGCTGCGTCCCGGGGGCATGATCCAGGTGGCCGGTTCGCCGCCGGCAGTTGCCGCGGGCTCAAAAAAGATCCGGCTGGGCAGATCGCGAGGCCCGGTCAGATGCCGGGGGGCGGAGCGATCCAGCCTGGGGAAAAGGCTGCCCAGGGAAAATATGCCCAGGAAAACGAGCAGCGGGACGATGCCGCCGCTCCGGCGCGCGATCCTTGCGCGCCAGGGGATCAGTGCCAGCGCGGTCAGCAGCATGATAACCGCCAGGAACACGGCATTGGGCAGATATCCCCGGTTATCGATCTTGATGAAGGAGGGGAGAAGCGCCGGCAGGTCGATGCGGCTGTTGCTCCAGTTCTGGAACATGAGGCCCGTGCGGATCGTCATGTCATGGGTGGTGGGTTGGTAGAGGGTGAACGGCTCGAGGGTCTGGTAGGCGGTGACGAACAGCGAAACCAGGGGCAATGTGAGGAAAGCCCTCTTGAACGGCCGGTTGCGGCTTTCCCGGTAATAGATCACGGCGAAGAGCATCAGCGCCCAGGCGGCGGGCGCCAGGTAGCGCCCCTGGGGGCAATAGCCGGCGCGGATGGTCGAGAAGGCATGGTTGAAGATGAAGAGCATGGCGGGGAGCGACACGAGCAGGTGCAGGCGATAACGGCGGAAGTTCCTCAGGGCCAGCAGCAGCCCGGGCAAGGCGAAGAAATAGAAGGGATTGTAGAGCAGCAGGCCGTCGCGCTGGTCGAAAAAATAGTCGAGCAGGGTTTCCCAGCGCATGAGCGGGGTGATCCGTTTCAGGATGGTTTCATAGAACGCCGCCGATTGCTCTGGGCTGAGCATGCCGTAATACACGGCGTTGGGCGAGAGCGTGCCATAGGCGCCGTAAAGGTACAGGAAGAACAGCGCCTGGAAAAACAGGGGGAAGACGGCCAGCAGCAGGGCGGGGCGGTACTGCCGGCGCCACAGCCACACGGCGCAGAATCCCAGGGTGAGGGGATAAATGAAGAGTGCGTACTTGACGCCCCAGAAAATGGCGGCGCCCAGCAGCAGGCCGGCCCAAAGGGCGCGGTTGTTGCCGGCCCCGTCTACGCGGGGCGGTGCGGGTCCGGCCTTGAACAGCAGGATGTACACCGCGCCCAGGACCAGCAGCATGGCCTGGACCTCCGGGAAGACGTGAAAGGAGTAAAAGAAGACCGGAGCGGTCAGGGTGAACACCAGGGTGATGAAAAAGGCCAGGCTGCGCGAGCGCCAGAGGCGGAGGGCGAACAGGTAGAGCAGGACCGCCAGGCCGGCGCCGAACAGCCCCAGGTAGGAGCGGATCAGGAAGTAGAGCAGCGGCGGAGAAAGCTTGAGAAAAAAGAAGGGAACCAGGGTCAGGGAGAGGCCGGGCAGGTGGTAGGAGTAGATCTTCTTGAAGCCCCGGCCCCAGGTGCCGTGGGCGGGAAGCTTCTTGACGTCGAGGAACTCCTTGTAGCCGTCGCGGAAGTATTGGTTGAAGACGTTAAGGTCGCCGTCGCGGGCCAGGGACTGGCTGACGGCCAGGTAGTGGGGCTCGTCGCCGGCCAGGGCGACACCGCGGCGGGTCAGGAGGGCGGATCCCAGGACAAACAGCGCCTCGGCGACGATAAAAACGGCCAGCAGCCGCTTTTTCAGGGCCAGGGAGTTGAAGCGGCGCAGGAAGCGCCGCCGCCAGCGCCCTTTGCGGGCCAGGAGATAGACGGCGAACAGGACGGCCAGCACCAGCAGGTTGCGCACGCGCAGCGCAAGATCGAACCGGTCCCAGTAGAACAGCCGCATGGGCCAGGCGAGCAGTCCCGAGGCGAAGGGCATGAACGCGGCGACGCTTCCGCGTCGCCGCAGCCGGGAGAAAAGGAAGAGCAGCAGCGGCGGCAGCAGCCAGGGCAGGGCGGCGGGGAGGAACGCCAGGAAGGAGGAGAAGCCGGCCAGGATGAGCAGGCTGCCGGCCCGATCCCTTGTCGTCTCCTTCATTGGGCGCCGTCTCTCTAAGCCAGCGACTCCTCGATGGCCTGGGCCAGGTCGAGCGTCTTCATCTCTTCGCGGCCGGTCTCGGCGATGGCATCGTGGAACATGATGGAGCAAAAGGGGCATGCGGTGACGACCGTCCCGGCACCCGTTTCCTGCGCCTGTTCCAGCCGGCAATGGCTGATGCGCCGGCCGCTCTTTTCCTCTTTCCACATGCCGCCGCCGCCGGCGCCGCAGCAGAAGCTGGTCTTGCCGCTGGCGGCCATTTCCGGAAGCCGGCCGCCGGCCAGGCGTTCCAGGACGCGGCGGGGGATGCCGTAGTTGCCGTTGTAGCGGCCGAGGTAGCAGGGATCGTGATACGTCATGGCGGCGGAGCCTGTGGCGGGCTTGAGCCGGATCCGGCCCGATTCCAGGAGCTCGTGCAGCAGCTCGCTGTGGTGCATGACCGGGAAGGTGCCGCCCAGCTTGGGGTACTCGTTCTTCAGCACGTGGTAGCCGTGCGGGCAGGCGGTGACGATGCGCTGGAAGCGATGGCGGGCCAATGTCTCGATGTTCTGCCGGGCCTGCATCTGGAACAGGTACTCCATGCCGCTGCGACGCGCCGGGTCGCCGCAGCAGGTCTCCTCGCCGCCGAGGATGGCGAAATCACAGCCGGCGCGCTGCATGATCCTGACCAGCGAGCGGCTGATCTTCTGCGAGTGCTGGTCGTAGCTCCCGGCGCAGCCCACCCAGAACAGGATATCGGTCTCGCCCTTCTCGGAAAGGAGCGGCACCTGCAGGTCCTTGGCCCAGTCGGGACGGCTGTCGGCGTTGATGCCCCAGGGGTTGCCCTGGTTCTCCAGGCCGCGGTACAGGGTCTGGAATTCATCGGGGAAGCGCGATTCCATCATCACGGCAAACTGGCGCATGCCCATGATCTTGGCGATGTGCTCGTTGAGCATGGGGCAGACCTCCATGCAGGCGCCGCAGGTGGTGCAATCCCACACTTCCTCCTCGCTGACCACCTCGCCGAGGAGTTTCTTCAGCGCGGCCGGGTCGGAGCGCAGCGCCTTCTCCGCTTCGAGCAGGTGCTGCTTCAGCTTGTCCAGCAGGGTGCGGGGCGAAAGGGCCTTGCCCGACTGGAATGCCGGGCAGACGTCGTCGCAGCGGCCGCATTCGGCACAGGAAAAGAGGTCGAGCAGGTCCTTGCGGGTCAGGTCGGTCACCTGCGGCGTGCCGAACTTCTCCTGCGCCTCCAGGTCGACCACGGGAATCTCGGCCTTGACTCCCGTGTTGCGGAAGAACAGGTTGACCGGCCCGGCCAGCAGGTGCAGGTGCTTGGAATACATGATGAAGACGCCGAAAGCCATGATGACCAGTATGTGCAGCCACCACAGGGCCCGCACCCAGGCGACCTGCGGGGAGGCAACGAGGCCGGCGGGCAGCCCGGCGAAGGCCAGGTTGGCCAGGAAGTTGGCCGGGTATGCCGTCACGCCCGGCAGAGTCATCTTGAAGGCCTCGTAGTAGATGAAGCTGACCATCAGGATGAAGATGAAGCACAGGACGGTCAGCGACTGCCAGGAAGGACGCTCCAGGCTCTTGACGCGGACGATATAGCGGCGCACGAAAAAATAGGCGACGGCCAGGATGATCAGGCCGGCGAAGAGGTTGGCCGCGAACAGCAGGACGGAGAGAAGCGCCCCGTGGCCGAACAGGCTGAACTGCGGCGCGAAGCCCTCGGCGACGTGGTTGAGGGTGACGCCCAGGAAGACCAGGAAGCCCCAGAAGATGAAGGCGTGGAATAAACCGCTCACCGGCCGCTGGGCGATGACCGGGAGCTGGAAGAGCACTTGCACGGCCGTGCGGGCCAGGCGCTGCCCGGGGCGGTCGCAGCGGTCGGTCTTGCGGCCGAGCTGGATCAGGCGCAGCTTGCGAAGGAATTCGGACAGGGCCAGGGCGATGGCCAGGGCCGCGGCGGCGACGAACAGGGCTTTCTCCAAAGTGGTCAGCATGACGGCCTCCTCGCGGGCGCTTATCGTTCCCGCGCTTCACGGACGGCGGGCTTTGGCATGGTCACTGGTCTCCGAGCCAGGAGAAATCGGGAAAGAATGGCCTTTCCAGGTCGATGTGGCCGGCCAGGGACTTGCTCTCGTTGCCGCCGATGAGAAACTTGACTTTCTTGATTTCGCGGAAATTGTAGCAGACGTTGTCGACGATGAAATAGATGAATTCCAGCTCCGCCGTCGTGCCGCCCGGGAAAGAGCCGGCCAGGGATTCGCTGAAATCCAGCAGCAGCATTCCGCCGCCGCCCAGGAAATGCAGGCTGCGCAGCTGCACGCCGCCCGGCACCGGGGTGATGTGGGCTTCGTCCCCGGCCAGCAGCAGGGAAATGAACTTCCTGTACAGCTCCTCGCGGATCTCCGGGACCTCGATCTCGCGATAGACGGGCTGAAGATAGCGCGATGTCTCGCTGAGAAAGAAAAGCTTCACCCGGATGAATTCGGCGATGCCGTCGCCGTGTTCCTCGCCGCGGTTCAACAGCCCGGGCTCGAACCCGGCCGGTTGCTTCCGCAGCAGCAGGAACGCCGCCAGGGCGAGCAGCAGCAGGGCAACGGCGACGACCAGGAGCGTCCGCGTCTTCTTTTTCATTTCAGGGTGCTGTTGTAATGATAGATGAACTTGTTGATGCCGTTGTAGATGGCCAGGGCGATCTTGTCCAGGAAATCCTCGCGCTGCAGCTTTTTTTCCTCACTGGCGTTGGAGATGAACACGGCCTCGATGAGGACGGCGGGCATGGCGGCGCGCATCAGCACCCGGAACGGCGCCTGCTTGACGCCGCGGTCGCGGGTGCCCAGCAGCGCGTTCAGCTCGTTCTGGATGTATTCGGCCAGCTTGCTCGATTCGCGGATATGCTCGGTCTGGGCCATGTTCCAGAGGATCATCTTCAACTCGTCGTTCTGGATGGCCTCGCCGGGGTCCTCGGCGTTCTGGTTCTCCTTCTGGGCCAGCTCCAGGGCCTCGGGGTCGGTGGCCTGCAGGCTGACGAAGTAGGTCTCGGAGCCGAAGGCCGATTTGCGGAAAGAGGAATTGACGTGGATGGAAACGAACATCTGGGCCCGCTGGTTGTTGGCGATGGAGGCGCGCGTGTTCAGCGAGACTTCGCTGTCCTTGTCGCGGGTCATGATGACGCGCAGGCCGGTTTTGGACTCGATCAGCTTCTTCAGCCTGAGGCCGATCTTCAGGGTGATGTCCTTCTCCTTCAGCTTGGAGCGGCCGATGGCCCCGAAGTCCTCGCCGCCGTGGCCGGGATCGATGCAGATCGTCTCGATGGACCGGGGCCGGGGCGCCGGCGGCGGTTCCTCCCGGGGCTGGCTCTTCTCCTCGGCAACGGGGGTCTGCGGGGGCGGCTCCGGCGACTTTTCGCTGCGCACCAGGTCGAACACGACCCGGAAAGGCTTCTCCAGGATGAAGCTCTGCTTGACCGCAGCGGCGCCCTTGAAATGAACGGTGAGCACGCTCTCGTCCCCCCGGTGCTCGCAGGTCACGCGCTCGAGCAGCTGGGAATTGGGCACGGCCAGCGTGGGGGCGGGGAGATCGGCGCGGCCGTCCAGGCTCACTTCCAGGCGGTCGGGAAGGGATCGCACCTTGTAGGCGAACGAGCGCTCCGATTCAAAAACGACGCGGGTGTATCCCTCGTGATCGAATGAGCGGAAATCGATGCCGATGGGAGTGAGCAGCCGGGGGGCGACCAGGAGGACGGCGCAAAAAATGCCTGCCTTTATGCTTTTTTTCATGGGGCTGGTATGAAAGGCACATGGAGGCGGCGGGAATCGAACCCGCGTCCAATCAAGAATCCATCGAAGAGCCTACGAACGTAGTTTGTTTCAAATACGGCCGGCAGCCGTCAAAACAAACAAAATAGGCTGCCGTCGGCCCTCTTTAAGTTTCGCCCCGCAGGACAGGAGGCGCTTCCTGCGGCGCTAGCCCGCAAAGTGACGCCCCTGATCCTCCCGCGGGCGGGGAAGACCGGGACGGCAACGTGTTACTTACGCTGCGAGTGCAAAGTTGTTTGCGTTTCTTTTTTTGAGCGGTTTTTTGAGGTGCTCGGCTCAGTTCGCCTCTTCAACTTCATCAAGACTGTCGAAACCTTTACGCCCCCAGCCTGGGGAATGGCGGGGCCGACGAGACTCGAACTCGCGACCTCATGCGTGACAGGCATGCGTTCTAACCAGCTGAACTACGACCCCGCGCCATGTATGGTCAGCCTGGGCGGTAGAGGGCTTGAACCTCTGACACCCGGCGTGTAAAACCGATGCTCTACCAGCTGAGCTAACCGCCCAACCCAAGCCCATTTATATATTAAAAAAGGGTTCCTGTCAAGCGGGCGCGGCGGGATTCACGCCGCGCCGCCCGCCGCCACGGCTCAGTCGTCCAGGTCGATGGCTCCCTTGGTCTTTTCCCGGCGCTTGCTGTCCATGGCATCCCATTTCTTCATGCACTTGTGCTCCCTGCCCTTGGCCAGGGAACATTCAAGGTATTCGGACATGTAGATGATGCAGGCGCGGATGGCCTTGCCGGTGGGTGTTTGTTTGTAATCCTCGCCGCCCACCGAGAAGTTGCGCAGGCTGAGCCCGGCGCCCAGGGCCGATCCCTTGGCATTGGCCTCGATGGTGCGCGCGTCGACGATCTCGCCGGTCTCGGTATCGATGACCTTGAGGTCGACGGCGATGTAGGCCTTGTTCTTTTTGCCCCCCAGGGAAACGCCCTTGAAGCGCACGCCGCCCTTCTGGCCCGAGACGTCTTCCTCGTAGGCCGAGACCGTGCCGGCGACCAGGTACTGGGCGCCCTTCAGCTTCTTCATCTTCACCTTGGTGCTGGAACTGACGCGGCCCGAGGCGCTCAGGTCCTGCTCGCCCAGGACGGCGTCGATCTCCTTGCGCTCGAGCACGCTGAAGGCCTTGGTGCTCACCAGCTCGGAAGCCAGCATGTCCTGCAGTTCCGTGCCCACCGAACCCCGCCACCAGCCGGCCGCGGTCTGGTTGGTGAAACGCAGCACGCCGATGCGTATCTCGTCGTCCGCGGCCGCCAGGGGCTGGGAGAGCAGGGTGAACAGCAGCGCCAGGGCCAAAAATGATAACAGCGATTTCTTCATGTGTCCTCCTGAAATTTCAGCCTATCTTACACCGTTGTCGTGACAAATTCAATCGCCGTTGATCATTCGCGCTGCCGGCTTGTCCTGAACCCGGCGGGCGATCTTTTTCAGCTGGCAGGTCCAATCGGGGATCACGGCCAGCGTGCCGGTGGCCAGGGCGGCCACGACCGGGCATACGGCGCAGCGTTCCAGGTCGTCGCACAGGCTGCACAACTCTTTCTTTTCACTGAAAAAATAGTCCTGGCGCAGCTCGGCATAATTGGCGGTTACAGCGGGGAAACCTTTCTTGAAGCCGGCCATGAAGCCTTCCAGTTCGCCGAAGCAGTATTTCTCGTAATCGGGGTTTTGCCGGGAATGCCCCAGCAGGTCGTAGAACAGGTAGCAGCCCCAGACGGTGCGATCGGGAAGCAGGGCCAGGCGGTCGCGGCCGGCCGTGCAGGCGAAGATCCCCCTGCCGTCCGTGTCGTTGGGGTTTTCCAGGGGCGCTTTGCCGGCTTTTTGCCGCTGCCGCGCGCAGACCGTCGTGAATCGCTCCAGCTGCTTCTCGAGGATTGCCAGGTCGGCTTTCTTCCATGGGGCACATGCGTCCAAGGCGTATTGCAGGCGGGAGTGGCCCTGGCGCAGCAGTTCTTCCATGCTCGCGGCCAGCTGCGGCACGGTTTTCGGAGTGAAGACGCTGTTGATTGCGTAACCTTCAGGATAGAGCCGCCTCAGTTGATCCAACGCCCCTTCCACGGCGGTCACGCTGTTCGCGTCTCGGTTCTTCTGGGCCGGCCCGTCGTAGCTCAAGAGCAGATCGAAACGGTGTTTCCTGAAAAACAAGACGTGTTCCCTTTCCAACAGCGAACCATTGGTGGTCAGGGAAAAGCGAAACTTGTCCTTGAAGTTTTTCTCCGCATAAGCGACTGTTTTTTTCACCAAAGGCCAGCTCAGCAGAGGTTCTCCGCCATAAAACCCGAGCCATGCCTTTCGGTCCAGGCGCGGTCGCAGGAGATCCAGAAAATCACGAATGTCTTCTATCTTTAACGTGTTTTTCCCTTTTTGCTGCGGACAATACGGGCAGGAAAAATTGCACTTGTCGCTCAGGACCAGGGTCAAGGAGGAGATCTCCCTCATGGCAAGGCCATTGTAGCAAGGCGGGCGGTTGCAGGCAAACGGCGGAGACGACCGTCAGATATCGCTTCAATTCGCTGATTCCTTGTTTTTGTTCATTCTTTGTCCTAGAATTAATGCCGATTCCAAAACGGAGGTAGTTCATGGACATAAAGAAAGCCAATGTGAACCTTTTGTTGGGCAAGATCCGGACCTATCTTGACGCGCAGCCGCAGGCGAGGAAGAAAGGGAAAAGATTCAGCGAGGCCGAAAAGGCGCTGGCCCAGGTGGAAAGGATTTTCACTGAGAAGGAGGGACGGCTCAAGTCGGCGCCCTGCTCGACCAAGAAGCCTTCCATGGGTGGTTGATCATTCATCCCGGCCTGTTCCAAATTCAACTTGAATTTTCATAAAAGCGTTTTTTTGTTCCTTTTTTTCATCAGCATCATCAGCCATCTCCGGGGTCTTGATCCGCAGAAACAAATAACCCAGTATGCGTTGAATACGTGGAAGACCGAACGCGGCCTGCCCAACAATACGGTCCTGGACATAGTACAGGACCGATCCGGGTATTTGTGGCTGGGAACGGCCGGTGGCCTGGTGCGTTTTGACGGAGAAAGGTTCACCGTTTTCAACAGCAGCAATACCGCTGAATTCCACGATAACCTGGTGAATAACCTCCATGTCGACCACCGGGGAACTCTTTGGATCGGGACCATGCGCGGAAAAGTGTTCAGCCTGGACAAGGGAATAATTACAAACCATCCCCTGACCGGCAGCGTGTCCGGATTGTCCACCCATTGCATTGCCGAGGATGGCCAGGGCGACCTCTGGGTCGGGACTTCCGAGGGGCTGTTCCGCTTGACATCCGTGAACGGCGGGGTTTTCGAGAAGCACGCAGCTTTTCCAGGCATGAGGATTCTCTGCCTGGCCACTGACCAGGCGGGGCGGTTGCTGGTCGGAACGGAAAGCAAGGGCGCGTACCGTGTTGAAAAGGGCCAGCCGCCTCGGGTCCTGTCCTTTGGCGAGCAAGGGATCGGTGATATCTATGCCTTGAAGCAGGACCGCAACGGATTCCTGTGGATCGGGACGGCTGATGGATTGTTCAGCTTTCGCGACCAGCGGTTGCACAAAGTTTCATTGGACCATGGATCGAGCCAGATCATGTCCCTGGTCGAAGATCGCGACGGCAACCTGTGGGTGGGCAGCGAGGTCGGTTTGTACCGTTGGTCCCGGGGCGCATTTCAGTATCTGGCTGCCAATCCGGGTCCAAGCGGCAACCAGGTCTATTCACTCTGCGAGGACAGCGAGGGTTCATTGTGGGCGGGGGGCATCGATGGCGGATTGACCCAACTCCGCGACGAAAAAATAACGGCTTTTGCCGAGCATGAAGGACTGGCCGGCAGCAAGTTTCGCGCCCTGCGGGAGGATCGCGGCGGAACGTTATGGATCGCCGGCCTCGGCGGCTGGCTGAACCGCTATCAAAATGGCCGGATTGAAAACTTCAGGTTGCCGATCCGCTTTAAAAACGTTGACATCAATTCTCTCGAAAATGCCGGGGACGGTTCATTGTGGTTGGGAACGGATGCCGGGTTGATCTTCTTCCATGACGGCCGATTCCGGGAAGTTCCCCTGCCCGGGTCACGGCCCGACATTGCCGTCCGTTGCGTCTTATCCGACCGCGCCAGGCGCTTGTGGATCGGAACCTGGGGAGGCGGCCTGCTGTGCCGCCAGAACGGGGAATTCACGGCCTTTTCCATCGCCGCCGGCCTGCGCGACGAGCGGATATCATCGCTTTTTGAAGACCGGCGAGGAAATTTGTGGGTCGGCAGCGAAAACGGCCTTTCGGTCATGAATTCCGACCATGTCGGCAAATTCTCGATTGAGGCTTTCTTGGACCATTGCAGCGTATTTTCGTTTCATGAGGATGGGAACGGCACCTTGTGGATCGGCACCAGTCGTGGATTGAAAGTATGGAAGAATGGCCGCTGGGGCTCGCTGAACAGCGATCGGGGTTTGTTCGACAGCCGGATCCTGGCCATCCTCGAGGACGAGTCGGGCTTTTTATGGATGAGCAGCGAGCGCGGGATCTTCCGGGCGGCAAAAGACGAACTCGAAAATGCGGCTTTCGAAAAAAGCCTGCAGGCAAGCGGCCGGTTGTTCGATGAAAACGACGGCATGAAGAGCGCCATCTGCAACTATGGCAACCCTTCCGGCTGGAAGGACGGCGGCGGCCGGCTGTGGTTCGCCAACCTGGCCGGGGTGGTGAGCATCGACCCGGCCCATATCAGGAAAAATGACCGGGTGCCTCCGGTTGAGGTGGAGAAAGTCGTCGTCGACGACCGCAGCCTGCCGATCATGGACGACCCCAGGGGGATGCCCCTGCAGCTGGCCGCTGGCAGCAGGAAATTCGCGTTCAAATACACGGCTTTGAGCTTTGTCCGCAGTGACAGGATCCAATTCAAGTATAAGCTGGTCGGCCATGACGGGGAGTGGACGTCGGCCGGCAACCGCCGCGAGGCGTTCTACAACGACCTCAAGCCCGGCCATTATCGCTTCCGGGTCATCGCGGCCAACGCCGACGGGGTCTGGAACCCGGCCGGCGCCTCCTTCGCCTTTTACCTGCGGCCGTTCGTCTACCAGACCGGGTGGTTCATGCTGCTCGCCGCCCTGGCTTTCATGGCCGTGACGGTGCTCCTGTGGCAGCTGCTGAGAAAGTACCTGCGCGCCGTCACCTTCTGGAAGAAGAAGACCCGGATCGGCCACTTCAATATACTGGAAACGATCGGCACGGGCGGCATGGCCACGGTCTACAGGGCGCAGGACACGCTGGAAAAAAAGCGTGTCGTGGCCCTCAAGGTGCTGAGGGAGGAGAATTTCCACGACGAGAACCAGAAAAAGCGCTTCAAGCACGAGTCACTGATCACCGAGCAGCTGGACCACCCGCACATCGTGCGCATTTTCGAGCGCGGGGAGCTGGAGGATTGCTGCTACATCGCCATGGAGCTGCTGGACGGGCAGTCGCTGGCCGCGCTCATCCGGCACGGGGGGCGGCTGGAGACGGCTGCGGCGCTGGACATCATGCTGCAGGTCATCGACGCCCTGGGCGCCATCCACGGCCAGAACATCGTCCACCGCGACCTCAAGCCGGAGAATATCATGATCAGCGAGCGCCCCGGCCGGACCCATTTCGTCAAGCTTCTCGACTTCGGCCTGGCCATCACCCCGGCCCAGTCGCGGCTGACCATGTCGGGGGTGGTCATGGGCACCATCCGCTACCTGCCGCCGGAACGGATCAGCGACGGCACCTCCTCCCCGGCCGGGGACATTTACGCCGCCGGCATCATCCTCTATGAGATGCTGACCGGGTCCAAGCCCTTCTGGTCGGAGGCGACCGGCGAGGTGATCCATCGCATCCTGGAAACCTACCCCCTGCCCGTCCGCGAGATCAACCCCGCCATCCCCCGGGACCTGGAGGCGCTGATCAAGGCCATGATCGACAAGAACCCGGAGCGGAGGCCGTCGCTGGCCGAGATCGAGTCCGGACTGAAGAAACTCCATGATGGAGAGACGTCAGACGACAGACGTTAGACGACAGACGTTAGACGACAGACGTTAGACGTTAGCAAGAGACAGCCACTGAAAGATCGCTGACGGGCCTGCTTCTCCCAGTGACATCTGATGTCCAGCATCTGACATCTGTCTTCTGTTTTCTGTTTTCTGACGTCTGCCTTCTGTCGTCTAACGTCTGATAAAATGGGGCATCCCGGCGGGAAGGACGATCGAGAGCTCCACCAGCCCGCCCAGCTCGCCGTTTTCATACCAGGGGGCCTGGTGGATGAGCTTTTTCAGGCCTTGCTTCTCGATGGTGTAGCTGTTGGCCTGCCGGGATTCCATGATGCGGCCGATCTTGCGCCGCGCCGACTCGGGGTGGCAATCCATCAGGTTCTTCCCGATCAGCGCCCTGCCCCCGTCGGCGGCGAAGGTCGCCATCGCCTTTTCGTTCATGTACAGGATGATCCCGTCGCGGTCACAGACCGTCATGGCCACGTCCACGCTGTCGGCCCAAGCAAATGGATTCATTTCATCCCTCTCGATCTGTCGACGTCAGACGACAGAAGTCAGACGACAGACGACAGACGTTAGACGTTAGCAAGAGAAATCTCCTGAAAGATCGCTGACGGGCTTGCTTCTCCTGCTGACATCTGACGTCCAGCATCTGACATCCGTCTTCTGTCTTCTGTCGTCTGTCTTCTGACCTCTGTCGTCTACTGTAAATGCTCGGCGAACCAGCCCAGCACCGTTTGCCACCACAGCCGCGCGTTTTGCGGTTTCTGCACGAAGTGGTTCTCGTCGGGATAATAGAGCATCTTGGATTCGACGCCGCGTCGCTGCAGGGCGGTAAAGAGCATCAGGCCCTGGCAGACCGGCACGCGGAAGTCCTTTTCGCTGTGCACGACCAGCATGGGCACCTTGAAGCGCTCGACGAAATTGGCCGGGTTCCATTTTTCATAGAGGCCGCTCTCCCAGGGGACGCCGCCGTACTCCCATTCCTCGAACCAGAGCTCCTCGGTGGAATAATACATGCTGCGGGCGTCGAAGATGCCGTCGTGGGAGACCAGGCAGCGAAACGGATACTTGAACTCGTCGCTGTGGCCGGCCATCCAGTTGATCATGAAGCCGCCGTAGGAGGCGCCGGCCGCCACCAGCCGCTCCGGGTCGATGAAGGGGAAGCTCTCCACCAGGTACTGCTGCCCCTTGACCAGGTCGACGAAGGGAGCGCCGCCCCAGTCGCCGGAAATGGAATCGGTGAACTCCTGGCCGTAGCCCGGGCTGCCGTGGAAGTTGATCGCCGCCACCACGTAGCCGGGAGAGGCGAACAGGCTGTGGTTCCAGCGGTAGTGGAAGTCATCGGTCCAGGCGTTCTGCGGGCCGCCATGCACCAGGAACACCAGGGGATACTTCTTCCCGGCGTCGAAAAAGGGCGGCTTGAGCAGCATGCCCTCGACGGTTTCACCCGCGGCGCCCTGGAAACGGAATGTCTCGACGCGGTTCATCTCCACGTTCTTGAGGCGCTCGCGGTTGAAGTGCGTCAGCTGCGTCTGCCGGCGGCTGCGCAGGTCGACCTTGAACAGCTCCTGGGGCATGGCCACGTTCTGCGCCATGTACACCAGCGTCCTGCCGTCCCGAGTGGCGCGCAGGGAACTGGCGTTGACCGCGGAGACGATCTTCTCGATCCTGCCCGAGGCGATGTGCAGCCTGAAGATCGGCTTGTGGATGCTCTCGGAAGCGATGAAATAGATGGCCCGCTCGTCGGCGGCGAACTCGAGGGCGGTGATGGTATTGGCGAAGGCGGCGGTCAGGTTCCGCCGCGCCCCGGTCTTCAGATCATGGAGGATGATATCCTTCTTGTCGGCCTCAAAGCCGGGCCGGCTCATGGAGAGGTACGCCAGGTAGCGGTTCTGCGGCGAAAAAACGGGGTTGGCGTCGCTGCCCTTGTTGTCGGCGCTGATGTTCCTTTCCTTGCCGCTGCGCAGGTCGCGCAGAAAGATGTCGTTGTTGGTGGACACGGCCACGACGGGGTCGATGTTCTTGACATAGGCGAACCAGGCATCGTCGCCGGAAAATGTGAAGTCCTGCGCGCCGCCCAGGTCGAGCGGCGGAGTGTCGAACTCGCCCGGCGTCAGGTCGACATATTCCTCGCTGCCCGGGGCGTGCAGGAAGATGTGGCTGCGCTGGTTGTCGCGCCACGAGTCCCAGACCCGGAACATGAGGCCGGACAGGATCCTGCCCGTCGCCTTCGCCCCGGCCGCCTCCTTTTCCAGCGCCAGGGCCTCGGCGAACGTCCGCGCCCGGGGATCGATGTCACGGGCGAAGGCGATGCGCTTTTCGTCACCCGACCAGATGAAGGCGCCGATGCCGCCGGGGACCCGGGTGAGGGGGGTGACGACGGCCGGGTTTGCCGGGTCCATGGAGAAGACCTGCGGGTTCCCGTCGCGGCTGGAAACGAAGGTCAGCAGCCCGGTGCGCAGGAAACGCGGGCTGGAGCTGTTGCCCTTGCCGTCGGTCAGTTGGGTCAGTGTCCGCCCCTGCAGATCGGTTGCATACAGCTGGGAATGGAAAGAATTGGCATCGATGTCCGCCTGACGCACCGCGAATACGACCCAGCGGCCGTCGGGGGAAATCGCCGGCGATGAAAGGCGCCCAGTGGCGAACATGTCCTCGAAGCTCAGGGCCCGCTTCTGTCCCCAGAGGGCTGCGGCCAGAAACAGGCAAAGAAAAAGCGCGGCTGCTTTTTTCATGGGGTTTCTCCTCGACATGATGTCAGGTGATCTGCTTGCCCGGCCCTTGGCCTTGGACCGGCGCGGAACGAAAAGCAAAGGCGCGGGAACCGGTCGCGGTTCCCGCGCCTGGGGATGGGCGAAAAGGAGCGTTGGGCGCTTACTGCTCCGACGCGACTTCGTCCTGAGCCTGGATCTTCAGGATGATGTAGCGGTTGGAATGGACCTTGTTGGTCACGGGATTGATCAGCTCATATTTTCTCAGCGTGAACTGGTATTCCTTCTCGCCGCCGGCACCGTCGACCATGACGTTCGTCTTGGTGGTCACGGCCTTGCCGGCGAGCAGTTCCTGGTTCTGGTCGATGTTGGTGGACAGGGCGATCATTTTCTTTTCGTTCTCCACCTGGGTCTTGACCTGGGTGTAATTGGCCTGGTCGCGCCTGTAGTTGGCGGTCTCGGTCTGGAACTCGATCTCCATGGCATCGATCTCTTTCTGGACCTCGGCCTTGGCCCGGCTGCCGCGGCTTTCGCTCAGCTTGGTCTTCAGCTGGTCCAGAGCGTCCTTCTTGTCCCTGACCAGAAGGATCTGATCGTCCTTCTGTTTCTTGGCGGCGGCCAGCTGTTCGATCATCTTGGGCAGGGTGAAGTCCTCGACGACCGGTTCCGCGCTCGACACGATCTTCCAGGACTTGAACTCCACGGCGAAAGGCTCGGCGGCCATGGCGGCCATGGTGTCCCGGTCCTTGGCCTTCATCGCCTGGAAATATTTGGAGATCGTGATCTCCTCGGGTTTCTGGCAGGACGTGGTGATCACGACAAGAAACAGTAAGGCAACAAGAACGAGTACTTTTTTCATCTGGTTCCTCCTGAAAAAATTATGAATGACCGCGCCGCCCCGCATCGGCGGAAACGCTGGGAGCGCGGAAAACCTTTCCGCGCCGATCTTCGCGTGCCTGAAAGCGGTTTGTTCATTCGCATCGGATTATATGCAATCAAAAATAAAAAATCAAGACCAATCGGCATTTTAAATCAACGGGCAGGGGGAATGACGCCGGCCGACTAATTGTCCAGGATGAAGTCGAAGGGATTGACGGGCTTCTCGTAGTAGCGGACCTCGTAATGCAGGTGCGGCCCGTTGCTTCTGCCCGTGGTGCCGACATAGCCGATCACGTCGAAGCGTTTGACGCGCTGACCTTCCTTGACATTGTAGCCGGAGAGGTGGCCGTAGCGCGTGATATAGCCGAAACCGTGGTCAAGGATGATCATTTTGCCGTAGTAATCCCGCGTCTCGGCCACCAGGACCACGCCGTCGGCGGGAGCGATGATCTTGTTGCCCAGCTGAGTGGCGATGTCGATGGCGCCATGGAACTCATGGCGGCCGGTGAAGGGATGGATGCGGTTGCCGAAGGACCCGGAGATGTAGCCGCGCGTGGGCCAGATGGCGGGGGTGGAGGCCAGGCGCAGCTTCTGCTGGTTGACGTACTTCTCGACCGTCTTGAGCGAGTTCTCGATCTTGAGAGCCTTGTCGCGGACGTCGGCCGCCTCCGGCAGCGAGTTCTTCAGCGGCGGAGCGCCGGGAAGAACGGTTGCGGAGGACGAAAAATCGCCGCCGCCTTCGATACTGGTGTCGGGGCCGCCGATGCCGACTTCGCGCAGGGCCAGGGGCGAGGTCAGGCCGGTGGCCACCATGATCCTTTCCTTGTAGATCTCCATCTGCTTGAGGCGCTCGTTCAATACCTCAATGGTGGAGGCCATCTCGCTGATCTTCTCCCGCTTGTCCTTGGCATCGAGCTCCAGGCGCCTCATTTTCTGCTCATCCAGGGTCATGGTCAGGTAGGAGAAGAGAATGAAACCGAAGAAAAAGACCAGGAAGGAAAATCCCAGCAGGGCGTTGCGGATCAGCTTGGAGGAGACGGTGAATTCCCTGTTGGTGGCCGTGGCATCGGAAACGACGATGATCGAATATTTGCGGGTTTTTTTATCGTTCATTGCTGTCATGTTCCCGTCACGGACATCCCATTATAAAACAGCGGGATCGCCTTGTCAACCATGGCGTCCACGTTACCCGGCGATCTCCCGCACCCTGTCCGCGATATGTTCCAGCGGTGTGCCGGGAGGGAAAACCTCGCGGATGCCGATTTCCCGCAGCTCGGGCATGTCGGCGTTGGGGATGATGCCGCCCAGGAACATCGGCGGCGGCGGGATCTCCTTTTCCTTGTATACGGCCATGATCTTGCGGCACAGCTGGACGTGGGCCCCGGAGAGAATGCTCAGGCCGACTACGGAAACGTCTTCCTGGATCGCCGTGTTGACGATCGTTTCCGGAGACTGGCGCAGTCCGGTGTAGATGACCTCCATGCCGGCGTCGCGAAGATACTTGGCGACGATCTTGGCGCCGCGGTCATGCCCATCCAGCCCGGGCTTGGCGATCAAAACCTTAATCCTTTGCATGATGCGGCCATTTTCGCCCAAAAAAATTAAAATGTCAATAATTTATCTTGACATTACGGATGAAAAAATGATAAAGAGTAGCGTAGATGGGTAATTTCGAGGAGGGCCAGCATGAGTAAAAAAGTGATTGTCCTGGCGGACAACAGCTATACGATCCGCCGGATTGTCGAGCTGTCGTTCTCGGAAATCGAAGACATCGAAGTGCGCAGCTTCGAGAACGGTTCCGGCATCAAGGACAAGCTGCAGCAGCTGGCTCCCGCCGTGGTGATCGTTGACGTCAAGCTTCCCGAGCTCAACGGCTATGACGTATGCCGCTTCGTCAATGAGGCGCCCTCCCTCAAGAATTGCCGGGTCTTCCTGATGAAAGGCAGCTTCGAGCCCGTCGACAACGAGATGATCAAGAACCTCAAGTACGAGGACATCATCACCAAGCCCTTCGATTCGAACGCCCTGGTCGCCGCGGTCATGAAAATCGTCCACCGGGAGGAGCAGGGAGCGACGACCGACCTCGGCGGTGAAGGCCCGACGACTTTTCCCGAAGATTTTCCCGAGATCGAGACCGAGATGCCCGAAAGCGAGGACATCAGCTTTTCCGATATCCGCGGCGAGATGGAAGCGCCGCAGGTCTTCGATCGTCCCGCCGCTGCCGCGGCGCCCGAGCGCGACGAGATCCTCCCCTCCGAGGAGATCACCCAGGGGACGCAGCCTCCCAAGGACAACCTGCTGCCCCAGGAGACGGAAGAGCCGCTCAAGAATCCCTTTGAAGAGGAGCCGCCTTTCGAGGAGATCAGCGCCGCCCCGGCCGCGACCGAACCCGCCGCCCCGATCGAATACGAGCTGGAACCCCCGGTGCCCGCCGCTGCCGCGGCCGTGGCCGCGGAGGCGCGTGACGTTTCCGATGAATTCCACGAACGCTTTCTCGAGATCGCCAGCGAGGACATGCCCGATGACCTGCTCACGTCGGCGCCGGACGCCCCGGCGATGGACGAGGCCGGCGGCCGGCACTTCCCCGGCGATATCGGCGATGCGGACTCGGCCTCCGGGGAGAGACTCTCCCTGGAGTTCGAGCGGACCGACATGGGGTCGCCGGCCGAGACCAGGTTCGCAGAGCCGGGCAAGGCCGGTCTTTTTTCCCCGGCGCCGAAAATCGAATTGGAAGGCGGGCTGGATTTTCCGAAGGCGGCTGCCGCACCAAGGGAGAGCCCCGGCGATCGCGCCCGGCTGGACACGCTGTCTCCCCAGGACGAACTGGCCCGCTTGAGCCACCTGGCCAAGCGCGAGGCCAGGCATGAGCCCGAGATCCGGGCTGCCGTCGATCGTGCCGCGGAGCGATTTGCCTTGACCGGCAGGCAGGAAGACCGGCTGAACCAGACCATCAAGGAACTGCTCTGGGAGATCGTCCCGCCCCTGGCCGAGAAGATCATCAAGGAAGAAATCGACAAGATCAAGTCCGAACTGAACGACAGCGGCCTTTAATTTTTTGCCTGGAGCCCCGACGTGCTGGAAAAAAACATGGAAAAGTCTTATGACCATCTGCAGACCGAGAGCGGCTGGTATGGCCGCTGGGAAGAACGGAAGCTGTTCACCCCCGCGGCCGATCCGGCGGGCATTCCCTTTTCGATCATCCTGCCGCCGCCGAACGTCACCGGCTCGCTGCACATCGGCCACGCCCTGACGCTGTCGCTCCCCGACATCATCGTGCGCCGCAAGATGATGCAGGGATTCCACGTGCTGTGGCTTCCCGGCGTCGACCATGCCGGCATCGCCACGCAAATGATGGTGGAGAAAAATCTGAAGGCGGAGACGGGGCGCTCCAAGGAGGATCTGGGCCGGGAGAAGTTCCTGGAACTGGTCTGGGACTGGAAGAACTCGTCGGAAAAGCAGATCGTGGGGCAGATCAAGAAATTGGGACTGGCCCTGGACTGGAGCCGGATGAAGTTCACCCTGAGCGAAGAGATGCAGCGGGCGGTGCGCCGGGTGTTCGTCGAGCTCTACCGCGAGGGCAAGATCTACCAGGGCACCTACATGGTCAACCGCTGCCCCAACTGCAAGACGGTGCTCTCCGATCTCGAGGTCGAGCACAAGGAGATCCACGGCCGGCTGAGCCATATCCGCTACCCGCTGCGGGGCGACCCGCAGCGCTGGGTGGTCGTGGCCACCACCCGGCCGGAGACCATGCTCGGCGACGTGGCCGTGGCCGTCCATCCCAAGGATCCCCGTTATCGAAAGCTGATCGGCCAGGAAATCATGTTGCCCCTGGCCGGGCGGGCCATTCCCATCGTCGGCGACGAGGACGTGGACCGCGAATTCGGCACCGGGGCGGTGAAGGTCACGCCGGCCCACGACCCCGTCGACTTCAAGATCGCGCTGAAGCACCGGCTGGAAAAGATCGTGGTCATCGACGAGCAGGCGCGCATGACCGGTCCCATTCCGGAAAAATACCTGGGCCTGGACCGCTTTGCCTGCCGCCAGCTGGTGCTGGACGACCTGCGGGCCCTGGGATTGATCGAGAAGGAGGAGGAGTACGACCACAATGTCGGCCATTGCCAGCGCTGCGAGACCATCGTCGAGCCCAACATCTCCAAGCAGTGGTTCCTGAAGACGGCCGAGCTGGCGCCCCCCGCCATCCGCGCCGTCCGCGACCATGAGATCACCTTCATCCCCGACAAGTGGAAGAAGGTCTATTTCAACTGGATGGAGAACATCCAGGACTGGTGCATCTCGCGGCAACTGTGGTGGGGGCACCGCATCCCCGCCTTTTATTGCCAGGACTGCCAGGAGGTGATCGTCAGCGAGGACGTGCCAGAGCGCTGCCCGAAATGCGCCGGCTCGCGCCTGGTGCAGGACGAGGATGTGCTGGATACCTGGTTCTCCTCGGCCCTGTGGCCTTTCACCACGCTGGGCTGGCAGGACGACAGCCCCGACTTCAAGACCTTCTATCCGACCTCGATCATGATCACCGCCTTCGACATCATCTTCTTCTGGGTGGCGCGCATGATCATGATGGGCCTGCACTTCGGCAAGGCGGTGCCGTTCCGCGAGGTGCTGATCAACGGCCTGATCCGCGACGAGAAGGGACAGAAGATGAGCAAGACCAAGGGCAACGCCGTCGACCCGCTGAACATCATCCGCGAGTATGGCGCCGACGCCCTGCGTTTCACCCTGGCCATTCAGGCCGTGCCGGGCATGGACATATCGCTGTCGATCAGCCGCGTCAAGGGGTACAAGGCCTTCGCCAACAAGATATGGAACGCCTCGCGCTACGTCATCATGAACCTGCAGGGAGACGAGCCGGCCTCGTTCTCCCCCGACGCCATCAGCGATGCCGACAAGTGGATCCTGCACCGGCTGAACGCCGTGGTGGAGAAGGTGAACGCCAGCTTTGACGGGTATCGCCTGTACGAGGCCGCCGACCTGATCTATCATTTCGTCTGGGACGAGTATTGCGACTGGTACCTGGAGTTTTCCAAGAGCGACCTGGACCGCCCGGGAACGCGCGCGGTCCTGAAACTGACCCTGTTCCGCATCCTGCAGCTGCTGCACCCCTTCATGCCCTTCGTCAGCGAGGAGATCCACCAGCGCATCAAGGGCGAAAAGGATTTCCTCGTCCAGACCGGATTCCCCTCCTTCAGCAAGGACTTTGTCTTTCCCGAGGCCCACGCGGCGGTAGAGACCCTGAAAAAGGTCGTGGCCGAGACGCGCAAGACCCGTACCGAGAACCGCATCGAGCCCAACAAGAAAATCCCGGTCTATCTCAAGTGCGAGGCGCCGGGCGAGCGCCGGCAGCTGGAAAAGCATCTGAAGTATTTCGACTTCCTCAGCCGCAGCCTGAGAACGGAGATCGTCGACGATCTGGCGGCGCTGCCCAAGGGGTTCCGCGGCGTGAGCCAGAACTGGGAGATCCTGCTTCCGTTCGTCGATGACCAGGACCGCCAGCGCGAGCTGCAGCGGCTGGGCCACGAGCACGACAAGCTGGGCAAGCTGATCGCGCAGATGGAAGCCAAGCTCGCCGGCGGCGGCTTCACCGACAAGGCGCCGGCCGAGGTGATCCTGACCTTCAAGAAGAACCTGCAGGAATACATAGAGAAAAAGGCAAAGATCGCCAGGACCATTGACGACCTCACCTGAGCGTTTCCATTCCCTGCGGCTGGAGCACTGCCGTTCGACCAATGACTACGTCCGGGAGAACCTCGCCCGGCTGCAGGCGGAGCTGCCGCTCATGGTCAGCAGCGGCGCCCAGTCGTCGGGCCGGGGTCGGGAGAACCGCGGCTGGTTCTCGCCGCCCGGCCTGGGCCTGTACGCGACGTTCGCTTTCCGTCTCGCCGACCCTCGTGGACTGTCGCTGCTTTCCCTCGTCTCCGGGGTCGCCGTTTGCGACATGCTCGCCGCCTGGACGGGGCGGGAGTTCGTCCTGAAATGGCCCAACGACGTCCTGGGGGATGGGAAGAAGGTCGCCGGCATCCTTTGCGAGAACATGATCAGCGGCGAGGCCGCCACCTGCCTGGTGGGTGTCGGCGTCAACCTCAACCATCTTGGCGAGGATTTCCCTGCGGAACTGCGTATCCGGGCCGCCTCGCTGCGCATGCTTGCCGGCGGGGAATGGCCGGTCGCGGCGGCCCGGGAACGCCTGGCCGCCGTCATGGCCTCCTGGCTGCGGCGCCTGGCCGCCGGCGACGGGGGCGCTGTCCTGGAACGCGCCCGCGAGTTGAGCCGTTCCTTCCTTGGACGCGAGATCGGTTTCCACCGCCAGGGCGGGACGCACCGCGGCGTATACCGCGGCCTGGCCGATGACGGCGGCCTGCGGCTGCAGACGGATGGCGGCGAAGAAACGGTCTTCTACGGGAACGAGATCAGCGGCTGAAACCGGGTGGCTGCTCCGGGAGCGGTCAGATCTTGAAAATGACGTTCAAGTGACAGAGGGTGATCTCGTCCTCGGCGTGCAGCTCGTGCTTGACCCCGGTCTGCAGCTTGTTGCCGTTGAGGAATGTGCCGTTGATGGCGCCGGGTTCCTCCGAGAGGTAGAACTTGCCGTCCTTGAACTGGATCTTGGCGTGCTTGCGCGAAATGTACTTTTCCTCGTCCTCGTCGGTCAGGTCGATGTCGGGGACAAACCCGGTGGTATAGTCACGGCGGCCCAGGAAGGTCTCGGTCTTGGTCAGCTGCACCAGGCGGTTCGAGCGCTGGATGATCAGGTAGGCCTTGACCTCGCCGCCGATCTTCTCTGACGTGGAATCTTCCCGGCGCGCTTCCTTGCCGGCCGTCTTCTGCCTGGCTTCCGGAGCGGCGGCCGCCATCAGCACGGTCTGGATCTTGATGTGTTTCTCGCTCAGCTTCTTCAGGATTTTCAGGGCGATATCCGGGGTCTGCTTGAGCATGTCGGTCAGGGCGACGTAGGGGATCTTGATCAGAAAGCAGTCCTCGATGGCCTCGACCGTGTAAATGGCGTTCTGCTCGCTGTTGAGCGATTCCTCCCCGAAGAAGTCACCTTTGCCGAGAGTGGCCAGGATCTGGCCCTGGCCGTCGTTCTTCAGCTGGACCTTGCCTTTGTTGATGATGAAAAAATCGGTCTGGATATCGCCTTTTTTGTAGATGACGTCGCCGGCGGAATATTTGCTGATGAATTTCTTCAATGCATCCATGTTCGCTTTGGCCATCATTCTATAGAAGATATTTTGCATTGTCAATTTGCCGGCGCGGAAATTTCATTTTCCCTGGGCGCTTGTCCGGGCCATGGTTTTATTCTACAATCAGCCCGGCAGTCGCAAGCGGCCGCGTCGATGCGCGGCGGTTCGGCCGCGTCGATGCGCGGCGGTTCGGCCGCGTCGGTGCGCGGCGGTGCGGCCGGCTGTTTTCTACGCATCATGAAAGAGGAATTTGCTTTCCTGTTCCCGCCTCCCGGGAGCGTGCGCTTCAAGGGCGGCACGCTGGACATCCGCAGCGTTTGCTTTCCCCTGGAGTTGTTCAAGAAATTCGATTTCCTGTTCGAGCGCTTCGGGGTGCGCAACCGCGCCCGGGGCCTGCAGGTCGTCATCCTGGAGCCGGCTTTCAGCTCGCCGGCGAAGGGGGCGGGCCAGAGCGGCGAGGAATATGTCATCGATTGCGGCGCCGGCGGGGTCACCCTCTCCGCCGCCACTCCCCGCGGCCAGTTTTACGCCCTCTCCACCCTGCTGCAGGTCCTGTCTTTCTACGCCGCATCCGGAGCCATGCCGGCCTTCAGCTTGAGGGATTCCCCGGTGACGGCCTTTCGCGGCGCCTGTTTTTTCCGCGCCGAGGCG
Source organism: Candidatus Aminicenantes bacterium UBA6072 (assembly GCA_002436105.1). Classification (GTDB taxonomy): domain Bacteria; phylum Acidobacteriota; class Aminicenantia; order UBA2199; family UBA2199; genus UBA2199. The sequence continues at coordinate 92,342 of DIXU01000001.1, read as the reverse complement.
GCGGCTGCCGCCGATCCATTGGCCCTGCAACGCCTGTTCCTGGATCTGGCCCTGTTGAAATTCAACTGCCTGGTCTGGCCTTGTGATCCGGCCAGCGGTTCCGCCGGGGAGTGGAAAGCGCTGGCTGCCCTGGCCCGGCGGACCGGCATCGAGACGCTGTTCCTGGACACCGCCCCCGGGGCCCTGTCCCGGCCCGCCGCCGCGGGAAGCCTGCCCGCGCGCCCCCTGCGCGCCCCCGGCGGCGAGGCATGGATCGACTTTTTCCTGGAGCAGTGTCGCGCGGCCAAGCTCCACGGCGTGGTGACGGCGGCATGGAGCGACCCGTTTTTGGAGCGCCCGGAGTGGATTCGCAAGATTCCCCGCGAAGTCCTGGTGCTGAACCGGGGGGCGGAAACCGGGCACGGGGAGCGGTTGCGGGCGGCGATCCAGCCCTTCAGGGAACATCATGTCCGCCAGGTGCTCTGTCCCTCCCTGTGCGGTCTTGGCAGCGACGGCGAGCGGCGGTTCGGCCGCATCCTTCCCGACGGCCGCGCCGCCATGGCCCGCGTCGATGCCGCCTGCGCGGCCGCGGCAGCGGCCAAGCTGGCCGGCGTGCTGCTGATCCACGGCGAGAGCCAGGAGGGCGGTTGCCTGCCGCAAGGGGCGGCGCTGGTCCGCTTCCAGGCCGGTTGCCGGTTGTGGAGCGGCCGGCCGTCAACCCCCGCGGCCTTCGGCCGCTGGGCGCTGGACCGCGACGAGCCGGATCTGTACCGTGTCTGCTCTTTCCTGGCCCAGTCCGAGGACCGGCTGCCTTACGACCACGCCCGCTATCTTTTTGAGGACCCGCTGCTGGCGCCCTGCTCACGCCAGGGGGATCCCCGCCAAGTGGTGGCCCATTACCGCAAGGCCGCCCAATACCTGAAAAAAAGGGAGATCGCGCCCGGCCGCATGAGCGGGTTTCTCGATTTCGTCGCCGGGCTGCATGAGGTCATCGCCGCCAAGGTGGATCTTTCCAGCCGCCTGGCGGCCCTGCTGGAGGATGCCGGCGGCGCCGAAACGCTGGCGCTTCAGGCGGCATGGCTGCAGGGGGCCGTGGCCGGGCTGGAGGAACTTTACGTGGAACTGGTCGCAGCCCCTGCTCCCGGCATGCTCAAGGGATTCGCTTTCCTTGGCGAGCGCTTCGCCCAGCTGGGCCGGGTGACGGCATCCCCCGGCGCGCGGGAAAGCCTGTTGACGGTGCTGAGAAGCAGCGCCCTGCTGGATGCCGGGGAGCTGCCCCCGGCAGGCCGCTTCCCGTCCTGATCCAGCCGGAGCGGGCTCAGACCCCGTTGCACTTCGACCAGCCGCAGTTGGCGCAGGTGGGGCACTTCTCGTCGGTGATGCTGCTGCCGCAGATCGGGCATTGCAGGGAATTGATGTCCTGATGGCGGGTGTTGACCTTGCCGACGTGGGTTTCCAGGACCTTGGCGATGGCGTCGGGGATGGACTGGATCAGCTGGCCGTTGGAAAAGATGGGTTCGGCGCCGCCGATGCCCTTGAGCTGGTTGACCACCTCTTCGGTCGAAATGCCGCTGCGCAGGGCCAGTGAGATCAGCCGGCCGATGGCCTCGGCGTCGGCCATGGTCGAGTAGCCGCTCTTGCCGATGGAGGCGAACACCTCGAAGGGCCGCTTGAGGAAATAGGTGACGGTGATGTAGAGGTTGCCCAGCCCGGTCGAGATCTTGTGGGTGGTGGATGGGATGGCCTCGGGTCGCCCCATGGGCTTCGGCTTGTCCTCGCCGGCCTTGTTCAGGACCTGGATGGCCCGGCAGCCGTCGCGGTACACGGTGATGCCCTTGATCTCCATGGAAAAGGCCTGCAGGTAGGCGGAAGCGATGTCTTCGCGCGTCGCGGCGTTGGGAAAATTGATGGTCTTGGAAACGGCGCTGTCCACGTGTTCCTGGAATACGGCCTGCATCTTCAGGTGGTCGATGGGATCGATCTCCTGGGCGGTGACGAAATAGGCGGGCTGTTCTTCACCGGGGTGTTTCTCCTGCCATTCCTTGTAGAGCGGATGGATGTCGACGATCTCGCTGTCCAGGATCTTGGAGATCACCTGGAAGGCGAAGATCGGCTCGATGCTCGAGGAGCAGCCGGCGATGCGCGAGATCGTGCCGGTGGGGGCGATGGTCAGCACGGCCGCGTTGCGCATCGTCTGGCCCTTGTAGATCGATCGTTCGATGTTGGGGAAGCTGCCGCGGGCCTCGGCCAGGCGCCGCGACGCCATGACGGCCTCCTCCTTCAGGAACGAGACGATCTTCCGTCCCATGGCGCGGGCCTCTTCGCTGGCATAGGCGATCCCCAGGCGGATCAGCAGGTCGGCGAAGCCCATGACCCCCAGCCCGATGCGGCGGTTGGCCTTGGCCATCTTCTCGATCTTCTCCAGCGGGTAGAGGTTGACGTCGATGACATCGTCAAGGAAGCGGATGCCCAGCTGGATGATCTGGCGGAAGCGATCCCAGTTCAAGCCGTCGGGTTCCTTCGGGTCGTACAGGTTCAGCAGGTTGATCGAGCCGAGGTTGCAGGCCTCGTAGTCGTGCAGCGGCTGCTCGCCGCAGGGGTTGGTGGCTCGGATCGGCCCCTGGGCGGCGGTGGGGTTCAGGCGGTTGACCTTGTCGATGAAGATCAGCCCGGGATCGCCGTTGCTCCAGGCCGAGTCGACGATCAGGTCGAATATCTCCTGGGCGCTGGCCCGGCCGGCCAGCGAACCGTCCATGGGATTGATCAGGTCGTATTCGGATTTGTCCCGGATGGCCTGGATGAAGCTGTCGGTGATGGCCACCGAGATGTTGAAGTTCTGCGCGGTGACCCCGTCGCGCTTCATGGTGATGAAGTGGCGGATGTCGGGGTGGTCGACGCGCAGCACGCCCATGTTGGCGCCGCGGCGCGTGCCGCCCTGCTTGACCGCCTCGGTGCCGGCGTCGATGACCTTCAGGAAGGAGACCGGGCCCGAGGCGATGCCCTGGGTCTTGCGCACGAAGCTGCCGGCCGGGCGGATGCGCGAGAAATCAAAGCCGGTGCCGCCCCCTTCCTTGTGGACCAGGGCGGCGTTCTTTACCGTTTCAAAAATGCCGTCGAGCGAATCCTCGATGGGCAGGACGAAGCAGGCGGAGAGGCACATCTGCCGGCCGGCACCGGTCAGGGTGGGAGAGTTGGGCATGAAATCCTTGCGCATCATGGCCTGGAAGAAGTTCTCCTCCCAGAGCTTCCTGTCGGCATCGCTTTTCTCGGCCTGGGCGACGAAGCGGGTGACGCGGCGGAAAAGCTCCGAGGGCTTGCTTTCCAGCAGGGTCCCTTTCTCGTCTTTCTTGAAATAGCGGGCGCGCAGGATCTTCAATGCGTTTTCGGGAAAATTTTCCATTCGGCTCTCCTTGACCTATAAATCTAGTTGACGCCCAATTATAAAGCGCTAAATGTAGCGTGTCAATACGGATTTCCGGAAATTTTTATGAAAAAATTTCTTGACAAGCCATATTTGTATATATTATTATGTGGGAGAAAATGGGACAAAATGGGATGAATGATCGCTTCAGGGGCAGCTACATCGCCACGATCGACGATCGCGGCCGGGTGAAGATCCCCGCCAAATATCTCTCCGTACTGGAACAGGGGTTCGGCAGGGAGGTGTACCTGACCTCGGTCAACGGCGATCACGCCCTGTTTTACCCCATGAATGTGTGGCAGGAGATCGAGAGGAAGATCGCCGCCATCCCCATGCGCGATCCCGAGATGGAGGAATTCGTCAGCCGCAGCAGCTACTGGGGCACGGAGACCGAGATCGACCCCAAAGGCCGCATCCTGATCCCCGCCGATCTTCGCGCCGCCAGCAAGCTGGAAAGCGCGCTGCTGATCCTGGGCAAGATCGACTACATGGTGATCTGGAACAAGGAGGTATTCGAGACGCGCTACATGGGCGGCGAGTTCAGCGACGAAAAGCTGAACCGGGTCTCGAGGTTGCTCAATGAGTTTTCGGCACTACCCCGTCATGAGTAGGGAGGTGCTGGAGATCCTCGCCGGCACGCGGAAAGAAATTTTCGTCGATTGCACGGTGGGCGCCGGCGGCCACAGTCACCGCATTCTCAGCGCTTTCCCCGGCTGCGAACTGATCGCGCTGGACCTGGACGGAGAAAGCCTGGCCCTGGCCCGCGAGACGCTGCGCGAGTTCAGCGGCCGCGTCCGCTTCCACCAGGGCACCTACCTCTCGCTGTTCGCGGATTTCGACTGCCGGCGCCTGGCCGTCTCCGGCATCCTGGTCGACCCGGGCATCTCCACGGTCCAGCTGAAGGACGGCCGGCGCGGCTTCGCCCACAGCCAGGACGGTCCGCTGGACATGCGCAAGGACGCGAGCTCCGGGACCACCGCCGCCGACGTGCTCAATTCCTGCGGCGAGGAGCAGCTGGCCGACCTGTTCTTCCGCTATGGCGAGGTGGCCAACGCGCGGCGCCTGGCCAAGGCCATCATCGAGAAACGGCTCTTTTCCCCCTGGAGAACGACCACGCAGCTGCGGCAGCTGGTGGAGGGCCTGACGCACTGGCGGCCCCGACCCGGCCTGGTGCACCCGGCCGCCCAGGTATTCCAGGCCCTGCGCATCTTCGTCAACCGTGAGCTGGAAGGCCTCGAGGCCTGGCTGGAGGCGATTCCCGCGCAGCTGCTCCCGGGCAGCCGCGTGGCGTTCCTCACCTACCATTCACTGGAGGACCGCCTGGTCAAGCGCGGCTTCCAGCAGTTGCAGCGCCAGGGAAAGGTCGAGCTGCTCCGTCCCTTTCCCGCCAAGCCCGGCGGCGACGAGATCGCGGAGAACCTGGCGTCGCGCTCGGCCAGGCTGCGGGCCCTGGAGGTCGCATGAACGCCGGGAAGCGCTCCCGCTCCGCCCTGCGCCTGGCCGTCCTGGCCTTCTTCATCTTTCTCGTCCTGTTCACCTATTCCAGCCTGAACCTGATGAACGTGGACCTGGGATACCGGCAGCACGAGCTGCTGCGGGCCGAAGCCCGCCTGCGCCTGGAGATCGACGCCCTGCGGGCACGCCGCGCCGGCCTGCTCAGCCTGGAGCGCACCGAGCGCATCGCCCGCCAGGAGCTGGGCTACCAGTATCCCGAAGCGGGGCAGATCATCAAGGTCGTGGAGACGGTCCATGAGCGCTAACCGCAAAGGCCGGCAGCGCTTCTTCGCCTTGTCCGTTTTTTTCCTCATCTGGATCCTGGCCATCGTCTTCCGGCTGTTCAGCATGCAGGTGCTCGACTACACGACCTACATGGCCAAGATCAAGGCCCAGACCCACCGCGTCGAAGAACTCCATTCCAAGCGGGGCACCATCACCGACCGCAACGGCGAGATCCTGGCCATTTCGCTGCAGTCGAAGTCGGCGTTCATCAGCAACAAGGACAATGAGCACTCTCTGGAGGTTTTCAAGAGATTCTGCGCCCTGCTGCCTCTCTCCGGCGTGCAGAAGGCCGCCATCGGCAAGCGCATCCGCCGCGGCGAAAAATTCGTCTGGCTGAAGCGCAAGCTGACCGACGAGGAGTACCTGAAGGTCAAGCCCCTGGCCGCCGAGGCCTGGACGGCGGGAGCGATCGCCTTCCTGGACGAATACCGCCGCGTGTACCCGCAGGGAAAGATCGCCTCGCACGTTCTCGGCGGCGTGGGCATCGACGAACAGGCGCTGGGCGGCATCGAGACGAGCCTGGATCACGAGATCAAGGGGCGCGGCGGCAGGCTGAAGGTCCTCATCGACGCCCGCAAGCGCATTTTCCAGTTCAAGTACCTGGAGCAGCCGGTGCCCGGCCGCGACATCCACCTGAGCATCGACGCCCCCCTGCAGTTCTTCGTCGAGCGCGAGCTGGCCGCCGCCGTCGCCCGCTACCAGGCGGCGGGCGGGGCCGTGATCGTCATGGACAGCCGCAGCGGGCAGGTCCTGGCCATGGCCTCCTGTCCGGACTACGACCCGGAGGCGATCTGGAACACCCCGCTGCCGGTGCTGAAGAACAAGGCGATCTCCTTCCTCTACGACCCCGGCTCCACCTTCAAGGTCGTGCTGGCGGCGTCGGCGCTGGAGCACCGCGCCTGCGGCCGGCAGGAGGCGTTCAACTGCCATAACGGCGTCTATGCCATCCACGACCGCCAGATCATCGACGTCCACCCTTTCGCCCGCCTCTCCTTCGACGACATCATCGTGCAGTCGAGCAACATCGGCGCGGCGCAGGTCGGTATGCGCCTGGGCGGCGACCGCTATTTCGCCACCATCGGCCGCTTCGGCTTCGGCCGCCGCACCGGCATCCGGCTGCCGGCCGAGGAGAACGGCATCCTGAATCCGCCGCACAAGTGGAGCGGCGTCTCGCTGGCCTTTCTCTCCTTCGGCTACGAGATCGCGGTGACGCCGCTGCAGATGGCGGTCGCCTTCAATGTTCCCGCCGCGGGCGGCGTGCGGGTGCGGCCGCAGATCCTGCGCGACGGCGCGGGCGTCGGCGGCAATGAGCGCGTGCTCTCTGCCGCCAGCAGCGAGCAGCTCGCTGAAATCATGACCGCGGTCGTCGGCCGCGGCACGGGAAAGAAGGCGCAGATCGCCGGCCTGGAGATCGCCGGCAAGACCGGCACGGCCCACAAGATCAGGGCGGGACGGTATGCCGGGAGCTACGTTTCTTCCTTCGGCGGTTTTTTCCCGGCCCGCGACCCGCGCCTGACCCTGTTCGTGATCATCGATGAGCCCAGGGGGCTGTACTTCGGGGGCGATGTGGCCGCGCCGCTGTTCAAGGCCATCACCGAGAAGGTCATGCTGCACCAGGGCATCCTCCCCGGGCCGCCGGCCGTCAGCGAGGTCCGCCTTTGAAGCACCTGGACGAGCTCCTCGGCAAGCATGAATCCCTGGCCTGGCGCGGCGAACTGCACCTGCCCGTGAACGGCATCGCCTACGATTCGCGGCAGATCGCCCCGGGCGGCTGCTTCGTCGCCATCAAGGGCTTCGTGAAAGACGGCATCGACTACGTGGGAGACGCCGTGGCCCGGGGCGCCGGCGCGGTGGTCTCGGTGCATCCGCCCGATGCCGCGTTCCCGCACGTCACCTGGGTGCAGGTCAAGAACGACCGCCGGGCGCTGAGTGCCATGGCCAGCCGCCTTTATGACGATCCCTCGCGGGAGCTGCGCGTGATCGGCGTGACCGGCACCAACGGCAAGACGACCACCGTGGCCCTCATCCAGGAGCTGCTGGGCCCGGCCAGCGCCGCCATCGGCACCCTGGGCATGCACTTCGCCGGCGACTCGCGCCCGACGAAACTGACCACCCCGGAGGCCCCCGAGCTGTTCGCATTCATGGCCGCCGCGCTCAAGGCCGGCTGCGTGAACCTGGCCATGGAGGTCTCCTCGGCTTCGCTCAGCCTGCACCGCGTCGATGACGTGGCCTTTGCCCAGGCCGTTTTCACTTCCTTCTCCGGCGACCACCTCGATTTCCACGGGACCATGGAGAATTATTTCGAAGCCAAGCTCTCCCTGTTCAAGAAACTCGGCAGCGACCAATGGGCGATCCTCAACGGCGACGACCCCATGGGCCCGCGCATCATCCGCGAGCTCAACTGCCGCTATGTCACCTTCGGCTTCTCGGAGCAGGCCGACATCCGGCCGCTGAAATCCGCCTTCAGCACCGACGGGATCAAGGGAGTGCTGCAGACGCCGCGCGGCAAGATCGAGTTCCAGAGCCGGTTGCTGGGGCGCTTCAACCTGATGAACATCATGGCGGCGGTGAGCTCGGCCCTGGTCAACGGCGTCGGCGCCGAGTGCATCAGTTCCGCCCTGGCATCTTTCCGGCCGGTCCATGGCCGGGTCACCATCGCCCACGCCGGGGAGTTCCTGGCGGTGGTCGATTACGCCCACACCGACGACGCCCTGGAGAACCTTCTGCAGGCCTTTCGCGAGATCACCCGCGGCCGGCTGATCCTGGTCTTCGGCGCCGGCGGCTCGCGCGACAGGACCAAGCGGCCGCGCATGGCCCGCGTGGCCTGCCGCCTGGCCGACCTGGTGGTGGTCACCAGCGACAATCCCCGCCAGGAGGACCCGCAGGCCATCATCGCCGACGTCGTGGCCGGCTTCGACCCGGGCTTTACGGCCTATCGCACCGAGCCCGACCGCCGCCAGGCCATCCACCTGGCCCTGGACCTGGCCGCCGCCGGCGACGTGGTGCTGATCGCCGGCAAGGGGCACGAGAACTACCAGATCTTCAGGGACCGCACCGTCCATTTCGACGACTGCGAAGTGGTGCGGGAAAAAATGGGGCGCGGCGATGCCTGAGCTGAACATGGCCGAGATCGCCGCCGCCGTCGGCGGCCGGGCGGATCCCGCCTGGGGCGGGGCGGCTTTCCGCGGCTTCCAGTTCGATTCCCGGGTCATGAAGCCCGGCATGCTGTTCTTTGCCCTGCGCGGGGCGCAAACGGACGGGCATGACCATGTCCGCGAACTGCGGACCGTCCCCGGCGCCGGCGCCGTGGTTCGCCGCGACTTCAAAGCCGGGGGCTGGAAACTGCCGCTGCTGCGCGTCGCCGACCCGCTGCGCGCCGCCCAGGACCTGGCGGCCCACGTGCGCGGGAAATATGGCCACATCCGCTACGTGGGCATCACCGGCAGCGCCGGCAAGACCACGACCAAGGAGTTCCTGTACCAGATCCTTTCCTCGCGGCAACGCTGTTTCCGCGCGCCGCGGAACTGGAACAACTGGATCGGCCTGCCGTTCTCGCTGCTGCAGCTCAGCGGCCGCGAGAAGACGGCCGTCTTCGAGCTGGCCATGAGCGATCCGGGCCGCGGCGAGATCGACCGCCTGGCCGCGATCCTCAAGCCCGACGTCGCCCTGCTGCTCAACGTTTTTCCCGTGCACCTGGAGTTCCTCAAAACGCTGGCCAACGCCGCCCGCGCCAAGGGCGAGATCCTCGGCCACCTGGCGGCCGATTCCTGCGCCTTCGTCAACGGCGACCAGCCGCTGCTGCGCCGCGTGGCCGCCGCCTACCGCGGGCGGATCGTCTTTTTCGGTTGCCGCCCCCGGGGCAACGACATCGTGCTCAAGAGCGTGCGCCGCGAGAAGGAAGGCAGCCGCCTGGGCATCGATTTCTTCGGCATCGAGGAGGACTTCCTGGCGCCGCTGACCAGCCGCTCCCACGTCGAGAACCTGTTCGCAGCCATCGTGGCGGCCCAGCACCTGGGGATGAAGAATGCCGAGATCCGGGAGGCCGTCTCGCGGCTGCGCCCCCTGGCCGGCCGCGGCTTGCCGCGGCGCCTGGGCCGCGTCACCCTCATCGACGAAACCTACAATTCCAATCCCGAAGCCCTGAAGAAGGCCCTGCAATGGGTGGACGGGGAGACGGCCGCGACGAAGATCGCCGTTCTGGGGGACATGCTGGAACTGGGCACGGACGAGCTTCGCTATCACCGCCAGGTGGGGCGGTTCTTCGCCGGGCTGCATTTCGACCTGCTGCTGACCGTCGGCCGTCGTGCCGGGGTGCTGGCGGCGGCGGCCCGCAGGGCCGGCTATCCGGCCCGGCGCGTCGCCTGCTTCCCGGAAGCCGCCGCCGCCGGTCAGTTCCTGCGCCGCGAGCTCGATCGCGGCCGTGACGCCATGGTCCTGTTCAAGGGCTCGCGGGGCATGGCCCTGGAGAAGGCCATCGCGGAGTTCAGCCATGAATAAGACGGCCAGCGCGGTCGCGGTGCTGGGCTTCGGGAGAACGGGCCAGGCCGTTCTGCAATTCCTGCTGGAGCATGAACCGCGCACCCCCCTGGTCCTCTTCAACGACGGGCCGGTGGCCGACGCGGAGAAACGGCTGGAATTCGAGCGGCGCGGAGTGCGCTTCCTGGTCGGCAGCGAACGATTCGGCGAGCTGTCGGCATGCCGCCTGGCCGTCATGAGCCCGGGATTCGACGGCCGCCAGCCGCGCTTCACCGCCCTGCGGCGGGACGGCGTCGAGGTGATCTCCGAGATCGAGTTCGCCTTCCGCCGCATCCGCGGCCGCGTCATCGCCGTCAGCGGCAGCAACGGCAAGTCGACCACGGTCAGCCTGGTCCAGCACCTGCTCGTCGGCGCGGGGCGGCCAAGCCGGCTGGCGGGAAACATCGGCACGCCGCTGATCGCCGAGGTGGACGCCATCCAGCCCGGCTCGCTGGCGGTGCTGGAACTGTCGAGTTTCCAGCTGGAGGAGATCGACCGCTTCCGGCCCGAGGTGGCGGTGCTGCTCAACATCACTCCCGATCACATGGATCGCTACCCGTCATTGGCCGCCTATGCCGCCGCCAAGTTCAACCTGCTGCGCAACCAGGGACCCGGCGATGTCATGGTGCTCAACGCCGACGATCCCCGGCTGCGCGAGGCGGAGAAGCTGGGACGGGGGCGGCCGCTGTGGTTCTCCGCCGCCCGCCCCGTCGAGGCTTCCTCGCGGGGCGCCTGGCTCGAGAACGGGGATATCGTGCTGGATGCGGGCGCGGGCCGCGAACGGATTTCCCTGCGCCGCAACCCGCTGCGCGGCATCCATAACCTGGAGAACATCATGGCCGCCGCCCTGGCCTGCCGCGCCGTGGGGCTGGAAGCCGCCGCCATCGAGGCCGGCTTGCCCTCCTTCCGCGGCCTGGCCCACCGCATGGAAACGGCGGGCCGCGTCGGCCGCGTCGAGTTCATCAACGACTCCAAGGCGACCAATGTCGATGCGGCGTTGAAGTCGGTGGCCAGCATCGACGGCGACCTGGTCGTCATCCTGGGCGGCAGGGACAAGGGCGGAGATTTCCGCCTGCTGCTGGGGCCGCTGCGCCAGCGGGCGCGGCGGATCCTGCTGCTGGGCCAGGCGGCGCCGCTGATCGCCGCTCAGCTGGCGGACCTGGACGATCGGCTGGCGGTGGTCCGCGACCTTGAGGATGCCGTCCGCAACGGCTATGCCGAGTTGAAACGCGACGGCGGCACGGTGCTTCTGGCCCCGGCCTGCGCCAGCTTCGACATGTTCGCCGATTACGAGCAGCGCGGCGAGGTCTTCAAGGAGGAAGTGCGCCGCCTGCGGCAGCGGGAGGGAGAGCATGGTTAAGCCCAGCGGCATCGACCGCACGCTGCTCACCGTCTCGCTGCTGCTGATCGCCATCGGCTTCCTGATGATCTTCAGCACCACCCCGGTCATCGCCCGCGAGAAATACGGCGACAGCCTGCACTTCCTCAACCGGCAGCTGCTGTTCCTGGCCCTGGGCCTGCTGGTTTTCGCCCTGCTGGTCTTCTATCGCTCCCCCTTCTACCTGAACCCGCGGCTGGTCATGGCCGCCATGGCCCTGGCCTTTACCGGGCTGTCGCTGGTGTTCTTTTTCGAGAAGGTCAACAACACCAGCCGCTGGATCCGCGTCGGCGGCCTGTCGCTCCAACCCTCGGAGTTCGCCAAGATCGCCCTGGTGCTTTACCTGGCCATGATGCTGAGCCGCAAGGAGACCGACGTCAACAACCTCAAGAGCCTGGGGCTGCTCCTGCTGCCGGTGGCCTTCATGCAAGGGCTGATCCTCAAGGAGCCCGATTTCGGCAGCTTCATGCTCATCGGCGTCATCACCGCGGTCATGCTGTTCGTCGCCGGCCTGCGCCTGAAGTATTTCGCGGCCGGCTTCCTGCTGCTGCTGCCGCTGCTGGCGCTGCTGATCCATGGCAGCCCCATGCGCCAGGACCGCATCCGCAGCTACCTGAACCCGGAGAGCTATGCCACGACCCACGGCTTCCAGGCCACGCAGTCGACGTATGCCATCGGATCGGGCGGGCTGTTCGGGCAGGGCATCGGCAACTCCACCCAGAAACTGTTCTACCTGCCCTACGCCTACTCGGATTTCATCTTCGCCATCATCGCCGAGGAGCTGGGTTTCTTCGGCGCCCTGGCCGTCATCGCCCTCTTCATGCTCTATTACCTGCGCGGCATGGTCATCGCCCGCCAGGCGGACGACCCGCACACGTATCTCCTGGTCACCGGCCTTGTCGTGCTGATCGTGTTCCAGGCCATGATGAACGTCTCGGTGGCCGTCGGCCTGTTCCCCACCAAGGGCATCCCGCTGCCCTTCATCTCCTCGGGGGGGACCTCGCTGCTCGGCAGCCTGATCATCACCGGCATCATCCTCAACGTCTCGCGGCAGCGCAAGGTGGTCTTCACCCATGATTGAAAGCAGCCGCATCAAGAAGATCCACTTCGCCGGCATCGGCGGCTCGGGCATGTCGGGCATCGCCGAGGTGCTGCACAACATGGGCTTCCAGGTCAGCGGCTCGGACATCGCCGAGAACGAGACGGTGCGCCGCCTGAGCGCCCTGGGCCTGCGCATCGCCATCGGCCACGATGCCGCCAACGTCGGCGACGCCGGGGCGCTGGTCTATTCCAGCGCCGTCACCGAGGACAACGTCGAGGTCGCCGAGGCGCTGCGGCGCAAGCTGCCGGTTATCCCGCGGGCGGAGATGCTGGCCGAGCTCATGCGCATGAAATTCTCCCTGGCCGTGGCCGGCACGCACGGCAAGACCACCACCACCTCGATGCTGGCGACCATCCTCACCCAGGCCGGCCTGGACCCCACCTACGTGGTCGGCGGCCGGCTCAAGGTCGCAGGCAGCGGCGCCCAGCTCGGCTCATCGCGCTACCTGGTGGCCGAGGCCGACGAGTCCGACGGCAGCTTCCTGAAACTGTTCCCCACCATCGCCGTGGTGACCAACATCGAGAACGACCACCTGGAGTTCTACGGGCGCATGAAGACCCTGGTCCAGGCTTTCCGGCAATTCGCCGACAAGGTGCCCTTCTACGGGGCGGTGATCCTCAACCGCGACGACGCCAACGTGCGGCGCATTCTGCCCCTGCTCCGCAAAAAGGTCATTACCTTCGGCTTCGGCGCCGGGGCCGATGTGCGGGCGCTGAAGGTGCGCGGATCCGGTTTTGCCTGCAGCTACCGGCTGGCCGTGGGTGGAAGCGAGTCCATCCGCGTGCGACTGAACGTCGGCGGCCGGCACAATGTGGCCAATTCGCTGGCCGCCATCGCCGCCGCCCTGGAAGTGGGGATCGACCTGGAGACCATCGCCGCCAGCCTGGCCGGCTTCACCCTGCCCGAGAGGCGCTGCCAGGTGCTCCATGACAGCCCCGAGCTGCTGGTCGTCGACGATTACGCCCACCATCCCAGCGAGATCAAGGCCACGCTGCGCATGCTGCGCGCCGCCCGGCGCCGGCGGCTGGTCGCCGTGTTCCAGCCGCACCGCTTCACCCGCCTGCACCTGCTGATGAAGCAGTTCGCCACGGCCTTCCGCCAGGCCGACCTGCTGGTGATCGCCGAGCTGTACACCGCCAACCAGCGGGAGATCGCCGGCGCCAACAGCCGGGCGCTGGCCGACAGCATCCGTTCCCGGGGCCAGAAGAACGTGAGCTACCTGGAGACTTTCGAGCAGATCAGCGCCTTCCTGAAGCGGGAGCTGCAGCCGGGGGACGGCCTGGTGTTCCTCTCGGCCGGGAACCTCACGCGCCTGGCCCATGAGTTCGCCGCGGCAATGGCGGCCGCGAAAAGATGAGGGGCGCCATGGACGGCCAGCTGAAGTTCGAGGCCGAGTTCTTCCGCAAGAGCAACAACCTGACGGTGAGGAGGGAAAAGCAGATCCGCCTGATCCAGGTGCGCACGGTCCACCTGCTGCTGCTGCTGGTGCTGGCGCTGCTGGCCGCCCTGGTGATCTCGCGGGGGGCGAGCTACGTGCTCACCTGCGAGGCCCTGCAGGTGCGCCAGTTCCGCCTGCGCGGCCAGCCCGTCTATGCCCGCGCCCAGGTCGCCGCCATCCTGCGCCGCCACGGGGGGAACATCCTGGCCATGGACATGAAGAACCTGCAGGCGCAACTGCAGGAGGTCCCGGAGGTCGCCGCCGTCTCCATCCGCCGCGTCCTTCCCGACACGGTGGAGATCGCCTTCACCCGTCGCCGTCCCTTCTACCGCCATTTCAGCAACGGCTCGTTCCGCCTGCTGGACGAGGCGGGGCGCGAACTGGGGCGCCGGGAACATGCGCCGCCGGGACTCGTCCCGCTGCGCGGTGACGAGGCGGCCATGGCCGCGATCGCCCCGCATGCCCGTGAACTGCGAGCCTTGCGCGGGCGGATCGAGTACGTGGCCTGGGGCGAGCCGCGCGGCATCGAGCTGAAGCTGCTCGACGCCGACGAGGTCTTTCATCCCGGGGAAAACGATTTTGCCGGCAAGATCAGCCGTTATTTCCGCATCAAGGGCCGCCTGGGGCTGGGCGCCGGCGTTCACCGCGTCGACCTGCGCATTCCCGGGCGGATCTATTTTGAATTGCACGAGGAACCACAGGGGGAGTCATGAAGAGCAACTACCTGGTCGGCATCGATATCGGCACCAAGAAGATCTGCACCCTGATCGCGCAGATCAAGACGGACGGGGAAAAGGAGGACGTGGAGATCATCGGCTACGGCGTGGCCGAGTCGCGCGGCCTGCGCAAGGGCAACATCGTCAACATGGAGGGGACGGTCGAGGACATCAAGAGGTCGATCAAGGACGCCGAGCTGACCGCCGGGGTGATGATCGAATCGGCCTACGTCAACATCTCCGGCAAGCACATCCAGAGCATCAACGCCAAGGGCAGCATCAACATCACCGGGCGCAGCAAGGAGATCACCCGCGAGGACCTGGAACGGGCCATCACCCATGCCAGCGCCATCATGCTGCCGGCCGACCGCGCCGTGCTGCACGTGCTGCCCCAGGAATACATCGTCGACTCCCAGGACGGCATCAAGAACCCGGTGGGCATGGTCGGCACCAACCTCGATGTCTACATCCACATCATCACCGGCTCGCTGACCGCCACCAAGAACCTGCTGCTCTGCCTGAAAAAGGCCAAGGTCAACGTCCTGGGCACGGTGCTGTCGCACATCGCCACCGCCGAGGCGGTGCTGACGCCGGACGAGAAGGAGCTCGGCGTGCTGTCCATCGACATCGGCGGCGGCACCACCGACATCGCCGTCTTCGAGAAGGGATCCATCAGCTATTCGGGGACGATCCCGCTGGGAGGCGACAACTTCACCACCGACCTTTCGATCGGCATCCGCACCGCCATCGACCGCGCCGAGAAGATCAAGCGCCGCTACGGCTGCGCCATGGACCCCAACCTGAAGGACGAGACCATCGAGGTGCCCTCGATCAGCAGCAAGAAGCCGCGGCAGATCTCCACCTCCATCCTGATGAACATCCTCAAGCCCCGGGCCTATGAGATCTTCGAGATGGTCAAGATGGAGGTCGAGAAGGAGGGGCTGCAGAACTCGATCAACGCCGGGGTGGTGATCAGCGGCGGCACCGCGCTGCTGGACGGCATCCTGGACGTGGCCGACGGCATCTTTTCGATCCCCGTGCGCATCGGCTTTCCATTCGGAGTCGGCGGCCTGATCGACAAGGTCAACACCCCCGACTTCGCCACCGCCGTCGGCCTGATCAAGTACGGCTTCGCCGACATGAAGGACAAGGGCTATATTCGCAACAAGCCGAAGAACGTCATGCAAAAATTCAAGGACTATTTCGGCATATAGGAGGGAATCATGGACGACGAAATCAAGATCACTTTTGGCCGTGAAAAAAAGCGTGGGGCGGTGCTCAAGGTCATCGGCGTCGGCGGCGCCGGCGGCAACGCGGTCAACCGCATGATCGAGGAGGACCTGAAGGGCGTGGAGTTCGTTGCCGTGAACACCGACCTGCAGGTCCTGTCGACCATCAGCAAGCCGGCCCTGCAGCTGCAGATCGGTGACAAGATCACCCGGGGACTGGGTGCCGGCTCGAATCCCGAGATCGGCGAGCAGGCGGCACTGGAGGACACCGGCCAGATCATCGAGGTCCTGGAGGGGGCGCACATGGTCTTCATCACCGCCGGCATGGGCGGCGGCACCGGCACCGGCGCCGCGCCCGTCATCGCCAACCATGCCTCCACCATGGGCATCCTCACCGTGGCCGTGGTCAGCAAGCCCTTCCACTTCGAAAAGGAAAAGCGCATGCGCACGGCCGAGGAGGGGATCCGCAAGCTGAAGGAGAACGTCGACGCCATCATCGTCATCCCCAACCAGAAGCTGCTGGAGCTGGGCGACGCCGCCATCACCTACAAGATGGCCTACAAGAAGGCCGACGAGGTTCTGCTGCAGGCCGTGCGCGGCATCTCCGACATCATCTCCTCCACCGGCGTGCAGAACGTCGACTTCGCCGACGTCAAGGCCACCATGGCCGTGCGCGGCGTCACCCTGATGGGCACCGGCGAGGCCAAGGGCGACAACCGCGCCGAGGAGGCCACGCAGCGGGCCCTGAACTCGCCGCTGCTGGACAACCAGTCGATCAGCGGCGCCACCGGCATCCTGTACAACATCACCGCCTCCGCCACCCTGACCATGAGCGAGATCGAGAAGATCTCCGACCTGATCACCAAGAACGCCGACCCCGATGCCACCATCAAGTTCGGGGTGATCGAGGACGCCGACGCCGGCGACGCGCTGCGGGTGACGGTGATCGCCACCGGCTTCCGCGAGGGGCGGCATGAGGCCCAGGCGCGCGCCAAGTCGCCGACGCCGGCCTTCGTGCCCATCGAGCCGGCCTATCGCCAGCCGACGCCCCAGGGACAGATGTTCCTCGGCCAGGGCCGCCCGGGCAGCAGCGGCGTCGACCTGCGCAACTACGTCAACGACGGCAACATGCCCAACATGACCCACGGCCCGGAGAGTTTCGAGGACCCGCTGGACGTGCCGACCTTCCAGCGCCTGAACCCGATCAAGAAAAAATGATCGCCGCCGACACCCTGGTCCGCAATATCGGCCAGCTGGTCAATCCCGCCTCCGACCGCGTGGCGCGCGGGGGCGAGGCGAACGCACTGCGCGTGGAGCGCGATGCCTGCATCGCCGCCCGCGAGGGACGCATCTGCTTCATCGGCCCGGAGAAGAAGCTTCCCCAGGCCTGTCGCCTCGAGCCGGGCGGGCTGGAGCTGGACGCGGGCGGCCAGGTCGCCCTGCCGGGGCTGGTCGACCCCCATACCCACCTGCCGTTCGCCGGCACGCGCCAGGACGAGTTCCAGCAGAAGCTGCAGGGGGTGAGCTACCAGGAGATCGCCGCCCGCGGCGGCGGCATCCACAGCACGGTGCGCCGCACCCGGGAGATCTCCCCCGACGAGCTGGTCGAAACCTGCCGCCGGCGCCTGGACCGGATGCTGCTGGCCGGCACCACCACCGTGGAGGCCAAGAGCGGCTACGGCCTGGACCTGGAGACCGAAATGAAGCAGCTGCGCGCGCTGCAGGCGCTTTCCGGGCGACACCCCGTGGCCATCGTCCCCACGTTCATGGGCGCCCATGAGGTTCCCGGCGAATTCCGCGGCCGCAACCGCGACTACCTTGATCATTTGCTGGAGGCCGTGCTGCCCCGGGTGCGGGAGGAGCGCCTGGCCGAATTCGTGGATATTTTCTGCGAGCAGGGCTATTTCTCCTACGAGGAAAGCGAGGCCTACCTGTCCCGGGCCGCCGCCATGGGATTCCGCATCAAGATGCATGCCGATGAATTCACCTCCAACGGGGCCGCCGAGCTGGCCGCCCGGCTGGGCGCCGTGTCGGCCGAGCACCTGATCGCCATCCGCGATGACGAGATCGCCGCCATCGCCGCCTCCGGCACCGCCTGCGTGCTGCTGCCCGGCGTCTCGTTCTTCCTGCGCCTCGGGCGCTACGCGCCGGCGCGCAAGATCCTGGACGCGGGCGGCATCGTGGCCCTGGGCAGCGACTTCAACCCCGGCAGCTCGATGATCTCCTCGCAGCTGTTCGTTTTCCACCTGGGCGTCTTCCAGCTGGGGCTGACCATCGAGCAGGCGCTGAACGCGGTCACCATCAACGCCGCCTATGCCGTCGACCGCCAGGAGCGAGCCGGCTCGCTGGCCGTGGGCAAGGACCTGGACCTGCTGCTGCTCGATATCCCCGATTACCAGTACCTGGCCTATCACCCGGGCATCGACCCGCTGCGCACCGTGCTCAAGTCCGGCCGGGTCGTGGTCCACGACCGGCGGGTCGTCGGCCCGACACGGCCGCAGGAAAAGCCATGATCCGCCAACCCGTCGTAGCCGGGCACTTCTATCCGGGGAGCCGCCAGGCCCTGGAACGCGAGCTGCAGCAACTGCTGCCGGCCCCCGGCGAGGGCGGTGAGCGCCGCCGCGCCCTGGGCCTGCTGGCGCCCCACGCCGGCTACGTCTACTCCGGCCGCTGCGCCGGCCTGGGCTATGCCCGGGTGGCGCTCACGGAAACGGTCATCCTGCTGGGGGTCAACCACCGCGGCGTCGGGGCGGAGCTGGCCGTCGACGGCAACGACCGCTGGGAGACGCCCCTGGGCCTGGTGGAGGTCGACTCCGGGCTGCGCTCGCGCCTGATCGCCTCCTCGCCCCTGTTCCGCGTCGACAGCGAAGCCGGGCGCCTGGAGCATTCCCTGGAGGTGCAGGTGCCGTTCATCCAGCACGCCGGCCCGGGGACGCGCATCCTGCCCGTCACCGTCGGCGCCGGGCGCCTGGAGGACCTGCTGGAGGCCGGCGCCGCGATCGGGGAATTGTTCCGCGACCACGCCGGGCTGACGATGGTCGCCTCCAGCGACATGAGCCATTACATAGCGGCCGAGCGCGCCCGCGAGCTGGACTTCATGGCCATCGAGCGTATGCAGCAGCTGGATGCCGAGGGGCTCTACCGCGTCGTCCGCGACCAACGCATCTCCATGTGCGGCGTGGCGCCGGCGGTGATCATGCTCGGCGCGGCACGCCGGGCCGGCGCAACGCAGGCGGAGCTGGTCTGCTATGCGAACTCCGGCGACGTGTCGGGGGACATGGACGAAGTGGTCGGCTACGCCAGCCTGGTCGTCCGTTGAGCGGGCCGGGCATGGAGCCGACGCGGAACGCTGCCGCCGGCGGGGACGGCCCCCTCATCCTGCCCCGGGCCGAGCACGCGCTTTCGCGGCGCGACATCGATCCCGACGCCCTCAAGATCCTGTTCCGCCTGCAGCGCCTGGGGTTCACCGCCTACCTGACCGGCGGCGCGGTGCGCGACATGCTGCTGGGGCTGAAGCCGAAGGACTTCGATATCGCCACCGATGCCCGGCCCAACCAGATCCGCAAGTACTTCGCCAACGCCTTCATCATCGGCCGCCGCTTCCGCCTGGCGCACATCCGCTTCCGCGGAGGCAAGGTCGTCGAGGTGGCGACTTTCCGCAGCGATCCCCCGCCGCACGAAAGCGGCCCGGCGGGGAGCGCGAACGCTCCGCTCTACGTTTTCGGCACGCCGGAGCAGGACGCCTGGCGCCGCGACATCACCGTCAACGCCCTGTTCTACGACCCGGCCACGGCGTCGGTCATCGACTATGTCGGCGGCGTGGCCGACCTGCGCCAGGGCCGCATCCGCGTCATCGGCGATGCCGGCGAGCGGTTCCGCGAGGATCCGGTGCGCGTCTGGCGGGTGATCCGCTATGCGGCCCGACTCGGGTTCGCCATCGACGGGGAGCTCGCCGCGGCCATCCGCGCGCAGCGCGAGCTGCTGGGCGGCTGTTCGCAGGCCCGCCTGTACGAGGAATTTTCCAAGGACCTGCTGGGCGCGAATGCCCGGGCCGTTTTCGCCCTGCACCGCGAGTACGGCATATTGCGCCTGCTGCTCGGCGGCATCGGCGAGGCGCTGGAAAACGACGGGCGCCTGTTCGCCGCTTCCCTCGCCCTGCTGGCCATCGCCGACGCCGAGAAGGAAGCGGGGAGGGCGCCGGGGCTGGATGAACTCATGGCCCTGCTGCTCTGGCCCTGGGCCGAGCCGCAGCTGGGCACGGGCGGGCCCGATCCCTTCCCGCTGCTGAAAAAGGCGTTCCTGGACGCCGGCATGGTCGTTTCGCTTCCCAAGGGGCTGCGCGCGCAGGTCATCGACGTCATGGCCCTGGCCGGCCGCCTGCTGCGCGCCCTGGGCGACGGCAATATGCGCTGGTCGGTCCGCCAGCGCCCGGGCTATGGCCAGGCATCGCGGCTGTGCTTCATGATCACCCAGGGACGGGTGCCGGAGGAAGGGGAATCGTTCGAGCTGCTCTTCCAGAAGGCGTTTCCCGGCCGGCCCCCCATGGGCGGCGGGCGGCCGCGGCGGCGGCGCCGCCGCAGGCCGGCGACCGCTCAATGAGCCGTTTTAGGGCGGCCGGGGAGGCGGCATGACCGATCTGTCCCGCTGGCCTTTCATCCGCGTCCTCGACCGCTGGTTCTCGGCGGCCAACGACGCCATCAACGGCATCCTGCAGGCGGCCAGGACTCAGCGTCACCTGAAGTTCCACCTGTCGGCGGCGTTCGCCGTCCTGCTGCTCAGCTTCAGCCTGGAAGTGGACCGGTACGAGTTCGCCCTGATCGCCCTGGTCACCCTGCTGGTCATCGTCGCCGAGATGTTCAACTCAGCCCTGGAGGCCGCCGTCGATCTCGCCGTCCAGGAGTATCGCGAACTGGCGCGCAAAGCCAAGGACATCGCGGCGGGAGCCGTGCTGATCTCGGCCGTCGGCGCCCTGGTGGTCGCCTACCTGATCCTCGGTCCGCATATCGCCAGCGTCTGGCGGGGGCAATACCGCGTGCCGCGCCACGCGGCCGGGAACATCGCCATCCTGGCCGTGATCATGATCATGCTGGCGGTGATCCTGATCAAGACCCGTTCCGGCGGCCCCTTCCCCCTGCGCGGCGGCTTTCCCAGCGGCCACACGGCGACGGCTTTCTCGCTCTGGGTCTCGCTGCTGCACGTCACCGCCAGCCCCTGGCTGATCGGAACGGGCCTGCTGGCGGCCGCGCTGACGGGCGCCCAGCGCCAGCGCCGCGGCATCCACACCTGGCGCGACGTGATCTTCGGCGCCCTGCTGGGCGCGGGCGTCACCCTGGTCCTGTTCCGCGTGTTCCACCGCTGAGCCGCCGGTTTTCATTTTCTGGCGCAATGCGCAAGGCGATTAGGCAGCAGAACAGGGGGCCAGTGACCGAAAAGCATTTATCTTTCCTGCCTCGCGCCGTGCATCTCATGCCTGGCCCTGAGATCATTCCCGGCGGCTCCTTGACGCTGGCGGCGCTTTCCCCTATAATTTTTCCTTCATGAAAGCCCAATCGATCCTGCTGCTGGCCATCATCGCCCTCTCCGCCGCCTGCTCGCGGCCGCATCCGCTGCTGATCCCCGAGATCAGCCCGCCGCTCGCAGAGGAGGAGATCTGCGCCTGGACAGGGGCGCCGGCCTGGAACATCCTTTTGCCCTTCGCCGACGGGGTGGGCTGGATCAATGCAGAGGGCCGGATCGTCGCCTGCGACGTCGAAAAGAAAAAGGTCACGGAAGTCTTCGCCGTTCCCTTCGTTGTCACGGTTCCGCCATTTCTCCAGGGCGACCTGCTGGTGCTCCAGGACAAGGCCTCCGACCGGCTCCTGATCTATGACCTGGCCGAGCAAGCGCTGAAGTTCGACGCCTCGGGGCTGGGCGCCCGGCAGGTGCTCGGCGTTGACGCCGACTGCCTGGTCTATCACGACAACGGTCAGTTGTCCGTGAATATCTGGAAACGATCGGGCGCCGTTTTCCGCAGCGAAGAGAAAGCGGCGCGGTTTTTCAATTGCCTTTTCACTCCGGAGCGCATACTGATCCTGACGCCTGAGCGGCTGCTGAAGTTCTGGAAAAAAGAGGGCCGCTTCGAGAGCGAGCCCCTGCCGCAGCCGGCTACATCGCCGTTCCTGTTCTCCGCCGGGCACCTTTACTACGGCGCCGGCGAGCGGCTGCTGGTGAAATATTCCCTGGACGGGAAAAAGCCGGCTTGGAAGCTGAAATTGGGCCAGCCCCTGAAGCGCCCCCCTCTTGCTTTCGCCGGCACCGTCGTCGTCAGCCCGGAGGACCGGAACCTGCTGCAGGTGAACCGGCGCGGCAGCATCCTCTGGTGGCAGGGCCTGGGTTCGGCGCTGAGTTTCGACCTGCTGCCCATGAGCGAGAACCTGGCCGCCGTGCTGCTGAACCGCGAGATCAAGTTCGTCGATCCGCGCCGCCGGCAGGTGACCCCGTTCCCGGGCGCGGCCCGGCCGCTCGGTCCGCCGCTGGCGTGGCGCGGCGACCTGTACTTCATGGCCTGCGAGAAAGAATCCTGCCGTCTCCTGCGCCTGGGCAACCGCTATGGGGTCGATATCGAGCTCGAACCGGCCCCGGTGCTCTGGTCGGGGAGTTCGCTGCGTTTCACCGTGCGCATGCAGAACCTGATCGAGCCCCGCTGGGAATGCGTGATCCTCGACGCGCAGGGGCGGCCGGTATTCAGCAGGAGCCTGGAGGGGGAGGGCGAAACCTCCCTGGTATGGGTACCGCCGCTGGCCGGAACGTACCTCATCCGTGTCCGGGCCCAGGGCCTGAACCGCGACGCCCAGGGCGAATTGTCCCTGCAGGTTCTCGATGCGCGGCAGGTCGTGCCCCGTTTCTATCTGCACTTTTAACGGCATGGTGGAGAAGCGATGAGAACCAGATGGCTGATCGCCGCCTGCGCCGGGCTGCTGGCGCTGGCCGCCTGGGCCGCCCCCGGCGGCGACGTTTGCACCCTGGAGACCGACAGGGGAACGCTGGCCTTCCGTCTCTATCCCGAGGTGGCGCCACGCACCGTGGCCCGCATCACCGAGCTCGCCGACAGCGGTTTTTTCGACGGCATCGCCTTTCACCGCGTGGTGGCCGATTTCGTCGTTCAGGCCGGCGACCCGACCGGGAGCGGAAACGGCGGTTCGGGGCGCGCCATCCCCGCCGAGTTTTCGCACCTGCATTACGTCCGCGGCTCGGTGGGCATGGCCCGGGACGAGGATATCCACTCCAATGACAGCCAGTTCTTCATCTGCATCAGCGATCAGCCCCATTTGGACGGCAAGTATACCCTCTTCGGGCAGGTGATCCGCGGCGAGGAGGTGCTGGACCTCATCCGCCAGGGCGACCGCATCACGCGCATGCGCGTGCGGCGAGAGTAGGATGTTCGCCCCCCTGGCCGCCTGGCTGCTCCAACGGCGCATCCCCTTCCAGGAGAACGCGGCCGTTGCCCCGTACCTGGCCCTGGGCATCGGCGGCGCGGTCCGCCTGCTGATCCGCCCCCGCGACGCCCGACAGCGGCTCGCCGTGCTGCGGCACCTGGCCGGCTCCGGCGAAAGGCCGTACCTGGTCATCGGCGGCGGCTCCAACATCGCCTTTCCCGACGTGCCGGTCCGGGCCGCGGTGCTGCTGACGCAGGGCGAGAAAGCGCCGGCGGCGCCGCTCCTGCTGGCGGACGAGGGCGCGCTCGAAGTCGATGCCGGCATGCGCAACCAGCCGTTCCTCGCCTGGTGCGCGGCCAGCGGTGCCGGCGGGCTCGAGTTCCTTTCCGGCATCCCCGGCACGCTGGGGGGAGCCGCCGCCGTCAATGCCGGGGCTTTCGGCCGCTCCATGGCGGACATGCTGCTGGCGGCGGACATCGTCGACGGCCAGGGGCGAAAGCGCCGGGTGGACGCCGCGCATTTCGGCTTCCGCTACCGCGACTCGCGCCTCAAGCTGGGAAGCGAGGCCCTGCTGACGCTGCGCCTGCGCCATGAACCCGCCAGCGGCGAGGCGATCGCCGCCAGGACCCGCGAGAACCTGGAATATCGCGTGACGCGCCACCCGTCCTACCGCCTGGCCACGGCCGGCTGTTTCTTCAAGAACCCGCAGGTCGGGGGCACGAAGATCCCGGCCGGGAAGATCATCGAGGAGAGCGGGCTGAAGAGCACGACGCTGGGCGCGCTGGCCGTGGCCGCGGAGCACGCCAACTTCCTGATCAACCGCGGCGGCGGCACGTTCGCCGACCTGCAGCGACTGGAGGAAAAGATCCGCGCCGCGGTGGCCGAGCGCACCGGGATCCTGCTGGAGCGGGAAGTGATCTATGTCTCTCCGGAGGGGAAGAAATACTAGCCAGTGACAGTGTCAGTGACAGTGCCGGCAAGAAGGCAAAGTGGTCGTGATAGTGATAGTGATTGCCGGAGACAGAGGAATCGGTTGACGGCATACGGTTTACGGTAGACGGTCAGAATAGGTATTACTAAGACTTAAATTCCAAATCACAAGCGCCAAATTCCAAATAAATTCCAAATTCAAAATTCAAATTTCCAAAACGAAAGCCCAGGCAAGTGTTAGTGACAGTGTCAGTGTAAGCAAGAGCCTTGGTGTAAATTCCTGTTCTTTCGTTTCAACGTTTCAACGATTTCTGTTCCATTGCCCCTTTTTTTTCATCGCCGAGTTCAGGAACTTCGTCTTGGACAAAGTCTCCGTTAGGGGATCGGGATTTAAAATGCCGATCTGTGTTCCCTTAATGAGAAATTCTCTGCATTAAATTCTTTTCTTCACTAACACTATCACTAACACTCTCTTTCTCTTCCGCGTCACGCGTCACGCGTTACGCGTCACGAAGATCAATCTGTTGCCGTCACGAATTACGAATCACGGAAGATCGATCGGGTGCCTTCTCGAATCACGAATCACGAATTACGAATCGGTCTTCTCCTGGTTTTGCCCAAAAAAAAAGGGGAAGGGCTGTGGACGCCCTCCCCTCAGGGATTGACTTCGGTCTGCCCGCGCTGGGCGGCGGATTATCTGATTGCCTTGCGGCCGTCCTGCGACTGGATGGACCCGGCGCCGGGCTTGAGCGAACTGGCGGAGGAGACGCGGCTGGCCGTCCAGGTGGCGGCGGTGATGTCCTTGCCGCCGATGGTCAGGCCGGAAAAGGTGGCGCTGCCCGTCATCTTGTCCTTGCCGTCGAACTTGCCGGTCAGCACGATGTTCCAGGCGTCATATTGGATCGTCACGTCCTTGTCGTCGACCGTGTATTTCCCCGTGTCGCCGGCATCGTTGAATGTGCCGCTCTTCTTGTCGCCGGAAAAGGCCAGCGTCCAGGTCCATGTGTGAGCCGGCGAGGTGGAGGTGAAGTCGAAGTCCCAGGTGCCGGTGATATCGTACTTGGTTTTGAAGACGACCAGCGCCAGCACGGCGGCGATGGCGCCGACGGCGACCACGCCGATGATGATGGGCAGGATGCTTTTCTTCCTGGCCGTGGCGGGGGCGGTCCCTTCCTCCTCGATGACGTTGGGTCCCTGGTCGGCGCTTTCCAGTTCGGTTCCCGACGGCGCGGGAGCCTGGTCGGCGCCCAGCGGCATGGCCGAAGCCTGCAGCAAGGCCAGGAAGGCGAAAGCGACGAACAAGGCGGTCAATCTCTTGTGTGTTTTCATGGCGGCTATTCCTCCTCTGTCATCCCATATTATGCATAAATAAAATAAAGTCAACCGTTCCCGCCGCGTGCCTCGTCTGCAGCGGCCTACAGGCGCGTCTGTCCCAGCGTGAGCGCGGTCACCCTGGCGCCGCCCCGCTTCAAAACGGCGGCGCATTTGCGGACGGTGGTGCCGGTGGTGGTCACGTCGTCGACGAGCAGGACGCGCAGCCCCGCGGCCCGCGCTCCGGCGCCCAGGGCGAAAGCGCCGTCCAGGTTGGCCAGGCGCTGGGCCTGGGTCAGGCCGACCTGGGGCGGCGTGCTCTTTTTCTTCCGCAGCAGTCCGGGGCGGAACGGCACGCCCAGTCGGCGGGCCAGCACCTTGGCGACGGCGCACAGCGGCTGGAAGCCGTTTCTTCTCCTGCGCAGGTCGGCCGGGACCGGCACCACGGCGTCATAGGCGCCGGGCAGCTCCCGGCGCACCGTCTCCAGGTACAAGCCGGCCAGGACGTGCTTCAGGGGCTCGACCGCCGCGAATTTATACAGGATGATGGCCTGGCGGAGCGTTCCCTCGTAGGCGGCGAAGGAGCGGTGGCGAGCGAAGGGGGGCGGCGCCAGCCGGCAGGAGCCGCAGGTGGCGATCCCCTGGGGGAGGAACTTGCCGCAGACCCGGCAGCGGTTCTCGACCGCGAAAACGATCTTGGCCCGGCAGTTGCCGCAAAGGACCGTTTCCCCGGGCACGACCAGGTCGGAGCCGCAGACCCGGCAGCACGGATGGAAAAGACCGGAGCGGACCGCCAGCAGCAGCGGACCGCAGGCCCGTCCCACTGCTTTCGGCAGGGAAAGGAATGTCTTCACCGCCTGCGATCCCTTCATTTTTCTCCTTATATCCCGGAACGTGCGCTCGGCGGCGCGTGAGCCGCCGCCACCATTGTAAGGCTCCGGCCCGCCCCTGGCAAGTGGGGAAAGGCCCCGTCGTTGCGGGGCGTGGCGGAGCCCGGCTTGGCGGCGGGGCGGTGAGTGTGATAGAATTTCCCTTGTTGCCAGTCACCAGGAGGGGAATCCATGCCCAAGAGCGCCTATGAGAAGTCCGGGGTCAGCATCGACCGCGGCAACCAGGCCGTCGAGCGCATCAAGTCCATGGTCAAGAAAATGGGCGTGCAGGAGATCGGCAAGTTCGGCGGCTTCTTCCCCCTCAAGGGCGGACTCAAGAACCCCATCCTGGTCTCTTCCGCCGACGGCGTCGGCACCAAGCTCAAGATCGCCTTCATGATGAACGTCCACAACAGCGTGGGCCGCGACCTGGTCAACCACTGCGTCAACGACATCCTGGTCTACGGCGCCCGGCCGCTCTTCTTCCTCGATTACCTCGCCGCCGGGCGCGTCGAGCCCAGGACCGTCGGCGAGGTCGTCTCCGGCGTGCTCGACGGCTGCCTGGACAACGAGATGGTGCTGTTGGGAGGGGAGACTGCCGAGATGCCCGGCTTCTACCGCGAGGGCGAGTATGACATCGCCGGCTTCATCGTCGGCCTCGTCGGCAAGGCCGACGTGATCGACGGCAAGGCCATTGGCAAGGGCGACCTGCTCATCGGCCTGCCGTCTTCGGGGCTGCACACCAACGGCTACTCCCTGGCGCGGCAGATCGTTTTCGAGAAGCTGCACCTCAAGGCGAACAGCAGGGTGAGTGAATTGGAGCTGCCCATCGGCGCCGAGCTGCTGCGCGTCCACCGCTCTTACCTGAAGACGGTCCGCCCCCTGCTCGAGGAGAAGCTGCTCAAGGGCATGGCGCACATCACCGGCGGCGGGCTGCTGGAGAACGTGCCGCGCATATTGCCTCCGGACACCGGCGTGGTCATCGAAAGGACCTGGCCGGTGCCGCCGCTCTTTTCCTTCCTGGTCCAGGCCGGCAGCGTCTCCGCCAGCGAGCGCTTCCGGGTGTTCAACATGGGCATCGGCATGGTGCTGGTCATCGAGCCGAAAAAATTGAGCCGCGTCGAGGCGGTCCTGAAGCGGACGGGGGAGGACCATTTCCTGATCGGGCAGGTGACGGAGCACAGGGGAGGCGAGCGGGTGCGCATCCAATGAAGGGACTGTACCGGAGACTGCCGGGCCTTTGCCTTCTCCTGGCCGCGGCCATGCTGCCCGCCGGCAACGTCCATGTCGTGAAATACGAAAGCCAGGCTGACGTCAAGGTCTTCGCCGTCCGCTACGAGAGCCAGGCCGACCTGTGCGTGCACCGCGTGCGCTACGAGAGCCAGGCCCGCGGACGCGACGAACTCTGGCACTACGTGAAATACGAAAGCCAGGCCGACGTCAAAGTGTTTTTCGTGCCCTATGAGAGCCAGGCCGATCTGCGGGTCCATTTCGTCCGCTATGAAAGCCAGGCCGGCTGGCGGCGGGAGCACGCCTGGCAGGGGCGGCTGGCCGGGAGGAGTTCATGATGCGTTCCTGGCCGCTTCTCATGCTGCTGCTGGCCGCCGTGGCAGCGGCTCCGCTCGGTGCCGCCGGGACGCTGACCCTGGCTTCGACCACATCGACCCTCGACTCGGGCCTCTTCGACGCCCTGATCCCCCCCTTTGAGAAGAAGTTCTCCTGCACGGTCAAGGTCATCGCCGTGGGCACGGGTCAGGCCATGCGCCTGGCCCGCGACGGCAATGCCGACGTGCTGCTGGTCCACGACCGCCAGGCGGAGGAGGAATTCGTCGCCGCCGGCTTCGGCCTGGAGCGCCTGGACGTGATGCACAACGACTTCGTGCTGGTCGGCCCCATTGCCGACCCGGCGGGCGTGCGCGGAGTGCGTGCGGCCGCCGCCTGCGGCAGGATCGCCGTTGTCGCCGCCCGCTTCGCTTCCCGCGGCGACGACTCGGGCACGCATAAGAAGGAGCTGCGGCTCTGGCAGGCCGCGGGCATTCGGCCTTCCGGCCCATGGTACCTGGAAAGCGGCTCGGGCATGGAGGCGACGCTGCGCATCGCCGTCGAGAAGCTCGCCTATTGCCTGGTCGATCGCGCCACCTGGCTCGCGCATCGCCGCGAGGCCGCCGGCCTGGAGGTCATGGTCGAGGGCGACGAGGAATTGTTCAATCCCTACTCGGTGATCGTCGTGGCGCCGGGGAAATTTCCCTGGCTGAACACGGGCCTGGCCAAAAAATTCGCCGCCTTCATCCGCTCGCCGGAAGGCCAGGGCATCATCCGCGATTTCGGGCGTGAGCGCTACGGCGCCCCGCTTTACTATCCCGATGCCGTTCAGTGAGGCGGCCGGCGGCGCGAGGTAGCACGGAAATGGGCTATGTCCTGGACGGGCTGCGCCAGGGGGCGGCGCTGCTGCTGCCCCCCGGGCGGGAGATCCTGGAGATCATCGCCCTGTCGCTGGCCGTGTCGGGAACGGCGACGGCGCTGGCCGCGATGGCGGCGATCCCGGCCGCCCTCTTCCTGGCCCTGAAGGACTTCCGCTTCAAGCGCCTGCTGGTCGGCCTGGTCAACACGGCCATGGCGGTGCCGGCCGTTCTCATCGGCCTGTTGGTCTACGGCCTGGTCAGCCGCCGCGGCCCGCTGGGTCCGCTGGGTCTCCTTTTCACGCCCGGCGCCATGGTCATCGCCCAGGCGCTGCTGGCTTTCCCGCTGATGACGGCCCTGGCTCTGGCGGCGCTGAAGGGAGTGGCGCGCGATGCCCGCGACCTGGCCCTGTCGCTGGGCGCCGACCGTCGCCAGCTGGCCTGGGCCGTCATCCGCCAGGGGCGCTTCGCTTTCCTGACCGCCGTCATCGCCGGCTTCTCGCGCGTCATCGGCGAGACCGGCATGACGCTGATGGTCGGCGGCAACATCAAGGGCCAGACGCGGGTGCTGACCACGGCCATCTCGCTGGAGACCATGAAGGGAAATTTCGAGATCGGCATCGCCCTCGGCATCGTGCTGCTGCTGGCGGCGCTGGCGATCAACATCGCCCTGCAGGCGGCGCAGGGGAAATGATGGAGGTCCGCGTCGAGAACCTGGGCCGCGCGGTCCAGGGGAAACGCATCCTGGAAGGCATCGACCTGGAAATCTCACCCGGGGCGGTCCACGTCATCCTTGGTCCCAACGGCGCCGGCAAATCGACCCTGTTGCGGCTGCTGGGGCTGCTGGACCGGCCCGATCGCGGCGAGATCTTTCTTGACGGGCGGAAGTTGAGCGCCATGGGGCGCAACGAGCGCACGCGGCTGCGCCGGCGCTGCGGTTTCGTCTTCCAGGCGCCGCTGCTGCTGGCCGCCAGCGTCGAGGCCAACCTGCGCTTCGGGGCCAGGCTGCGCGGCATGCGCCTCGCGGCCGGCGCCGTCGGCGAGGTCCTGGAGCGGACCGGCCTGGCCGGCAGGGAAGCGCAGGATGCGCGCCTGCTGTCGGGCGGCGAGAAACAGCGCCTGCAACTGGCGCGGGTCCTGCTTCTCGACCCCGACCTGGTCCTGCTCGACGAGCCCACGGCCAACCTCGACCCGCTGAGCGTGAAAAACATCGAAACGGCCATCGCCCAGCTGGCAGGAGCGGGCAAGACGGTCGTCATGGCCACCCACAACCTCATCCAGGCAAGGCTGCTGGCGGGGAAGGTTTTTTTCCTCAAGCAGGGGCGGCTGGCGCAGGCCGGCTCGGCCGCCGAAGTGCTCAGCCGGCCGCTCTCCCTGGATATCGCCGAGTTCTCCGCCGCCGAGAATATCCTCAGCGGAACGCTGGCGCGCCGCGGCGGCGGCACGGTCCTGAACTGCGGGCCGCTGGCCATCGAGGTCGTCAGCGAGAGGGCGGCAGGCAAGGCGGCCGCCGTGATCCGCCCGGAGGACATTCTCGTTTCCCCGCGGCCGATCGCCTCCTCGGCGCGCAACTCCTTCCGCGGCACCGTCCTGACCCTGGCCGACCTGGGCGCGGTCATCGCCTTGAGCGTCGACTGCTCTGGCGTCCTTTTTTCCGTCTTCCTCACCCGCGTCTCCTGCGCGCAAATGGGGCTGGCAGCGGGCAGCGACGTCACCCTCACCTTCAAGGCCACGTCGGTCCGCCTGTTTCCCCAGGACTGAGTTTGCGGCGGGCTTTCCACTTGCCATGGTGATGAGATTGTGTTTGAAAAACAAAACCAATCATGTTATATATACGTCATGATTCGAAAAAGAAAAGGTTTTTCCCGCAGGCGGTTCATCGGTACCATGGGCGCCGGAGGACTGGCCCTGTTGCTGCCGCACTCCGCAGGCCGGCTCGGAGCCGCCGATGATTTCTCCACGATATTCCACGTCGGCCGCGTGCCCGATAACCCGTTCAGCGGCGGCGGCAACCGTCATGCGGGCATCGAATGCCTGCTGGCGCTCATGGCCGGTCAGGGATTGGCGCTCTACCGTTCCGAAGCCGGCGATCCCCTGGCCTCGCCGCAGGGGATGATCGCCGCCGATGACGTGGTGCTGGTCAAGATCAACGCCCAGTGGAAGTACCGCGGTTGCACCAACAGCGACGTCGTGCGCGGGCTCATCCAGCGGATCCTAGAGCATCCCGACGGCTTCCGCGGCGAAGTGGTGCTGGTGGAGAACGGCCAGGGACGCGGCAGCCTTGATTGCGACAATAAGGCGGGCTATCGCGATTCCGGGATTCACGCCAACGCCGTAAACCAGGCCCACTCCTTCCGTTTTCTTGTCGACCGGGTCTTTGCCGACCCGCGCGTTTCGGCTTACCTGCTCGATCCGGTCCGTGAAAGGTTCATCGGCTCCGACGACCATGTAACCGACGGCTACCGGCGTCTCGAGGACGTCTCCTACCCGTGCTTCACCACCCCCGGCGGCCGGCGCGTCGAACTGCGCGAGGGGATCTGGATCGGGTCCGGCCACCGGCAGAACCTCAAGCTCATTAATGTTCCCGTGCTCAAACACCATGACAAGGGCGGCTCGGAGATCACCGCTTCCCTCAAGCACATGTATGGCCTGCTGTCCATGGCCGACGGCCATGTCGGCGTCCGCCACTATTCCGGGCTGGGCGAGGCCTGCGCCAAGATGATGGTCGCGGTGCGCCCGCCGGTACTGAACATCGTCGATGCCATCTGGGTCTCCCACCTGGCCCTTTCGGGATATCCCGCTGAAAAGACTCGCCAGCTGAATGTCCTGGCCTCCTCCCAGGATCCCGTGGCCCTCGATCACTGGGTCGCCCGCCACGTTCTCTTTCCCATTGACGGCAATATCCGCCATGATCCCGGGCACGACAATATCCAGGCCTGGCTGGAGCCGGCCGAGAAGCTGATCAACGCCCGCGGCGGCCTCTATCATCCCGAGTGGGGGATCCATGCCGGCGCCGTCACCCGCGATGAAAGCCGGATGATCGTCCATTCGGCCCTGGCCGAACCGCTGCCGCGGCTGACCCTGGCGGCTCCCAACGGCGGCGAGCTCTGGGAGCGCGGCTCGCTCCAGGAGATCGCCTGGAGCCACGCCGGCGATCCGGGCCGGCAATTGGAGATCCTGCTGCTGGACGGACCTCGCATCCAGGCGGTCCTGGCCCCGGCCGCCCTGCTTCATGCCGGCTCTCTTCGCTGCCGGGTGCCGGCCGACACTCCCCAGGGCAGGGATTACCGCGTCCGCATCCGCTCGCTGCAGTACCCCGAATTGTCTGACGAGAGCGACCGTCCCTTCGCCGTCGTCCCGGAGCTGCCGGGGGGGCGTCGTCCTCAGGGTCCCCGCTGAACGAAAGGTTCCCCGCGGCCCTTCTTTACTGTTCGTTACCCCGGGGGTATACTGGCCATGCTCCCCGAGGAGGAACACCATGGACAAGATCGTGCTGCAGGCCGCCGACCTGGACGGCTACCTGACCGCCGCCGACAACGGGGCCATCGCGCGCGTGGAAGCGCTCTACCGCCGCGCCCTGAATGACTTCACTGTCCTGGAGCAGGGCGGGGCCGGCGAGAGGCCCGGGGCGGAGGCAAGGCTGCTGGCGGTCTTCAACGAGCTCGGCGAGCGCCTGCAGCAAGTGGTCGCCGGTGAGAAGCGCATCCATGTCTTTTCGCTGGAGACGCCCGAGTTCATCCACGGCGAGGCCTCGCGCCTGGTGGCCAAGCTGCGTGACGAGCGTACCGCCAATCCCGAGTTCGTCTACTACATCCAGCGCGCCTATGAAATGCTGTTCAACCTGGCCTTCGCCGGCCCGCACTGCCTCGATCGCCACCCGATCTTCGTGCGCACGCCGGTGACCGTGCCGCAGACAAACTACGCCGTGCACAAGATTCCCGACATCGACACCGTGACCGGGAACGGCGTCATGTGTGTCATGCTGCGGGCGGCGCTGCTGCCGTCGATGATCGTGGCCAAGGAGATCCAGGAGTATTCCTCGCGCCACGCCGTCACCCCCTTCGCCCTGTTCAAGATCAGCCGCGACGACAGCCGGCGCGAGCATGACATGGCCTATATCCTCGACCTGAAGCGTTCCTATTTTGACGTCGAGGGGCTGCGCGGACGCGACCTGCTCTTCGCCGACCCGATGAACGCCACCGGCGGCAGCCTGGTGACGGTGATCCAGTACCTGCGCTCGCAGGGGGTGGCGCCGCGCTCCATCCGCTTTTTCAACGTGGTCTCCACGCTCAAGGGGGCGCTGCGCATCGTCCGCGCCGTGCCCGAGGCCGAGGTCTACACCTTGTGGATGGATCCGGCGCTGAACGAGATGGCCTACATCCTGCCCGGGCTGGGCGACGCCGGCGACCGCATCAACGGCCCCGACCGCCCCGACAGCCCGCGCGACATCATCCAGTTGATCGCCGACTACGGCACGCGGGTGACGGACCTGTACCGCGACCAGGTGCGCCAGATCGAGAAAGTCGTCCTCAGCCGCTGAGCCCCCGGGGGAATCGCGCCCCTCCCGGGACGCGGGGCCGTACTAGAATATCTTCCGGTAGACGTGGCAGTAGGGGGAACCGCCGCTCTTCCAGTAGTAGTTCTGGTGGTAGTCCTCGGCCGGCCAGAATTCCCCGGCGCGAGTGACGCGCGTCGCCACATTGTATCCCTTGGCGCGGAGAATGGCGATCAGCTGTTCGGCGGTTTGTTTCTGCCCCTCGTCGGAGGTGAATATCTCCGAGCGGTATTGCGTGCCGATGTCGGGTCCCTGGCGGTCGACCTGGGTGAAATCGTGGGTCTCGAAGAACAGCTTCGCCAGTTCCATGTAGGAGACCAGAGATGGATCATAGACGACCCGGACCGCCTCGGCATGGCCGGTGTCACCGCCGCACACCTGCTCGTAGGTCGGGCGGCTGATCCGGCCGCCGGTATAGCCGGCCGTGGTGGACAGCACCCCTGCGGCCTGCTGCAGGTGGTGCTGCGTCCCCCAGAAGCAGCCCGAGGCGAATATGGCCGTCGCCGTCCGGCGCGGATCGGCGGGGACGAAGTTCATGGAGATGGAGTTGACGCAGTGGCGTGTGTTCTTGGCGGTAAAGCCCTCGCCCAGGAAGACATGGCCCAGGTGGGCGCCGCAGGCGGCGCAGGCGATCTCGGTGCGCATGCCGTCGGCGTCAGTACGCCGGCTGACGGCGCCGGGGATCTCGTCGTCGAAGCTGGGCCAGCCGCAGCCCGAGTCGAACTTGGCGTCCGAGCGGTAGAGGGGGGTGCCGCAGCGCTTGCAGACATAGGTCCCCTTCTCCTTGAATTCATTGTATTTGCCGCTGAAGGGGCGCTCGGTCCCCTTGTGCACGATGACCCGCTCCTCGTCGCTTGTCAGCCTGTGATCGTCGCTCACGCTCCTCCCCGGCCCGCCCAGCAACGCGTAGAGCACCGAGGCGGCCATAAATGAGATAATTATGGTAGCATATTTCATTGCCATAGTAATACAGTGATTTTGCCCTGCTGTCAACTCCGGGGAAACGAATACTTTTCAGGAGCGCGCAATGAAGGCGTGCTCCGGTCCGTGCCGGTACGGAGGATCCTGCCGTCCGGGGTCAGTCCTTCTTTTTCGCCGTCAGCACGTACAGGGCGAACAGGATCAGGATGCCGATGTACAGGTAGGGAACGGCCCAGGGCCACAGCGGATGTCCCTTGAAAACGGTCTTTACGAAATAAAACAGGGCCGCCGACACCACAGTGATCAGCAGCCAGACGACCGAGATCTTCTTGAATGCCATTTGCACCTCCCTGTGATCATTCTAGTGCCCCTTGTGAGAACTTGTCAAGGTCCGCACGGAATAAAGTGATCTTGGTCGAAGGAAATCGGCTTCAATGACATGTGACCGTGATCAGGGGGGAAGAAGGAAAGGCGATCGGCGTAAGGCTCAGGGCGCAAGGTAGAAGAATGGTACTGATAGGACTTAAAATCCAAATCACAAGCACCAAACTCCAAATAAATTCCAAATTCCAATCCCTTGACGGGGACTTTGACCCAAACGAAGAAAATACAATTGCAGCGAGCTCTTGTTTTGGAAATTGGAATTTGGATATTGTTTGTTGTTTGGAATTTGGGATTTGGAGTTCAAGTCTTCCTGTTGATTCTTTTCTTGCCGTCTTCCGTACACCGTATGCCGTCAACCGATTTCAGCGATTGAAGCCGCCATTGGATTTCGTTCTTCTCCTGCTGACACTATCACTAACACTCGCATTTCTTTTATGTTCTTGCTGCCACTGACACTGTCACTGACGCTGGTATTTCGATCTGTATCTATTGCTGGACGGCCTGGTCGAGCAGCTTGACGATCCTCCTGGAGAGCATGTCGACGACCTCCTGCTCGCCTTTTTCGTAGTTGTAATAGGCGACCGCCTGGCTCAGGGCGTTGTCCTTGGCGAAAACGTGACGGGGCCGGTTCTGGCTCATGTAGCCGTTGGCCTGGCGGAAGGCGAAGATGTCCCGGTCCCGGAGGGCCAGGAAACGGGCGTTCAGGGCGGCCATTTTTTCGCCGTAGCCGGCATACAGCTTTTCCAGCTGGGGCAGCAGCACGGAGGCCTCGGGCCTGGCGGCAGCCAGGGTCGCGGCTTCGGCCACGCACTGGTCGAACGCGGCCAGCATCTCGTCGACGATCGCCCGGGCCGTTTCGGAAACGGCCGTGGCGGCCTTTCCCTGATCCGCCTGCTTCACGATCCCCTGCTGCGCTTTTTCGGCCATTTTCATGATCTGCTGCAGCGCTTTGGCCTGCTCCGGCTCCAGCCCCGCGATGGCCGGGGGCGTCTTCTTGGGTGAGAGGAGCAGGACGATGGCGACCGCCAGCGCCGCCAGCAGCACAAAG
The DNA here is from genome assembly GCA_002436105.1 of Candidatus Aminicenantes bacterium UBA6072. Taxonomy (GTDB): domain Bacteria; phylum Acidobacteriota; class Aminicenantia; order UBA2199; family UBA2199; genus UBA2199. The sequence continues at coordinate 56,953 of DIXU01000001.1, read as the reverse complement.
CCGCCGATGAGGATGAGCCGCATCTTCTTGTAGGCATTGACCTGCCCTTCGTCCTTCTGGCGCTCCAGGCCGCCGATCATCGCCTGCACGCCCTCCATTTCCGAGCGGGCGGCGCCGACAGCGGCCATCTCGCCGGCGAGGGCGGGATCGCTGGTCGGGGCGGCGGCCAGTTTCTCACCCAGCGCACGGTATGATTCCCGACGTTTTGTTTCGGCCTCGCGGGCTTTCTCACCGTTTTTTGCCAGGTTGGCCTTCAGGGACGCCAGCGCCTTGTCCAGCTCGCCCAGCATCTGTTTCTGCTCCTGGCGCAACGTCTCCAGCTTTTTCTTGGCCACATCAACCTGCTCCTGCAGGCTGGCCACGAGTGCCGCGGCCGGCCGGGCGGCGGCCTCGCTGGCATCCAGGCCCGATTTCAGGGAAGTTTCCTCCTTCTCCAGCAGCGCCAGTCCTTTGGCGATCTCGCCCTTCTCCGCCTCGCTGGCATCGGGGCCGGCCGCCTTGCCCTGCAGCTGGTCGCGTTCGCGGGTGAGGGCCGCCAGGCGCTCGCGCGACCGTTGGGCCTCCCGCTGCGCGGATTGCAGCGTGCCCTTCTGCTCGCTCAGGCTTTTTTGGATGCCCTGCAGGCCTTCCTCGGCCTCTTTCAGGGCCGAAGCCAGGCGGGAGCTCTCGCGTTTGCGCTTTTCCTCGAATTCCTGCTGCTGGCGCAGGAGCTGCTCCGATTCTCCCCGGAGATCGTCAATGGACCGCTGCATGTCGCCGAGAACGGAGCGCAGGTCGGTAAAGGCGGAGATGTCGAGGTTTGCCTCCCAGGCCTTTTGCCCCAGGGCGGTCAGCCGTTCGGACAGGGCCTTTTCCTTTTCCTTGAATTCATTGCCCTTCTTGCCCAGCGACTTCCGGCGCCGGCGCTCCTTCATGCCTTCCTGGAATATTGTCTTCAAGCTCATGGCCCTACCTCCGGTTGCGATCTGTTCGACAGGCTGATTGTAGGCCAAGAAGCCGAAAAATTCAAATTCAATCCGGCGGCGAGGTCTCCCGGCGCCGCCCCTGCTTGACGGCCCCGCGCCGCTTCTTCTCCTCCAGGCGCCGCGCCCTGGCGGCGGCGCTTGGACGGGTAGGGCGCCGCGGCCTGGGCGGAACTGCGGCCTGGCGGACCAGCGCCAGCAGCCGCTCCAGGGCGTCGCGGCGGTTGGCCTCCTGGGTGCGGAAGCGGCGGGCGTCGATGGCCAGCACCCCCTCGTTGCTGACCCGGCGGCCCCCCAGCTGGCACAGGCGGAGCTTGACCGCGGGCGACAGGGAGGGGGAGCGCCCGATGTCGAAGTAAAGCTTGACCGCCGTGGCCACCTTGTTGACGTTCTGGCCGCCGGGGCCGGAGGCGCGAACAAACTCGAAGGTGAGCTCGTTCTCCTGGATGACGATGCCGGCGCCGATCTTCCAGCCCATGATCGTCACCCCGCCGGGTTCTCCTGCGGCGGCAGCCGGTAGTCGCTGAAGGTCGTGGTGGAGCGGAAGCGCTTTTTGATGAACAGGAAGCCGCCGTGGCCGGCGATGGAGATTTTTTTCACCACCCAGCGGTCGGGCCGGGCGCTGTCGAACAGGTAGATGGTCCACAGGCTGCGGATGAGGCTGGGCAAAGGGTCGAGGGTGAATTCCAGCTTGACCGGCATGCCGCTGTCTTCCTTCAGCCAGGCCATGCCGCGCCATGTCAGTTCCTTGCGCTTTCCCTTGTGGATGATGGCGGTGCGGTAGGAAAAATGAAAGCGGCGGCAGCGGCAGCCGAACAGGACCTGGCTTTCGCCGCCGGCATCGACGGTCACCTGGTCCTGGCGCTCGGGATCGAACGGGCTGTCGCCGATGGAAACGGAAATGGTGTTCTCGTCGGCGGGAGCCATGCCTTCCTCGGGGGAGCGGAGGGTCACCTTGCTCTTCATCTTCTCGGTCGTATCCTCGCCGTTCTTGAGGGAACGCTCCAGCTCGGCCTGGATCTTTCCCCCGGCGTCGAGCCGCAGGGCGAAGAAGATCTCGGTCACCGAATAGGGCTCGCCATGCCGGTCCAGCATCTCGGAGAGGATGGCGACCCGTTCGGGGTACCAGTCCTGGTTGCGGCGGTAGATCTCGATGGCTTTCCGCCAGAGCCCGGCGCCGGGCTCCGGCTCCGCGGCTCGGGCCGGCGGCCGGGTTCCGGCCAGTCCGAACAGCAGGACGGCCAGCGCCATGTTCCTCCAGGGATTCATGCGTCTCTCCACCGTTCCGGGGATCCCGTCAGTCCAGGAGCCGTCTCTCGCCCTCGAGGCGGCGCGCCTCCTCCATGTCCTGGGTGACCTCCAGGCAGCCCAGGTACTCGCCGCCTTCGCCGCGCAGGGCGAAGAAATCGATCACCACCAGGTGGCGCTCCCCGCCGACCCTGGCCTGGATCCAGAAGCGGGCCTTTTCGCGCGTGCCGGCCTTCATCTCGGCGACGATCTGCTCCACCTTGCCCAGGCTGGAGGCGGGATGGCACTTGCGGAAGTTGAGTCCCATGCTGGTCTGCGGCCGGTGGAACAGGCGCCGGTCATTCTTGTTCCAGGCCACCACCTCGTCGTTGGCGTCGATGACGGTGATCTCGGCCGGCATGGTCTCGATCACCGCCCGGACCAGCTTCTCGTCCATGCGGTCGAATACGAACATGATGCCCTCCTGCGCCGGCGATATGCGGATTTCCTCTGCCGGCGGCGCTTTTCCGGCCTGCGGCGGTCGTGCTGGAAAATTTTATCATTTCTGCCTGGGGAATGGCAAATCGCGTGGAAACGCGCGGATGGCAGCCGGCGTTTCGCCGCGCCGCGCTGCCGGAGAGAACCGCTTTGCCGGCGACGCCGGCATCATGCCGTTCCCGCGCGGGCCGCCCGGCATTGAAAACGGCAATGGCAATGATCGATCCCGGTCGCCGATCGCGGCCCGGGGAAAAGGAATTATTTTGCCGGCAGGGGGAATTGCACGCGGATGACCGTCCCGGTTTTCCCGATGCTTTCCACGCGGCCGCGGAGCTGCTGGCTCAACATGCGGACGAGGCTGAGGCCCAGCGTCTGCGTTTCCCCGAGATCCACGGTGCCCGGAAATCCCACGCCGTTGTCGGCCACGGTCAGGACCAGGATCCCTTCCTGGGCGGCGGTGACGACCTTCACCTCGGGAGCACCGTCGCCGGCGACGCCCTCCGGGAAGGCGTGCTTGAACGCATTGGTGATCAACTCGTTCAGGATCAATCCGCAGGGAACGGCGACGTCCAGGCCGACGTCAATGCCGACGGCGCGCATTTCCAGGCGGATATCGCATGCCGTCTTGTACTGGGCCTGAATGTGCAGGACCATGTCCTTGATGTACTGCCGCAGGTCGATCCTGGACAGGTTGTCGGACTTGTACAGGCTTTCATGGACCATGGCCATGGAGCGTATTCTTCCCTCCAGTTCCAGGAGCTGCGTTATTTCGGCGGCTCCCCCGGCCTTTTTCCCCTGCATCTTGATCAGGCCGATAATGGTCATCAGGTTGTTCTTGACGCGGTGATGAACCTCTTTCAGAAGGATCTCCTTTTCTTTAAGGGAGGTGCGGATGATCTCCTCGGCCTGTTTGCGATCGCTGATGTCGGTGATCGTTCCCACATAGCCCGTGACCCGGCCAGCGCCATCCTTTTCCGGAGTCGCCCGGCCCATCACCCAGACGATCTTCCCGTCGGCATGCAGGAAACGGTAGTCAGCTGCGGATGGCTGGTGCTTCCGGGCGGCATCCGCCCATCCCCGGCGCAGCAACTCCCGGTCGGACGGGTGAACCGCTTGCAGCCAGCCGTCACCCATGGCGGCGTCGGCATCCAAGCCGGAAATTTCGCACCACATCGGATTTACGTAGGTGGTCCGGCCGCCGCCATCCGTGCGAAAGATCCCCACCGGTGACACGGTGGCCAGGTTCTGGTATTTCTCCTCGCTTTCCCGCAGCTGGCGATGGACTCTCTCCCGCTTCAAACGGCCGGCCATCAGCTTGCCCAGCATGGCGGTGACCGCCGGGTATATGAGCGTGGCCGGCAGCGCGATATTCTTCAGCACCTGCCGGCGTATCGTTTCCGGGAGAAAAAAGATGCAGAGCAGCATGACCAGGTGAACGGCCAGCCCGAATCCGAGGAGTTCCCGCCATGTCATGTCGGCCAGGTGTTCGCGGCGCAAGCGCCCCCAGGCGATGCCCATGACGCCGGAGGTGACGATGACGGCGATGCCCATGCCCACCCCCGCCCCGCCAATGTGGCAGCGGTAGGCGGCGGTGGCCGTCATGGCGATGGCGGTCGGTACCACCCCGAAGTACAATCCGGACACGCCCAGGAGGATCGAGCGGGTGTCGAAAACGATCCCGGGCGCCATCCGCCAGGCGAACTGCATCAGGATAATGCCGACCAGGCCGATGATCAAGCCGCTCGGCACCTGGTGCAGAAAGGTGCGGTCGAGACGCCAGCGGATGGCCAGCAGATCGTAAACGATGGCCAGGGAGAGGAGCATGGAGGCGTTGAAAACCAGTTGCAGGAAAAAGATCTTGTTCATGTGGATTGGAAACAGCATACCATTGGCGAATCCGCGAAGTCAACCGCTCTGCCGGGAGCAATCGCGGCGGCCGACCGCGGGGGCTGCGTTCCGGCGGTTCATTTCCTCTTGTTGATCGGCGCGTCGTCCCGGGATCTCTTTTTCGTCCGTGATGGGCATTTGACAGCAATCCGGCAAAAAAGTATCATGGCAACGGGAGATGACATGGAAGAGAAACGGAGCGACCAGTTGCCGGTCCTGCTGGTCGACGACGAGATGCCCGTGCTTCTGCTCTATGGCGGCATGCTGCGCTCGGCGGGGATCGAGCCGGTCGTCACTCTTGACGACAGCCGTCGCGTACTGCCTTTCCTGCGCGAGAACCGGGCCCTGGCCGTGCTCACCGATATCCACATGCCCTTCCTCAACGGCCGCGACCTGCTGGCCCAGATCAAGGGAGAATTCCCAGAGGTGCCGGTTTTGGTGGTCACCGGCATCGACGACATCGAAACCGCCGTGGAATGCATGCTCCTGGGGGCCAGCGACTACCTGGTGAAGCCGGTGGAACGGAGTCGCCTCGTTTCCAGCCTGCAGCGTACCCTGGAGATTGCCCGCCTGCAGGACCAAGTCTCATCGCTGACCCATCACCTGCTGGCCGACGGCTTGAGCCGGCCGGGCGCCTTCGCTCACGTGGTCACCGGCAGCCGCAAGATGCTGGCGCTGTTCAAGTATGTCGAGGTCGTCGCCGCCTCGCCCTTCCCGGCGCTGATCAGCGGCGAAACCGGGACCGGCAAGGAACTGATCGCCCGGGCCATCCATCTGGCCGGCGACCCGGCCCGGCCTTTCGTCGCCGTCAACGTGGCCGGCCTGGACGACAACATGTTCTCCGATACCCTGTTCGGGCATAAAAAGGGAGCATTCACCGGCGCCGAGGCCAGCCGTGACGGCCTCATCTCCCAGGCCCAGGACGGAACCCTGTTCCTCGACGAGATCGGCGACCTGAGCGCCACTTCGCAGGTCAAGCTGCTGCGCCTGATCCAGGAGAAGGAATACTACCCCTTGGGCGCGGACCAGCCGAAAAAGACCAATGCCCGTGTCATCTGTTCCAGCAACCTCGATCTCAAGCAGCGGGTCGAACAGGGTTCTTTCCGCAACGATCTCCTTTTCCGGCTCAATACGCACGTCATCTCCGTGCCGCCGCTGCGCGAGCGCAAGGAAGACATCCCCCTGCTCCTCGGCCATTTTCTCCAGGACGCGGCCCGGGCGCTGCGCAAGCGGACGCCGACTCCGCCGCCCGAACTGGTTTCCCTGCTTTCGGCCTACGATTTCCCGGGCAATATCCGCGAGCTGCAAACCCTGGTTGCTGACGCCGTCTCGCGCCATCGCGCCGGCGTCCTTTCCATGGAAAGCTTCCGCAGCGCCATCGGAGAGCTGGGGCGGTCAAAACCCGACCCGACACAATCCCCGGCGGCGCGCAGCGTCGACGGTTTTCTGGCCGGGTTGCCGACTCTGAAACAGGCCGAGGATTTCCTGGTCAGCCGGGCCCTGGAACAGGCCAGGGGCAACCAGGGGATCGCCGCCCAGCTGTTGGGGATCACCCGCCAGGCGCTCAACAAGCGGCTGGTACGCGAAAAAAGAAAGAAGGGCTAGCTCGTATACCCATTTTTCCCAAACACCCGCCCCTTTCGGGCAACCCCTGCGTCAACGATTTGATATGGACAAAAGTTGCTAATCCTTTTACAGGCAGCATAGAACACTCATTTTTTATAATTAGTTGATTTTCCGCGACTTTTGTCTCTGACCTTCCGCACGGGTCCTGAAAATGGATTGAATACCAAGAAATGCTTCAGTAAAGGATATTTCGGTTAATTTCAAGTTGGCAGTCGTCGTGCACCTACCTTGGCGTGAAGTTCTCAAGGAGGTTGACGATGAAAAAGACGATGGCAATTGCGGTCCTGATGGCGGCGTTGATCCTGGTGCCTGCGGCCAAGGTGCAGGCGGTCAATGAAAGAACGATCGTTTTGGGCAATGTGATCGGCAGCGGCGTGACCACGCTGGCGCGGGGCCTGATCCAGGGTCATGTGCATAATTTGCGGGATGCAGTGAAGATGCTGACCTACGGTGCCGCCTCGGGATTCGGCTTCTACCAGGCCAAGAAGCAGGTTGCCGCCGGCCGAACCTTCAACGGCGTCCTGCTGGCCAACCTTTCGGCCTCGGTGGTGGATAATGTCACCGCCGGCGAGGGACCGTTATCCTATCTGGGTTTTACCCTGCCCCTGGTGCGCCTGGAAGTGGCCACGCCGCTGGCCAAAAAACCGCACTCGCTGGTCAGCGTATCGTTCTCCCCGCGCGACGCCATCAGCCTGGCCATGTCGCTGGCCAAGTCGGACCGCGTCGCCATTCGCGGCGGCATGCTGGCCTTTGAGGCCGATACCCCCCTGGCCGAGAATGTGCGCGGCTGGGCCTACAGCATCTTTCCCACCGTGGTCAGCGGCAAGCCCGATGCGGTGTTCCGTCACGAGATGGTGCACGTGATGCAGAGCCTGCAGCTGATGGCGGCGTCACCCGAGCCACTGCTCAAGGGCCATCGCCGCGAGCGCGGCAGGATGAAGCTGCTGTCGTTCGGCGGTTTCCGGCTGCAGGCGCTGGGCCTGGTCAACGATTTCACCCTGGCCCGCTTCCAGTCCTACGACGATTACTGGAAGGAAGCCGAGGCCTATGCCCTGGTCATCTCCCAGTAAGCGGCCGCCATGGAAAAGCACATGAAACTCCTGCAGTCATTGGACACGGAACGCGGCGTCGACCTGAACCTCAGCCTGGCCGACGATCTGCGCGTCCCCAAGCGCGAGATCGCCGCCGAGGTCTCATTCCTCTTCAACGCGGAACAGCCGATGGAATGCCTCTTCTATCTCAATCTCTATACGCCGAGGCGCAGCGGCGAGGAAAGCCTCGCCGACTTCCTGAACTCGCAATGGTCTTTCTTTCCCCTGCGCGAACGCTCCAGCCGCGAGTTCTTCATCGTTCACGTCAATCAGGTGATGCTGGTCACGGAAGCGCTGCCCGCGCCGGCGCCCGCCGGCCGCTCGTTGCGACTCTTCATGCAGAACGGCGCCGAGCTGGAGCTGCGCACCGTTGAACCCCGCCACGCCTGGCGGGCGCGGCCCATCGATCTGCTCAATGACGAAGAGCGCTTCGTCACCCTGAGCCGCGGGGACGCCGTGCTCGTGCATGTCAACAAGCGCCATATCGCCCGCGTGGAGGGCATATGAACTCGGCCCGGCAGCTGCTCGACGCCCTGATCCGGCACCGGGGCGAGCGCCTGGTCATTCGCGGCGATGAGCCGCCTTTCATCTGGCGCGATGAGAAGAAAGGCTACCTGACGCGCGCGCCGCTGAAGGATGACATGATCCGCAAGATCGACCAGGAACTGGAGGAGGTCTTTGCCGGCAAGGAATGGCTGGTCTATTCCGGCCAAGAGATCGGCCGCACGAACGAGAACGGCGCCATCCACATCCAGATGGCTTCCGCGCTGCCCGAGATCCTGATGCGCCAGCCGGCCGGCGCGACGGATGCTCCGGCCGTGGCGGACCTGAACGCGCTGCTGGGGCTCATGGTCGAGCGCAAGGCCTCCGATCTTCACCTGGGCTCGGACAATCCGCCACAGCTGCGCGTGGACGGAGAGATCGTCCCGGCCGGCGGCCCGGGGAAACTCAGCGAGCCCTGGCTGTGGTCCGAGCTCGAGGCCATCATGCCCGAGCGCAGCCGCGGCGAGTTCGAGCGCAGCCAGGACACCGACTTCGCCCATGAGGTTCCCGGCCTGGCCCGCTTCCGGGTCAACGTGTTCCGCGACCAGCGCGGCCTGGGCGCCGTGCTGCGCTTCATCCCCGCGCACATCATTCCCGCCGCCGATTTGAACATTCCCCAGCCCGTCATCGATCTTCTCGCTTTTCCCAAAGGGCTGCTCCTGGTCACCGGCCCCACCGGCTCGGGAAAATCGACGACCCTGGCGTCGCTGATCGATCACGTCAATTCCACGCGCGCCGTCCATATCATCACCATCGAGGACCCGGTCGAGTTCATTCATGCCAACAAGCTCTCGCTGGTCAACCAGCGCGAGGTGGGCACGCACACGGAATCGTTCAAGAAAGCCCTGCGCGCTGCGCTGCGCGAGGATCCCGACGTCATCCTGGTCGGCGAGATGCGCGACCTGGAGACCATCGCCATCGCGGTGGAGATGGCCGCGACCGGGCATCTGGTCCTGGGCACCCTGCACACCTCGACGGCCTGCGGCACGGTGGACCGCATCATCGACCAGTTTCCCGCCGACCGGCAGAACCAGATCCGCAGCATGCTGGCCGATGCCCTGATCGGCGTGGTTTCGCAGATGCTGTGCCGCCGGCCGGAGGGCGGCCGGACCGCGGCCTACGAGGTAATGGTGGTCAATGTCGCCGTGGCCAACCTCATCCGCGAAGGCAAGACGTTCCAGATCCCGGCCATGATGCAGACGGGCAAGGCGCTGGGCAACCGGCTGCTGAACGATTCCCTGGCCGACCTGGTGGAAAAAGACGGGGTGACGGTGGAAGAAGCCCTGTCCAAGGCCGTCGAGAAAGAGGGATTGCGCTCCCGCCTGCGCTCGCGCTCGCTGCTGGCGTCGTGAGGGTCACATGGAGAGCAAGAGAAAATGGGTCGAGCCGCGGCTGATCGCCCTGGTCCGCGCCCGGCCGGAGGAGAACGTCCTGCTGGCCTGCAAGGGAAGTCACCTGGCCGGACCGCAGCGGCCGGCGAACCATGCCTGCCTGCACCCGGCTTTCGGCCCCTGCCAGGCGCAGGGCCATTCCTGATTCAGCCCAGCGCTTTGGCGATCGTTTCCTCGATCTCGCGATAGGTGCTCGGCTTGGCGATGAAATGCGTTTTTTCCAGGTCGAGGCCTGCGCGCTTCAGGTATTTCTCCCCTTGTCCCGAGCTCAGGATGACCGCCGCCTGCGGATGGATGATGCGCAGGCGCTCGGCGACCTCGATGCCTGAAATTCCAGGCAGGACGACGTCGGACAGGAGCAGGTCGAGTCGCGGCAGCGCCGCGGCGGTCCGCAGCCCCTCTTCGCCATCGGCGGCCGCATGCACTTCCATGCCCAGCTTTTCCAGAATGGAGCGCAGCAGCTCGCGGATGCCCTGCTCGTCATCGACCAGCAGCACCGTACGGCCGTCGAAGCGCCGCCGCGGCCGCTCTTCCTTTTCCGGCCGCGGCGTGCCGCCGGCCCGCGGCAGCAGCAGGTGGAAGGTCGAGCCTTGTCCGGGCACGCTCTCGGCCCAGATGCTGCCTTCGTTTTGCTGGACGACGGCGAACACCGAGGCCAGTCCCAGCCCGGTGCCCTCGCCGGCGGCCTTGGTGGTGAAGAACGGCTCGAATATATGCGCCAGCACCCGGGGCTCCATGCCGTTGCCGCTGTCCCGCACGCGGATGGCGACGTAGGCGCCCGGGTGAAGTCCCGGGTGCCCGACGGCACCCTCCTCGTTCAGTTGGACGTGTGCCGATGCCAGAACCAGTTTTCCGCCACCGGGCATGGCGTCGCGGGCGTTGATCACCAGGTTGATCAGCGCCTGTTCGAGCTGGCCGGGGTCGATGCGCACGTTGCCGGCCTCGGGGTCGAGTTCGATGCGCAGTTCGATGCCTTCTCCCACCAGGCGGCGCACCATGCGCTCCAGGTCGCCGAGGGCGGCATTGATGTCGATGACGACGGGGGCGGGCGCCTGGCGGCGGCTGAAGCCCAGGATTTTGGCCACCAGCTTGGAAGCATTCTTGCCCGCCTGCAGGATGAGGCGCAGGTTCTCGCTGCTGCTGCCCTCAGGGCTTTCGGCCAGCAGCATTTCGGAATAGCCGTTGATGATGGTCAGGTAGTTGTTGAAATCGTGGGCGATACCGCTGGCCAGCCGCCCCAGCGAATCCATCTTGGCCGCCTGCAGCATCTGTTCCTCGAGTTTCTTCTTAATGGTCACGTCGCGAAGGATTCCCTGGAAGCCGGACACCTCCTTTTGGCTGTCGGTCATGACGCTGGCGGTGACCAGGGCCGTCAGCTCCTCGCCGTTCTTCTTTTTCAGATGCACCTCGTAATCCTTCACCTGGTGCCGGTCCCAGATCTTTGCCAGCATTTCATCGCGGTCGCTCCTGTCGACATAGAGAAAATCAAGTTCTCTGCCGATCAGTTCCCCGCGGTCATAGCCGAACAGGTCCAGGCCGGCGGGATTCATTTCCATCAGCTTTCCCGCGCGATCGACGATGTAAATGACGTCCTGCGAGTTCGCAAAGAGGGAACGGAATCGGGCTTCGCTCTCCTTCAAAAGCACTTCGAAGCCGTGCTTGTACAGCGCCATTTCGATGGTGGTGCGCAGCTCGATCTCCTGGAAGGGCTTGGGAATGTAGCCGTAGGGCTGGGTGCGCTTGGCCCGCGCCAGGGTGGGATCGTCGGCATAGGCGGTCAGGTAGATGATGGGGATGTCGGCCGTCTCCTGGATGCGTTCGGCGGCGGCGATGCCGTCCACATCGTCCTGCAGGCGGATGTCCATCAGCACCAGGTCGGGAGTCGTCTGCAGGGCGACGGCCACCGCCGCTGCTCCCGTGTTGAGGATGTCGACCACCTCATAATCGAATTTCCTCAGCGCCCCGGCGATCACCGAGGCGATGATGGCTTCGTCTTCGACGATCAGGATCCTGGCTTTGGCCATGTTGGGCTCCTTTTTATGTCTTGGCGTCGTGGGCCTTCGCCTTCAGCGGCTGCGCGGGAATAATGATATGCCATTCCGTGCCCGGACCGCTGCGAACCGTCAGTTCCCCATTCATCTGAATGGCCAGCATGGAGAGGATCTGGATGCCCAGCGTTTTTTGCCCCGCGAGCTCAAACTCGGCCGGCAGGCCGACGCCGTCGTCGGCAATCGTCAGCTCGCAGGTTGGAACGCGGTAGAGCGTGCCGCTCTTTGTCTTCACGCCAACGAAGCGTTCCTTCTCCCGGCCATGGAGCTGGACGCGGATCTGCCCGCGCTGCCCGCCGGGGAAGGCGTGTTTCAGGGAGTTGCTGACCAGCTCGTTGACGATCAGGCCGAGGGGAATCGCCGTTTCGATCGTCAGCAGGATGCGCTCCATTTCGTATTGGACGGCGATTCGGCCAGCGGCGGCGAAGTGGGAAGTGACCAGGTTGTCGACCAGGACGCGCAGGTAGTCGTCGAAGGCGATCTCGGCCAGGTTGTGCGATTTGTACAGGCTTTCGTGGACCAGGGCGATGGAGCGGATGCGATCCTGGCTCTCGCGGAACATTTCCTCCATGCTCTTCTCTGCTGCGTGGCCGGCCTGCAGGGTCAGCAGGCCGGAGACGATCTGCAGGTTGTTCTTGACGCGGTGGTGAATCTCCTGCAGCAGCACTTCCTTTTCTTTCAGTGAAGCGCGGATGAGCGTCTCGTCCTGCTGGCGGGCGCTGATATCGATATTGACGACGATGGCCGCTTCGATGTTGCCCGCCTCATCCAGTACCGGCGCCGTGTAGTTGAGGATGATCTTCTTCGTGCCGTCGAAGGCGTCGATCTCAAGCATCTCGTCGGTGATGGTCACTTTTTCGCGGATGGTGTGAGCCAGCGCCCAGTCTTGGGCTGTGACCTCCTCGCCCGCGGGCAAGCGCCGCGCCTTGAACACGCCGTACTTCTCCAGCCCCACCAGCGGCTCGGCGCCCCAGATCATGCGGCCAGCCTGGTTGCTGCGCACCAGCCTGCCGCTGGCGTCGGCGAGCCACAGCCCTATCGGCAGGATATCGAATATCTTGCTGAGCAGGTTCTCGCTGCGGCGCAGGGCGATCTCGGCTTGCCTGCGCTCGCTGATGTCGTGGATGATCGAGTGCAGGAAGTCGTTGCCCTCGATCTGGATGCGGCTGCTGAAGACTTCCACGTCGCGGACAGAACCGTCGGCCAGGCGGTGGCGAAACTGGAAATAGATGCGCCCCTCCTCGCGCGCCCGCTTCAGTTCAGCCTGCAATTCTTCTGGGGGCAAGGTGTTGATCTGGCCGATCGTCATCCGCTTCAGTTCTTCCCGCGTCCAGCCGTAGAACTTCTCGGCCGCCTTATTGGCGTCGATGATGGCGCCGCTGACCGGGTCGAGCAGCAGTTTCACGGCCGTGTGCTCCTCGAATATCCTGCGGAATTTTTCCTCGCTGTGGCGCAGGGCCTCCTGCTGCCGTCGGCGCTCGGAAACGTCGCGGCAGACGAGCAACAGTCCGATCGCCCTTCCCTGCGAATCGCGGAGCGCGGCCGACGATACTTCGCTCCAGAAAAGCCCGCCGTCGTGGCGTCGCAAGCGGTACTCGCGGATCTCGGGAAGCGAACTTCCGGAAAGGATCTCGACCAGCCGGTCCTGCACGCGGATGGCATCGGAAGAATCAACGAAGTCTAGCACGGAGGCACCCAGCACGTCGCTGCCGCCGGGGACGGCGAACAGGTCCAAAGCTCTTTGCGAGGCGAAGGTGATGCGGCCGCCGCCGTCGATGGTGATGATGGCGTCGGGGGAGGTCTCGATCAGGGTGCGGTGGAATTCCTCCGATGCGCGCAGGCGCACCTCCATCTCCATCTTTTCGGTGATGTCGCGGGCGATGCCCATGAAACCGGCGAGCGTCCGGTCCCTGGTGTAGGGCGCCGACAGGATGGCGACGTATCGCTCCCGCCCGTCCCGAGTCCGCACCAAGTATTCCGCTGCCTCGTTCCTTGCCTTTCCCGCCAGCAGCCCGGCCAGGCGCTGCTCGTGCTGGGAGCGGTAGCGCTCGGGCACGATATCCCAGATCTTCATGGCCAGCAACTCGGTTTCGTTGTATCCCAACCCCGAACACATGGCCGGGTTGACGGAGATGAAATTTCCCTGCAAATCGGCGATGAAGATGCCGTCCGGGCTCTCGGCGACCAGGGTGCGGTATTTCTCCTCGCTCTCGCGCAGCGACTTCTCGGCGTCGGCTTTCTGTCGCCGGGTCTCCGCTTCGGCCAGCACCCGTCTCACCGCCGGTCCCAGCCGGGACAGGTTATTCTTGAAAATGTAGTCGGCGGCGCCCTGGCTGAGGCTGGCGATGGCCTTGTGCTCGCTGATGGCCCCGGAGACGAAGATGAAGGGGATTTCCGGCGCCCGGGCGCGGGCCAGGTCCAGCGCGGCCATGCCGTTGAATCCGGGCAGCTTGAAATCGGCGAGGATCACCTGGGGAAGGAAGCGCGCCAGGGCGGAGCTGAATTCCCGCCTGCTTTTCGTCACCCGGGCGTTGAAGGAGATCCCGGCCCGGCGCAGTGCGCGCTGGATCAGCTCGGCATCGGCGGGCTCGTCCTCCAGGATCAGCACCCGCAGCATGCCGGTTTCCGGTTTTCTATCAGCCTTTTCCATGGCAGTTGAAGGTGATGGTCGCGACGGTGCCGGCCGCGGATTCGATGGCCAGCGCCCCGTCCAGCTGCTTGGCCAGCATCGCCACCAGCTGCAGGCCGAGGCTTTTTTGGCTCGCGGCGTCAAAGCTTTCGGGAAGTCCGACGCCGTTATCGGCAATGCTCAATTCATGGGTTTGGACACAGGGCGCTATGCCCTCTCGGGGGGTGGCGTCCATACATTCCGATGGGGCACGGCGTGCCGTGGCCGTATCCTCTGCAGGGGCGTAAAATTTTACGCCTCTGCGTTCTTGCAATGAAATCCGGATCTCGCCCGGCTGCCCGTTCGCGAAGGCGTGCTTCATGGCGTTGGTCACCAGTTCGTTGAGGATCAGGGCCAGGGGGATGGCCTTGTCGATGGTCAGGCGCAGCGGCAGCAGGTCAAAAATGACGGTCGGGGGCATGGCCACGCGGGCGTGGGAGCTCAGCAGGTTGCCGGTCAGGCCGCGGATGTAGTCGGCGATTTCGATGTCGGCCAGGTTACCCGATTGGTACAGGGTCTGGTGGATCAGGGCCATGGTCCAGATGCGGCTCTGGCTGTCCTGGAGAATATTCCGCAGCCGCTCGTCGTCGATCTGCTGCGCCTGCAGGGTCAGCAGCCCGGAGATGACCTGCAGGTTGTTCTTGACGCGGTGGTGGATCTCCTTGAGCAGCACCTCCTTCTCCTGCAGCGCGGCCCGGAGCTTCTCCTCGGCCTGCTTGCGCTCGGTGATCTCGGCGTTGAAGCCGTACCAGAGGATGGAGCCGTCGGCCAGGCGGAAAGGCTCGGACCTCCCCCACACCCAGCGCAGCGGCTGGCCGGGCAGCTGGACGCGGAATTCCTGCTGCCAGGTGGACAGGGTGCGCGCCGACTCCTCGATGGCGGCCGTGACCAGCGGGCGATCCTCGGCGAAGATCGACGCAAAAAGCGGCGCCGCGTCCTCGTACACGTCCTGGGGCGTCACACCGAAGTTATCCTTAATGACGCTGGAACAGAAGGGGATGGAATAACGCCCGTCGGGGCGGCGCAAAAACGTGTAGATCATGCCCGGTATCTGCGTTGACAGGTTCTGCAGCAGCTGGTCGCGCTCGTGCAGCAGCTCCTCGGCGCGCCGGCGCTCGGTGATGTCCATCGTGTAACCGGCCAGGAACTTGGGCTTGCCGTCGATAATGATGGGGAATTTCACGGTGGAGTAGGTTCTGCCGTTCAGCTCCTCGATGAATTCGCGGGGAACGCCTTCGCGCAGGATGCCCTTGTCGTCCTCGACCATGGTTCGCGACAGCTCGGAAGGAAAAAGCTCGTCCATATTCTTGCCCAGGATCTCCTGCAGGGGCCGGCCCAGCATCTTTTCATAGTTTTCGCTCAGGTAGATCGGGCGGATGTTCTCGTCCTTGATGAAGACATAAATGGGGCTGTGCTTGAGGAAAAGCCGGAATATCTCGTTCATCTCGTGCAAGGACTCTTCGGCGCGCTTGCGTTCGCTGACGTCCTGCATGATGCCGAACATCCTGACGGCCTGGCCGGAGGGCGCGCGGGTCACCTCCACGTGCTGGTGGATGTGCTTGACGGTGCCGTCGGGACAGAGGATGCGAAATTCCCATCCGCTCTCGTCCCGCTCCGACCGGAGCTGCTGGACCATGGCCTGGTTGATTGCCTGGTCATCGGGGTGGATCATGGCGGCGATGCCATCGAAGGTCAGGGAGAAATCCCTGTGTACTCCCCAGATGAAGTAGAGCTCTTCCGACCATTCCAAGGCGTTGTCTTCGAGACGCCATTCCCAACTCCCCAGCTTGCCTATGCGCTGGGCCTGGGACAGTTTCGCGGCGCTCTCACGAAGTCGGTTTTCCGAGTCCTTGGCGACCGTGATGTCGCTCATGACGTGGACGGCGCCGCGGATGATCCCCTCTCCGTCCACGATGGGATCGACGTTCACCTGATACCAGCGGTCGCGCCAGAACGTTTCCTCCTCGTGGCGCCGGCCGTCGCGCAACGCCAGGGTGAAGGAGCAAAAATCCCGCTTCTGCACGCCGCAGACCAGTTCCAGGCAGTCGCTGCCGATGATTTTTTCATAGGGGAGGCCCAGCAAGCGGTTCATGGCCCGGTTGCACTGGAGCACGGCCCCTTTTTCATCGAGCATGCACACGGCGTCGTTCATGGAATCGAAGGTGGTGCGCCACTTGGCCGCCGCAGTGCGCAGTGCTTCATCCAGGGAAAATTTCTCAAGTTGCAGGCGGCGCTCGGCCTGCGCACGCCGGACCGACTCTCCCAGGCGGGCCAGGCGGTCCTTGAGCAGGTAGTCGTTGGCGCCCTGTTTCATGCACTCGACCGCGATCTCTTCGCTGACCGAGCCGGTGACGATGACGAACGGTGTCAGCGGCGCATGCTCCTTGCGCAGCGCCAGTGCCCGCAGGGCGTCGAACTTCGGCAATTTGAAATCGGCCAGGATCAGGTCCGGCTTGAATGCCTTCAATGCCTGGAGGAATTCTTTCTTGCTCTCGACCCGCCGCGAAACGAAAACAAAGCCGCTTTTCCCGAGCTGCCGCTCCATCATCTCGGCGTCGGCGGGAATGTCCTCCAGGATCAGCACCCGCAGCTTATTGCTCTTTATATCTTTTATTTTCGGTGCGATTGGTTTCATGGTCTTTCGTTTCTCTTTATTCATCATCTCTCGCTTGAAGAAAGAGCCTTCGTGACGAGTAACGCGAGACGCGTGACATGGAAGAACCCGAGTTCGTTACTGACTCGTTTCATTTCTTTTCTTCACCCTCAACCCTAGACCCTCAACCCTGTACCCTTCTTCCTGTCCCCTGTCCCCTGTCCCCTTTTTTCATCTTGTCCCCTGTACCCTAACCCCTGAACCCTAGCCCCTATCTTCACACCGGTGCCTGGTTCAGCAGCACCCAGTACAGCCCGAGTTCCGAAACCGCCTCCACGAACTTTTCGAAATCCAACGGTTTGACCACATAGCTGTTGGCTCCGTTTTCGTAAGTTTTCGCGATATCGCTTTCCTCCTTGGAGGAGGTCAGTACCACTACCGGGATAAGCCTGGTCCTGGGGTCGGACTTCATGCGCCGCAGTATCTCGTAGCCGTCCACCTTGGGCAGCTTCAGGTCCAGGAAGACGACCTTGGGCATTGGCTGCTTGTTTTTCCCCACAAAGGCGCCGCTAGCGAAAAGAAAATCCAGGGCTTGCGCCCCGTCGGTGACCACATGCACTTGGTTGGCCAGGTTGCGTTTTTTCAAGGCGCGCAGGGTCAGCTCGACGTCGGCGGGATTGTCCTCGACCAGCAGGATCTCAACGGGGTTCATTGCATCCATTCTCACCCTCCTTTCCATTCATCCGCTCTCATTCGGAATTATAGGTAGGCCTGTAAGAAATAGCAATGCGCGGGGCTATTCCATTAGCGCCTTGATCTCGATTTTGCGTGAAACTTCCGCCGGCAAGGAGAAATAGAAGGTAGCGCCCTTTTTTGAGCTTTCCGCCCAGACGCGGCCGCCGTGGCGGGCGACGATGCGTTGGACGATGGCCAGCCCGACGCCGGTTCCTTCGAATTCGCTGGCGCTGTGCAGACGCTGGAATACGCCGAAGAGCTTGTCGGCATACTGCGTTTCGAAGCCCACGCCGTTGTCCTTGACGAAGTACACGTTTTCCGCTTTTTCCGCCCGGCCGCCGAACTCGATGCGCGCTTGCTTGCGCGGGCGGGTGAACTTGAAGGCGTTGGCCAGCAAATTCCGCAGGACCTGCTGCAGCATGGCATGATCGCCGCCGGTGGCGGGGAGGGTGCCGATCTTGAAATCGATCTTGCGCTTTTTTTCCAGGTTCTTCAGTTCGGCGAAAACTACCTTGGCCATGACCGCCAGGTTGACGGGAGCCGTTCTCATCCCCTGGCGGCTCAGGCGCGAGAAGGCCAGCAGGTTGTCGATCAAAAGACCCATCTTGCGGGTGTTGTCGTCGATGACGCCGAGAATCCGCCTGCCCTCGCAGTCGAGGCGGTCGGCGTTCTCTTCCAGCAGTATCTTGCTGAATCCGGCAATGGCCCGCAGCGGCGCCCGCAGGTCGTGCGAGACCGAATAGGAGAATGCCTCCAGCTCCCTGTTGGCGGCTTCCAGCTGGGCGGTGCGCTGCAGCACCCTTTGTTCGAGATTCTCGTTCAGTTGCCTGATCTCTTCTTCAATGCGGATGCGCTCGGAGATGTCCATGAATATTCCTTCGATGCACTGCGGCCGGCCGTCTTCGTCCCTGACCAGGTGGGCGCTGGCCAGCACGGTGATCTTTTTGCCCTGTTGGGTTCTGGCGTCGATCTGATAGTTGGAAATCGAACCCGTGGCGACGAACGCTTTCAAGTACGCATTTCTCTGTTCGCGATCCTGCCAGAAATCGGGTAAATTGACCCCCCGTAAGTCCTTGTCCTCTTCAAAACCCAGGATGCGGCTGAAGGCCTGGTTGTGCTCCAGCAGCTTCCCTTCCAGGGTGACGCTGTAATAGCCCTCGTCCAGCGTGAGGACGGTCTCGCGGAACTTGCGCTCGCTCTCGCGCAGGGCCTGTCCAGAATTAAATATCTCCGTGATATCGCGGGCCGAAGAAAGCGCTCCGGTTACGTTGCAGGCCGCATCCTTCAATACCCGGCACCACCAGGCCAGCAGCCGTTTTTCGCCGTCGCGGCGCCGCTGCCAGCTTTCGACGTAAAGCACATTCTCCTTGCCGTTGAAAATGGGTTTGACCGTTTGGTAGGTTTCCTGCTCGCCTTCAAAGTAGAACGCCGCTTCACGGCCGATGACGTCGGCGCCGAAAAATTCGCTGCCGGCATGGTTGGCCCAGGTGTATACTTTGTTTTTGTCCACCTCCATGATGATGTCGGGAACGGCTTCCAGCATGGCCTGGTTGCGGGCGGACAATGCCTTCAGTTTATCCTCGGCCCGTTTGCGCTCGCTGATGTCCACGACCGACGTCATGAAATAAAGCGGCTTGCCTTCCTCGTCTCGGCGCAGCGAAGTGCTGACATCGGCCCAGACGATGGAGCCGTTCTTGTGCAGGTATCTTTTCTCAAAGCGGACCGAGTTCTCTTTCCCGGAGATGATTTTATCCAGCGCTTTCTGAGTGCCGGCCACGTCGTCGGCATGGGTCAATTCCTGCCATTTTTTTGCCTTCAATTCCTCGGGCGTGAACCCCAGCATGTCGCAGAAGGCCAGGTTGACGTTGATCTCGCCGCTGGGGAGCGTGAGCGACTTGCCGACGATGGAATTGTCGAATACGTATCTGAACTTGTCTTCGCTCTCGCGCAGCGCTTCGAGCTTGTCCAGTCGGAAGCTGGCCCTCTGACGCTGCCACAGGATAAGAATAGCCGCCATTGCCACCAGGAGCAGGGACAGGGCGACCAGGAAAATGACCAGCGCCAGGCGCCAGACCGGGCCCGCGATCTCCTCGCGGTCGACCTTGGCCACGATGAACCAGGGCGAATTGGCGACCGGTTGGATCGCCGACCAGACGGGAACGCCGCGGTAGTCGCTGCCGGAAAATATGCCCGTTTTGCCTCGTGCCGCCTGGACGGCGGGAAGATCGTTTTTGGAGACGGACAAACGCAATTTCAGGGCCGTGCCTTTTCGGTTGCGAAGCTCGTTGAGATAGAGCACTGCGTCCCCTTCCTCCCTGACCAATAGGGTTTCGGCGCTGGGGCTGGGCGTTGGCCAAGTCTGGATCAAGGGGAAAAGAAATCGCTCGGGATCGATGCGCAGCATGACAAAGCCAACGGCTTCGTCCCCGGCGAACAGCGGCGCCACGATGCTCATGTGGATATGCGGCATCTGCGGACTGCTGTGCAGGTCGGCCAGGGCAATGTCGCGGCGTTGGCGGGCGGTCTCAATGGCTTTCAAGCCTTCAGCCCCGACCGTGGGATGATGCGGGTTGGCCGCGAGGACGACTTCGCCTTGTTGGTCGAGGAGCAGGATGTTTTCGTAATGATAGTTATCCTGGATTGTGATCATCCAGCGCCGGATCGCCTCACGGCGGGGAGCGCTGGAACGGTCGCGCACATAGGCGGACAATATGGCGACCCGGTCCCGGTTTTGCTGGATCACGCGGGCGTCAGCCAGCCGTTCCCCCAGCCAGCCGCTGATGTCCCTACCTTTCAGGTTGGCGATCGCCTGCAGCTGGGCGGCTGCTTCCCGGAAGATGGTTTTTTTCTGATTTTGATAATAATAAAGGGCAAAAGCGGCTATCGTGACGGCAAGAAGCAGGAAGATCAACAGCGGCGGCCAGGGCAGCCGCCGTCTCGCAGAAAGAGATGTTTCCCTTTCAGCCATTTCCCCTTCTCCTCTTGCCGGTGCGAGCATCCCTTGGTTTTGGATCCAATTGTTTCTATTTAACTATAATGAATGGGTGGTTTATTGTCAACAGCGGTGGGGAGGGAACTTTTCAAACTCACTTCCGGCCCGCCCGGCTTAGCGAGGCGCAGGGGATGAGTTGGAAACAAGTTGACTGCCCGGCGATTTATGCGTTGCGGACCTGCAACCGGCCGGCCAGAGAAATTATTTGTTCGCCATGGCGAATTCCACGATGGCGCGGGTCCCTTGAGTTCCGCGCTCCATCCTGAAGCGGCCGTCGATCTGACCGGCGAGTCCCTGCACCAGCTTGAGCCCCAGGCCGCTGCTGGCCTCGGATTCAAACCCGGCGGGCAGGCCGATGCCGTCGTCGCAAACTTCAAGGCGGGCCTGGCCGGCGCTCGTCTTCAGCGTGATATTGATGGTTCCCTGCCTGCCGTCGGGGAAGGCGTGCTTGACGGCATTGGTTACCAGTTCCGTCAGGATCAGTCCGACGGGAACGGCTGTCTTGGTGGTGACGGTCAGTTTCTCGATGACGGTCTTCAGGGCGATGCCGCCGCTTCTTGCCGCCAACAGGGCGATGATCCGGGCGCAATATTCATCCAGCCAGATATGGCCGACCGAGCCCGTGGAATAAAGGAGGGAATAGAGCTCGGAAAAGGCCCTGACCCGCTGAGCTAGAGCGGCAAGAATGGTCCGGGTCTCGGAAGCAGCATTGGTGTTCGCCGCCTGGCTGATCAGGCCCGATATCATGGCGAAGCTGTTCTTGGCCCGGTGCTGAAGCTCGGCCAACAGGTCGCGGTTTTCCTGGAGCGCGTTCTGCAGCTTTGCCTCGGTCCGCTTGAGCTCGCTGATATCGGCGAAGGTGACCACGGCTCCCTCGATGACGTTGTCCAGGGTGCGGTAGGGCCGGATGCGCATCATGAACCATTGGCCCTCCTGCGAACGGACTTCCACATCCCTGGCGGCCAGCGTGTCCAGCACCGTTTGCACGTCCGCCGCCATGCTGTCGTAGCCGTCCAGGTTGGAGACGATGTGGGTCACGGGCCGGCCCACGTCGCTCTGGATCAGGTTGAGGATCTGGGTGGCCGTCGGCGTGAAGCGCAGGATGCGCAACTGATGGTCCACAAAGAGCGTGGCGATGCCGGTGCCGGCCAGCAGGTTGTTCATGTCGTTATTGGCCCGCGACAGGTCCGTGACCTTGGACTGCAGCTCGGTGTTGACCGTGGCCAGCTCCTCGTTGACCGACTGCAGCTCCTCCTTGGAGGTCTCGAGCTCCTCGTTTGTGGACTGCAGCTCCTCGTTGACCGACTGCATCTCCTCGTTGGAGGATTTGAGCTCTTCGTTGGCGGTCTCCAGCTCCTCGTTGCTGGTCTGCAGATACTCTTCCTTGGCACGCAATTCCCGCTGCAGTTCGGTGATGCGCGCATCAGCGCCCTTCCCGGCGCCGGACGCTCCCGCGTCCTGACGAACCGATTCATGGCCCGCGGGCGGGGCCGGCTCCAGGATGACCAGGAACAGGGGCGCCGCGGCGCTGCCCTTTTCTTCAGGCTCTGGAGCCAGCGGCCGGATGGTCAGGTTCACCGTGGCCAGGTCGCCGTTGGTTTTGACGCGCAGTCCAGGCTGACGCACGGTTTTTTTCGTTTCCGCGGCTTTACGCAGGGTCCGGGCCAGCTCGCGCCGCAGTCCCTCGCGGGCCATCTTCAGGATGTTGCTGACGCCGGCCTCGCCCGGGGCCGGTTCCAGGAACTGGCCGGTGCGGCCGTGCAGGTAGAGGATGTCGCCCTGGCCGTTGACCAGGGCGGCGGCGGGAACAGCCAGCTGCAGCAGCGCCTGCTCGGCCAGTTCGCGCAGCGACAGAGGGATTCGCAGGCGGGAGGCCAGCGGTGGAGCCGTCGCGGGTGGGGTCATGGGCGGCAGGATGCGCTCCCGGGGCAAGCGCGGCGCGCTGGCGATCGGCTCCCGGCGTTGATACAGCTTCTGCTTGCGGTCGACGGCGGCGAAGAGATCGCTGAACTCGCCCACGGTCTCCGACGTTCCCAGGAAGAGAAATCCGCCCGGTTTCAGCGCGTAATGGAACAGAGGAATGAGTTTTTTTTGCAGTTCCCCACCCATGTAGATCAGCAGGTTGCGGCAGCTGATGAGGTCGAGCTTGGAGAACGGCGGGTCCTTGATCACGTCCTGCTCAGAAAAGACCAGCAGGTCGCGGATGGCCTTGTGGATGCGGAAACCGCTGCCGCCGGGCTCGGCCGTGAAATAGCGCGCCAGCCGCTCCGGCGCGATGTCGGCGGTGATGCCGGCCGGATAGAGGCCGGCGCGGGCCGTGGCGATCGCCTGGCCGTCGATGTCGGTGGCGAATACTTGCACTCGAACCCCCTGCTTCAGCGCTTCCAGCCGTTCGGCAAGCAGGATCGCCAGCGAATAGGCCTCCTCTCCGGAAGAACAGCCGGGCACCCAGACGCGAACAGTGGCGTCCGCGGCCTTGTCGGCAAGAATCCTGGGGATGATCAGGGCTTCGAGCGCCGCGAAGGCCTCTGCGTCGCGAAAGAAGCTGGTCACGTTGATCAGCAAGTCGCGAAAGAGAGCGTCGATCTCGGCCGGCGTCTGCTGCAGGTACCCGAGATAGTGATCCAGCGTTTTGAGCTGGTGGACGGCCAGGCGTCGCTCGATGCGGCGGGTGATGGTACTGGGCTTGTATTGGGAAAAGTCGTGGCCGGTCTGGCTGCGCAGCAGGATGAAGATCTTTTTCATTGTGGTCTCGGTTTTGGGTTCCGGGGTGGGATGGGAGGGGGTGGTGAAGGCGTGGGCCGCATAGGTGATGAGCAGGGAGGCCATCTCCGCCGGCGGCAGCGCGTAGTCCACCAGGCCGGTAGCGAGGGCGCTGCGCGGCATGCCGTCGTACTCGGTGGAGGCGGGATTCTGGGCCATGATCATGCCGCCCTCGCCCTTGATGGCGCGCACGCCCTGGGTGCCGTCGCTGCCCGTGCCCGAAAGGACGATGCCGATGGCGCGTTCATGCTGGTCCTGGGCCAGCGAGCGGAAGAAGAAATCGATGGGCAGACGCTGGCCGCGCGGGGCGCCGGGCTCCATCAGTTGCAGTACGCCGTTCAGGAGCATCATATCGCGGTTGGGCGGAATGATGTAGGCGCAGTTGGGCCGCACCGTCATGCCATCCTCGACCTCGAAGACCTGCATGCGCGTGTAGCGGCGGATGAGGTCGCTGAGGATGCTTTTGTGGTCCGGGGCCAGGTGCTGCACCAGGACGAAGGCCATGCCCGGGTCGCCGACGGCGGGCATGCCGGAGAAAAAGGCCTCGAAGGCCGCCAGCCCTCCGGCCGAAGCGCCGATCCCCACGATGGGGAATCCCGTTTTGGAACCGCCCGGCGCCGGGGTCTCCTCGCCTGAATCTTTTCCCTCCGCGGCAGGATGCGCTATGCCCGGTTTTATCTTCGTCAATTTTTTCTCATTTTTTTTTGTTTTCATGTTCCTTTTTTGCCTGGCCCAATAACTCTTTGCTCCAGGCTGGGGTGCCGTGCATAGAAGCCGGTTTTTTTGTGTCCGCCATCCTTCTCCCCTTTTTCATGGCACCGCAGTTGGGATGCCATCCATCGGCTGCTTTTTAACTTTATGTTGCCGCGTCTGCTTTGTCAACTAGGTTCTCGATTATCGCGTCAGGATCGTCGGCTTGGGTCAGCACTACAACATGCCAGCCCATTCGCATTCTGCCGGCGGACAGAGTTTTACGCTGTTGGATCAGCCTGGGGGGGACCCCATTCGCTCGAGTTCTTTATGAAGCGCAAGACCCTGGCTGCAGAAAAAATGAGCGGAAGAACACTGCGCCAGTCCGCGCTTTCAAGTGCCTGTTGCAATTTCATTAATATCTCCTTACAATTGCAATATACGGGGAAGCCGATTTTTCCAAGTGCAGGATCCGGCGCGCGGCAGCATAGAGGTGATGGATGGGGCGAAGCAAACGCCCCTGTGCCGGAATGAAGGTTCGCAAAATGCGGAGCGGCGTCCGCTGCGGGGGGGATGGAAATGAAGCGATTGACCCGGAGCGTCTCCGGCGATCTTCTTGTGATCATGGTGGGATTTGGCTTTGTGATGGGCCTCGTTTTTCCCTTTTTCACCATGGTCGTTCTTCGACTTCCTGGCGGCCAGGCGCTCAGCCCGGTTTTTTTCGGGATGTGCATCGGCGCCGGAATCCTCGTCGGCATCCTTAATTACGGCATCTACCAACTCATCATTGTCCGCTTCCTGGCCTTCATGATCGGAAAGATCCGCAACCTCCGGGATCGATTGCGCACCTTCCATGAGAAGAAGGATCTGACTTGCGCCGGAGACGACTGTCACCTGAACATTATATCCGCGGATACGGTCGGCAGTCTGGCGCTTGAATTCAACGGTTTCATCGATTCGGTCCGCATGTTTTTGGAAGGCGAGTCCATCACGGCGGGATTTCTGGAAAAGCTGAAGACGAGCGCCCGCATCGACGAGATCGGCGGCATCGTGATCGAGGCCTTCGCCGAATATTTCGGCGGCGACGCGGGATGCGTCCTGGGCCTGGAGAGGGGCAAATTTACCGTCATCAAGAATTGGAACACCCTCATCGACCTAGAAAAGATCGACCCCGACTATTTTTTCAGGATCCTGGCCGCCAGAACCTCAGCCGTCTTTGCCGACGTCGCCGAGCAGGACATTCACCTCAACATCGGGATCGGCGAGTTGAAACCCCAGCACATCGCCTTCATCCCATTGCGCTATCAGGTTCATGAAGTGGGGGTGGCCGTGCTGCTTGCCCGGAGGCCTTTTAAGAAGGATTTCGACTTGCTCGAAAGTCGGAATTTCATCAATCAGGCCACGCCGTTCCTGTATAACGGCATGCTGATGAAGCGCCTGGAAATCCTGGCGGCGATCGATGAGCTGACCGGGGTTCTTAACCGGCGCTTCGGCATCAAGCGGCTCAACGAAGAATTCGATCGATCCCAGAGACATTCTCTTCCGCTCTCTGTAGCCATGGTGGATATCGATAATTTCAAGAAGATCAACGATACCTATGGCCACCCGGCCGGGGATTTCATCCTGAAAACCCTGGCCGATCTGTTCAGCCAGAATATGCGGGTTTCCGATTTTGCGATCCGTTTCGGCGGCGAGGAGTTTGTCGTGGTCGTGCCCGGGGCTTCGGCGGTCGACTGCTTCCAGCTCATGGAACGCATCCGCAACCAGGCGGCCACCATTAAGGTCCAATATGGTTCCTATGACCTTGGTTTCACCTTCAGCGGCGGGATCTCCAGTTTTCCCTCGGCGAAGGTCGGCGATGCCAATGCCATGATCCAGATGGCGGACGATGCGCTCTATAAAGCCAAGGAAGCGGGGAAAAACCGCTTGATCATCGGCGGCTGAGGAGATCCGCTCGTCTGCCCCTGTTCGCCGCGGTTGAGAAGAGCTTGCTTTTCGCGTTCTCCCGTTCAGCCGGGATTAAAAACTCTCCTCGCTGGATCATGTCGGTCACATTCTTGCTGATATGATCGGGAGCCCCATCCGGGGCTGCATTCCAGGGAATGCAGTGATCCATTGGCGATAGAGAATGAGGCGGAGGAATCCTTCCGTCTACGGCCCGTTATTTTCGATAGAAATAGACGGCGGATGTGTCAGTGCGGCCGTCATGGAGCGAGCTGGAATACGTTTCTCTCATGAGTGGTTCGTGGGTGCGGGGCTTGAAGTACTGAACGGAGATCTCCACGGCGTCATTATCAAAGACCCGCACTCTTACGTAATTGATCACGAGGCCGTACGTGCGGTGCTCGATCAGAGTGCTTGCCGAAAAGGCGAGGAATCCTTTGTCATTCCCAATCGCGCCCGGGGCGAAATATTCGAAGGCCCCGATTGCCATTCCCGCGACAGCATCCGGGGCCGTTTCAGCGGTCCTGCCGGCGGTGCGCAGACGGCATTTGGCGTAATGCACGACCATGCGCACCGGCTCGCCCCGTTCCAGGGCAATACGCAATTCCCTGGTGCTTGTGAGTTGAATGGTTTCAGCGACCAGGCCGGCCATGGCCAGTTGCGCGCAGAGAAACATGACGAATCGGTTCATGGGCTTTACTCCGTTACGTCCTTCCAGGTTGCTCCTCCCCTCATCACCGCCGGCTTGGCCGCGGTGGGGAAAAACCGTCAAGAATTTTCCTGTCATGATTTCTGCGGTGTTCAACCGTTCTTCTCGGGATAGAGCTTTTGGGCGCATTGGGGACAGATGCCGTGGCTGAACCGGGCTTCGGAGTGGTCACTGATATAGTCCTCGATCTTGTGCCATTCCCCGTTCGGGTCACGGATTTTCTTGCAGGAAGCGCAAATGGGCAGGAGCCCCTGCAGCCGCCTGATCTCGGCCAACGCTTCATGCAAGCGGCGGTTGGCCTTTTCCAGCTCCGCTTTCTGCTTGGCGGTCTGGCGCTGCAGGACCGCCAGATCATTGAACAGCCGAGTCATTTCATTCAATAAGCGTTCGTCTTTTTTTTTCACGGCCTTTCTCTCCTGATCGGCTGGCATTCGACTGTTGGCATTGCGGCCATGAGGGCTTTTCATGCGCCCAGCAGGCGCTCCCCGTAATCCGCGGCCTGGCGGGCGTCAGCGGCCCAGGCATCGGCGCCGACCTTTTTCCACAGGTTGCCGGCCATGTTGAAGGGGCGGCCCCCGACCAGAATTTTTGTCTTTTCAGCGCCGGCGCCGGCGCGTACGCGCCCGATCAGCCGGGCGGCATCCGGGATGTGGAAGGTCATGGTCACGGAGATGGCCAGCAGGTCGGGTTGGCGATCGGCGATGGCCTTGAGCACGCCGGCCATGGGCATGTTGGCGCCGAGAAACATCGTGTCCCAGCCGCGCATTTCAAAAAAATCGGCCACCATGCGCATGCCGATCTCGTGCAGCTCGCCGGCCACGCAGGTGGCGACCAGGGTGCGGCCGTTTTTTTCACCGGCGGCGATATAGGGGAAACATTGCGACATGACCAGCTGGGTGGCGGCGGTGCAGAAATGCTCCTGGGCCACGGAGATCTTGTGGGTCTGCCAAAGACGTCCGATCTCGTACTGGCTCTTGGCAAAAACGTGTTCGTAGATGTCGGCCACCGGCGTGCCTGTGGTCACGGCGTCCAGGATCAGCCGGCTGGCCGCCAGCCTGTCCCCGGCAAGCAAGAATCCGATGAATCGCGCCGCGGTGATTCCCAGCGGTTCTTCGGCTGCCAGGAAAGACGGCGGCTCCGGCGCCGGTTCGGACATGTGCGCGAGGGCGCGGCCGAGTATGGTTGCGACCGCCCCCCTGTCGGCGACGGGGAGTTCTCCGTCCAGCACGGCGGCCAGGCACTGCAGGTTGACGGCCAGGTCGGCGTCTGGCACGCCGAGGTTTGCCAGCAGTACCCGGGCCCAGTCGATGTATTGCAGGAACAGCTCGGGTTCATCGTGCTCCACCGCTTCGGCCAGGTATTGCAAATGATAGGCGGTATCCTGCAGATAAAGCGCGGTTTCACGTTCGCGGTAACGGCGCTTCAGTTCTGGATGCAGCGAGAAGTGCCGGTCCAGCGTGGCCGCGGCCAGCCGTTCTTTCTCGCGGCGCAGCCGGTCGGCTGTCTGTTGCCTGGTTTTCATCGCTATTCCTCCTCGCCAAGTCGGTCGCCTGTAATGCCCGTTGTTCCTTGCATGGGCTTTCCGTGTCGGCTCTTTTTTGATCCGGATACAGTTTTTTCAGGCACTCCGGGCACAGGCCGTGGCTGAAATCGGCCTCGGAATGGTCGGTTATGTATTCCTCGATCCGAGTCCAGTACCCCTGGTCGTCGCGGATCTTCTTGCAGGAGGCGCAGATCGGCAACAGGCCGCTCAGCTGCCTGACCTGGGCCAGGGCGGCGGTGGCGGGAATGCGGTTTTGCACGATCAGATCGAGATAGGCCTGCCGGTAGTACTTCATCAGTCCCATGAACATGGCCAGGGAAATGCCGCGCGAGCGGTGGCGCTGCGCTTCCAGCACACCGAAAGCGGCCATGGGATCGGCGGTGAAGTCCATGTCGGGATCGAGCTCGGGCGGGGCATCGGCGCGATTGAGGGCGGCCAGCAATTCCCGCGACAGTCCCTGGATGGAGATGCGCCAGGCCTCCTCCAGGGTCGATGTGTACTGGCTGTAGCGAAAACGCCTGGCGTATTCGAGAACCCGGCACATCAGCCAGCCTTCGCTGCGGGAGATCAGATCGGCCAATTCACTCATGGCAATTTCCCTGCGTGTGTAGAATTTTAATTCCCCGCTAGTTTAAAGTCAAATTTTAACAAAAAAGCCGCTTGTGGGCGAAAGACCGGGGGGAAGAAAAACGCATCCCTGGGACATTTTTTGCATGAAGCCCCAAGGTTGATATTCTCCCAAAGCCCGCCGCAGGGGGTGTTTTCAGGTCTTGGACCAGTCTTCACGCGCCTTTTGTCTCACCCTTCGCCAGCTGGGAAAATTAGGGAAAATACTTCATCCATGGCCAGATAACGTGAAGAAAGGCTATATTAAATAAGATATTTGGCTGATTCCGGGGGTGTAGGGAGTTGGCAGCGCATATGCTGCATAGACTGGTGTGAGGCACATAATGGAAGAAAACAGAATGCTGAACGAGCAGAGGGTAGGCATCGGAACCGTTCTTGAGCCCGGAAGTTATTCGATTGAAGGCGAAGAGATGCTGTTGCGCGTCAGGCTCAAGGGAACACCCCTCCTCTGCCTGATCGACGCCGAGAGGCGGGTCAGGGAGATTCTCTCCGTACAGATGGCCGGGAAAGATGTGGCGGCGCCCGCGGGTGAGGTGGCATTCGACGCCAGCCGCCTGCCGGTCTCCGGCGACTGCCTGGAAAGCGAGGATGAACCGAAGAAATACGCCGAAGCCGCCGGGCAGGTCACGGAGCGCTTCGCGGCCATCGTGCAACGCTTTGCCGGCGAGAGCCGCGCCTGCCTGAAGAAATTGGCCGAGGTCCTCGATCCTGGAAATTCACGCCTGAGCTGCGCCTATCGTGATGGTGGTGCCCCGGCGCTGAAGGCGTACCTGATCCGTGAGCTGTTCAAGCGCACGGTGCGCGAAGAGCGCGGATTCAAGGTGCTGCTGCTGCTCAGCCAAGTGATCGCTCTCGACGGCAACAGCCAGCCCGAACGTCTGGAGGCGATGACCCTGGAGCAGCAGAAGCAGCTGCTGCGCGAGTTCATGGATTTCCTCAAGGTGGCCGGGCACATGCGCATCGACCCGCGCATCTTTGAGGAGATCTATGAAAAATTCAATGACCTGGAGTATGCCAACCTGAGCCGTGGCGGCACCGGCTTCTTCATCAAGCCCCTCTATATCCAGGAAATGCAGGAAATGAAGGCCCAGGTGCTCAATGATCGCAACGCCAATTACATCGAACAGCTCTATCGGAACTCCCTGCGCGAGCCGCTGGATTTTCTCTACGAAAACACGCTGGCCTATCTGAAGGCGCTGGCCATCGTCCGCCTGTATGCCAATTCCAACCGCAGGCAGCGCGGCGGCGACAGCCGCATCGTCGAGCATCTTCTCGGCGACCTGCTTCGTTTCCGGCCCGCCAGGGTCGGGTCGGCCGCCAAGGCGCCCGCGCTGAGCGCCTGAGGAGGAGAACATGAACGTCGCCAAACCGCGGATCCTTTGCGTCGATGATGAGCCGATCAACCTGAAACTCTACGATGCCGTCCTGTTGCCCCAGGGCTATGACGTGCTGCATGCCGCCAGCGGGGCCAGGGCCCTGGAGATCATCGCCAACGAAAAGGTCGACCTGGTCCTGCTGGACGTCATGCTGCCCGAGATGAACGGCTATGAGGTTTGCTGCCGGATCAAGGGCGATCCCGAATGGGCCGGCCTGCCGGTGGTGATGATCACCAGCCTGCAGGAGCGCCGGGCGCGGATCCAGGGCATCGAGGCCGGGGCCGACGATTTCATCTCCAAGCCCATCGACCAGGGCGAGGTGCTGGCCCGAATCCGCGGACTGCTGCGCCTGAAAGAGCTGAACCACAGGCTGGGGCAGGATTATGAGCGCGTGGCCAACCTGGCCACCTTCGGCGCCGAGAGCCTGCGGGCGTTCGAGCTCGACTCCTTCGAGCTGATCCCCCGGCTGGACCGCCTGGTGTCGCGCATCATCCGCCAGAGCGCTGACGCGACCGATCGCCCGGCGAGCGTCCTGGTCGGCTACCATCTCGGCGCCGGCTGGCGCTGGCTGCATTACGAGGCGCCGTTCCGCGAGCTGATCCGGCGCGAGCTCGACCTGGATGCCGCGGGGCTGCTGCCGTTGCCTCCCCCCGGCGGCGCCAACTCCTTTTTTGCCGACCGCGCCGAGTTTGCCGTCCGCGGCCTGGAACCCTTCGTGCAGCTCCTGGAATCGCTGCCGCGGCTGGCGGCTTCCATGCGCAACCTGTACGGCTACCTGAGCTCCGAGCTGTGCGTTTTTGCCGGCAACTACGGGGGCGAGGTCGGCGCCCACGAGGCGGTGGTCCTGGAGGTGCTCGCCACCCAGGGGCTGTTCTTCAAGCGCCTCGCCGACCAGGTGCGCGAGGCGGATGAGTGCCTGGCCGGCGGCGTCGATTCGCTGCTGCGCCTGGCCGCCATCCACGACGTCGAACCGCGCCTGCATCCCGAGCGCGTGGGCGAGTTCAGCGCCCTGCTGGCTGCCGGGCTCGGCCAAAGCGCGGCCTTCGTGCGCGCCATCCGCCTGCAGGCGCGCCTGCACGACGTGGGCAATGGTTTCATCCCGCTCGAGATCCTGCGCAAGGAGGGTGCCCCCGATTTCCAGGAGTGGGAGATCATCCGCGGCCATGCGCGCTTCGGGGCCGGGATCATCGGCGATCACCCGCGCCTGGCCATGGCCCGCGACATCGCCCTCGGCCATCACGAGAACTGGGACGGCAGCGGTTATCCCGACTGGCGCCGGGGCGAGGAGATCCCCCTGGCCGCGCGCATCGCGGCCCTGGCCGACCGCTATGATTCGCTGCGCGCCGCCCGGCCCTACAAGCCGGCCATGGATCACGGCGCTGCCTGCGCCATCCTGCTCGAGGGCGACGATCGCTCCCGGCCGGAGCACTTCGACCCGGCGGTGCTGGCGGCGTTCCGCGAGCTGGCGCCCCGCTTCGCCGAGATCTTCGCCCGCCTGCAGGAACCGGTCGGCGAACGGAGGGCAGGATGAGCCGTTCCAGCACGCTGCCCCCCATCTACGAGTTCGAGTCCGACGTCCGCCAGCTCAAGGCGGTGGTCACGTTCGTCATTTACGGATTGCTGTTCCTGCTGCTGAAGACGCTGTACGAAACGATCATTGACATGCCCGACGCCTCCACGCCGATGATCCTCGTCTCCCTCTCCTTCCTGCTGGTGCTGATCGTGCTGCTGTTCAACCGCTTCTCGCGCCGGGCCATTGCCCGCATCACCGCCTATGCCGAGGCAGCCCAGGAGGCCAGCCGCGCCAAGTCGGAATTCCTGGCCACCATGTCCCACGAATTGCGCACGCCGCTGAACGCCATCATCGGCTTTTCCGAGGTGCTGCGCCAGGGCCAGGCGGGGGAGATGGATCCGCGCCAGCGCGAGTACTGCGGCGATATCCATGACAGCGGCGTGCACCTGCTGACGCTGATCAACGATATCCTCGACCTGGCGAAGATCGAGGCCGGGCGGATGACCCTGGACCTGGAGACCGTCGACCTGGCGCCGCTGCTGCGCGGCAGCCTGGCCATCGTCCGCGAGCGGGCGCAGATCCACGGCATCGCCCTCGAGACGCGCATCGCCGAAGACATCGGCGAGGCGCGGGTGGACGCGCGCAAGCTCAAGCAGATCGTCTACAACCTGCTGGCCAACGCCGTCAAGTTCACCCCGGACAACGGCCGCATCGTCCTGGAAGCCCAGCGCGTCGCCAACGGCTGCTGCGAGATCGCGGTGCGGGACAACGGCATCGGCATCGCCCCCCGGGACATGCCGCGGCTGTTCCAGCCCTTCGAGCAGCTGCATGGAGCGCTGGACCGGAAATACGAGGGCACCGGCCTGGGGCTGTCGATGGTCAAGCGCCTGGCCGAGCTGCACGGCGGCACGGTGGGCGTCCGCAGCGAATCGGGGTTGGGCAGCCGCTTTGCCGTCAACCTGCCGCTGCGTTCCCCGGAAGGCGCCGGGACGACGGCGACGATATGAATCAAGGAGGAATCATGGAAGTCCGCATGCAAGAACGTTTCGATCCCCAGGCTCCGATCATCGGCTACTTCGAGCTGGCCTGCGAGGTGACCGGCGAGTTCCTCAACCGCGAGGAGTTCCTGATCAAGAACCTTTCCCTGGGCGGCATCAACGTCCTGTCCAACTACGCGCCGCTGATCGGCAATGTCTACCCGGTCCTGATTCGTTACGGCGGGGAGAAGCACGCGCTCACGGTGAAGATCGTCCACTCGCGCATCCTGCGCTTCCAAAGCCTGCCCGAGGGCGTGTTCCGCCCCGGCGTGGTCTATTCCACCGGCTGCCATATCCTCTTTGAAAACGATTTTCAGAAAAACCTAGTCCAGGGTATCATCCTGAACAATTGCGGCCTCGCCGAGGCGGTCGTGACCGCGTGACCGGGACAGGATGAGGAGGGTTCATGAAACCGAAATCGTCACTGTTTTCACTTCACCCGGGCCGGCGATGCGACCGGCTGTTGCAGGAGATCGGCGCCCAGATCAGCGCCGAGCTCGACCTCGACCGCCTGTTGCGCCTGATCGTCCGGCGCATCCAGGACACGCTGGGGTTCTCCTATTGCGCCATCCTGCTCATGGAAGGCCGCGACCTGGTGATCCGGGCCGTCAGCGAGTACCCCGAGGAGATCATTGGCAAGCGCATCGCCTGGGGACAGGGCATCAGCGGCCGCTGCGCCCTGAGCCGGAAGGAGATGCTGGTCGCCGACCTCTCGCGTTGCGACCACTACATCCACCTGGGGGACAGCATCTTCCGTTCGGAGCTCGACATCCCGATCGTCTTTCGCGACGCGCTGCTCGGGGTGCTCAATATCCAAAGCGAGCGCCGGAATGCCTTCCGTCGGCGCGATGTCGAATTTCTCAGGCTGCTGGGCTACCAGATCGGCGTGGCGGTCCAGAATTCCCTGGTGCTCGCCCAGATGCAGTTGGTGCAGGACATCGGCCTGAAGCTCGTCTCCATCGCCCGGCCCAGCGACCTGTTCGCCCTGATCGTGGCCGATGTCCGCCAGCGCCTGCATTACGACACCTGCGCCATTCTGGAGGCACGGGAAGGCCAGCTGGTTTTCGTCGCCAGCAGCGAGGAATTCCCCAAGGAGCTCATCGGCATGAAGATCCCCCTCGGCCGGGGCGTCACCGGGCGCTGCGCCCTGGAGCGGCGGATGGTCAATATCGGTGATGTCCGCCTGGATCCCGATTACATCACCTCGGGGATTGAAGGCATCCGCTCGGAGATCGCCTTTCCCGTCATCTCCGATGGCGAGCTCCTGGGCGTGCTGACCCTCGAGAGCCGGAGCGAGAACGCCTTCGCCGAAAACGACGTGCGGCTGCTCTCCATCCTTTCGCTGCAGGTGGCGGTGGGCATGCGCAACGCCCGCATGTACGCCGAGATCGAAAAGCTCTCGGTCACCGATCCGCTGACCGGCCTGTACAATTACCGCTATTTCTACCAGCGCCTGGGTGCCGAGCTGGCCCGGGCGCAGCGCTACCAGAGGCCGCTTTCGCTGGTCATGATCGACCTGGACGACTTCAAGAAGGTCAACGACTCTTGCGGCCATCTGTTCGGCGACCGCGTCCTGCGCGAGGCGGCCCAGGCCATCCGCGGCAACATCCGCCGCTTCGACGAGCCCGCGGTGATGAAGGGAAGCGAGATCGACATCGTCTCGCGCTACGGCGGCGAGGAGTTCATCATCATCCAGCCCGACACCGGTTTGGAGGGTGCGCTCGTTTGCGCCGAGCGGCTGCGCGCTGTCCTGAGCGAGCGGCTCAGCCGCCAGCTCGGGATGCCGCTGGCTGCCAGCGGGCCCGCGCGGATCACCGGCAGTTTCGGGGTGGCGGCATACCGCAGCGGCGAGGATGTCGAGGCACTGATCCGGCGAACCGATATGGCCATGTACCGGGCCAAGGAATCGGGCAAAAACCGCGTAATGGCCGCAAGCGATCCCGGCGAGCCCGGGGGGGCAGGGAACGCTACGTCGCGAAGCAGAGAGACCGGATTGCCTAGGAGGATATGATGTCTTTGATCGTTTGCAGCGAATGTTCGGGAAACCGGTCCGATACTGTGCCCATGTGCCCCCATTGCGGCCTGGGCATGAACCAGGTTTTGGTTGAATTGCGACGCTCTTGCGCCGGCGGAGCCGTCACCGACGCGCCGTACCAGGGAGAAACGGCGATGCCGGGCGTGGAGAAGCGGCGCCATCCCCGCATCGAGCACCGCACTTTTGTCCGCGTCGACGGCCAAACGGCCATGCTGTTCAACATTTCCCGCGGCGGCCTGAAGCTGTCGTCGCCGTTCCAGCCGCGGCCGGGGCGGGTGGACGTCGAACTGGAAGCCGGGGAATACTCCTTTGCCCTGCAGGGATCGGTGCGCTGGGTGAGCAACCGGCGCTCCTTCTCCAACCTGGTCGATTTCGGGGTGGAAATCCTCGATCCACCGGACGGCTATCTTGATTTCGTCGGGCAACTCACGCCAGAGCGCTGAAGCCGTTCCTTGGCCTGCGTCAGCGGTCAGCCGGCGAAGCGGGAGCGGACTTCGCGCAGCTCCGGCAGCTTGGCCAGGAAAACGTCGAACAGGCGTGGTTCGAAATGGCTGCCGCGGCCCTCGCTCATGATCGCCAGCGCCTGCCCTTCCTTGAAAGCCCTGCGATAGACGCGGTCGGTGACCAGGGCATCGTAGACGTCGCAGAGGGCGACGATGCGGGCCGCCTCCGGGATGGATTCTCCGGTCAGGCCGTCCGGGTAGCCGCTGCCGTCCCACTTTTCGTGGTGGTGCAGGGCAATCTTCCCGGCCAGGTCCAGGAGCGGGATGCCCGATCCCTCGAGGATGCGGAAGCCGATGCGGGAGTGTTGCTGGATCTGGGTGAATTCCCCGGGCGTCAGCTTGCCGGCCTTGTGCAGGATGGCGTCGGCGACGCCGATCTTGCCGATGTCGTGCATCGGGGCGGCCAGGCGCATTTTGTCCACCGCGTCCGCGTCCCAGCCAACGGCACGAGCCAGCACGGCGGCGTATTCGCCCATGCGACGAATGTGGTCGCCGGTTTCCTCGTCGCGATAACCGGAAGCGCTCATCAGGCGCAGGATGACCTGCTCCTGGGCGGCGCGGATCTCGGCCGTGCGCTCGCGCACTTCTTTCTCCAAACGCTCCTCGTATAGGTCCCGCTCCATCTCGAGTTCGCGGCGGCGCAGGGCGTTGCTGATGTTGATGAACATCTCGTTGGCCTCGAACGGCTTGACGATGTAGCCGAAAGCGCCCAACTCCAGCGCGCGCACGGCGGTGGCGTGGTCGTCGATGGCGGTGAGCATGATGAAGGCGATGCCGGGGTATTCGCCCTTGACCGTGGACAGCAGCTCGATGCCCGACATGCCCGGCATGGAGATGTCGCTGATGACCAGTTCGAATTTCTCGCTCCGCAGCGCCGCGATGGCGTCGGCGCCGCTTCTGCAGGCGCGGTTGGCGTAGCCCCTGGCCGTGAGCATCTGGGTAACCAGACGGGACAGGCTGGGTTCGTCGTCGACGACCAGTATGCGGGCGGGCTGTCTGACTGCCGTCATCGCTCCTCCGTGCGGCCAGGCGTCCGGGGGCATTCCCGGACGGCGGCGTCGCCATGATTATAACGGAAATTCAAGAATATAGCATCCGGGGCGTCAACGGCGGGGCGCGGTTGACAAATGCGGGGATTTTTTCAACAATCCGCGCATGAAACGATCATTCGTTGTTTTTCTGTTTGCGTTCGCTTCGCTGGCTGGATCCTTTTTGCCGGCGCTGCTGGCCGAAAACAAAGCCGGGATCGGCTTGTCCTCCGGGCAGGCGGAGCGCCTGGCGGCGCTGCCGCTGAAGTGCCTGCAGCAGGAGTTTCCCAACAAGCCCGGTGAGACCCTGGCGTCCGCCGCCGACATCGGCTCGCCGCGCGGCCTGCACCCGGCCTTCTACGGCTGCTTCGACTGGCACTCGTCGGTCCACGGCCACTGGCTGCTGGTGCGGCTGCTGAAGACCTTTCCCGGCCTGCGGGTCGAAAAGGAGATCCGCGGGCAGCTGGCCGCGAACATCACGGCCGCCCACATCCTCGACGAGGTGCGCTACTTCCGCCGGGCCGAAGAGACGTCGTTCGAGCGCACCTACGGCTGGGCCTGGCTGCTGATGCTGGCCGCGGAGCTGCTCGCTTTCGACGACCCGCTGGCGCGCGAGCTGGAAGTCAACCTGCGGCCGCTCACCGACCTGGTCGTCGGGCGCTGGCTGGATTTCCTGCCCAGGCTCGTCTACCCGGTGCGCGTCGGCGAGCACGCCAACACCGCCTTTGCCATGGCCTGCGCCTGGGATTACGCCATCGCCGCCGGCGACGGGAAATTGAAAAGCCTCCTGGAAAAGCGGGCGCGGGATTTCTACCTGGACGACCGCGGCTGCCCGCTGGAGTGGGAGCCAAGCGGTTATGATTTCCTGTCACCCTGCCTGGAGGAGGCCGACCTGATGCGCCGCGTGCTGCCGGAGAAGGAGTTCGCCGTCTGGCTGAAGAAATTCCTGCCGCAGTTGTCCGGCAGGCGGTTCGCGCTGGCGCCGGGCATCGTCTCCGACCGCCGGGACGGCAAGCTGGTCCATCTCGACGGCCTGAACTTCAGCCGCGCCTGGTGCCTGTACGGCATCGCTGCGCTCCAGGACTACGGCCACCTGCGGCCGGTGGCCGACGCCCATATGCGCCACTCGCTGCCCGCGGTCGCCGGCGATTCCTACGAAGGCGGCCACTGGCTGGCCACGTTCGCGCTCTACGCCCTCATCGCTGCCGGGGGCTGACCAGCTTCGAGCGACCTTTACTTGATCAGGCGCTTTTTCATGCGCCGCACGCCGAAGTAGAAGGCGGCGCCGCCCAGGATGAAGATGACCAGGAAGTTGAGCAGCAGCCCCCGGGAGTAATCGCCGTTGAAGATGGCGCGGGCGACGGCCACCGCGTGGGTCAGGGGCATGAACTGCGCCAGGGCCTTCATCCAGCCGGGGAACCTGTCCAGGGGAAAGAACACGCCCGAGAAAAAGAGCATGGGCGTGATCACCAGCTCCGAGTAGTAGTTGAAGAAATCGAAGTTGGGGGCGAACGAGGTGACGATCATGGCCAGCGAGCCGAACAGCACGCCGACAAACACCATCAGCAGCACCAGCAGCAGCACGCTGAGGAGCGAGACCGGCAGGATGCCCATGAAGATGGCCACGATCATCATCAGCGAGCCGCTGACCAGGCCGCGGAAGGCGCCCCAGGCGATATCGCCGGCGACGGCGTCCTCGGCCGACACCGGGGTGGCGATCAGCGAGTCGTAGAGCTTCTCGTGGATCATCTTGACGAACGTGCCGTACATGCATTCGAAGCTGGAACTCATCATCACCGAGGTGGTCAGCACGCCGGGAACCAGGAAATAGAGGTAGGGCTTGCCGCCGAATTGGCCGAGGTACGCGCCCATGCCGATGCCGAAGGTGACCAGGTAGAAAAGCGGCTGGATCAGGCTGGCCAGGAACGTCGTCAGCACGAAGCGCTTGTAGGAGACCATGTTGCGCCAGAACACCCAGGCGATGCGGCGGGAGAAGTTCATTCGACCAGGTTCCTGCCGGTGAGCTTCAGGAAGACGTCCTCGAGAGATGCCGGGCGGTGCACGGTGGCGGGCAGGTCGAGCTCCAGCACCTTCTTCATCAGGGGGCGGCCGTCGTCGCAGTAGAAATACAATGTGTCGCCCGCCCGTTCGTGGCCGCGGGCCAGCGGCCCCAGCTCGGCGACCAGCGATTCGTCCTGGTCGGCCGCAGAGCGGATCTCGGTGACCTCGCGGCCGATCTCCGCGGCGATGAGCCGCGCGGGAGCGCCCTCTTTGAGGATGCGGCCCTGGTGCATGATCACGATGCGGTCGCACAGCTGCTGCGCCTCCTCCATGTACTGGGTGGTCAGGATCAGGGTGGCGCCCTGGTCCTTCAGCTGCCGCAGCCGCTGCCAGATCAGGTGCCGCGCCTGCGGGTCCAGACCGGTGGTCGGCTCGTCGGCGATGAGGATGCGCGGCTGGTTGAGCAGGGCGCGGGCGATGAGCAGGCGGCGCTTCATGCCGGTGGAGAGCTGGTCGATCTTGCTGTCGCGCCGCTTCTCCAGCTCGACGAACTGCAGCAGACCGTCGATGCGCCGGCGCGCCTCGCGCCGCGGAATGGCGAAGAAATGGGCATGGACCTGCAGGTTCTCGCGGACGGTCAGGTCGCTGTCCAGTGTGATTTCCTGGGGGATGACGCCGGTCTGCTGCTTGACGGCCCGGTTGTCGACGTGGGCGGCCTGGCCGTCGACGATCAGCGTCCCGGAGGTGAGCGGCGATACGCAGTGGATCATGCGCACGGTCGATGTCTTGCCGGCACCGTTGGGGCCCAGGAAGCCGAAGCATTCGCCTTCCTCGATGTCGAAAGAGATGCCGTCCACGGCGACGAAGGCGCCGTATTTCTTGCACAGGCGACGGGCGCTGATGATGGTTTTCACGAGGCGGTGTCCGAGGCGCTATCATAGCAGATTTGCCTGGAAACTCAAGCGTTATACAAGTACCAGTGTCAGTGACAGCAAGAAAAGAAAGCAATTGGTTGACGGTAGACGGTTTACGGTTGACGGTCAGAAAAAGGAATACGAAGACTTAAATTCCAAATCCCAAGCACCAAATTCCAAACAAATCCCAAACTCCAAATTCCAATTTCCAAAACGAAAGCCCCTAGGAATGGCATTTTCTTCGTTTTGGTCATTTGGTAATTGGAATTTGGTGCTTGGAATTTAATTCTTCACATGACACGCGTCACGAATATCGATCTTTAGTTCCTGCCGCCCCGCCCCGCCTTGCATTCGCCGGCACGGAGTGCTACCATAAACTCATGTACCATGACATCGAAAGGGAGCCGGTGTCGTTTTTTTTGCGCGAGGCTTGCCAGCAGAAGCTTTCCGGCCACTTGTTCGTCAATGCCAGGGATTGCCAGATCACCCTGAACTTCCTCGACGGCAAGCTCGCCAACGGCATGAGCACGCGCTTCAACGAGAGGCTCATCGTCATCCTGCGCGAGATGGGCAATATCAGCGAGGAGCATTACAGCTTCCTCAACGGCATGCAGCAGCTCTCGGACGACCAGGTGTCTGGGATCCTCCTTGACCGCAGGTTCGCCAGGAAAAAGGACATCTACTACGCCCGCATCTACCAGCTGCGGCGCATCGCCATCTCCACCTTCGCCCTGCAGCGCGGCGCATGGATCTTCACCGCCGGCGAGCCCGACCCGCCCCTGCGCGAGGTGTTCGAGATCCCGCTGGAGGCCATCCTGACCGAGGGGGCGCGGGCGGTCGACCATGTCTCCGTCTATGCGGATCTCTGGCGGTCGGCCGTGCCGCAGTTGTTCAACGAGATCCCCATGGCCAGCGAGATCTATTTCACCGACGCCGAGCGGGAGTTCTTCGCGGCGCTGCAAGGTCTGGGGCAGCTGAAATGCCGCGAGCTCATCGCCCGGCTGAACATGGCCCCGCTCGAATTCTGGCGCAGCATGCTGGCTTTCCACCTGCTGGGCATCATCGAGTTCGAGAAAGGCGAAGAGGAGCAAGAGGAAGAGAAAGAGGAAAAAGAACCAAACGTTTCGGCCGAGATCGCCGCCATGCTGGACCTGTACCAGAACTTGCAGCAGGCCGAGCCCGGCGACCCCGGTCCGCTGGGGCTGCCGGCACCTCTGGATGCCGCGACCGTGCGCAGGGTCACGGCGGAATTCCTGGACCGCTTTGCTCCCGAGCGCTTCGGACCGGGCGCCGCCCCGGGGATCAAGAAGATCGCCGGCGAGGTCTGCCGGCGCCTGCGAACCCTGGCGGCCTGGCCCGCGGCCGGCCCCGAGCTCCCGGGCGAGGCGGAATGGCACCGGGCGGCGATCGAGGAGGAGGATTCCGAGGCCGAGTTCGAGTTGACCCCCGAGTTCGCCATCGACACGGAGCCGGCAGCGGAAAGGGAGATCATCCTGGATGTCCCGCTCCCCGGTCCGGAGATCGAGCTGGATGCTGCCAGCGATGAGCCGGAGGCGTTCGCCGACACCCCGATCCCCGGGCCGCGCATCGTCATGGACGAGCCGCTTCCCGAGCCTGAGATCATCTACGAAGCCGAGGAGGAGCAGGATGCGGCGGCGGCGCCGGGTGAGGTGGAATGGGTCGTCGAACCCGACATCGCCGGCGCTTCAGGAGAGGAGCCGGAGCGACCGCTGCCCCCGGCGGTGGAACCGCTGCCGCTGCGCATGGCCAACCCCGAACACGAGAAGGCGTGGGACCTGCTGCTGCAGGCCAAGGAACTGTACGAGAAGCATGAGTATGCCGCCGCCGTGCCGCTGCTCAAGAAGGCCATCAAGCTGGAGCCGCGCCAGGGCGATTTCTACTACCTGCTGGGGCTGTGCCAGAGCGAGGCCGAGCTGACCAAGAACGAGGCCGAGATCAACCTGAAGAAGGCCATCGAGCTGAAATCATGGAGCGCCGACCCGGTCTATGCCCTGGGCGTGCTGTACCGCCACCAGGGCCGGATGAACCTGGCCGAGCGCTGCTTCCAGCGGGTGAAAGAGATCGCCTACGAGCACACCGGCGCCAGCCGGGCCCTGGTCGACCTGCGCCGGCGGAAATCGCCGGGGAAGCCTTCCGCTCAGAAAAAAAAGCGTTTCTAGCGGTGGGCGTTCACAGCTGGTCGTAGGGGACCGCGAACGTATCGCCCAGGGTGATGTCCCCGGTCTTCAATCCCTTGGTGAACCAGCGCACGCGCTGCGCCGACGTGCCGTGGGTGAAGGCGTCCGGGACGACATGGCCCTGCTGCTGCTTCATGATGCGGTCGTCGCCCACCGCCGAGGCGGCGTTCATCCCCTCCTCCACGTCGCCCTCCTCCAGCATGTTCTTCATCCTCTGGGCGTGGTGGGCCCAGACGCCGGCGAGGAAATCGGCCTGCAGCTCCAGGCGCACCAGCATCTGGTTGGCCTGGGTCTGGCTCAAGCCCCGCATCTTCTGCTGGTACTGGTCCATGACGCCCAGCTGGGTCTGCACGTGGTGGCCGACCTCGTGGGCGATGACGTAGGCCCAGGCGAAGTCGCCGCGCGCCCCCAGGCGCTGCTGCATTTCCTGGAAAAAGTCGAGATCGATGTATACGGTTTCGTCCCCGGAACAGTAGAAAGGGCCGGTGGCCGATTGGGCGTAGCCGCACGCCGACTGGGTGGCTCGGCTGAACAGGACCAGCTTGGGCTCGCGGTAGCGCTCGCCGGCCTGCTGGAAGATTTGGTTCCAGACGTCCTCGGTGTCGG
Source organism: Candidatus Aminicenantes bacterium UBA6072 (assembly GCA_002436105.1). Lineage (GTDB taxonomy): Bacteria > Acidobacteriota > Aminicenantia > UBA2199 > UBA2199 > UBA2199. Next base: position 15,205 of record DIXU01000001.1, on the reverse strand, counting down.
CCAGGATGACGCCGACGAACTCGCCGAGCTCCCTGTCCTCCTGGCTCAGCTCCTGCGCCTGCTCCCCGCCCGCGGGCGGAGCGGTCTGCAGGTTCTGCATGACCTCCTGGGGATCGCCCCCCAGCAGCAGGACGATAACCGCCAGGGCAATGGCGCCCAGGCCGCCGCCGACGGCCGCCTGCCGCCCGGTCAGGCCGCGGCGGTCCTCAACGTTATCGCTCGTTCTTCTTCCTTTCCAGCGCATGGCAACTCTCCTTGCATGTTTTCATGGCGAATCATGAAATAATTTCCCCGGCCTGTCAATACGGAAAAGCGGAGGCTGGCCGGCCGGATCAATTCCTGAGCAGCCAGCGGCCGATCAGCACCGCGCAGCAGGAGACCGTTCCTCCCAGCACCGCTCCCCAGCCGAGGTCGACGGCGGTCACCGTCAGCGGCCAATTTTTCAGCGTGGCCAGGTTGGTCAGGTCGTAGGTGGCATAGGCGACCAGGCCGAACAGCGCCCCGCGCCAGAGCGCCTGCAGCGCCCCGCCCGCTCCCAGCGCCGGCGCGACCACGAAGATCTGCAGTCCGGCGATGAACAGCAGGTAGAACAGGATGGCCGCCCACCAGGTGACCTTTGGGCTGAGCAGCTCCCCGAGTTGCTGGCGGTAGAAGTTTTTCGCCACCAGCCCCAGCCAGACCATGTCGATGAGAAAGAAGACCGCCAGGGTGGCCAGGTACAGCAGGATCGTGTTTTTAAGCGTCATGTTCGCCTCCATTCGCGAAAGACGTCACCACTCATTCGTGACGCGTAACGCGTAACGCGTGACGCGGGAAAAAACAAGAATGCAGCAATTCGGGGCAGGGCAGGAAGTGAGCCGGAAAATCAACCAAAAATTTCTCACCTTCTTCCCTGTCCCCTGTAACCTGAACCCTGTCCCCTGTTATTTGCCCAGGGCCTTCTTGATGGCGCCGACGATGCCCAGCAGCACGCCGCCGCCCACGCCGCCGCTGAGCACGCTGGAGACAATGCCGCCCAGGTCGCCGCTGCCGGCAGCCGGGGCCATGCCCAGCAGGCCGAGCAGCAGGCCGCCCAGGCCGCCGCCCAGGATGCCGACGATGGAGTTGCCGATGGTGCCCAGGGACAGTTTTTTCATCAGGGCGCCGGCGCCGTTGCCGCCCAGCGCGCCGCTGACCAGCTGAATGATGAGATGAAGCATGAGAACCCTCCTTATTGGTGGACTGCAGAATATGATGGAACAAAGGGAACGAAAAAACAAGGGACGAGGGGCTAGGGGCGAGGGAGAAAAAAAGCAGTCGGCGTAAGGTTCAGGGCGTAAGGCGTAAGGTGGAAGAATGATATTAATGGGACTTAAATTCCAAATCACAAGCACCTAATTCCAAATAAATTCCAAATTCCAATCCCCTGACGGGGACTTTGACCCAAACGAAGAAAACACAATTGCAAGGAGCTTGCGTTTTGGAAATCGGAATTTGAAATTTTGATATTGTTTGTTATTTGGAATTTGGGATTTGGAATTTAAGTCTTCGTATTTCAGTTTTCTGGCCGTCAACCGTACACCGTCTACCGAACACCGAGATCATCTTGCCCTTTCGTCTTGCCTTTTTTCTGTTGAAATTAATCGGCAACTATGGTAATTTGGATCAAATGGAGCCGGAACGAAATGGGAGATCCCTACGAGGAAACGATCTTTGACCGCAAGCTGATCCCCGCCGTCGACGGGGCGGCCAAGGGCGAGCAATCGATCGTGCTGACCGTCATCGCCGGCAGCGAGGTCGACTTCGGCAGGCACTTCGTGCTGGAGCGCAAGCGCACGGGGATCGGCCGCGAGAAGGTCAACGACATCCCCCTCAGCGACGGCAAGGTCAGCAAGGCGCACTGCGAGATCTCGGTGATCCGCAGCCCCCGGGGGATCGAGCAGATCAGCATCCTCGACCTGGACTCGACCAACGGCACCTATGTCAACGGTGAGCCGGTGGTGCAGGCGACGCTCAAGGCCGGCGACAAGATCCAGGCCGGAGGCACCGTCCTGCAGCTGAGTTACAGCGACGAGATCGAAAGGGAGTACCACGCCAAGCTCTTCGATTTCGCCGCCCGCGACGCCCTGACCGGCATGTACAACAAGCGCTTCGTCGTCAACGAGCTGGAGAACTACTGCCGCATCGCGCGGCGCAGCCAGCGCGCCTTCAGCGTCATCCTGCTCGATATCGACGACTTCAAGCAGATCAACGACCGCTACGGCCACCTGTCGGGGGACGAGTACCTGAAGCGCATGGCGGGGCTGATCCGCGAAACGCTGCGCGACCAGGACATTGCCGGCCGCATCGGCGGCGAGGAATTCCTGGTCGTCCTGCCCGAAACCGCCATCGACGGTGCCATGCAGCTGGCGGTGCGCCTGCGCAAGAGCGTCGAGGAGTTCGTCCTGCCCCTGCAGGGCCAGGACGTCCGCACCACCATCAGCGCCGGGGTCTGCCAGTACCAGCGGGGCATGAAGGATGTCAAGGAACTCCTGGACCTGGCCGACCAGGCCCTGTACGAAGCCAAGCGGTCGGAAAAGAACAAGGTGATGCGCGTCTCCATTCCCACCGTTGCCGAGGATTGACGGATCCGACGGCCGTGGGCCGGCGGGGCCTGCGCGATGATGGACCCAAGGAGCAACCAGGAGCCGATGACGGAACTGTTCGATGAAACGATCTGCGACCGGGTCGTGCCCCCGCCGGCGGGCAAGGGGGAAAAGGACGGGCGCGCCATCCTGCTGGTCATCATCGCCGGGGGCGAGGTCGACTTTGGCAGGCACTTCGTCCTGGAAAAGGACGAGGTGACGGTCGGCCGCGGAAGCGGCAACGACGTCCGGATCCATGACGGCAAGATCTCCAAGGAACACTGCTCCCTGTCGATCGTCCGCGGCCGCAGTGGGGTCGAGCGCATCGGCATCCGCGACCTGGGCACGACCAACGGCACCTATGTCAACGGCGAGCCCGTTTTCCAGGCCACGCTGAAGGCCGGCGACAAGATCCAGGTCGGCGACACCGTGCTGCAGCTCAGCTACGGCGACGAGATCGAAAGGGAGTACCACGCCCGGTTGTTCGAGCTTGCCGCCCGCGATGCGCTCACCGGCCTGTACAACAAGCGCTTCGTCCTCAACGAGCTGGAGAACCACCTGCGCATCGCCCGGCGCAGCAATCGCGTGTTCAGCGTCATCCTGCTCGACATCGACGACTTCAAGCTGGTCAACGACCGCTTCGGGCACCTGGCGGGGGACGACTACCTGCGCCAGGTCGCCGGGCTCTTCGCCCGCTCGCTGCGCGAGCAGGACATCGCCGGCCGCATCGGCGGCGAGGAATTCCTGGTCATCCTCCCGGAAACGGCGCTCGACGGCGCCTGCCGGCTGGCGGCGCGCGTGCGCCGGAGCATCGAGGAGTTCGTCCTGCCCCTGGCGGAGGGGGAGGTGCGCGCCACCGTCAGCGCCGGGGTCTGCCAGTACGAGAGCGGGTTCCAGGACGCCCGGGAGTTCCTGGCCCGGGCCGACAAGGCGCTGTACGAGGCCAAGAACGCCGGCAAGAACAACGTGATGAGGGCGAGAGCGGGGGACGGGAAGAAAATCGACCTGCCGTGACGCGTGACGCGTTATGAGAGAAGAATAAAGCAATAAGGGAGGGATTGATCCGTTTTTGAGTTGGAACTGGACAGGAGATGCCCGGTTTTATAGAATGAGGACATGGGAAAAAGAGAGAGAATGATTGGCGCGTGGGTATTGGGGTGGGTGCTGGTTGTGGTCCTGGCGCTGCCGGCACCGGCCATTGTATGGTGCCACGATTATACGCTGTGGCGGGCGAGCGGCGAGGACGCCAACAATACCTCCCCGGCCGAATTGCGCTCCCGGCTCGGCCAGATGAACTATAAGAGATTTCCCTTCACCAACGCCGCCCGCATGCCCCAGGCCCAGGGCAAGCTGCGCCCGGGCGACGTGGTGATATTCGCCGACGCCCATTCGGGCGTGGTCAATGACCGGGGGCTGATCGACCACTTCGTGCAGCAATCCGGCGCCTCCGGCACCCGCTACACGCCCGAGGAGGTCCGAAAGCTGGACAGCCTCCATCGCGACTGGACGCTGCTCGATATCCTCGGCTTCAAGCGCGTCGGCCCGCAGGGCAACGAGATCTTTCCCTACCGCGACGCGGCGGTCGAAGTCTGGCGCCCGACCGGCAAACAATGAAATACTTGTCCGCACAAGAAAGTGTCAGTGTCAGTGACAGTGTCAGCAGGAGGCTTCCCAAGCAAAAGTGTTAGTGGTAGTGATAGTGATAGTGGTAGCCGGAGATCAGAGCTGTTTTTGTTCTTTCTCATCACGCATCACGCATAACGTATAACGAGGGAATGGATGGAATCGGTTTGCGGTTTACGGTGGACGGTTGACGGGAAGAGATGCTGCAATCGGAAGACTTAAATTCCAAATAACAAACAAATTCCAGGCTCCAAATTCCAATTTCCCCAACAACATCTCCCTTGAAATTGCATGCCCTTTCTTCGTTTGGATTATTTGGTGATTGGAATTTGGAATTTATTTGGAATTTGGTGCTTGTGATTTGGAATTTAAGTCCTATGAATACCTTTCTTTCACCTTACGCCCTGAATCTTACGCCGAGTTACGTTCTTCCACGTCACGCGTTACGCGTTACGCGTCACGCAGGTTCGACCGGCTCAGGCGTTGTCAGACAGGATGTACTCCTTGCGCTCGAAGATGAAGACGGCCAGCCAGAGGAACAGCGCGCCGGCGGCCAATGGGACGAGCACCGACGGCAGGGGCGGGGAGGGCTGCAGCTGGAAGATCAGGAAGCCGCCTTCGCCGGGCGGGACGGGCAGCAGCGACTTGATCCAGTGGATGACGGTGAACTTCTGGGTGACGCCGGGGAAGTACTGCACGACGCTCTCCCAGCCGAAGACGAAGAAGATGCCGGCCAGGATCGATTTTTTCATGAAAGCGCCCATGGCGGTGAACAGCGTGCCGTAGCAGAAGAGGGCCAGCAGCGCGGCGCCAAGGAAGAGGCCCAGCTCGCCCCAGGCGGCCGCCTCGTCCAGGCGGTGGAGGGCGGCGGCCAGGAAACAGAACAGGAAGCCGGCGGCGATTAGCAGCGCCGCCAGCAGGAAGGCGGCCAGGAACTTGCCCAGCAGCACGGCGCGGCGCCGCACCGGGACCGTGGTCAGGTAAACCAGGGTCTTGCTGTCCAGCTCGTCGTTGACGATGCTGCTGCCGAAGAACAGGGCCAGAACCGGGACCAGCAGCTGGAAATAGAGGGAGAGCATGACCTTGGTGAAGAAATCGCCGCTTTCCTTCGGGTCGACGAGGCGCACGATGATCATCAGCAGCGCCGGGACGGCGGCGAGCAGGATGAACACCCGGGTGCGCTTGGCGCGCAGGCCGGAGCGGAAAAAGGCGGCGAAGATGACTGGCAAAGGGGATCCGCTTTTCATGTTCACTTCCCGATCAGGTAGTCGAAGACCGCCTGCAGGTTGTCGTCCGGCGAGGTGATCTCCGCGATCTCGTTGCCCGCCTGCGCGGCCAGGGGCATGAGGGCGCTGAAGAACCGGTCGCGCTGGCCGGTCCTGACCGTCAGGCCGCCGCCGTCGGCGGCAAACTCGATGCCGGAAACGAAGTCGCCGGCGATCAGCTGCCCGGCCAGCTGCCGCGGTTGCGGGCAGCGGATCGACACCTGGTGCGGGTGGCTGTCGATCAGGCCGCGGATGCTGTGGATGTCGCCCTTGGCGAAGATCTTGCCCTGGTGGATGAGGACGATCTCGCTGGTCATGGCCTCGATCTCGGGCAGGATGTGCGAGGAGACGATCACCGTCCGTCCCCGGCGACCGTAGTCCTTGATCAGCTGCATGATGCGGATGCGCCACAGCGGGTCGACGCCGCGCAGCGGTTCGTCGAGCAGCAGCAGTTCCGGCTCGTGCAGGATGGCCGAGGCCAGGCGCAGGCGCTGGCGCATGCCGAAGCTGTAGGCCTTGATCGCGCGCCCGCGGCTCTCCAGCAGCCCGACCGTGGCCAGGGCCCTGTCGGTCCTCTCCGTTGCCTCGGCGCCGGCGAAGCCGTGCAGGCGGGCCAGCAGCAGGATAAAGGCGCCGCCGCTCATCTCGTTGTAGGCGCTGTCGTGCTCGGGGCAGAAGCCGACGCGGCGGAAAAGGCCCGGGTTGCCCCACACCGGCTCGCCGAAGACGGTCAGCCGGCCGATCTTGGGCTTGAGTTGTCCGGCGGCGATCTTCAGGAAGGTTGACTTGCCGGCGCCGTTCGGCCCCAGCAGCCCGGTGATGCCGCCGGCGATCTCCAGGTTGATGTCGCTGATGCCCAGGATGTTGCCGTACCACTTGGACAGCTTCTCGGCCTTGAGAACGGCGCTCATGCGCTTGCCTCCGCCTTGCGGATGCGCCAGGCAAGGAGCCACAGGGACAGGGCGGTGATCGCCAGCGGCAGCAGCAGCGACAGCCAGGCGGGGAAGCCGTAGGCGGGCCGCACGCCGAACAGAAAAGCTCCCAGCTGCTGGATGTTGCCGGGCAGGGAGACCAGGAAAGCGTAGTCGCTCTTGAAAATGGCCCGCAGGATCTGGGCCAGGTTGTTGGAGAAGATGTAGACCAGGAAGATGGCGATCTGGACGAACTTGACATTGGGGCTGAGGCTGGAAAGGGCCAGGGTGAGGGCGGCCAGGCAGGCGCTTTCGACCAGGGGGAAGGCCACGATGGCCAGCAGCACGCCGGGCGCGACCGCCAGGCTGCCGCTGAACAGCATCTTGAAGAGCAGCAGCAAAATGCCCGGGACCAGGGTGAAGGCCAGCAGGTAGAAGAGGATGACGGCGAGCTTGCCCGCCAGGTAATCGAATCTCGACAACGGCCGGGCGAAGTAGAGGGGGAAAGCCTTGGACTTGAGATCGGCGGCGACCAGGTCGGCGCCGCTGAAGACGCTGAGAATGACCAGCATGAAGGTCAGGAACCCGTTGCTGTAGAATGTCTTGAACAGCTCGGCGTCGCTCTTGAGCAGGCGGACCAGCTCGCCGAGGATCTTCAGCTCGGGCTTGGTCGAGGCGTAGACGGCGACCAGGAAGACGAAGAAGGTGGAGGCGCAGAGGGAGAAGACGAGCTTGGCGTACTTCTTTTTGAAGACGGAGCGGATGCCGTTGCGGGTGATGGGCAGCCAGTGGCGGCGCGACGGGGTGAACTCCCCCTGCCAGCGGCTGTAGCCCTTCTGCCTAATTTCCATTGGCGCTCCGGATCACGTCCATGAACGCGTCCTCCAGCGAGGTGCGGCTCTGGCGGAAGTGGCGGACCTGCGCGCCGTGCTCGCCGGCGGCGCGGAACAGGGTCGCGGCCCCTGTGCCTTCGGGCGGCATGACGAGGAACAGGCCCTGGTCGTGCTCATCGACCGCCCATCCCGCCCGCGCCAGCTCGGCGAAAAACCCCGGCGCTCCGCCCACGACCTTGATCTCGAAGACGTTGCGCCGGTCGCGCTTCAGGTCGGCGATCGCCCCCTGCGCCGCGATGCGGCCCTCGTTCATGATGACCACGCGGCGGCAGGAGCTCTCGATGTCGGGCAGCAGGTGCGAGGAGAGGATGATGCTCATGCTCCCCTGGCCGGCGATGTCGCGGATCAGCTCCAGCATCTCCTGGCGGCCGGCCGGGTCCATGCCCGAGGTCGGCTCGTCCAGCAGCAGCAGCTTCGGGTCGTGGACCAGCGACTGGGCCAGCTTCAGGCGCTGCTTCATGCCGGTGGAGTAGGTCTCCACCTGGCGGTAGCGCGATTCCTCCAGTCCCACGTAGTAGAGGACGTCGTGGGCCCTTTTCATTGCCTCCTGGCGGGGCATGCCGCTGAGCTCGCCCAGGTAGGCGGTCAGCGAGACGGCATCCAACCCGGAGATCAGGCAGTCGCTCTCGGGCATGTAGCCGATCAGGCGGCGCAGCGGCTTCTGGCCCTCGCCCAGCGGCTGGCCCATGACCGTGCCGTTGCCCGACGCCGGCCGCAGGAAGCCCAGCAGCAGCTTCATCAGGGTGGTTTTGCCGGCGCCGTTGGGACCGAGCAGGCCGAAGATTCCGGGTGGCAGGGCCAGCGACACGTCGCGGACTGCCTCGACGTCGCCGTAGCGGAAACGGATGTTTTCCAGGCGGATGATATCTTCCATGGCGTTCCGCCCGACTATACGCAGCGGGCGGGGCAAAAGTTCTTGCCAACCGTCTGAACCGTTCCCTTTTTCATTTCGTTATGCTATATTCTGCGCCGTGGTCAGTCCCCGCGGCTGCCCGCGCAAAAAGGAGTGTGCAATGAAAAAGAAAATGCTGGCGTTATCCCTGATCCTGGTCGTGATGCTGCTGGCCCCGGCCTGCAAGAAGAAAGCCGGTGCGGCGCTGAGCAGCGAGGCCATGCTGGCCATGGTCCCCGAGGGCCCCTTGATGGTCATGGCCTTCGACTTCCAGCGCTTCGCGGCGCTGAATTTCTTCGACAAGGCGCTGAAGGAGGATTGGCAGAAGAACGCCAAGGGGGCCAAGGATTTCAAGGACTACCAGGAGTTCGTGCAGAAAACGGGCATCGACCTGCAGAAGGACGTCTACATGGTGGTCGGCGCCGTCTACGGCAGCTTCGACGACAAGGAAGCCCAGCCGTTTTTCATCGGCAGCCTGAAGTACGACAAGGCCAAGCTGCTGTCCATCCTCAAGGAGAAGGGCACCATCACGGCCGAGGAGCCGTACGGCGGCCGCACCCTGTACACGCTGAAGAATGAGGATGCGTCCAAGGACATGCGCCTGGTCTTCCTGAACGACGCCAGCATCGCGGCCGGCTCGCCCATGGCGGTCAGGAAGGCCGTCGACCTGGCGGCCAAGAAAGGCAAGAGCGTGCTGCAGACCCCGGCGATGATGAAGTATGTGGACAAGCTGGACAAGCGGAGCATGTTCTGGCTGGCCGTGGGCAGCATCCCCGGCAAGGTGAAGGAACAGACGGGCGGCGGCATGATGCCGGTCGACCTGAGCCAGGCCGAGGCGTTCACCGCCGTGGCCGACTTCAAGAACAAGACCCTTTCCGGCGAGCTGCGCCTGGTCTCGCAGAACGAGGCGGGCAACAAGCAGATCGCCGACATGCTCAACGGGCTGAAGGCGCTGGGCGCCATGGGCGCCGCCAAGGAGCCCGAGCTGGGCGAACTGCTCAACGGCATCCAGCTGAGCTCGGCCGCCGACCATGTCAAGCTGACCTTCAGCATCTCCGAGGTGCTGATGGACAAGCTGGGCGCCAAGGCCAAGGACAAGGCCCAGGGCATGATGCCGCCGGCGATGCCCGGCGGGCCGGCCATGGAGGAGGATTACACCGGCAACTGACCGCCGGCTCCTTTGAACGGCCGCGGCGTTCCGGCGCCGCCTGGAGGTTCCAGCCATGAACTGGCAATTCGCCCTGCCTGTCCTGTTCCTGCTGCTGCCGGCCGTCCTGTACGTTGCCGGCGGCAGAAGGAAAAACGGCGGCCTGTTCCGCCAGGTGCTGCCCCAGCTGCTGCTGCTCTTCCTGCTCAGCGCCGCCGTCTCCCTGTTCAGCAGCAGCTGGCTGCACGACCTGCCCCATGCCCCGCGCTTGCGCTTCTTCCTCTGGCTTTTCTTCTGGTTCTTCATGGTGGTGCTGGCCGTCAAGACGGTGGCCTATCTCGTCTTCGACGTGCTGGTCCTGAAGCGCCAGGGAGTGCGCTATCCCAAGCTGATCAAGGACGTGGCCGTCTTCATCCTCTTCGTCGCCGGCCTGCTGCTGATCCTCAAATACTACCTGGGCCAGCCCATCTCGGGGCTGCTGGCATCGACGGCGGTGCTGACGGTGGTGGTCGGCTTTGCGCTGCAGGACGTGCTGGGCAACCTGTTTTCGGGCATCATCCTGCACTTCGAGGATTCCTTCAAGATCGGCGACTGGGTGCGCATCGGCGAGCGCGAGGGGCGGGTGGAGCAGTTCGGCTGGCGCTCGTTCAAGGTGCGCACCATCGACCGCGAGCTGATCGTCATCCCCAACCAGTCGGCCTCCAAGGCCGAGGTCCTGATCTACGGTGCCGGCGGCCAGCCCGTGAGGCTGCGCATCCAGGTCGGGACCGGCTACGGCGACAGCCCCGACCGGGTGGAGGCGGCCATCCTCGGCGCCCTGGCCGCGATGCCCGACGTCCGCCGCGAGCCGGCGCCGGTCGTGCAGCTGAAAAGCTTCGGCGATTTCGCCATGAACTATGAGGTCAAGATCTGGATCGATGACTTCGAGCGGCACAACGTCATCGCCTCCGACGTGCGGCGGCGCATCTGGTACGCCTTTCGCCGCCAGGGGATCGAGATCCCCTTCCCCAAGCGCGACGTCACCATGAAGCCGGAGCGGAGCGAGGAGTTCCCGCCCGCCGAGATGGCCGTGGCGCTGCGGCGCAACGTCGTGCTGGCCGCGCTGGCTGCCGGCGATTTCCAGGCCCTGGCCGCGGCGGCGGGCCACCGGGTCTTCGGAGCCAACGAGACCGTCATCCGCGAGGGCGAGGCCGGTGACCACTTCTACCACATCCATTCCGGGTCGATGACGGTGCTCAAGGACGGCCGCTTCGTCGCCCGCCTGGGCCCCGGCGACTTCTTCGGCGAGATCTCCCTGGTCACCGGCGAAAAGACCAATGCCACCGTCGTGGCCGAGCGCGAAAGCGTGGTTCTGACCATCCCCTCCGCCCGCTTCCAGCAGGTGGTGGACATGAACGAGGCCATGGCCCAGAAGCTGGCCGAGGTGATCACGCGCCGCCAGAACGAGACGCGGGCCGCCAGCGAGAAAAGCCGCGCCGCCGACACCGTCGCGCTGCGCAAGGAATCCGCCAACCTGCTGAAGCGCATCCTGAAGTATTTCGGCGGGAAAGCGTGACCGGGCCTAGCGGCCGGCCGCCTTGCGGCGCTGGATGGAATAGACCCCGCTCAGTTGCCGCAGTCGCGAGGTGATCTCCTCCAGCCGGAACATGTCCCGCACCTCGAAAACGATCTGGACGCGGGCCACGGCCTGGGTGGCCGGCTCCATCTCGATCTTCTTGATGTTGGATCCGCAGGCGGCGATGACGCCGGTGATGCTGCTGAGCATGCCCGGCTTGTCGTCGGCCAGCAGCCGCAGCTTGACCGGGTAGGAATAGTCGGGGGCCTCGTTCCAGCTGACGCGCTTCAGGCGCGAGGGGATATCGGTGTTGACGTTGGGGCAGCTCTTGCGGTGCACGACCAGGCCGCGGTTCTTGGTGATGTAGCCGATGATCTCCTCGCCCTTGATCGGGTGGCAGCACTTGGCGAAGGTGAAATCGATGTCGCCCTGGCCTTCGACGCTGACCAGCTTGTGCCGCTCGCCGCGCCGTGGCGCCGTCCGGCGCGACGGCTGGATGACCACGGCACCGGCCTCGGGGAACAGGCTTTTCAGCGCCTGGCGGTCCAGCGCTTTGCGGCCGCCGCCCACGTCGCGCAGAAAAGTCTCCAAATCATCATACCCCAGCGCCTGCAGCCTGCGGGCGATGTCCTGGTCGTTGAAGGCCAGCCGGTGGCGGCGGCCGTATTCGCGCAGCACTTTCTGCCACAGGCGCCGGCCCTTCAGCAGGTCCCCGGCCGATTCCTCTTTCTGCAGCCAGGCCATGATGCGCTTCTTGGCACGGGTGGTGGTCACGAAGCGCAGCCAGTCGGCGCTGGGGCTGCTGTTCTTCTGGGTGAGGATCTCCACCACGTCCCCCGAGCTCAGCCGCGTGCGCAGCGGCACCAGCTTCTCGTTGACGATGGCGCTCCGGCAGTGGTCGCCGATCTCGGAGTGGATGGCATAGGCGAAATCGACGGGGGTGGCGCCGGCCTTGAGGTTGACGACCTTGCCCTTGGGGGTGAACACGTAGATCTCATTGGGGGTGAGGTCGCGCTTGACCAGGCTGAGGAACTCCTTGGGGTCGGGGTTGGTCTTGTGGTAGTCGATCATCTCGCGGAACCACTCCAGGCGGTGGTCGTTCTCCAGGAAGGCCAGCCCCTCCTTGTACTTCCAGTGGGCCGAAATGCCCTCCTCGGCGTTGCGGTGCATCTCCTGGGTGCGGATCTGGATCTCGAACTTGACCCCCTCGCGGGTGATGATGGTGGTGTGGATCGACTGGTAGAAGTTGCTCTTGGGGTTGGTGATGAAGTCGCGCCAGCGGCTGGGGATGTGCACCCACTGCTGGTGGATGGCGCCCATGATGACGTAGCAGTTGGCCACGGTGTCGGTGATCACGCGCAGGGCCAGCAGGTCGTAGACGTTCTCCAGCTCGATGTTCTGCTTCTGCAGCTTGCGGAAGATGGAGATCTCGCGCTTGATGCGGTACTGGATCTCGGCCTTGATCTTCAGTGCCTTGAGCAGCGCCTGGATCTGCTTCTTGAGCCCCTCCACCTGCTTCAGGGCCCATTCGGTCTTGTCGCCGACCTCGTTCTTGATGCGCCGGTATTCCTCGGGATACAGGTACATGAAGGAGAGGTCCTCCAGCTCGTCGCGGATCTTGCCCATGCCCAGGCGGTAGGCGATGGGCGCGTAGATCTCCAGGGTCTCGCGGGCGATCTTGACCTGCTTCTCGCTGTCCAGGGGGGCCAGGGTGCGGATGTTGTGCAGGCGGTCGGCCAGCTTGATCAGGATGACGCGCACGTCGGCGGTCATGGCGATGATCATCTTCTTCAGCGTCTCGGCCTGGGCGTCCTCGACGTCCACCTCCGAGATCTTGGAGATCTTGGTCACGCCCCAGACGATGTCGCTGATCTCCTGGCCGAAGAGGCGGACCAGGTCCTCGCGGCTGTACTGCGAGTCCTCGATCACGTCGTGCAGCAGCCCGGCGGCGATGGAGATCTCGTCCAGGCGCATGTCGGCCAGGATGCCGGCCACGGTCAGCGGGTGGGTGATGTAGGGCTCGTTGGAGAGCCGCCGCTGGTTCAGGTGGGCCTCGGTGGAGATGGCGTAGGCCTTTTTGAGCAGGGCGATGTTGGCCTCGGGATAGTAGCTCAGGATCCTTTCCTGCAGTTCGTGAAAGCGCTTGATCATTTCCTATATAGTATAATCAATCGCCCGCTTTGGCAATGCGGCCGTCCTGCGGGAGGTTGCGGTCCGGGCCGGGATCGGGAAACAGGGGAAAAATCCGCCACCGCTCTTGCTTTTTGGCGTGCAGTGGGGTATGCATGGGGCCATGAAAAGTGGACGTGGCCGGGAGCGCGAAGGGATTTCCGCCTGCGGCCGGCCGCTCTTTCTCAACCAGGAGGGAATAATGAAACCGTGCGCGCTCTTTCTCGTGTTGCTTTTGTCGCTGGCCCTGGCCGCTCCCGGCGCCGAAAAAAGGGAAGACGGCACAATCATGAAGCCGCTTGCGAAGCTCGCGAAACCGGTGCCGCCGCCTGCCCAGGCCGGCGCCCCGGGCGGCAAGGTCTTTTCCGCCTTTCCCAAGGTCGGCGCCCCCGGCGACACCCTGACCATGACCTCGCCCAACGGCGGCGAGGCCTGGTCGATGAACGAGGTCCGCCCCATCACCTGGACGAGCGAAGGGGCCATTGCCAACGTGAATATCGGGTTTTCGACCGATAGCGGGATGACATGGACCCTGCTGCAGGCGGGCACCCCCAACGACGGCAGCGAGCCGTGGGTCATTCCCTACGCCTATTCCACCCAATGCCTGGTGGCGGTGGAGAGCGAGGACGAGAGCGTCGTCGACTTCAGCGACGCGGAGTTCGCGGTCTACAGCGACTATGCCGAGCCCAACAATACGTCGGGCGAGGCGGAGTACCTGTTCCTGGGCACGTCCATGAACCTGGTTTTCGACGGGCCGGCCAATTACAACGACGACTGGTACACGTTCTACGTGCCGGCCGAGTCGGCGGGACAGGACCTGAAGGTGAACGTGCGCGTGACCTCCCCCTATCCCGATCCCGTCCCCGAGGGTTGGCGCAGCGACCTGGACTTTGAACTGCTCGACGGTTCGCTGAACGTCCTCGGCACCACCATCAGCGGCTCCGACAACGAGACCCTTTACCTGCACAATGTCGCCTCGGGCTGGTACTACATCTACGTCGGCTACTGCACGAACGAGTACGCGGACACCGACCAGTACGCCCGCTATGCCATCACGGTCGAGACGGGGACCGGCTTCGGCCTGGGGTACGTCACCGGCCGCCTGCTGAATTCCACGGGCGGCCCGGTGGCCGACGAGTTCGTCTTCCTTGACCCGCAGCCCAATGATTGGGACGTCTCGCGACCCTATGTGACGTCGGGCGCCGACGGCCGCTTCACCGTGGCCTTCCTGCCCGGAACCTACACCCTGCTCTTCAACCACGCCGGCCCGAGGATCTGCGTGAACTACAGCGCCAGCTCGCCCAACGTGGTGGGGGAGTATTACAACGACAAGAAGACGGCCGCGACCGCCGACGCCGTCAGCTTCACCGCCGGCCAGACCCTGGACCTGGGGGACATCACTCTCGACACCGGGGCCATCATCAACGGACAGGTGACCTATTCCGGCGGTCCGCTGTCCAGCGTCCAGGTGCGCGCCTATGATAGCGGGGGCAACAGCCTGACCTACGAATATGCCTTGAGCGACTCGGGGGGAAACTACAGCCTGGACTGCGTTCCCACGACGGAGGCCAGGGTGCGCTTCAGCCGCAGCAGCTTCGCCATCGAGTACTATAACGACAAGCCGACCCTGGGCTCGGCCGATGTTCTGACGACCGCCGCCGGCGCGGCCACCTACGGCATCGATGCCTACCTTGGGGCCGGCGGCTCGATCAACGGCTACGTCAGCGACGGGTCGGGGGCCGGGATCGGCGGGGTCCGCGTGATGCTGTATTCGGAACTGGATGAAACGGCCAGCCGCTCCTACACCACCACGGCAAGCGGCAGCGGGTTATATATCCTCTACCGCATCCTGCCGGGGAACTACAAGCTGTATTTCGACACGTCCAACACCAGCTATTTCCCCGAGTGGTACAACGATGCCGCCAGCTTCGCCGACGCGACGCTGGTCGGCGTCAGCGATGGGATCGCCGTCCCGGGGATCAGCGCTCAATTGGCTCCCTACACCCTTACTGTCACCACCCCCAACGGCGGCGAGAACTGGACGGCCGGCACGGGGCAGGAGATCACCTGGACTTCCACGGGCAGCGTGGGCAACGTCGACATCATCTACACCTACGACGGGGGCTCCACCTGGCAGTCGATCGTGG
>DIXU01000020.1 GCA_002436105.1 Candidatus Aminicenantes bacterium UBA6072 | reverse complement strand
GCTCCTTCGTCTCGTACTCCACGTGCGCGATCTGGATCGTGATCCCACGCTCCTTCTCCTCCGGCGCGTTGTCGATGCTCCAGAAATCACGGTACTTCACCTTGTCGTTCACCTTGCTCAGCACCTTGGTGATCGCCGCCGTCAGCGTCGTCTTGCCGTGGTCCACGTGCCCGATCGTACCGATATTCAAATGCGGCTTGTTACGATCAAATTTCTCTTTTCCCATCGTTGCCTCCTAGTTCGTCGTATAGATACCCAGCTGGGTCTTCAACACGTCCTTCATCTTGTCCTCGCTCATCTCGCTGTACTTGAGGAATTCCAGCGAGTAGTTGCCCCGCCCCTGGGTCAGGGTGCGCAGGGCCTTGGCGTAGCCGAACATCAGCGACAGCGGCACCTGGCCGTCGATGACGTGCAGGCCGTTCTTCAGGTCCATGTTCGTCACCTTGCCCTGGCGGGCGTTGAGATCGGCCATCACCTCGCCCAGGTAATCGTCCTGCACCGCGATCTCGACCTTCATGATCGGCTCGAGCATGATCGGGTTGCCCTTGCGGAACGCCGTCTTGAAGGCCATGGAGGCCGCGATCTTGTAGGCCAGCTCGGTGGAGTCCTCCTCGTGGAACGAGCCGTCCAGCAGCTCCACCTCGACGTGGGTGATGGGGAAGCCGGCGATGACGCCGATGTCCATGGCCTCCAGCACTCCCTGCTCGATGGCCGGCAGGAACTCCTTGGGAATGATCCCCGGCTTGACGCGCGAGGAGAACTTGAACTTGCCGTCGCCGTCGAAGGGCCGGACCTCGAGCAGGACGTGCCCGTACTGCCCCTTGCCTCCCGACTGCTTGACGTACTTCTCCTCGCCGCGGGCCGCCTGGCGCACCGTTTCGTAGTAGGCCACGCGCGGCTTGCCGAGCTTGGTCTGGATCTTGAACTCGCGCTTGATGCGCTCCTGGATGACCTCCAGGTGCAGCTCGCCCATGCCGGACAGGATGGCCTGGCCGGTATGCGAGTCGACGTAGGATTTCAGCGTCGGGTCCTCGCTGACCAGCTTGGCCAGGACCTCGTCCAGCTTCTGGTGCTCGGAGGTCAGGCGCGGCTCGATGGTCGCCTGCACCACCGGCTCGGGAAACTGGATGGCGTCCAGCAGGATGGGATGGCGCTCGTCGCAGAGCGTGTCGCCGGTGGCCACGTCCTTCAGGCCGACGGTGGCGGCGATGTCGCCGGAATGGACGGCCTCGACCTCCTCGCGCTTGTTGGCGTGCATCTTCAGCAGCTTGGCCACGCGCAGTTTCTGGCCGCGGCGGCCGTTCAGCACGGTGGCGCCGACCTTGATCACGCCGGAATAGACCCGGAAATAGACCAGCTGGCCCACGTAGGGGTCGCTGATGATCTTGAAGACCAGTGCCGACAGCGGCTCGCTGTCGGAAAGCTTGCGGGACAGCGCCCGGCCGCTCTTGGGATCCGATCCGGCCACGTCGGCCTTGTCCGCCGGCGAGGGCAGGTAGTCGACCACGGCGTCCAGCAGGTTCTGCACGCCCTTGTTGCGGAAGGAGGAACCGAGCAGCACCGGCACGGCCTTGAGGTCGATGGTGGCCGCGCGCACCGCTCTCTTCAGCAGGGCCTCCGGGACTTCCTTCTTTTCCAGGAACAGCTCCATGACCTCGTTGTCCATCTCGGCCAGGCGCTCGATCAGCTGTTCGCGGTGCAGCAGGGCCTCGTCGCGGAGTTCGGCGGGGATCTCCTCGGTCTCGACCCGGGCGCCGGGAAGCTCGCCGTTGTAGCGGTAGGCCTTCATGGCCACCAGGTCGATCACGCCGCAGAAATTGTCCTCGCTGCCCAGGGGCAGCTGCAGGGGCAGGGTGATCACCTTGAACTTGTCCTCGAGCTGGCCGACGACGTCGGCGAAATCCGAGCCCACGCGGTCCATCTTGTTGACGTAGGCGATGCGCGGGATATGGTACTTGGCCGACTGGAACCAGACCTTCTCGGTCTGCGGCTCGACCCCGCCCACGCCGCAGAGGACGATGATGGCCCCGTCGAGCACGCGCAGGGAGCGTTCCACCTCGGCGGTGAAGTCGACATGGCCGGGCGTGTCGATGATGTTGATGCGGTAGTCGTTCCAGAAACAGGTGGTGGCGGCCGAGGTGATGGTGATGCCGCGCTCCTGCTCCTGCTCCATCCAGTCCATGACCGCGGTGCCGTCGTCGACCTCGCCGATCTTGTAGGTCACGCCGGTATAGAAAAGGATGCGCTCGGTGGTGGTGGTCTTGCCGGCGTCGATGTGCGCCATCAGGCCGATGTTGCGGATCTTGTCCACCGCGACGCGTTTCATGGTTCGTTCCCTTGGAGCGGCTCCCCTGCCTTACCAGCGATAATGGGCGAAGGCGCGGTTGGACTCGGCCATCTTGTGGACC
This sequence comes from Candidatus Aminicenantes bacterium UBA6072, assembly GCA_002436105.1. Lineage (GTDB taxonomy): Bacteria > Acidobacteriota > Aminicenantia > UBA2199 > UBA2199 > UBA2199. The sequence continues at coordinate 409,941 of DIXU01000020.1, read as the reverse complement.
GTCTCGCGCTTCTTCATGGCGCCGCCCTTCTCGGTGTAGGCGTCGAGGATCTCGCCGACCAGCTTCTCGCGGAAAGAGCGGCCGCCGCGCTCGCGGGCGTAGTCCACCAGCCAGCGGATGCCCAGCGAATAGGACCTCTCCTTGCGTACTTCCATGGGCACCTGGTACGTGGCGCCGCCGACGCGGCGGGAGCGGGTCTCCACCTGCGGGCGCACGTTCTCGATGGCCTTGGTGATCACCTTCAGGGGATCTTCCTTGATCTTCTCCTGGATGGTGTCCATGGCCCCGTAGACGATCTGCTGGGCCAGGTTCTTCTTGCCGCTGTACATGACCTTGGTGATCAGCTTGGCCAAAATGGAGGAATTGTACATCGGGTCGACCAGGACCTCTTTCTTCTTGGTGATTTTTTTTCTGGGCATTTATTTCTCCTGGGCCCCTTTCTTGCGCTTGGCCCCGTACTTCGAGCGGCTGCGCTGGCGATTCTCCACGCCGGTGGTGTCCTTGGCGCCGCGCACGATGTGATAGCGGACGCCGGGCAGGTCCTTGACCCTGCCGCCGCGCACCAGCACGATGGAGTGCTCCTGCAGGGCGTGCCCCTCGCCGGGGATGTATGCCGTCACCTCGATGCCATTGGTCAGGCGCACGCGGGCCACCTTGCGCATGGCCGAGTTGGGCTTCTTGGGATTGGTGGTGAACACGCGGGTGCACACCCCCCGTTTCAGCGGGCAGTTCTGTAGCGCCGGCGATTTGCTCTTCTCGCTCGCGCTTTTCCTGCCAAGGCGGACCAACTGGTTAATTGTAGGCAAATTTCCTCCTGTACAAACTTTAAGGATTATTTTTTGAAAGAATTCCCTAAATTTTCAGATCGGAAGGATCACTTATACCACGAGAATGGTCTGGCGGTCAAGGGGATAATGCTCTTTTTCCGTGGATAATGGAGGATTCTTCCTGGAACGATGTTTGTCTTTGTAAAAAAAACCCGGTGACGACCTACTTTCCCACTCCGTTGCCAGAGCAGTATCATCGGCACTGAAGAGCTTAACTTCCGGGTTCGGAATGGGACCGGGTGTGGCCTCTTCGTTATGGTCACCGGGAATATTGCCTACTTCCCGTCAATGTTGCTCTATTAGATCTGTCGGGCCCATGAAGCTCAACAAACTTTATGATCAAGGCTCTCGACCGATTAGTACTGGTTAGCTTAAACCCTTACGGGCCTTACACACCCAGCCTATCAAACTCGTCGTCTACGAGTGGTCTTCAGCTCTCTTGCGAGAGGGGAGATCTTATCTTGGGATTGGCTTCCCACTTAGATGCTTTCAGCGGTTATCCAGAATAAATGTAGCTACCCAGCTATGCCCTTGGCAGGACAACTGGATTACCAGAGATTTACCCATCCCGGTCCTTTCGTACTAGGGACAGATTCCCTCAGATCTCCTACGCCCACTGTGGATAAGGACCGAACTGTCTTGCGACGTTCTGAACCCAGCTCACGTACCACTTTAATCGGCGAACAGCCGAACCCTTGGGACCTGCTCCAGCCCCAGGATGTGATGAGCCGACATCGAGGTGCCAAACAGCGTCGTCGATATGAGCTCTTGGACGCTATAAGCCTGTTATCCCCAGAGTACCTTTTATCCGTTGAGCGATGGCCCTTCCATACAGAACCACCGGATCACTAAGCCCTGCTTTCGCATCTGCTCGACCTGTCGGTCTCGCAGTCAAGCAATCTTATGCCTTTACACTCTACGGCTGATTTCCAAACAGCCTGAGATTACCTTTGGGCACCTCCGTTACGATTTTGGAGGCGACCGCCCCAGTCAAACTACCCGCCTAACACTGTTTCCCGGAAGGATAGACTTCCAGGGTTAGAATTCCAATACGATAAGGGTGGTATCCCAAGGATGGCTCCATCCCGACTAGCGTCGGGACTTCAAAGCCTCCCACCTATCCTGGACATACCGCACCAAAATTCAATATTAGGGTGCAGTAAAGGTTCATGGGGTCTTTCTGTCCAGCAGCGGGTAATGGGCATCTTGACCCATGCTACAAATTCGTCGTGCTTCTCCTTGAGACAGCGCCCAAGTCGTTACGCCTTTCGTGCGGGTCGGAACTTACCCGACAAGGAATTTCGCTACCTTAGGACCGTTATAGTTACGGCCGCCGTTTACTGGGGCTTCAATTCAGAGCTTCTCCCCTTGCGGGGATGACCCCTCCTTTTAACCTTCCAGCACCGGGCAGGCGTCAGACCCTATACATCGATTTTTTGTCTTTGCAGAGTCCTGTGTTTTTGTTAAACAGTCGCTTGGGCCTATTCTCTGCGACCTCCTCGGGCATGGTCTCTATTGCTAAAAACCAAACCCTGGCGAGGCACTCCTTCTTCCGAAGTTACGGAGTCAATTTGCCGAGTTCCTAAAGGAGAAATCACACGTGCGCCTGAGAATACTCTTCTCGTCTACCTGTGTCGGTTTACGGTACGGACACCCCGAATCCTTCCTAGTGGCTTTTCTTGACAGTATGACGTCGACAGGTTCACCCGGTAAAAACCGAATTTCCCCGACTACCTTGGGGAGTGCGAGCCTCCGTTTTAAGTGAGACTCCCCCTCGTCATCGGCCGCACACCAACAGTGCGGGCTGCCTAGCCTGCTGTGTCCCCACATCAGTATAACGTTTCCGAGGTGGTGCAGGAATGTTGACCTGCTTTCCATCGCCTACGCCGTTTGGCCTCAGCTTAGGATCCGACTAACCCTGAGTGGACTGACCTTGCTCAGGAAACCTTAGACTTTCGGCGTCCCGGGTTCTCACCGGGATTATCACTACTTATGCCGGCAGAGTCTCTTCCTGAACACCATCAGGCCTCACGGCCTGAATTTACGATCAGGAATGCTCTCCTACCGATCCATATTGCTATGGATCCCGCAGCTTCGGTATCATGCTTTAGCCCCGTTACATCTTGGGCGCAAGGACGCTCGACCAGTGAGCTATTACGCTTTCTTTAAAGGATGGCTGCTTCTAAGCCAACCTCCTGGCTGTCTTTGTATCTTTACATCCTTTCCCACTTAGCATGAATTCTGGGACCTTAGCTGGCGATCTGGGCTGTTTCCCTTTCGAAAATGGAGCTTAGCCCCCACTTTCTGACTCCCGCACTGTTGTTACAGGCATTCGGATTTTAGTTGGATTCAGTAGTTTTTTCAAACCCCTAGTCCATCCAGTGATCTACCTCCTGCACAAATCATGCGAGGCTAGCCCTAAAGCTATTTCGGAGAGAACGAGCTATCACGGAGTTTGGTTGGCCTTTCACCCCTATCCTCAGCTCATCCGAACGGTTTTCAACCCATATCGGTTCGGGCCTCCATATGGTATTACCCATACTTCACCCTGGCCAAGGATAGATCACTTCCGCTTCGCGTCTATTCCCAGTGACTGAATCGCCCTATTCAGACTCGCTTTCGCTTCGGCTCCGCCTCTTCGGCTTAACCTTGCCACTGAAAATAACTAGCCGGCTCATTTTACAAAAGGCACGCCGTCACCCCGGCAAGCCGAGGCTCCGACTGCTTGTAGGTATATGGTTTCAGGTACTGTTTCACGCCCCTGACAGGGGTACTTTTCACCTTTCCCTCGCGGTACTGGTTCACTATCGGTCACAGAATAGTATTTAGCCTTGGATGATGGTCCACCCGGATTCACACGGGATTCCACGTGTCCCGCGCTACTTGGGAATTCCGAAGAGAGAGATCATCTTTTCGCTTACGGGACTTCCACCCCCTATGGTCAGCCATTCAAGGCTGTTCAGCTAAGAAGATCTTTTGTAACTCTCCGAAGGCATCAGGCTGCCTCCGATCGGCTCCCGCAACCCCATAAAGACAACGGGCCTGCCCTTGGCATCTTTACGGTTTAGGCTGTTTCCCGTTCGCTCGCCGCTACTAGGGAAATCTCGGTTGATTTCTATTCCTCTGGGTACTAAGATGGTTCACTTCCCCAGGTTCGCTCTCCGACAAGTCGGAGTGTGCAGATATGAATCTGCACGGGTTGCCCCATTCGGGTATCCCCGGATCAAAGCCTGCTTACGGCTCCCCGAGGCTTATCGCAGTTCGCCACGCCCTTCATCGCCTCTCTGTACCAAGGCATCCACCATACACCCTTAATACCTTGATCAATAAGTTTAATGAACTTCATTAAACCCGACAAATCTAATACAGCAACATTGACAGGAAAGTCAAAGAACAAACATTTATATAGTCTTCGTATATAAATCCACTTTTCATCTGGAGAATACCGGGATCGAACCGGTGGCCTTCGGCGTGCAAAACCGACGCTCTCCCAACTGAGCTAATTCCCCGCATTCCCTTCGCGAGCGCAACCTCGAACTGGTGGGCCTAGGTAGAGTCGAACTACCGACCTCACGCTTATCAGGCGTGCGCTCTAGCCAACTGAGCTATAGGCCCGGTTGCGTTAGAGAATCTTTCAAAACTGAGTAGAGTGAGAATAGCCATTCTTTCTTTTTAAGGAGGTGATCCAGCCGCACGTTCCCGTACGGCTACCTTGTTACGACTTCACCCCAATCACTAGCAAAACCTTTGGCACCTTCATCCCTTGCGGGTTAGACCAGTGACTTCTGGTTCCACCAGCTTTCGTGATGTGACGGGCGGTGTGTACAAGGCCCGAGAACGTATTCACCGCAGCGTAGCTGATCTGCGATTACTAGCAATTCCAGCTTCATGCAGGCGAATTGCAGCCTGCAATCCGAACTGAGAACGGTTTTGAGGATTTGCTCCACCTTGCGGCATTGCGTCCCTCTGTACCGTCCATTGTAGCACGTGTGTGGCCCTGGACATAAAGGCCATGCTGACTTGACGTCATCCCCACCTTCCTCCGGCTCGTCACCGGCAGTCCCATTAGAGTATCCGACATGACTCGCTGACAACTAATGGCAAGGGTTGCGCTCGTTGCGGGACTTAACCCAACATCTCACGACACGAGCTGACGACAGCCATGCAGCACCTCTACAGGTCTTCCCGAAGGAGTTCGCCGCCCTTTCAAGCGACTACGCCTGCAGTTCAAGCCCAGGTAAGGTTCTTCGCGTTGCATCGAATTAAACCACATGCTCCACTGCTTGTGCGGGCCCCCGTCAATTCCTTTGAGTTTCAGCCTTGCGACCGTACTCCCCAGGCGGGATACTTAACGCGTTAGCTTCGACCAAGCAAAATCATGCAAGATCTAGTATCCATCGTTTACAGCTAGGACTACCAGGGTATCTAATCCTGTTTGCTCCCCTAGCTTTCGAATATCAGCGTCAGGACCAGTCCAGAAAGCCGCCTTCGCCTCAGGTGTTCCTCCCGATATCTACGCATTCCACCGCTACACCGGGAATTCCGCCTTCCTCTCCTGTCCTCGAGTCACGCAGTATCAAAGGCAATTCCCCGGTTGAGCCGGGGGATTTCACCACTGACTTACATGACCGCCTTAATTCTCTTTACGCCCAATAAATCCGAGTAACGCTTGCCCCCTACGTATTACCGCGGCTGCTGGCACGTAGTTAGCCGGGGCTTCCTTTGGAAGTTAAGTCAAGCACGGGTGGTGTTGATACCCGTACATTTAATGCTTCCTGACAGAGGTTTACAATCCTAGGACCTTCATCCCTCACGCGGCGTCGCTGCGTCAGGCTTTCGCCCATTGCGCAAAATTCCCCACTGCTGCCTCCCGTAGGAGTCTGGACCGTGTTTCAGTTCCAGTGTGGCCGATCAGCCTCTCAGCTCGGCTACCCATCATTGCCTTGGTGGGCCGTTACCTCACCAACTAGCTAATAGGACATAGGCTCATCCCCAAGCGGGAGGTCCCGAAGGATCCCCCCCTTTGATCCTAATGCCTGCGCATCAGGAAGTCATGCGGGATTAGCACCGGTTTCCCGGAGTTATCCCCCACTCAAGGGTAGATTACCTATGCATTACTCACCCGTCTGCCACTCTACTTATCCCTTGCGGGACTTTCGCGTTCGACTTGCATGTGTTAGGCACGCCGCCAGCGTTCACTCTGAGCCAGGATCAAACTCTCCAGTTGATTATTTAAAGGGCCGAAGCCCCTTAAACCGAATCTGAATGTTTGAAACTGTGGTACAAAAAAATTTGGGTCTCTTGATGCTGGCTAAAACATCACTCTACTCAGTTTTCAAAGATCCTTATTTTCTTCACCGAAGGAAAAACATCGACATTATACCCTTTTTTTCGGGCTTGTCAACACTAAAAAATATTTTTTTAAAATATTTTTACACCAAAATAATAGTATAGAAACCGCCACTTTTCAACAAAATCGTCCTGCACAAATTTATTAATCGCAAATTGCCGATATTATTGCCTTTATCAAAACAGGTCCCCTGATCTTTCCGTCGCGCCGCGACGCCGCGGGGCCGGTCCCGACCGGCCTTTATTTTTGAAAAACGACTTTTCCGCCCAGGATCGTCATGGCCGCCGGAACCGCAAGAATATCCTTTCTCGCGATCACGAACAGGTCCTTCTCCATGACCACCATGTCGGCAAGTTTGCCGATCTCGATGCTTCCCTTCATGCTCTCCTGGAATTCAGCATGGGCCGAACCCAGCGTATAGGCCTCGATGGCCTGCTCGAGGGAGATCTTCTCCCCTGGATACCAGCCCCCGGCGGGCCCGCCGGCGGGCAGTTCACGGGTGACCGCCGCATAGAGACCCAGGCGCGGATCGAGCGGCTCGACGTCCCAGTCGGTCCCGAAGGCGACATGCGCGCCGGCTTCCAGAAAGGAACGCCAGCGATAGGCGTCGTTTACCCGCTTGCCGATGCGCTTCTCCGCCCAGCGCATGTCGTCGATGCAGTGCGACGGCTGGACCGAGGCGATGACGCCCAGCTCCGCGAAGCGCTTCAAATCAGCGGGCCGCACCACCTGGGAGTGCTCAATGCGGTGGCGGGAGTCGCGGGCGCCGTTCGCCTCCCTGGCCCTGGCGAAGGCGTCGAGGATCCAGGAATTGGCCTTGTCGCCGATGGCGTGAGCCGCGATCTGCAGCCCGGCCGCGTCGGCGTTCCTGACCAGCGCCTCGAGCTCGGCCTGGGTGTGGATCGGCAACCCGGCCGTGGCGGGATCGTCGGCATAGGGGGCGAAGAACAGGGCGGTGCCGGCGCCCATCGAGCCGTCGGTGAAGATCTTGACCGTGCCCAGGCGCAGAAAAGCGTCTCCGTGCGGGGCGGTGATGCCGATGCGCCGGAAGTCGTCCGTGAAGTCGATGGAACGCCAGGCCGAGACGCGCACGCCGAGTTCCCCTTTCCGGTACAGTTCCTGGTAGATCGCCAGGTCCTCGGCCGAGCTGTTGTCCTGGATGCTGGTCACGCCGAGTTCCTGGGCGTGGCGCATGGCGGCGCGGATGGCCCGCTCGCGCTTCTCGCGCGAGAGGGGCGGGATGACCTTGTCGACCAGCGCCATGGCCGTATCGCGCAGGATGCCGGTGGGCTCGCCCGTTTTTTCATCCTTGACGATCTCGCCTCCCTGCGGGTCGGGAGTGTCGCGGGTGATCCCGGCCAGCTTCAAGGCCAGCGAGTTGGCCAGCGCCATGTGGCCGTCGAGGCGCGAGAGCAGGACCGGGTGATCGGGCGTGATGGGGTCGATCATCTCCTTGCGCGGGTGCTTCTTTGACGGCCAGTTCTCGTGGTCCCAGTTGCCGCCGGTGACCCACTCCCCTTCCGGCACTTTATATATATATTCCTTTAATATCCTGACGAACTCGCCCTCGTCCCGGGCCGGCCGCAGGTCGATGCCCAGCAAGTAGAGGCCGCCGTTGGTGAAGTGCAGGTGGGCGTCGTTGAATCCCGGCAGGGCAAGCTTGCCCCCCAGGTCGATGACCTCCGTCTCCTTGCCGATCAGTTTCTTGATTTCTCCGTCTTTTCCAACGGCGACGAATTTGCCGTCACGGATGGCGACCGCCTGGGCCCAGGGCTGGGCCTTGTTCACCGTGAATATCTTTCCGTTCAGCAGCACCATGTCGGCCATCAATCCCTCCTCAGCCGCGAAAAGCGCGGAGAATCCCGATATAAGGGTCAAGAACAGGCACACAAAAAGCGTTTTTTTCATGACGACACCTCTGTGCTTTCATATTGAGAAGATGATTTCTGATCATAATCACTATTTTGTTGGAATGTCAAATATGGCTGTTTTTGTAGGGGTTTGATTAATCAAACCCCTAACGTGATAGACCAAACAAAATGGGAGGGTTACAAACCCTCCCCTACATCAGCATTTTGACATTCCGAGTGGTCCATTGTTTTGAATATTTCCGATCGTAGGGGCAGGCCCCCGTGCCTGCCCCTCTGATCTGGATATCACGTCGATAAAGGAGGGCGGCCACAGGGGGCCGCCCCTACGATCCGATTCTTCCCGGATGAAAGGGCACGGCGCACCGTGCCCCTACCCTTCATTTCCCCGACGGGCCGATGAAGTCGAAGGGATTGCGCGGCTCGCCATTGAAGCGGATCTCGAAGTGCAAGTGCGGCCCCATGCTGACACCGGATGAACCGACCGTGCCGATGCGCTGCCCCTGCTCCACGCGGTCGCCGGCCTTGACCTCGCGCGCGTCGAGGTGGTGATAGGCGCTGGAGTAGCCGTTGCCGTGGTCGATCACGATGCGCTGGCCGTCCTTGTCGTTGAACTCGCTGGCCGTGACTGTCCCGGCGGCCGTGCTGACCACCGGCGTCCCTTTTTTTGCGGCGATATCGATCGCGGGATGGAAATCCTCCTTTTTCGTGATCGGATTAAGCCGCTTGCCGAATCCAGACGTAGCATAGTGCATTTTTCCGTTGATCAGGGCAGCCACCGCGCCGTCCGGGGGTTTCTTGTATATTCCCGTGATGTATCCACGGGTTGGCCAGATGGCATGGAAAGGGCGCACGACCAGCAGTCCATTGCGGCCGTCGCTGACGACATCGAGCCCATGCATGTCCAGGAGGCGGGCCAGCCCCTGGTCCCAGGGCATATTGGGGATATCGCAGGTAATCCTGCTGTTGTTCACGGAAGGATCGATCGCGACGGGAACGCCGGTGACCTTGGTCAGGAACAGGGCAAAATTGGCGGGGACAAGATTCTTGAATTCGAGGGAGAACTCTTCCGCCTTGTATTTCCGGCCGATGAGCGGTTCACACAGGGCGCGAATCCTGCGGTACAGGCTTTCCTCTCCAGGGTTCAACGGCGTCGCCGGACGGGAAAAATCCAGTGCCACCTCCCCCTTCACGAAATAGAACGTGCAGGTAAAGAACTGTGGCCTGGCCTCTCCGTCGATGACCAGCGGCTCGATCTGCCACTGCTTGACGGCGTCGACCGCGGCCCTGACGAATTCATCATCCTCGCTTTGAAAGGCCTGCACGTTCGCTACTCTCCCTGCTTTGTCCACATCGATCTGCAGGGAAACGCTGCCCTGCTGGCCGGCGGCAAGCATCTTTTCCGGATAGACCGGATCGACCTTTTTCAAAAGTTTGGCAACGGGAAATTTGTCCCACTTGAGGGGGCCTACCCGCTGCAGATCAGCCTCCTGGATGATATCGGCGTCAGCCTGGCGCTGCAGGGCCAGGAAATAGGGCTGGGAGAGGGAATCCTCGAAGCCGAATACCACGATTTTCCCGGCCGGCAGCTCGAGTTCATTTTCGAGAAGAACGGGATTCTTTGTGTTGGCCTGGTCGATCACCTGCACCTGGAAGGCGTCGGTCCCCTTCAGCTTGACGACCTGCAGCAGGAACTCGTGGCCGTTGAGCACCACCATCTGGAAGCGCTTCTCCGCCTTTTCCCGCTCCCAGCCCCACTGGGTCTGGACAAGGACAGACAGATCCTTCAAATTGAAAACCCGCTTGAGCTCGGCTTCCTCCTCCTGCATCCCCTTCTCGGTAATGAAGTTGCCGATGAACAGGGGGCGCAGGGTATACGCCGTCACGACCTTGGCCTCGGCCGGCTTTGGGCCGCGGACACCCTCGTAAAAGCGCAGCTGCAGCAGTATATCCCCCTCTGCCAGCGCCTGCAGCGGGGCCAGCCAGGCGATCATGCCGAGCAGCAAAAAACAAAGTGCCGTTCTTTTTTTCATTTTCAACTCCGTTTGTCGTTTTTCGCGATCCAGAAAATTGTTCGATCGGGATTGCGGCTCTGGACCTGGAAAACCCTTGCCGGCTGATTCCCGATCCTTGCCGAGCACAGGCGGGTCTGCTCCGCGGGGCGATGCACGGTCGGAACCGGCTGCGGCCCGGGTTGCCCATCCCTGAGCAATGCCCAAAAGCCGACGCCCAGCAGGAGCATGATCCCAGCGGCAGCATAGGCCCAGCGCCGGGCACTTCGTGTCGGCAGTAGAACGGCGCCGACGCCGGGAGCCGGCATCTGCAAGCCGTCGACCCCCTGTTTCACTCCGGGCCACAAGTCAAGCCCGGGTGCAAGCCGATCGGAGGTGACAAGGATGGGGGGGATCACTTCATCGCTTTCGCTCTCATGCTGGCAACGCGGGCAGCTGTTGATGTGCAGGCGGCACAGGCGCAGCCGCAGGCCGGCAAGGGGAATGCGGCAAAGCACTTCGAACCAGGCGCAGTTCATGATACCTCCTCAGGGTCCGGCTTATTCGGTCCGGCGGAGAAGCCGGCGGCGGCCAGCTCCCTTTTCAGTTTTCTCCTGGCGTTGAGCAGGTGCACGCGTACGGTCGATTCCGCGCAGCCGAGGGCCATCGCGATCTCCGCCGACTCCCAGCCCTCGTTGTACTTCAGCGCCAGCGCCGACCGCTCCTGGGCAGTGACCCTGCGCAGGGCCGGCTGCCAGATGGGCGACTCCTCGATCGGCCCGGCGGGAACCTGCACCGGGTCTGAGCTCGCCGCCTCGCGCTGCCAAAAGCGGCGGAACCTGCGCTTCCGGCGCAGCAGGTCGATGCCGAAATGGTAGGCAATGGCGAACAGCCAGTTCTTGAAGCCGCGAGAGCGGTCAAACTGCCCGAGCCTCGTGTAGGCCTGGATAAAAACATCCTGGGCGGCGTCGCGCGCGTCGTCGCCACTGCCGAGCAGGTTCCACAGGAAAGCCACCAGCCGCGCCTGATAGCGCTTTACCAGGTTCTCATAAGCGGCGGGATCACCCTTCAGCACCCTGTCGATCCAGTCATTTTCGTCCGGTTTCATTCGCCGCTATTACGAACGGCCCAGGCCGCCGCGTTTAGAAGAAAAACGCCCCGACAGGAGGGCCTCCGCCGTTCCCCGGCTTGTCGTCTCCGTCCTCTTTTTCGTCTTCCGCAGACCCCAAGCCGTTTGCCGCCTGTTGAGAGCGGATCGTGGCCGCATCCAGCCTGCCCGTCACCTGCATGATCGGATGCCGGTCATCGAGGTTCCAATACAGGCAATAACGCATGGGGCTGTCGTCGCGGAGCAGGATGCGCGACTTGCGCTCGCGCAAGTCCAGCAGGCAGCGCAGGCGGTTCAGGTCGAAATGGCGGCATTCGTGGCAGAACGTCTGGAACCCGGGGTCCGCGGCGGCCGATCCTTCCAGGAAAGAGCGCCGCTCCTCCAGGAAACCGGGCAGCAATTCTTCCAGGCGCCTGCGTTTCTTGTCCGCTTTTTGCAGCAGGACGCCGTACCCGACCGCCCCGATCACCGCGGCGATGAGCGCAAGCTTGAACGTCCACATGCCGAAGACCGCCCGCGGCGTCAGCATGAAAGTGAGCAGGTCCATGATCATCATGCCGGCCAGCGCCGAAACGCCGGCGATGATCCACAAGCGCCTGTCGCGGAAGAGGTTGGACAGGAAATAGTTCATCGGAACCATTATAGCAGGAACGTGGATGGATCACACACGTCCGTTGGGGTGACCGGCCGGTCGCCCCGACGCAGAATCTTTTCCCATTTTATGCTATGATCAATTTGATCAACTCCCTGGAGGTGGCTCCCATGGCCGAAAAACCCGATTGTGGAATCCTGACGTCCGAAGCCGGCGACCTGCAGGCGCTGAACCGCCCCGCCGAGAACGCGGAACTGTGGGATTTCGTCCGCTCCTGGCTGCGGCGCTTCCAGAAGACCGACGGCGACAAGGCCGCCGAGCGCTTCGTCTGCCTCTGGGCCGCTGTCATGGCCTGGGCGGCCAAGGCGGCGCCCGACCTGCGACGCACCCGTGACGGAATGTACCTGGAGCACTGCCTGGCCAGGGACCAGAAGCTGGCCGAGCGCTTTGCCAATCTGTACAAGATCGACAAGGACTTCCGCAGGAAGATCGAGCACTTCATCGCCGCGGCCCCCGTTCTCCTGTTCGCCTGGCTGCAGAGGAACGCCGTCGGCGATTGGGACCCGGGCCAGGACCGCCGGGCCTACATCATGAAGGCCTTTGAAAAGGAACCTCCGGACGGGACATTCGCCCCGGCCTGCGGCCGCGGCCACCTGCAGGCCGGCGAAAAGATACCGGCCGACTGGGCGCACGTCTTTTCCATGATCGCCCAGGTGCGCCGCAACCTGTTCCATGGCGGTAAAAACTACAAGACCTCCGGCGAGCGGCAGTTCCTGGAGCCGGCCATGGCCATCCTCTGGGAAGTGTGGCGCTTCGAGCTGCCCTCGGGCATCCTGCTCTCGCGGGTCTCCTGGCTGCGGGCGCTGCTGCGCAGCGGTTTCCTGGCCCAGGAAGTCGACAACAGGATCTCGCTGGCCGAAGAGACCGAAGCCAACAGGAAATACCTGCAGAAACTCCTGGCCGCCGGCCAATTCGGCACGCTGAAGAACAACATCCTGCTGCTCGACGAGCCCTACGTCGAGGAATCGTACTGGCTGCGCGCCGTGGACAGCACCCACGGCGGCGCCGAGGGGGGAAGCGCCGACGACCTGGCCATCATGGACACCTACATGGCGGGCCTGGTGCGCTGGCTGAACAAGGTCGGTATCGGCACCGAACTGAGCTGCGACGGCCACGGCCTGAAGAAGCCCTCGTTCATCGCGATCGACGAGGAGAGCGCCCGCCTGGCCGCCTGGCTGCTGAACTTCCGGGTGCCGCAGTTCACCCAGTCCGGGAAGACCGTCAAGTATGCCGGGGCCGGGCCCAATCCCAACGCCGCCAAGCCGGCCGAGCGGCTGCGGAGAATGCTCGACGCCGCCGAGTGGCTGGCCAAGAACCGCGACGACCTCAAGGTCATGGTGGCCGCGATGCGCCGCGTTTCCGCGCCCAAGACACCGCCCAAGCCCGAGCCCGTGCCGGCCAGGGAACAGGGCGTGAAGCCCAAGTCGTAAGATCGGGAGGAAAGCATGAATCAGGATTTTTTGCTCCTAACGTCGATCGCCGTCCTGGCGGGAGGAATGGTCCTGGCGGCCGCCGGGCAGCCAAGGAGTGTCCTGGATTTCACCATGAAGAGCATCGACGGCCGGGAGACCCCCCTGCGCCAGTTCGCGGGCAAGGTGCTGCTGCTGGTCAACACGGCCAGCAAGTGCGGCCTGACGCCGCAGTACAAGGCGCTGGAGGAGGTATACAAGCGCTTCCAGGGCCAGGGGCTGGTCATCCTCGGCTTCCCGGCCAACAATTTTCTCGGCCAGGAGCCCGGGACGAACGAGGAGATCAAGGAGTTCTGCCTGATCAACTACGGGGTGAGCTTTCCCATGTTCGCCAAGATATCGGTGCGCGGCAAGGGCATCCACCCGCTGTACAGGTTCCTGGTCGAAAAGGATACCAACCCCCGCTTCGCCGGCAAGATCGCCTGGAATTTCACCAAGTTCCTCGTCGACCGCCAGGGTGAAGTGATCGCCCGCTTCGAGCCCAGGACGGTTCCCGACGATCCGGCCGTGATCGCGGCCATCGAGAAGGCGCTGCAGGAGAAATAACCTGACAAGGAACTACGTGACGCGTAACGAGTGACGCGTGACGAGGAAGAAATTATCTTTCCCCTGGGTGCGAAGCGCCTTAGCTGAGTTCAATCTTCAGGGATCCCTGATAATTTAAAAGGCCAAGCCGACAAGCGCCGCGTCGATCTCAGTGGCCAGGGCCGCCATGGCCGTCGCCGCAGCGGCGCTCTTCTCATACGTGGTCAGTGAGACCAGGGATGCGCCCCTCAGGAACATGACCTGGAAATCGTCCAGCACACAGGCCGTGCCGTAGCGCTGCTCCACGTTCAGGCCTTCGGTCATCTCGGCGAATACGGCCAATGCCCCGGCCGCGCCGTTCATGCGGTAGATCTCGACGCGCACCTCGTGGCCGCCATCGGCGTAGTCCTGCACCGCCAGGCGGTCGAAGCCGTGCCGGTGGTACAGCTCGGCGCCGCCATTGATGTGGCGGTAGAGTTCGGAGCCGACGAACAACCGTGCCTCGCCGCGGCGCGCCCAGCCACTGGGCAGATCATCGCCGGGGAGGAGCGTGAAGAGGGAATCGGCAGCGGCAGCGGCCGTGACAACCAGCAGCAGGACGACCAGCCGGACCATCCATCCTTTTGTTCGCATCTTCAGGCAGGCGCTCAGCCCAGTTCCACCGGTCGCACTTCGATCGGCCGCGCCTTGTGCACTCCCAGCCCCAGGTTCTCGGCCACGGCCAGGCCGTAGTGCCGCTGGCGGACGGCCTCGGCCTTTTCCGCCGGCAGCCGTCCCGCCTCGACCTGCCTGGCCAGCAGCGTTTCGAAGCCGACGCTGTCCAGCGCCACCGGGTCGGAGGCGACATACAGCCGGCCCAGGGGCCAGACGAACTGCGGCGCCGGGACCGGACCCCGATCGTACTGGCCGCGCAGGCCGTCCATGATGTTCAGCACGACCTTGTCGCGCACGGGCGGGAACGCGCACACTTCGGAGATATAGCGCTCGATGAAAAAATGGCCGCGTGGGCAGTTGGTGGTCACCCCGAAAGCCAGGTTCTTCAGGGCCATGGTGATGAAAGGCCCGCCATGATGCTTGAAGCTGGGAATGTTGATCACCTTGTCCACGCCGCCGTCCTTGCCATTGCGGGTCAGGATGCGCGGGAAATAGCTTTTCGTCCCGCCATGGAACATTTCCTCCAGGTAGTTCTGATCGTCAGGGAGGGAGACATCGGCCTCGTAGAAAACGCTCTCGTCCCAGCGCTCGAAGCCGCCCGGAGTATTCTTGCCGTCCTTGACGATGAACCAGTTCAGCAGGTAGGCCTCGACACCGGGATGAACTTTTTCGGCGACATAGGTCTGGGCGTGCTCGTCGTTGAAACGGTGCCAGACCAGCATGTCGCGGCGAGGAATGCCGGCGCTCTCCAGCCCGTCGACCACCGCCTGGATGACATCCCAGGTGACGCCGCTGACCTTGTGACCCACCGGGTTGAACTTGATGCCGATCCGTTCGCCGGGAGTGACGAAGCGTCGCCAGGCGTCCCGGGGGTCCTTGTCCCCGGTCAGGGCGCACAATCCCGCCGCCAGCATGCGCCGGGCTGCGCCAGGGACCGGCTGAAGCCCCTGCAGGCCCGCCGGATGCCGCACCTCGGCAACGACCCCCGGGAAAGGCCCGGGCATCGACCATGGCTTCTTGGGCTGGCACATGGCGACACGCACGTTGCTTTGGATGCTCATCGGGTCGGGGCGCGGCGGCCGGTCCGGCTTTTGGGCCGGCTCCTGGGAAAATGCCTTTCCCGGCAGCAGGCCTGCTGCCAGGGCGGCTCCGCTTGCGGCCAGGAAGTGGCGGCGGTCCAGCCCCCGCCGGTTGTGCCGGGCGGTTTTGCTCGGTGTCTTCATGGTTGCACCTCTTTTTGCGGTCACCCGCGGCGATGGCCGCCGGTATCATTTCTTTAGTACGCAGCCCCGGGGTTCGCGGTTCACTTTTTCAGCGATCTGCGGCGAACCGCCCGCGATTCAGGCCAACAGCGTCCGCTCGCCGGCATGGTCATTTGTCTCCCGAGGCGAATTCTGCTACCATGCGCTTTCGCGGCCGGGATATTTTCAACGCTCCGACCGCAGAACCATAAAATGGAGGTGGCCGATGACCAGTCATTTTCGCGTCCGGTTCAATTGGATCGTACTCGCAGCGCTATGCTGTGCAATGGCCGCAAGCGCCGCCGACCCGCCGTTCGATCCCTGCTCGCTGCTTACCCCCGCCGAGATCCAGGCCGTCGTCGGCAAGCCGGTGGAGAAGGGAGCCCCGAAGGTCCACTCCAACCCGATGGCCGGTTCCGACTGCACCTACGTGGTCGGGGGATTCGGCTCGCTGAACATCCTGACCAAGCCCCTGCAGCGCGGGGAGACCCCGACCGTATTCAGGGCCCAGTTCGCCAAGATGAAGATGACCCCGGTCGACGCCCCGGAAGCCGGCGCTGAAGCGTTCTTCACCAGCCCCGGGTTCGGCATGGTCCAGCTTCACGCTTTCCAGGCCGGGCGCTACGCCCTGATCACGCTGCTGGTCCCCGGGAGCGAAGAAAAAACCGTCCGCCCCATGGCGGCGAAGCTGATGAAGACGGCGATAACCAGGATCAAATAGGACTCCGTCCCCGGTTTGCGGCGTACGGCGGACGGTTGACGGTGAAGAAAAAACACATGGAGGCAGCATGAGCATCCTTCGCATGATGATCGTCTTGACGGCGATTTTACTGGTTTCCGCCCCATTCACCCCCCAGGCGGCCGCCGCCAGGGAGAAGAAGGCCGACAAGCCCGCATACAAGTTCAAGACCTTCACCGAGGTCCGGCATACGCCGGTCAAGGACCAATATCACACCGGCACCTGCTGGTGTTTCGCCACGATCTCCTTCCTGGAAGCGGAGGCGCTGCGCCTCGGCAGGGGGGAAGTCGACCTTTCCGAGATGTTCGTGGTCCGCCACACCTATCCGAAAAAAGCCCTGAATTTCGTGCAGATGCACGGCAATGCCGTTCACCAGCAGGGCGGGCAGGCCCACGACGTGATCGACCAAATGCGGGAGTTCGGCATCGTGCCCGAAGAGGCCTACAGCGGCATGAACATCGGCCAGAAGCGCCACAACCACGGCGAAATGGTCGCCGTGCTGCAGGGCCTGGTTGACGCCGTGCTGAAACGCCGGGGGACGCGGCTGACGCCCCGCTGGCTGGAGGCCTACGAGGCGGTCCTCGACACGTACCTCGGCAAGGTCCCGGCGGAATTCTCCTGGCAGGGGAAGAATACTACCGCCAAGGCATTCCTTGCCGACGCCCTGGCGCTGGATCTGGACGATTACGTTGAGCTGACATCATACGACCATCACCCCTTCTACAGGAAATGCCGCCTGGAAATTCCCGACAACTGGACTTTCAACTCCGATTACTTCAACCTGCCCATCGACGAGCTGGTGTCCGTCGCCGAGAGAGCCCTGGCGAACGGCTATTCCGTGGTCTGGGACGGAGACGTCAGCGAAAGGGAGTTCTCCACCCGCGAGACCGGCTACGCCCTGGTGCCGGAGAAGGATTGGGAAGACAAGACAACCGCCGAGCGGGAGATGAAGCCCGCGGCCCCGCTCAAGGAAAAGGAGATCTCCCAGGAGATGCGCACCCGGACCCTGCGCGATTTTTCCACCACCGACGACCACCTCATGCACATCGTCGGCCTGGCCAGTGACCAGACCGGGGCCCGTTTCTACCGGGTCAAGAACTCGGGAGGCACCGATCGCAAGTACGACGGCTACCTCTACATGTCGCTCCCCTACTTCCGTCTCAAGACCACGGCGCTGATGGTCAACAGGAACTCGCTTTCAGCCGAGCTGAGGGCCAAGTTGGGCATATAAGGAACTTGCGATAGTGACGAGTAACAAGTAACGAGTGACAAGGAAAGGCGCAGAGAGTTTCCAGCCGATGCCCGTTCCTCGCCACTCGTCACGCGTCACTTGTCACTGAGCTCGATCGTTCTCCAGCCGTACACGCCGATCACCCTCGTCTCCCCCACCCGCGTCTCGCGTTCCTGGTGCTGATGGCCGTGCAGCAGCAGCCGCGGCCGGGCCCTCTCGATGTAGGCGTTGAGGGCCGTGAAACCGGTATGGATCTCGTCCTCGCGGTCGTGGATGCGGCGCGGCGAGTTGTGGGAGATGAAGACGTCGACGGTTGGGAAAGGCGCCATGAACGCCTCGGCCTCCTCCTGGTAGTAAAGATAATGACCCCGCGGCTTGTATTGCCAGCAGCCGTTCAGGCCGCCGAAGCGCAGGCCGCCCAACACGGCCGTGTTCAGGTGCAGGTCGACGATCGGCGCCGGGAACGGCCCCGCGGAATCGTGGTTGCCCTTGACGGCAAAAATGGCGGCGCACTGCCACGCCGCCGCCGCCTCCAGGATCACCGCGTCGGCCAGGTCGCCCAGCGCCAACAGCAGGTCGGCTTTCCCGGCCGGGCCATGCCAGTGGAAATCGTCGATGTCGGCCAGGACCAGCAGGTTCATCTGCAAGGACCTCCCTTCTGAAGAGTTGATGAGTGGATGGTTGAAGGGTTAAAAAACTTGCGCGCGGGCAGGCTCGATCGAACCTTGCCCGATCCCTTCAACCCGTCAGCGTTTCTCTGCGCTATTTTTTCTTGAAATAACTGTTCTGCAGCTTGGCGAGCAGGTCCCTGAGCGCCTGCACGTGGGCGAGTTCGACGGTCTGCTTGGCCTTCATGGCCGTGACGATCAGCCGGTGCGCGAGCTCCAGCTGCTCCAGGTAGACGGCGCGGCCTTCCTCGTCGGCACCCCTTGGGACCAGGCGCTGGGCCAGGAAGTAGTAGGAAAGGATCTCGCTGAACTCCTCGGCGTGCTTCTCCTTGTTCATCACCCAGCGCACCACCTGGTTGTGGTTCACCGGCGCTTGCACCGAGAGGGCGCCGATCTCCTTCATCGCCTTCTCGATCGTCGTGATATGCTCGAACAGCAGCTTGAAGCGCGCCTCGTCGTCGTAGATGCCGCAGGGCACCTGGCAATGGGCCCCGAGAGAAGAAGCGCCCCATGCGGCCAGCAGAATGAACAACGCCGTTTTCGCAGTGAATCGTTTCATTGTCCCTCCATTATTTTAATATCGCTTTCCCATCCAGGGATGGCAGCTTTATTTGCGGATCAACAACCGCAAAAACCACATCCCGGCTCCGCCAAAGCAGGCCAGGGCGACCAGCGGCAGCCGGGCATCGCCGGCTTTGCCGGTGAACAGCGCGAAGGAAACGGCACCCAGGGCGATCAGCGCCAGCAGGCCGCAGATCAGCAGGTTGAGAACGAAGAAGACCCGCCAGGCCCGGCCGCGCCAGGGCGAATGCGGCAGGCGCTTGAGGGCGAAGAACGCGGCCAGCAGGGCGATCACGCCGGTGGATAGCAGGGCCAGGCCGGGTTTGATCTCCTGTTCCATCTTCTTGCCGATCAGGCCGGCGCCGGCCAGGACCAGCCCGATGAGCGCCAGCTGCAGGGCCAGGGTCCAGAAATACTGCAGCAGCACGGCGACCCCCAGCCAGGGGTCGCTGCCGGCGCCGTCGCGATAGGCGCGCCACTTGATGAACAGGTAGGCCAGCGGCGCCAGCGGCAACGCGGCATACAGGAAATACATGAGAAAAGGGAGCATTCCCAATCCGATCAGCGACATATTGGCCTCCTTGGTTTCAGGAGGATTCTAGCGCGATTTCATGAAGGAAGGAAGCGTTTGCGCTGGAATTCTCTCCCCGTTTCCATTATGATGGTTTGCGGAGAATCACCCATGAACGAACTGGAAGAAAAGATCTGGCGGATACTCGGGAAACCGCAGACGGCAGCGCTGGCGACGATCGGCGACGACGGCGCCCCCTGGGTGCGCTACGTGACCATCCGCGGCGAGAGCGACTTCACCCTGACCTTCTGCACCGGCCGTTCCACGCGCAAGGCCAGGCAGATACTCGCCAACCCCGGCGTGCACCTGACCTGCGGCAACCTGCAGCCGCCCGACGGCTCGGCCTTCCTGCAGATCGCCGGCCGCGCCGCGATCCGCTCCGACGCGGCGACCCGGGCCAAGTACTGGCAGGAGGGCTGGCGGCGCTATTTCCGGGGCCCGGATGACCCCGAATACATCATGGTCTTCGTCACGCCGTCATCCATCGAGTACAACGCCCCGGGATCGTTCACGCCCGAAGTGTGGACAGACCCGACGTCAGACGTTAGACGTTAGTGGTCAGCAAGATAGAAGACCTCGAATCACATGCTCCTTCTTGTGACTTGCCAACGTCTGACATCTGACATCTAACGTCTCTTGCTCGATCTCTTTTTCTCGACTGAAAACCCGAACTTGCCGATATAGCGGCCCATTTCATAGTAGTGGCCGTGACAATAGCAAAGCGGCCGGGCGGCGGCCAGGTCGAAATACCCGGTCTTCGCGTCAAAATAGGAGGGGTCGGCGTGGACGGCCAGGATCTCGGCGATGAACAGGCGGTGGCTGCCCAGTTCGCGCACCTCCTTGACCCGGCATTCGAGGTTGACCGGCGATTCGGCGACCAGCGGCGCGTCAACGACCTTTGCCGCCAGGGGCGTGAGCTTCATCTCCCTGAACTTGTCGACGTCGCGGCCGCTCTTTACTCCGCACCAGTCGACGGCGCGGGCCATGGCCGCCGTGGTCAGGTTGATCACGAACTCGCCGCTGGCGCGGATCAACCCGTACGAATGGCGCTGCGGCCGCAGGGCGATGGTGCACATCGGCGGGTCGGTGCAGCAGACGCCGGTCCAGGCGACGGTGATGAGGTTCTGCGTTGCGCCGGGCTTCCCGCAGCTGACCAGCACGGCCGGCACGGGATAGAGCATGGTTCCCGGCTTCCACAGCAGCTTCTTCGTTTTGCGCTCCATGGATCCTCCAGAATCGGAACTTTACCATAGCCTGTTCGGGCGAACAAGCGCAGATCCGCTTTGCGCGCCTGCAGGCTCCG
Source organism: Candidatus Aminicenantes bacterium UBA6072 (assembly GCA_002436105.1). Lineage (GTDB taxonomy): Bacteria > Acidobacteriota > Aminicenantia > UBA2199 > UBA2199 > UBA2199. The sequence continues at coordinate 389,183 of DIXU01000020.1, read as the reverse complement.
GCCGCCGCGGCGAGGCACGGCCGATCATTGCTATTCCGAACGAAATCAAGTAGAGTGGGCATGCATGCTGAAACCGGAACTGAATATCGCTTTCGTGGGAAATTATTGCCCGCGTGTCTGCGGCATCGCCACCTTCACCACCGATTTGTGCGAGGCGGTCGCGGGGCAGCTGGGGCGGCGCTCAAACGTCTTTGCCGTCGCCGTCAACGATACCGAGCAGGGATACGCGTATCCCGCCCGGGTGGAATTCACCATCCAGAAGAACCAGCAGGGTGATTACTACGAAGCGGCCAACTTCGTCAATGCCAGCAACGCCGATGTGGCCTGCATCCAGCACGAATTCGGGATCTACGGCGGCTGGGACGGCATCTACATCCTCTCGCTGATCGCCAGCCTCAGCGTGCCCCTGGTGGTGGTGCTGCACACGGTGCTCAAAACCCCCACCCCCAACCAGAAAAAGATCATCCAGGAGATGGCCCAGCGGGCCGACCGGCTGGTCGTGATGAGCGAGCTGGCCGTGACCTTGCTCCAGGAAGTGTACGCCGTGCCGGGCGAAAAGATCGTTCGCTTCTATCACGGCACCCCCGATTTCACCACGCTGGACAACAGCCGTTACAAAAAGCGCTTCCAGGTGGAGGGAAACCAGACGCTGCTGACCTTCGGCCTGCTCAGCCCCAACAAGGGGATCGAGACGGTCATCCAGGCTCTCCCGGCGCTGGTCCAGGAATTCCCCAAGCTGATCTACGCGGTGTTGGGGAAGACCCATCCCAATGTCTTTAAGGAGTACGGCGAGAAGTACCGTACCAGCCTGGTGGCGCTGGTCGACAAGCTGGGGCTGCACGAGCACGTGATCTTCGACGACCGCTTCGTCAGCCTGGACGAGCTCTGCGCCTGGCTGATGGCGGCGGACATCTACATCACCCCCTATCTGAACGAGGCGCAAATCGTCAGCGGCACCCTGTCCTACGCGGTTGGTGCCGGCACCGCCATCATCTCCACCCCCTACTGGTACGCCCAGGAGCTGCTCGCCGAGGGCCGCGGCCTGCTGTTCGGCTTCGCCGACTCCGTGGCGCTGGCCGCCGCCCTGCGCGGCCTGCTGGCGGACAAGGCCAAGCTGAAGGCGCTGCGCTCCAGGACGTACCAATTCGGGAGGCAGATGCGCTGGGAGATCGTCGCCGAAAAGTACCTGAAGCTGTTCCAGCACGCGGCCGCGGCCAAGAGGTCGATGGTCCTGAAGACTCCTCCCCTGCTGCTGCGTGAACCGCCCTTCGACCTGACGCACCTGAAGCGCCTGACCGACGACACCGGGCTCATCCAGCATGCCAAGTACATCGTTCCCGACCGCCATACGGGGTATTGCCTGGACGACAACTCCCGGGCATTGATGCTGTGCGCCGGCGCGTTTTCACTCCTGCGCGACGAGGACGCCAAGAAGCTGATCTCGACGTATTTCAGCTTCATCCATTTCACCCAGAATCCCGACGGGCGCTTCCGGAATTTCATGGATTACCAGCGCCGCTTCCTGGACGAGAACGGCTCGGATGATTCGTTCGGCCGGGCGCTCTGGGCGCTCGGCTATGTCATCTGGCGGCCGCCCCGCGACGCCTATCGTTCCCTGGCCTTCGAATGCTTCCAGAAGGCGCTGCCCCACGTGCGCGGCCTGAACCTGCGCGGCAAGTCCCTGGCCATGCTGGGCCTGGCCGCCTACCTGCGCTGCTACCAGGGCGATGAAAGCGTCGCCGGCCTGCTGCGCGAATGCGCCGATTGTCTCCTGTCCCTTTACAGGGATGTGGCGGGCGACGATTGGCGCTGGTTCGAGGATATCATCTGCTACGACAACGGCATCATGCCCCTGGCCCTGTTCCAGACGTATGCCCTGCTGCGCGATGACAAATATTTTCGGGTCGCCAGGGAAACGCTGGAATTCCTGGAGAAGAACCTCATCCATGACGGCCGCCTTTCCATCATCGGCAGCAACGGTTGGTACAAGCGGGGCGGCGCCAGGGCGCAATTCGACCAGCAGCCCATCGACGCGACGGCGATGGTCCTGGCCTACCAGTCGGCGTACTGGGTCACCCAGGACAAGGAATACCTGAAAAAGATGCGCCTGGCCTTCGGATGGTTCCTGGGCGAGAACGACATGGGCATGTCCCTGTACGATTACGAGACCAAGGGCTGCGCCGACGGGCTGCTGCGCGAGGGCGTCAGCCTGAACCAGGGGGGAGAGAGCACGGTTTCCTTCCTCATGGCGCTGCTGGCCATGCTCGAGGAATATGAAATCGCCGGCGCGGTCTAGCGCTGCGGCAAAAGCCTGTCCAGCAGCTCGTCCACCGGGATGCTGGCCACATGCGACTCGGAATCGGAGATGGCATAGGGGATGATCAATTCGCCATTGAGGATGATGGAGCCGCAGCTGTACACCACGTTCGGCACATAGCCCGCGCGGTCTTCCTCCCGCGGCGCCAGCAGCGGCAATTCCAGCCGCCCGATGATCTTCGCCGGGTCCAGCAGGTCCAGGAGCAGGACGCCGATGCAGTATTTGCGCATCGGCCCCACGCCGTGGGTCAGCAGTATCCAGCCCTTTTCCGTTTCCAGGGGCGAGCCGCAATTGCCGATCTGGACCATCTCCCAGGGGCTTTCCGGCACTGCCATCCGGGCCCCCTCATGCCAGAAATGGATGTTATCGGAATGGCTCAGGAAAAGGTTTTCCCCGTCACTGCGCGTGATCATGGCGTACCGGCCCTGGATGCGGCGCGGAAAAAGGGCCATACCCTTGTTGCGCGCCATGGCGCCGTTGAGGGTGGAGATCTTGAAGCGGTGGAAATCCGTTGTTTCGATCAGTTGCGGCAGTATCTCCCGGCCGTTGTATGCCGTGTAGGTCGCATAGTAGGTGATGCCGCCGTCCTCATCGACAAAGCGGACGAAGCGCGCGTCCTCCACCCCGTTGCTCTCGTTTTGCGACAGGGGGAAAATGACCCTTTCCGAGATCAGCTCACCCTGAGGGAAATATACCTCGTAATTCGATTCCGTCAGCCACTTGATGTGGGCGACGGTGGCATCCATATCGGAGCCGGAAAAGGCGCCGCCGCGGCGGACGGCGTCGATCGCCCGGTCCATCTCCTCCGGGGCGAAGCTGGGCTGCAGATGCCCGAGGATCGCCCTGGCCGCTTCGCTGAGCTGGCCCATCTCCTCCAGCTTGGCCTGGAAGAGCCCCTGGTCGTACGTCGCGTTCAGGACGACCTCGGGCGTGCCCAGGAACGGGCTGACCGACTCCAGGAAGATCGAATTGTCCCGGTCTACCAGGGCGCTGCGGAAAACGATCGAGGAGATGTGCCCTTCGCCGGTGGCGCGGAAGCTGAAGATCACGCGCGTCTGTCCCTTCTGCAGGTTGTTCTGCCTGGGATAGATGACGATCGAGGGGTTGAACAGGGCGGCGGATTCGATCGAATACTCCATGGTGAAGCATGAGCCGAGCAGGAGCTTTCTCTCCTCTGAAAGGGAGGCCGGCTCGGGCACGCAGGCGCTGATCCTCAGGAAATTCCCCATCAGGATGGAGCGGATGTCCTTGTGCCGGTGGGCGAAATCCTCGAGCACATGCCGGAGCAGGGCCTTGACCCGGGCTTCATCCAGCCCCAGAACGCGCTGGACGATATGGACGGTATGCTCCCCGCTTCCGGGGCGGAACGGGCGGGTGATGACCCGGCGCGGATCGGGACGGATATTTTTCAGTGTCCTGTTCGTCAGGCGCTTGAACAGGCGCGAGATGATCGCCGGATCAGGGAGGACGGGTCTGCCCAACTGCTTATGGGCGATCAAGGCCTCGGCTTCGACCTGAACGGGAGGTTTATCCGCAAAAAGATCTTTTGGTTTGATGGCCATGATCTGACCATCCTAGTCCTAATCCGCTACGAATGCAAACAGCCCCAGCACGGATCCATGGAACCCCGTTTTGAGTTGCGCCGGGGTTGAGGTATACTGGCTTCTGCATCAAGATACCCTGTAATGAGGGTCCGGGCGGCTGGGACCAGGCCAGGCAAGGGCCGCAGAAGGGGAAAGGTGAACCCATCATGGCTTTGCTCAGCGTAAAAAACGTGTGCGTCGGCTACGGCGGCTTCATGCTGCTGGACGACATCAGCCTGAACATTGAGCGCCATGAAAGGGTATGCCTGCTGGGACGCAACGGCAGCGGCAAAACCACCCTGATGAAGCTGATCAACGGCGAGATGGCCCCGGACAGCGGCACGGTCACCCGCAGCCAGGGAGTCGCCACCGCCCGCCTGGACCAGGAGATCCCCGCCGGGATCTCCGGACCGGTCATCGACATCGTCACCTCCGGCCTGGCGGCCAAGGGCAGGCTGCTCGCCGACTACCACCACGCCGGCGCCCTGCTGGCGGAGGGCCGGGGAGACGACGCCAGGCTCCTGGCGCGCCTGGACCGCCTGGGGCAGCAGCTGGACGCGGAGAACGGCTGGGAGGTCAGCCGCCAGGTCGACCTGGTCATCGCCCGGATGGGACTGCCCGCCGAGGCCGAGTTCAGCGCCCTCTCCACCGGCCTGAAACGGCGCACCCTGCTGGCCAGGGCGCTGGTATCCGGGCCCGACATCCTCATGCTCGATGAGCCCACCAATCACCTGGACATCGATGCCATCGCCTGGCTGGAAAACTTTCTCGCCGCTTACGACGGCACCGTCGTCATCGTCACCCACGACCGCAGGCTGGTGCACAAACTGGCCAGCCGCATCATCGAGATCGACCGCGGCCGTTTGCTGGACTGGTCGTGCGACTACCCGACCTTCCTGAAGCGCAAGCAGGAAAGCCTGGACAACGAAGAAACCCGAAGCCGGCTTTTCGACAGGAAGCTGGCCGACGAGGAGGCGTGGCTGCGCCGGGGAGTCAAGGCCCGCCGCACCCGCGACCAGGGCCGGGTCAACACGCTGCTGAAAATGCGCGCCCGGCGCCGGCTGCGCCAGGAGCAGCCCGGCGGCGTGAGGATGATCCTGCAGGAAGGCGGGCGCTCGGGCAACCTGGTCATGGCGGCGGAGGACCTCGGCTACGAATACCCCGGGAAACCGGTGGTCCGCAGCCTTTCGACCGTGATCCTGCGCCGGGACCGCGTCGGCATCATCGGGCCCAACGGTTGCGGCAAGACCACCCTGCTGCGCCTGCTTCTGGGCGAGCTGCCGCCGCAACAGGGGCAGGTGCGCCTGGGCAGCAACCTGCAGGTCGTCTATTTCGATCAGCTGCGCGACCAGCTCGACCCCGAGAAGACGGTCTTCGACAGCGTTGCCGGCGGCAACGACACGGTGACCCTGAACGGCAGGACCCGGCACGTGATCGCCTACCTGCAGAATTTCCTTTTCACGCCGGAACGGGCGCGGACCCGCGTCAAGTCCCTCTCCGGGGGCGAGCGCTGCCGCCTGCTGCTGGCGCGCCTCTTCACCCGGCCCGCCAATGTCCTGGTCCTTGATGAGCCCACCAACGACCTCGACATCGAAACGCTGGAGCTGCTGGAGGAGCTGCTGCTGGAGTTCAGGGGGACGCTGCTGCTGGCAAGCCACGACCGGGCGTTCCTCGACAACATCGTGACCAGCACCCTGGTCTTCAGCGGCGACGGGAAGATCGAGGAATCCGTGGGCGGCTACGACGATTGGCTGCGCCAGAAGGAGGCCGCCGCGGCCCCGGCCGCGGTCAAGCCCGTGGCAAAGCCCCCGGCGCGGCCGCGAACGCCGGCGGTCAAGATGAGCTTCAAGGAAGAGCGGGAGCTGGAGTCCCTGCCGGCGCTCCTGGAGAATCTGGAAGCGGAAAAAAAGAGCCTTCTCTCCTCGCTGGCCAACCCCGATTTTTACCGCGGCGCAAGCGCCGAAGTCGCCGCCGCCAACTCCCGCCTGCAGGAACTGGAGGCCAGGCTGCATGCCGCCTACCGGCGCTGGGAAGACCTTGAGGAAAGGCAGGAGCGGGCTGCGGCCGCAGGCAGGAAGCTGAAGCCTTGATCCGGGACGTGATTCGCAGGCTCATCCCTTTCTGTTACAATACACTCCCATGAACCAGCCGTCACCGCCGCCTGCAGGGAAAAGCGCCCATGGTGCTTGAAGCGCGCCCATACCGCCGCCAGGCGTTCGACAGGAGCGAAAAGATCTACCTGCTGAAGGTCGCCGTCCTGGTCGCAGCCGCCTATCTATTCCGCCGCGAGCTGGCGGAACTGCTCACCTTTTTCTGGATCCTCATCCCCGCGCTCCTGTTCTCCTACGTGTGGTTCAAGTCGATCCAGACCGGTGACCGGCTGATCGACGTGCTGCGCGAACATGTCACCCTGATCCCGGTCGCCTACGCCGAGGGAGGCAAAAAATCATTCGTTCCCAAGGCCACCCTGGCCCTGGTCCTGGCCAACGCGGCGGTTTTCTACCTCATGCGCCAATTGGCTCCGGCCGACCTCAGGACCATGGAGGACTGCTTCATGTTCCTGCCGAAGCTCTCCCTGCCGGGGACCGCGCTGCTCAGTCCGCTGACCAGCATGTTCCTCCATGCCGGCGCCGGGCACCTTTGGGGGAACATGGCCTTCCTGTGGGCTTTCGCCCCCGCGGTCGAGGAGCGGCTGGGCGCCAGGCTCTTCCTTGTTCTCTATCTGCTCACCGGGCTGGCCGGCGGGTTCGTCGGCGTGGCTGTCTGGCGCCTTTTCTTCGACGCCCCGTTCCATGCCATGGGCGCCTCGGGAGCCGTGTCGGGGATCATGGGCGTTTTCATGGTCCGCTGCTATTTCAAGAAACTGGTCATCCCGCTACCGGTGTTCGGCCTGATCAGCGCCAAGCTCAAGGTCAGCTCCCTGCCGTTGCTGGGTTTCTTTTTTCTCAGCGACCTGCAGGGCGGCATCGAAAGGCTGTCGGGGGGCCGGTCGAATATCGGCTACTGGACTCACGTCGGCAGCATGATCGCCGGATTCATCCTGGCCCTGGTTCTGAAGCTGCACGCCAAGGCCGCCGAAGAGAAATACATCGAGGAAGGACTGGCGGCCAGGGAAAGGCTGTACTCGCGGCGCGAAAGCGTCGATGCGCTGCTGGCGGCGCTGCAGCTGAACCCCGACAACGAGGCGGCCCTGCTGGGCCTGGCCCGCGAGTACGCCATCACCCGCAAGCCCGAGGGCCGCGAGCTGTTCCAGAGGGCCATCGCCCTGAAGCTGCGCTCGAGCCCCGAGCAGGCCATGGAGATTTTCGCCGAGTACCGTGGCACGTACGCGCAGATGCTCGAGCCCGTCCTGCAGTACCGCCTGGCTGGCATCTTCTATGCCAAGGGAGAGCACGAGCCGGCGGCGCGCCTGCTGGAGGCGCTCGTCCTCGAGCCGTCGGCGCCCGATGAGACGCGCCGGCGTTCCTTCTTCCAGCTGGTCGTCCTTCTGGCCGAGAACAACATGCTCGACGCCGCCCATTACCGGCTCCGGCAGTTCAGGGAGCACTTCCCCGATTCGCCGCTGGCCCAGGCGGCGGAGGACAAGTTCGTGGAGATGTTAAAGAGATAAAGGAAGAGCAACCGGCGTAAGGCGGAGGCGCTACGAAGCCAGAGGTTCCAGGTTCCACGTTCCAGGTTCCATGTTCCAAGTTCCAGGTTCCATGTTCCAAGTTCCAGGTTCCAAGTTGGCAATGGATGATTTGGCGCTTTTAGGACCCTTGCAGTTCTCATCATTCATCACCCATCACGAGATTTGGTCCCTTGGCAGCCACTGCCACAACCACTATCACTACCACTCCTGCTTGAAATATCGTTATGCGTCAGGCGTTAGGCGTGATGCGCAAAAGCATGAAATCGATCTTCGTGACGCGTAACGCGTAACACGTGACGCGAAAAAGCATGAGTTCCTACTGATCTCCGCCTGCCACTATCACTACCACTCCTGCTTGAAATATCGTTATGCGTCAGGCGTTAGGCGTGATGCGAAAGAAAAAGAATGGCTCTTGTATCCGACAACCACTATCACTATCACTACCACTTGTCTTGGTATTGCCTCCTGCTGACACTGAAACTGACACTGACACTAAAAAAAAACCCCGCCCTCGCGGGCGGGGTTTTTTTGTTCAAAACAGGGTCGGTTCAGTGAACCTCCCTTCTCCTCAATAGTAGGTGCAGCGCGTGGCGCCATAGCCCACGTAGCTGCAGCCGTACTTGATCCACATGTAGCCGCTCTCGCCCCAGCTCGTGCCCCAGGAATTCTTCAGCCTCCAGGCGCCGCGGGCATCGTCCCAGCCGCAGAGGATGATGGCGTGGTTGGGCGAATAGTTCTGGCAGCTGGCGAAGGTGCCGCTCTTGTAGGCCTGGAAATAGCTGTTGACGTAGACCGCGGCGGCGACGCAGCCGTAGTTGTAGATGGCGGTCTTGATGCTCGTCACGTTGTTGCTGACGCTGCCGTACGAATAGAGCTTGTAGCGCGTCGGGAGACTGCAATACGTGCAGGGGGCGTCGACGGCCTTGTAGGGGAAGCAGCTCTCCAGGATGGCGCCCGGGCTCTTGCACATCCCAAAAGCGAACCAGCCGCCGTCGCAGCCGTAGCCGTAGCTGTTGCAGGAGACCAGGTACTGCTCCGAAAGGTCGTAGGTCACCCCTTTGCGCTTCTTGATCGCCGCCTCCATGGCGCCGATGGTGGCGAACGCCCAGCACGAGCCGCAGCTGCCCTGGTTCTTGATCGGGGTGGCATAGCCCATGTAGTACGTGGGTAGCGCCGCCGCCGAGGCGCCGTCGTCGATCTCGGCCTCGAGGTCGTAATCCTGAGGCTTCAGTTCCGGCTTGAAGGTGCACAACTGGTCGATGCTGTACTGCATCGCCTCGTTGACGTCGACCTCAAAATCCCAGCCGTTGGCGCGGATCTCGGCCCGCATCTGGGCGATGTCGTTGCGGATCTTCTGCCGCCGCGCTTCCTGGTTGTACTGCTGGATCTCGGTCCCTTCCTGGATTGCCGGGAGGAACGCAAAGACCACGAGCACGACCAGAGCCAGTCCACCTAGTACCCATTTCCTCTTCATGGTTCTTCTTTCTCCTTTTCTCCAAAAATTTTATGGAAAGAATGTTTCCATAATCTGCAGGGGTGGAACGAACGCGTGGGTCATCGCGCCGATGATAGGAGTTCAATATCCCGCAGGCAATACAGCCGAGGGATGAATTTCGGTTGTATTTTTTATTATTTTCGCCTACAACTAAAGTTGTATTGAATCGTCTGCAACCTGGAAAAAATAAGTTCCGAATTTCCTGATGCCGCCGAAGCGCCTATTGGGTCAGCAGCGCAACGATCGTCTCCAGCCCCTGCCGGTCCTCTTCGTCGAACTGCGCCGGCCTGTCGCTGTCGACGTCGAGAACGGCGACGATCGCCCCGCCTGCGTCGCGCACCGGCACGACGATCTCCGACAGCGAGCGCGCGTCGCAGGCGATGTGGCCGGCAAACCGGCGCACGTCGGGAACGATCACCGTCTCCCCGGCCATGACGGCGGCCCAGCACACGCCCCGTTTCCTGGCCAGCACCTGGCAGGCAAGCGGGCCCTGGTAGGGTCCGACAACCAGGTCGCCCTCGACCAGGCGGTAGAAGCCGCACCAGAAGTAGTGATCGAACTTGTGATACAGCAGGGCGGCGACGGTGGCCATGCGCGCCTGCGCGTCCGCGGTCTTGCCCAGCAGCCCGGCCAACTGCTCGCGCAAGCGGCCGTAGCGGGCGAGTTTTTTTTCCTTATCCATGAGTTTTCCTCCGGGCGATGCGGCCCGCAGCGGCAGGCCAGCGGTAATGGCGGCCCGAGCCGCGTCCCAGCACGATGCGGCAGGCCCTGGCCGCCACCTTTTCCGGCGCGACCGGTTTCACCCGCGGATGGCGTATGGCGGCGCCGGCCAGGGTGGGAGGCGAGAGCACGTTAAAGCGGGCGCCGGGATGGACTTCGGCCAGGGAACGGCTGAGGAGCGGCAGGGCGTTCTTGGCCATGGCGAAGGCAAGGACCTTGCGGAAAGCCCGGACCCGGCCGGTATCCTCGAAGGCGATGAAGAGCGCCGAGCGCAGCGTGCCCTGGGCCAGGAGAAAACGGGTAATGTCCAGTGCCGGCTGCAGCTGCACCTGGAAAGCGGCGACCAGGTCGGATCCGGTCACCTCGGCGGTGGGCTTTTCGGCGATCGGCCCGTAGTTGTGAACCACGCAGCTGCAGCGTGCGATGGCTTGGGCGTGGCGCCTGAGGAAAGCCTGCGTTCCCCCGGCGCTGGAAAAATCACCGACCAGCCAGCGGACGCTTCCGCTTTCCTCCCCCCTATGGCGATGACACTGCGCCAGGACCATGAGTCCCCTGCCGGCGAATTCGCGCACCAGGGCGCGGCCCAGCAGGCCGGAGGCGCCGGTGATCAGGACGGTTTCAGCCATGAGAAAGAGACGTCAGACGCCAGACGTTAGACGTCAGCAAGAAAGCAAACATTAAAAGAACTATCGTCGTTACAAGAAAAAATGAAGGCGCTGAGAGGGCCTTTTCTCCGGCTAACGTCTGACGTCTAACGTCTAACGTCTCAGTGCTCATTCTGGTTCTTCGAGATGAGTCTTTTGCATAATTCGACGGTATTGTGCATCAGCATGGTCACCGTCAGCGGCCCGACGCCGCCCGGCACCGGGGTGTAGTGGGCGGCCTTGGCGAAGGCCTGGTAATGGATGTCGCCGGTGATGACCGAGCCCTTTTTCTTGAACGCGTCATGGAGGGAGCGTGGGCAGTACTTCTCGAAGTCCGCCTCCTTGTCGATGTGATTGATGCCCACGTCGACCAGAACGGCCCCGGGCTTGACCATGTCCACCGTGACGAACCCCGGCTTGCCGATGGCGGCGACGATCAGCCCGGCCTCGCGCAGGATCGCGGGCAGGCCCTGGGTGCGCGAATGGCAGAGAGTGACCGTGGCATGGCGGTTGGTCAGCATGGCCGCCATGGGCTTGCCCACCAGGAAACTGCGGCCGATCACGACGGCGTTCATTCCCGCCGGCTCGATGCCGTAATGGTCCAGGATGCGCAGGACGCCCAGGGGCGTGCAGGGGAAGATGACGCCGCGGTTCTGCAGGATCAGGCCCTGGTTAAGGGGGTGGAAAGCGTCGACGTCCTTTTCCGGGGCGATGCGCTCGATGACCCGCCAGGGATCGCCGGGCTGCGGCAGGGGCATCTGCACCAGGATGGCATGGGTCAGGGGATCGTTGTTCTTCTCGTCGATGACGCGGGCGATCTCGTCGGTGGTCACGGTCGCGGGGAACTTGACGAGCTCGGAGCGGATGCCGAGCTTCTCGGCCAGCCGGCTTTTCGAGCTGACGTAGGAGCGCGAAGCCGGGTCATCGCCGGCCATGATCACGGCCAGGCCGGGCACGACGCCATGCCCTGCTTTCAGCTGCTCGACCTCCAGGCGAACTTCCTCCTGGATTGTTTCAGCGACCAGTTTTCCGTCCAGTATGGCCATGATTTCCCCCTTGCTCAGGCGTATGGATAAAAGGATCCCCTAATCCAACAGGTGCGAAACGAGCCCGTCCTTGAGCTTGGGCTCGAACCAGGTCGACTTGGGCGGCATGATCTTGCCGGCGTCGGCCACGGCGAACAGCTGGGCGATGGTGGTGGCGCGGAACGAGAAGGCGACGGCAAAGGCGCCGCTGTCGACCTTCTTCTCCAGTTCCACCGTGCCGCGGATGCCGCCGATGAAGTCGATGCGCTTGTCGGTGCGCGGGTCGCGGATATCCAGCATGGGGGCCAGCAGGTTGTTCTGCAGGATGGAGACGTCGAGCGAGGCGATGGCGTCGGCGGCAGCGAAGGTCCCGGGCCTGGCCGCCAGGCGGTACCACTTGCCCGCCAGGTACATGGCGAACTCCTGAGGCCGCGCGGGAACTTTCTCGGTCGATTCCTCGCAGGTGAAACGTTCGCGGATGCGGGCGAGAAAACCGGCGGCATCCATGCCGTGCAGGTCCCTGACCACACGGTTATAGGGCAGGATCTTCATCTGGTTGTCGGGAAAGATGACGGCGAGGAAGAAATTGTACTCCTCGTCGCCCGTGTGTCTCGCATTCGCCTGCTGGCGTTGGGCCTTGATCCGGGTGGCGGCGGCGGAGCGATGGTGGCCGTCGGCGACATAGAGGACGGCCAGCTTGCGGAACTCGGCCTGGATGGCCGAGATCAGCGCCTCGTCGTCGACGACGTGGAAGATGTGGCGCACGCCGTCGTAGGTCAGGATGTTGTTCTCGGCGTCCCCGGCCATCGCCTTCTCGATCAGCCGGTCGATGGCATCCGTCCGCTTGTAGGTCAGGAAGACCGGGCCGGTCTGGGCGTTCAGGGTCTCGATGTGGCGCTGGCGGTCGCGCTCCTTGTCCTCGCGGGTCAGCTCGTGCTTCTTGATCACGTCGTCCTGGTAATCCTGGCAGGAGGCACCGGCGACGAGGCCGACCTGCACGTGCTCGCCCCATATCTGCTTGTAGACATAAAAGCACCGCTTCTTGTCCTGGACCAACGCCCCCTCGCGGATGAAGCGCTCGAAGTTCTCCCGGCCCTTGGCGTAGACCGCGTCGGAATACAGGTCGGTCCCGAGGGGAAGGTCGATCTCGGGCTTGCCGACGTGCAGGAACGAATAGGGGTTGTCCCTGGCCAGCTCGCGTGCCTCATCGGAACTGAGGACGTCGTAGGGCGGGGCGGCGATCTTTTCGGCCAGGTCCTGGCGCGGCCTGAGCCCCCGGAACGGTTCGATGCGTGCCATGATTGCGATCCTCCTGTTGGATGAAGCCGTATTCTATAGGATATGGGACGGAGCGTCAACAGGAGATGCGACGACAAAAGTGACAAGCGACGAGTAACGAGTGACGAGGGAAGAAAATCGCAAGCGATTGAAGCCTTGCTGTTCCTCGTCACTAGTCACTTGTCACTCGTCACTCAGCTAATTGATCCTGGGAGCCTGGTATTCCTTGTCCGGGTCGAGCTTGTGGGCGTACTGCCCGTCCCATAGGGAGAGGAACAGCCGGTCGAGCACGCGGGCGATGTCGGGCCGTCTCAGGACGATCTCCACGTTGCGCGAGCGGAAAAAGTAGTCGTGCCCCCAGTTGCTCGTCCCCAGCCAGCAGACGTCGTCGTCGACGCGCATGACCTTGGAGTGGACGACGCGGGCATAGGGAATGAAGCCGCGGGCGGCCGGCGGGATGACGGCGAACTTCACTTCGACATTCGCCACCCGGGCCAGGTCCTTCAGCCCCGCGACCTGGGAGGGGCGCAGGTTCCAGTCCGAGACCAGCAGGCGCACGCTGGCGCCGCGGCCCGCCGCCCGGCGCAGCGCCTCATCGATGAGCACGAACCGGCCCTTCGGCGCTTCCACGCTGTACGAAAGCAGCTGAACGGTGACCCGCTGCCGGGCACTGTCCAGCAGTCGGACCAGCTCCTCCAGGGCATTGCCCACACCGGGCGGATTGAGTTCCGCCGGGCTGGCCACCAGCAGGGCGTCGGCGGGGAAACGGACGGGCGGCGTTCCTGCCAGTTCGCGGTATGCCGCGGCATCGCCGCCGCTGTGGCGCCAGTCGGCTTCGAAAACGCCCGCCAATGCCCGGGCGAAACGCGGATCGCGGATGCGCAGGCCGGTCTCGTGGATATGGGAAAGCGCACGCCAGTCGAAGTTCTGGCTGCCGACGTATGCCTGGCGGCCGTCGACGACGAAGTACTTGGCGTGCAGGATGCCGCCATTGAGCTTCCGCCAATCGAAGCGGCGCGTCTCGATGCCCGGCTGGCCCTCGAGCCGGGCCAGGGTCCCGGGGTAGGTCCTGGCCATGCCCGCGTCACTGAGAATGCGCACGCGCACCCCGCGGCGGCCGGCGGCCAGTACTTCGGCGATAACCGGCTCCAGGGCCGAGCCCGGTTCGGTCGACAGGTAGAACGCGGCGATGTCCAGCGAGCGGCGCGCCGCGGCGATCATTTCCATCCAGACCACGGCGGCGTCGCGCGTGCCGGCGCGGGAGATGGTCGTCTCCAGTGGGACCGAGGTGACGACCTCGAATTCGCCAGGCCCGGCCGGCACCGGGATTGCCGCGGCCAGGAGCAGGAGGAGAGCGATAATGCCCCGCCCCTTCATGGCCGCTCCTCCATCAGTTCCGACACGGCGACCGGACCGCCCTTGCGGTTCTTGCCGCGATAGCGCAGGAACAGGCCGTCGGAGCGGCGGTACCAGTAATCGCCGTGCCAAAAAATTGCCAGCAGCCCGCTCAGGGAAATGCGCAGGTGGATGGCTGCCTCCGGCTTCCCGGCGATCTCGATGGTTTTTTCCCCCTTATGCGTCACGGTCATTTTGCCTATCTTCAGCTCGCCCGGTCCCTGCACGCCGATGGAGCGGAACGCCTTGCTTTTCTCACCCGACAGGGCGAACGGCCCCAACCCCATCTGGAAGAGCTGGTTCCAGGACGGGCCCTTGGCGCTGAATCTCTTGTCGACCCTCTTGCCCGCAGAGCTGCCGGTGAGGACGATGTCCTGCCCCTGGACTCGGGCGGCCAGTTCCATCCCGCGGCCGGGATCGCTGAACGTCCAGGCCAGGGTGGCGAGGCCGGCGTCGACGCGGAAGGTCTGGAGCACGTCGCCATTCGGCCGCGTGCTGCGCAGATCGACCAGAAATCCGCTTTCCTCTGGGGTGAACGTCAGCACGTGCGTGGTCACGACGTCCCCCTCGACCTCGCGGTAGGTCAGGGTGCCGGAGGGCAGGGAGTCCGCTGCAATCAGGTGCGGAACAGAGCCAGCCAGAAGAATAGCGCCCAGGATGCACCCAGCCGGGAATCGCCGCTTTCCTTTCAATTTCATGATCGCATCATACCATGAAGAAGCAGGGGTAGAGAAAGATAATTGGATAAGGGGGTAGAGAAAGATAAAGGGGTAAAGGGGTAGAGTTGGAAAACAGCCCTGAATGTTCCGAAAAAGGTTGCTGCTTTACCTCTCTACCTCTTTACCACTTTACCACTTTACCTCTTTACCTCTCTACCTCTTTACCTCTTTACCACTCTACCCCTTCTTCGATTTCGCCTGATAAAAAAAAAGGGCCCCGCGAGCGGGGCCCTTTTCCATGATCCTGGTTGTGCTTAATACATTCCGCCGCCCGGAGGCATGGCCGGGGCGGCTTCCTTCTCTTCCTTGATCTCGGCGACCAGTCCCTGCGTGGTCAGCAGCAGGCCGGCGACCGATGCCGCGTTCTGCAGCGCCGTGCGCACGACCTTGGTCGGGTCGATGATGCCGGCCGCGATCATGTCGGCGTATTTCTCGTTCAGGGCGTCGAAGCCGTAGTTCCTGTTGCGGCCCGAGCGCACCTTCTCGACGATGATCGAGCCCTCGAAGCCGGCGTTGTTGACGATCTGCTTCAGGGGCATCTCCAGCGACTTGGTCAGGATGTCGACGCCGAACTGCATGTCGCCGCCCGGCTTCAGCTTCTTCAGGTTCTGGGCGGCCTTGAGCAGGGCCACGCCGCCGCCGGGGACAATGCCTTCCTCGACCGCCGCCTTGGTGGCGTGCATGGCGTCCTCGACGCGGGCCTTCTTCTCCTTCATTTCCGTCTCGGTGGCCGCGCCGACCTTGATCACCGCCACGCCGCCCGACAGCTTCGCCAGCCGTTCCTGCAGCTTCTCGCGGTCGTAGTCGGAGGTGGTGTCCTCGATCTGGCGTTTGATCTGGTTGATGCGCCCCTTGATGTCGTCATCCTTGCCGCCGCCCTCGACGATGGTCGTGTTGTCCTTGTCCACCGTAACCTTCTTGGCCGAGCCCAGCCACTCCAGGTCCACCGACTCCAGCTTGACGCCGATCTCCTCGGAGATCACCTTGCCGCCCGTCAGGATGGCGATGTCCTCGAGCATGGCCTTGCGCCGGTCGCCGAAGCCCGGGGCCTTGACGGCCACCACGTTCAGCAGGCCGCGGATCTTGTTGTACACCAGGGTGGCCAGCGCCTCGCCCTCGATGTCCTCGGCCACGATCACCAGCGGCCGTCCCGACTTGGCGATCTGCTCCAGCAGCGGCAGCATCTCGCGCAGGTTGGAGATCTTCTTCTCGTTGAGCAGGATCAGCGGGTTCTCCAGCTCGGCGACCATCTTCTCGGAATCGGTCACGAAATAGGCCGAGATGTAGCCGCGGTCGAACTGCATGCCCTCGACCATGTCCATGGTGGTGTCCAGGGACTTGGCTTCCTCGACGGTGATGACGCCGTCCTTGCCCACCTTGTCCATGGCCTCGGCGATGATCTCGCCGATCGAGACGTCGTTGTTGGCCGAGATGGAGCCGACCTGGGCGATCATCTTGCCCGAGACCTTCTGGCTCATCTTCTTCAGGTCAGCGACCACGTGCTCCACGCCGGCGTCGATGCCTTTCTTGATCAGGGTGGGATTGGCGCCGGCGGCGACCATCTTCAGCCCCTCGGTGTAGATGCTCTGCGCCAGCACGGTGGCGGTGGTGGTTCCGTCGCCGGCGATGTCCGAGGTCTTGGACGCCACTTCCTTCACCATCTGCGCACCCATGTTCTCCAGGGGATCCTTCAGCTCGATCTCCTTGGCCACGGTGACGCCGTCCTTGGTGATGGTCGGCGAGCCGAACTTCTTCTCCAGGACGATGTTGCGCCCGCGCGGGCCCAGCGTCGCCTTGACCGTATCCGCCAGCTGGTTGACTCCATTCAGGAGCTTCTTCCTGGCATCTTCGCCCAAAATGATTTCTTTAGCCATGTTTCCTCCTATTTTCTTACTTGACCACGGCCAGCAGGTCGGAGCGGGAGATGACCAGGTGCTTCTTGCCGCCGATCTTGATCTCCTGCCCGGCGTACTTGCCGAACAATACCTTGTCACCGACCTTCAGCAATTCCTTGAGAGGCTTGCCTTCCTTGAGGTCAAAGTCATAACCCATGGCCTTGACGACACCCATCATGGGTTTTTCCTTGGCCGTGTCGGGAATGACAAGAGAGCCAACTTTTTCCTCTTCATCGATCGGTTCGACAAGAACTCGGTCATCCAAAGGTTGTAAATTCATTATAAACCTCCTTAATCTGGTTTATTTTCTGTAAAATTAGTATAAAACAATAATTCTCGCTTGTCAACGCTTAATATTTAATTTGTCAAAATTATGTGAGTGTAGTTATATAAAGTCAAAAGTAGTCAATTGACAGAAACTAGTTGTCAGTAGCAGAAAAAATCGACAATCTGACAAGAAATATCAATTCCTAAAGCGCTTTTTTCATTTTATTAACATTTTCTGATCACTGTCTGGAGAGATTTTTTGTTAAGGAGGTTTTTTGCTGTTTCCATAGAGTGCTTTCCATCCTCCATATGCCGCTACTCGCTTTTTCTACCTGCTCTCGCCCTTTAGCTTTGTCTTGTCAATAAGCCGTCTGCCGTTTTTCGCACTCATCCCAACCAGACGATGATGGTCAACAAGGAAAATGCGGTGATGGGTATTCCCGCCCTGGCGTGCTCCCCGAAGCGGATGGCGACACCATACTCACGGGCGCCTTCGATGACGATGAGGTTGGCGATGCTGCCGATCGTGATCAGGTTGCCGGCAAAGGTGCTGGCCAGCGCGGTGACCACCCACTGCAGCGGCTGCAGCGGGTCGAGGAACTTCACCAGCAGCATGACGGCCGGAACGTTGCTCACCAGGTTGCTGAGCAGGGCCGCCAGCCCGGTGAGGTGCCAGGCGCGGTCCAGTGACAGGCCCTGCATGGCCAGACCGGCCATCAGGTTCTGAGGCAGCTTCACCGCCGCGATCCCGGCCATGACGATGAACAGGGCGCAGAACAGGGTGATCAGGTGCCAGTCGACCAGGCCGAGGAGGGAGCGGGTCTTCATGCGCCGGCTGCAGAGGAGGATGCCGGCCAGCGCGATCGCCGAGAGCTCGCGGGGCAGCTTCGTCAGGAACATGACGATGAGCACCAGGACGACAAGCAGCCCCTTGGCGGTCTGGTGGCGGCTGAAAGCGGCCATTGACCGCTCGCGGGGACGGCCGGGATCGTGCCGCGTCGGCAGTTGCCGGCGATAGAGCCAAAGCATGAAGGCATAGGCCCCGGCCAGGGAAACCAGGACCGGCAGCAGGCAGGAACGGGTGAAAAAAAGGAAATCGATCCTGCCCACCTGCCCGAGCAGCATGTTCTGCGGGTTGCCGATGATGGTGGCGGCCGAGCCGATGTTGCTGGCGACGGCGAGTGCGATCAGGAACGGCACCGGGTTCAGCCGCGCTTCCAGGATGGCGGCGCACAGGATGGGGGTGAAGACCAGGCAGATGATGTCATTGGTCAAAAAGGCCGACAGCAGCGCCGCGGCGGCCATCACCGCCGCCAGGAAGAGGCGCGGCCGTGCCAGCAGCCGGGTCAGTCCCACCGCCACTCGCGTATAGAAGCCGCTGAGCTTGAACTGGGCCGAGATGACCATCAGCGCATACAGCAGGAGGATGGTCGGCGTGTCGATGGCGTCGAAAGCCTGGCCGGTGGTCAGGACCTTGGCCGCGACCATGGCGATAGCGCCGAGCAGGGCGACGCCGGTGCGGTCCAGGGCCAGCCCGGGGATGCCGCCGACGGCCACCCCGGCATAGGTGATCAGGAAAATGACCAGGGCTATTTGTTCCATTGGCTTGCTATTTCAACCACTTTGATTTTCTCTTTTATCACCCCAATCAGCCATAGTCAAGAAGGTTCGATGTTCGACGTTCGTTGTTCGACGTTAAAAAAGCCATTCACCAGATCATAAAAAATAATCTCCGGGTATCTGAAAGCCATTCAGGGCCATTCATTTCCGGAATATCATTTCAAGCATTTTTTCTTTCTTCAACTTCGAACCTCGAACATCGAACGTCGGACTTACTTCCAGCCATATCGTTTCCGCTTGACAGGCTCGGCCATTCACGGTACATTGCCCCCATGGAAAAATGGCCGTTGCGACTGGGCAAATTCCTGTTCAAGTTCCGCAGCTTCACTCCCCTGCCCCTCATCCTGCTCACTTTTATTTTTTTCAAGCCCCTTTCCCCCTCCCTGTTCTGGACCTGCACCGGGTTGGCCGTCGCCTGCGCGGGCGAGAGCCTGCGCATCGCCAGCGTGGGCTTCGCCCACAGCGGCACGTCGGGGCGCGAGAGCTTTCTCAAGGCCGACCGCCTGAACACGACGGGGTTGTATTCGCTGGCACGCAATCCCCTCTACTGGGGCAACCTGCTGATCTTCGCCGGGCTGCTGGCCGCATTCGCCAATCCATGGGCCCTGGCGCTGTTCATCGTTTTTCTCTTCCTGCAATATCATTTCATCGTCTTGGCCGAGGAATCCTATCTGCAGGAACGGCACGGCCGGGCGTATGAAGAGTACTGCGGCCGGGTCCGCCGCTGGCTGCCGCGTTTCTCCAACTGGGCGCCGCCGTCGGGGTCATTCGCCTGGAAGAAGGTCCTTTTCAAGGAAAACGACTCCTGCTTCAACCTGCTGCTGGCCTTTGTGCTGATCGTGGCCTGGAAGGAACGCCATTTCGCGGGGCATGTCCGCCATCCGCACTGGCTGGCCGGGGCGGCGCTGCTACTGATCGTTTCCTACGCGGCGGTCAAGGTCGCGAAAAAGAAAAGGACGGCGGCCTAGAAGTTCCTGACGATCTTCTCGATCAGCCCCGAGCTGGAATAATTACCGGACAGCTTGAAGATGACGAGCCGGCCGCCGCGGGCCTCGACCTCGGCGCGGCCGACGACGTCGGCAGGCGCGTAGTCGCCCCCCTTGACCAGGACGTCGACGCGGTCCAGATCCCGGATCAGCTCCAGCGGCGTGTCCTCTGCGAAGGGGATGACGAAGTCGACGCACTGCAGGGCGGCGAGGACCTCCAGGCGCTCGGCCAGGGGGAATATCGGCCGCTTCTCCCCCTTCAGCCGTTTCACCGAGGCGTCGTCGTTGACGCCGACCACCAGCAGGTCGCCCTGGGAGCGGGCGTACTCCAGCAGCTCGACGTGCCCGGGGTGGAGCAGGTCGAAAACGCCGTTGGTGAACACGACCTTCCTGCCCTCTTGCGCCGCGAGCTCGCGGGCAAGGACAAGCCGGTCCTCATGGATTTTCATCTTTTTTGAAGGCGATGCCGCCGGAGAACTTCCAGCGGTGCGGGATGCGGGCGATGCCCACGTCGCGGTGGCTGGAGGTGACGCGGAAGGTGTACTGGAAATGGTGGTAGTCGAAGGGGTAGCCGTCGCGCTTGTGCGCGGCGATATCGAGGAAATAGGTGCCGTTGACCAGGCCCAGCGCCGGGATCTCCAGGCGCACCTTGCCGCTGCCGGCGAGCGACCCGGAAACGAGGTTCTCCAGCAGGGTGTTGGAGCCGTAGACCTGGATGCCCTCGCTGTTGAAGACGCCGACGCCGAAGACGAAATCGTCCTGCTCGGCGGCCGCCGCGACGTCGAACTCGATGGCCAGCGGCTCGTCGGCCTGGAAGATGTATTTTTCACGGCCCTGGCCGTCGAACATCCGGACGTTGGCGATCTCGACCTCGCGGCTGCCCCAGCGCTTCTCTTTCTCTTTTTCCGACTGGATTTCCTCGTCGTCGTGCTGGGCCAGCGACTTCTTTTCGTCCTTCTTGCCCACGTACTCCAGGTAGGCGTCGGTCACGCGCTTGGGGTAGCCGCGCATCTCCACCAGGCCCTTCCTGATCCAGATGACCTCGTCGCAGATGCGCTCGATGGTCGAAAGGTCGTGGGAGACGAAGATGATGGTCTTGCCGTGGCGGCGGAACTCGTTGATCTTGTCCAGGCACTTGGGCACGAACGAGGCGTCGCCGACGGCGAGCACCTCGTCGATCAGCAGGATGTCGGGATTGACGTTGATGGCGATGGAAAAGCCCAGGCGCATGAACATCCCCGACGAATAGCTCTTGACCGGGTTGTCGATGAACTCCTCGAGCTCGGCGAAGCGCACGATCTCCTCGTACTTCGCCTGGATCTCCTTGCGGGTCAGCCCCAGGATGACCCCGTTGATGAAGATGTTCTCGCGCCCCGAGATCTCGGGGTGGAAGCCGGCCCCGAGCTCGATCAGCGCTGAGATGCGGCCCTGCGTCACTACCTCGCCGGCGGTGGGCCGGCTGATGCCGGCCAGGATCTTCAGCAGCGTGCTCTTGCCCGAGCCGTTCTCGCCGATGATGCCCAGGGTCTTGCCCGCCTCGAGAGCGAAGGAGACGCCGCGCAGCGCCTCGAAGCGCTCGCCGGCCTCCAGGTCGCCGAAAAGGGTCTTGTTGACCAGGGCGCTCTTGATGGTCAGGAACTTGTGGCTGTCGGCGTGCTTCTTGTAGAACTTGAAGACATCGCGAACCTGCACGGCTTCCAAGTCACACCTCTTCCACGTAGGTATCGCGCAGCTTGTCGAAAAGCAGGTAGCCCAGGTAGAAGAACAGCAATCCGACGAGGATCGTGATCGTAAAGCGCTTGTAATGCGGCAGCGAGCCCATGAAGAAGGAATAATGGTACGACTCGATGATGTGGGTCATGGGGTTGAAATTGAGGACGACCTGCAGCGCCCTGGGGACCGACTCGTAGGGGTAGATGATGGGGGTGGCGAAGAACCACAGGGTGATCAGGTTGGCGAGGATGTCCTTGATGTCCTTGAAGTGCACGGTCAGCGCCGAGACCAGGAAGCATAGCCCCATGGTGAAGATGTACTGGGCGAACAGGCTGACGGGCAGGAACAGCACCCAGGCGGTGAGCGGCTTGCCGAAGATCAGGAAAAAGGCGACCAGCACCGGCAGGCCGAGGATGAAATGGACCATGTTGGTGGTCACCACCATGATCGGCAGCACCTCGACCGGGAACTTGATCTTCTTGATCAGCGCCCCCTGCACCGACAGGACGTTGGCCGACTCGAGCAGCGAGGAGGAGAACCAGGTCCAGGGCAGGATGCCGTTGAACAGGAACAGGGCGTACATCCACTTGTTGCCCTCGAAGCCGGGGGCGCGGGCGCCGCCGATGATGAAGCCGAATACCACGGTGTAGACCGCCATCAGCAGCAGCGGGTTGATCAGGCTCCAGAAGAAGCCGAGCACGGTGCCGCGGTAGCGTGCCTTCAGCTCGCGCGAGACCAGGGTGAAGATGAGCTCGCGGTGGCGGATGATTTCCTTCAGTTTTTCGATCATATGGTTTCCGAGTGGCTATTATACCGCAAAATCGGCTGTTTCCGAAGCGGAAAAAACGCAAGGGAACTCCAGCGCGCTGGATATCGTTCATAGGGTATTCGAAAAGGGAGGACATTACGATGAAAAAAGCACTGAAAGTGTTGCCCGGATTGCTGCTGCTGGCCAGCGCCGTTTTCGCCCAGGATCAAGGAGCCCGCGCCTGGCAGTCGGATCTTGACTATCTGGTCAAGCGCATCGAGATCATGCATCCTAATCCTTACAGTTTCTTTCCCAGGGAGAAATTTTACGAATTGAAAGACAAGCTGGTCAACGAGATCCCCCGCTTGAGCGACGCGGAGATCGTGATCTCCATCTCGGAATTGCTGGCCAGCCTGAAGGACGGCCATACCCGCATGGGATTCGAGCTTTCCGATCCCGCCTGGCTCGATCAAACGTTCCACCTGCTGCCCTTCATACTGTATCCCTTCGATGACGGGGTGTATATCCTGGCGGGCATTCCGGAGTACAAGGATCTAGTCGGATCGGAAGTGGTGAAAATCGGAAAAATGCCCGTGGCGGAAGCCGCCGCGAGACTCGGCAAGCTGTACAGTCACGACAATCCCTATGGGGAGCGCAAAAGCCTGTATTTCACGCTGGGCCTGGCGGAGATGCTGAAAAAAATCGGCGCGGTCGCGGCAACCGGCAAGATCGAACTCAGCCTGCGAAACGCAAGGAACAAAGAGGTGAAAATGAGCGTTGAAACGCTCCCTTTCATCAGCATGGCGAGATTCCTCGGCACCTGGTATCCGCAGGCCGGCAACGGGCTGGCCACCATGAACGAAGCGGCAGGGAATCCCCTTCCTATATGGCTCAAGGAGAGGGAAAAAGACTTTTGGTTCGAGTACATCCCCGGGGAGAAGATGATGTTCCTGCAGATCAACTCGCTGAATTTCCCCCATGACAATGGCAAAGGAAGTTTCGCAGAGGCCTGCGCCGGGTTCTTCGAGGCCCTCGATCGGAGCGCAGCGGAAAAGCTCGTCATCGACATCCGGGCGAACGACGGCGGCAACCACGTGGAGCTGCCGCTCCTGAAGGGCATCCTGGCCAGGCCCGCCATTGACCGGCCGGACCGGCTGTTCCTGATCATCGGCCGGGTGACCTACTCGGCCGCCGTGCACTTCACCACCGTATTCAGAAGATTCACCCATGCCACAACCATTGGCGAGCCGACCTCAGGCAGGCCCAACCATTACGGCGCCATAAGGAAATTCACCCTGCCCAGCCATCCGCAGGTCGCCATCGGCTGCTCGGTCGATTACTACCAGGATTCGCAGCCCTTTGATTTCAGCATCGCCCATGTTCCCGACATCCTGACGCCGATGACTTCTGCCGATTACCGCGACAACATCGACCCGGCCATGGTCAAAGTGAGGGACTACGACCGGATACGCGCACAGGTGGCGGCATTGCAAAAGGAACTGGAAAAGGAATATGCTGCAAGCGGCATGGCCGGCTTGACAAGGGCCTATGCCGCCGGGAAGCAGGAACTGCTGCGAAGCGGATACAATCCGGAGAAATTCCTGGACGAATTCAACAACGAGTGGTTCTACGCCAACAAGAAAAGTCGGGCCGACTACCTGGACTTCCTGGCCTTCGCCTTCGCCGAGTGTCCGGCATCAATCGATTTTTGTTATGCCCTGGCGGCCCAGCTCGAGGCGCAGGGCCGGGTGGACGAAGCGAAAAAATTCTACGCCCGCTGCCTGGAGCTGAACCCGGCCTGCCGCTACGCCAAGATGAAACTGGGTCTGCTGGCATTGCAGGAGGGGCTCCGCTAGAGTGCCCCCCTCCTTCAAGTGGAGGCGCGGTCGCGCAGCATGCGCAGCTGCCAGAGCTCGCGGGGGCTGGCATGCAAAAGCGGGACCAGCAGGCGCCAGCCGAGGGGGCCGATGCTGCGGCGCAGCGCCTCGAGCTCGCGGAACTTCTCCTCCACCCCGGGGTCGGCCGGAACCGGGATCTCCTGCTCCTGCAGCAGCAGGACGGCCTTGGCCTTGATCGACAGCTCGACATGCAGGCGCAGGGCGCAGAGCATGTCGACCAGGGCGCAGCCCGGCAGCCGGTCCCGCAGCGACTGCAGGTAGCGGCCGATGTGGGAGCCCAGCACCTGGCCGCTGCGGATCACCTCCAGCAGCTCGAGGTCGCCGCCGAAGCCGGTCTCCAGCCAGCGGCGCAGGGAAAGCTCGCTGCGGCGGTAGACCAGGAGGATCGTCAGCGGCAGTGCGAACAGGAAACCGACCGAGGTCAGGAGCTGGCCGCGCAGGGAAAAATGGTTGAACAGCGAATGGATCAGCACGGCAGCGGCCAAGCCGGGCAGGATATCGACGGCGCGCTCCCTCTGCCGCCGCTCGGACTGGTTCTTGGCCACGATGCCGACCAGGGCGACGGTACCGCCGTGCATGACCGCCGTGCCGAAGCCGCGGATGGTCCAGAGCAGGGGGGCGTGGTCGTGGAGGGTGCGGAGGAAATAAACGTTCTCGAAGAGGGCGAAGCCGGCGCCGACTGCAAAGCCGACAATGGCCGCGTCGACCAGAAAGCCCAGGCGGCGCTTGCGCAGCAGCAGAAAAAGATACAGGGCCTTGGCTGCCTCCTCGACGGGAGGGGCCAGGTAGCGGGCGTAGGCCGGGGCGCTCAACCCCGTCCCGTCCAGCAGCCAGCGGTTCAAGAGCAGGCAAATCAGGGCGGCGCCGGCGCCGGCGAGCAGCGCCTCGAGCACCAGGCGTGGATTGACGAGGCGAAAGTTGTCGAAGGCATACAGGATGGCCGCGAAAGTCAGCACCGGCAAAAAAGCCAGGCTGACGCGCAGCAGCAGGTCGCCCATGGTCAGATCTTCAGCGAAACCATCCACTCGTCGGCCGAGCCCCCCCCCTTGGCGAAGGCCCGGGCGTAGCCCAGTGACAGGGTCAGCTGGTGGTGGGAAAGGGCGATCAGGCGGATGTCCGCCTGCACTCCGGCATTCAGCCAGCGGCGCCGGAGGGCCTGCCGGTCGAGATCGGTGAGCAAGCCGCCGGAAAAAAGCGAGGCGCTGATCCAGTTGGCGTAAAGGAAGGGGAAGCCGAGCCGGCGGAAGAAGAGCGGCGGCAGGTTCCATTCCAGCGTCAGCTTGGCGAAGTTGCGCCCGCCCGCTCCGTTCAGGTCGATGCCCGGAAAGGAGTAGGACTCACGGTAACGCCGGCTTTCCTGATGGTCGACCCAGTTGTTGCCGAAGCCGCCGAAGTAGTAGCGGGCGAAGGGATCGCTGCGGCCGCCGAAAGCATTGCCGGCGGCGCCCCGCAGCCAAACCGAGGAATGGCGGACGGGCAAGGGCAAGCCGAGGTCGAGGCAGCCGTAGAGGCGCGGGTAAAGGCTGCGGTTGACGTAGGTGTTGGCCAGCACCAGTCGGTACTGGAAGCCTTTCTCATCCTCGACCGCGGCCAGCGACCTGCGCAGGTACTTGTAGTTCAGCCTGGCTTCCAGGGTAAAGAAGCGCCCATGGTCGATGCCGATGTTCTGGTAATCGGGCAGCCGTTCCATGCCGAAATATCCGGCGGCCTGGACGGAATAGTCCAGGAAGCGGCTCGGCTCGTCGAAGATCAGGTTCTTGCCGTACTGCAGCCGCAGCGCCTGCCCTTTGCGACTGGCCTTGGTGGGGCCGAAGAGATCATAAAAGTCGGCGGCGTTGTGGGTGGCGGTGAATTCCCAGTTGCGCAGCGCCGCGTGCAGCCTCAGGTGCAGCCGCTCCGCATCGGGGAGGCTTCCGCCCGGGGAATAGGTGGCGGTCAGGCCAACGCGCTCCAAACTGATCTTGTCGGCCAGGTGGAAGTGCAGGCCGACGGCCGGGGAATCCTTGTAGCCTTCGATCACCGGGAAGAGCGACTTGAGCCCGATCTGTCTTCTCAGCCTGTAGTAACCCCTGGAACGGACCAGCGGCCGGGAGTCGATAAGGCTGGGCCGCTCGGCCACCCACTCGCGCACCTGCGGATGGACTTCGCTGAGCTGCTGGCCCAGCATGGTGATGGCCCGCACCGGCATTGCCTCCGGCCGCTGGCCGGAGATGACGGCGGGCCGGAAGCCGTCGGCGGTGTAGCGGAACACCAGCAGCGAGCCGTCTTCAAGCGGGACCGGGCGGAAAAAGCCGCCGTCGGTGTTGGTCAGGATCTCGACCTGGCCGGAATCCAGGTCACAGCGGTAGATGTTGGCCACGCCGGAATAGTAGGACGAGCCGAACAGCGAGCGCCCGTCGCTGGAGAAGACGAAACCAGCCGGCGAGCTGCTTTCAAAATCGGACAGGGTCTCGTAGGCAACCTCTCCGCCCGCGAGCTTGGCCAGATCGATCTTGATCAGGGACTGGCGGCCGCTGACCTCGGTCAGCGCCGCCGCCATCCAGTTGCCGTCGGGCGAGATGGAGATGTCGTAGATGTCCTTGCCATAGGGCCAGGAGTAGACCTGCTTCCACTCGCGGTAGGGCGCGATGATGCGCACGATGGTGGAGATGCCGTTGTAGTGGCGCACTCCCCACAGCGAGCGGTCGGCGCGGTTGAAGGCCAGGTCGCCGATGCGACCGTCCCTGATGAGCCGGCGCGAGCGGCCGCTGTCGACCTCCAGAAGGCGCAGGTCGCGCCAGGCGTTGTTGTCGGTCGTATAGAAAAGGATCCCCTGCTCCTCGTCATAGGCCAGCGAACAGACGCTGTAGATGGCCGGTCCCTTGACGTCGCGCAGCTTGCGCAGGGAGCCGTTGTCCATGTCGAGCGCCGCCAGGTGGGCCACCTGGCCGGGATAATTGACCCCCAGGAAGACTCTCCGGCGCCGAGCGTCATAGAAGGCCGGCGAAACCGAACCCAGCGCCCGCCTGGAGACGTCGCGGAAGGAAGTGAGCGGGCTGGAGCGGATGGTCTCCAGGTTCGCGGCCTGGAACTCCCTCTCCCAGGCGATCCACTCGGCCCAGGCCCGGCCGAGCGGCTTGCCGAACACCTTGCGGAACTGGGAGGCGAAATAGGCTCGGCTGCCCTCGCTTCGGGAGACCCAGCGGATAAGGCTTTCCGGACCGTATTGCAGGCCCAGGTAGCCGAAGAAGCGGGTTCCGTACAGGTAGGAGATGGCCCCGACCTGGAAATCGCGCCGCGTCCCCGCCGACTCCAGGCCGACCAGGTCATAGATGCGGCTGTTTTCGTTGACCAGGGCGCGGAAGACCATCTCGTCGTAGCAGCCGAGCAGCCGGCCGTAGCCGCCGGAGAGCCAGGTCTCCATGAACACGGCGATCCCCTCCATGAACCAGCGCGGGGCGTACAGGCGGGGGGTGGTCAGGTAGCCATAGACCATGGTCAACGGGTTGTCGTCGGTCGGGGTCACCTTGCCGAAGAACAGCGAGCGGAAGAAGCGGTCGGAGCGGGCCGCCTTGTCGCTGGTCAGGACGTGGACCAGCTCGTGCTGCATCAGGGCATTGATGCGCTCGGCGGCGGGCATGGTCTCGAAAACGTAGCTGAACGGCGCGATGCCGGCGATGATGGTGTTCTGGGGCACGGCGCCGGCGGCCCCGTTGGAATAGTCGCCGAAATCGTGGAGCAGGACGGTGACCTTCTCGCTGGGAACGTAGTCGAATAATTTCTTGTGCAAGCGGAATGCGCTGGCGAAACTGGAAACGGCGTGGTCAGCCAGGAATGACTCGGCCGGAAAGTAAAGCAACCTCAGGTCATCGGTCTCCAGTTTCTGCAGCTGCGCCGGGAGCAGCCAGCGCATAGACAGAAATAAAACAAGCGCCGCGACACGGCGTGCGGCGCACGTTGCTCTCTTCATGTCATCCTCCGCGGCAGGCGGAACCGGAGGCGGAACAGACGGCGGGGTGCCATTCCTGCAAACGGAAATGGCACCCCTTTATCCTCCCCCCACCCTCATCAAGATCGCTGGATCATTCGCTGGCGGCCAGAGCCTCCTGGAACCGGTTGCTGGCCATCAGGCCGGCGAAGCTCTTGTCGGCCATCAGCGCCGTGAAATCGGGGTTGGCCCGCAGCCCGGCGAACGCCTTGTCGGCCATCAGCGCCGTGAAGTCGGGATTGGCTCTCAGTCCGGCGAACGCCTTGTCGGCCATCAGCGCCGTGAAATCGGGGTTGGCCCGCAGGCCGGCCCACGCCTTGTCGGCCATCAGCGCCGTGAAGTCGGGGTTGGCCCGCAGCCCGGCCCACGCCTTGTCGGCCATCAGCGCCGTGAAGTCGGGGTTGGCCCGCAGCCCGGCGAACGCCTTGTCGGCCATCAGCGCCGTGAAATCGGGGTTGGCCCGCAGCCCGGCCCATGACTTGCTGGCCATCAGCGCCGTGAAGTCGGGATTGGCTCTCAGTCCGGCGAACGCCTTGTCGGCCATCAGCGCCGCGAAATCGGGGTTGGCCCGCAGACCGGCATAAGCCTTCTCCGCCATCAGCCCCGCGAAACGCTGGTCGGCCATGAGTGCCTCAAAATTCTCCTTGGCGATGAGCCCGGCGAATGCCTTGTCGGCCATCAACGCCGTGAAGTCGGGATTTGCCCGCAGACCGGCCCATGACTTGCTGGCCATCAGCGCCGTGAAATCGGGGTTGGCCCGCAGCCCGGCCCACGCCTTGCTGGCCATCAGCGCCGTGAAGTCGGGATTGGCTCTCAGTCCGGCGAACGCCTTGTCGGCCATCAGCGCCGTGAAGTCAAGGTTGGCCCGCAGACCGGCCCATGCCTTGCTGGCCATCAGGTCAGCGAAGCGCTGGTCGGCCATCAGGCCGATGAAGCGCTTGTCCGCCATCAGCCCGGCGAAGGCCTTGTCCTGCATCGCCCGCTTGAACGCCTTGTTGGCGATCAGGCGCTGGACCTCGTCGTTCTGCAGCAGCTGCTGGAGCTGGCCGTCACTCAACACGACGTCCGCCTCGGCGAGCTGCTCGACCCTCTGGCGGCTGACCTTCTCGACGCCGCCGATGGTTCCCACGGTGGCGGAATTGTCACTGCCCGACGGCCACGGATAGAAGAACGCGAAATAGCCGATCACGCAGACGGCCGCCACCAGACCCAAGCTCCCCCACATCAATCTTTTTTGCTTTTTTTCCATAGTGGATACCTCCCCCTTAATATTTATTTTAAATTCATAATATTTTTTCAGTTCGCGTTCGATCTTCATTGCCTCTCCTCACCTGCCTATATAGACGACGGCCAGGGGAAAATGTTGAAACAAATCAGCGATTCAGCCGCCGCTGCAAGTCGACCTTCAGGGAATGGATCCTGGCCTTCACCGCCTCGACGTCCAGCCCGACGATGTCGCCGATCTCACGGTACTTCAGGCCCTCATAGAAGCGCAGGTAGCAGATCTCGCGCTCCAGCGGCGGCAGGCCGGAGACGACGCGGTCGATACGCTCCAGCAGCTCGTGCTGCAGGAATCTCTGCTCGGGATCGGACGCCTTTCCGCAGCCGATGAGGTCGGGATCGCCCTGGCAGAGCTTGCGCTGCCTTTCCTCCTTGCTCTTGACTAGGTCCAGGCACTGGTGGCGGACGATCTTGAATATCCAGGCCTTGAAGGAATGCAGCGGGTCGAATGTGCCCAGGTGGTTGTAGATCTTGATCATCACTTCCTGGCAGACATCCTGATAATACGGATGATCGCGTGAGATGACCTGGCTGACGTAGAATTCGATGCGCCGCCGGTAATTCCGGCAGATGTATTCATAGAGCTCGGCCTTTTGCCTGGGGGCGAAGGATGAACGGATGAACAAATAGAACTTTTCCGCCAACGGGTTCATTATGCGCCGGCCGTCTCGGCCGGGAAGCCGGTCATCCCCGACCGGCTTCCTTTCCTGCAATGAAGCATCCCCCTGCCCTTCTTGTTGGTCCGATTATAGGGACTCCATTTCGCAAATGTCAAGCCCGCCTCTTTCTTTCCTGAGTCCGCGAATATGCTATAATGGCTCAGGGAGATGGTAACATGAAGGCGGAAGGGGACCTGGAAGCGAGATTCGCCAGCTCGCTGGCGGCGCTGCCGCGCCTGCATGCCGTCGTCGATCGCTTCTGCCGCAGCCGCGCCATCGATCCCGACATCGGGTTCAAGATCGACCTGGCGCTGGAAGAAGTGTTCACGAACATCGTCCGCTACGGTTTCGCCGACGACCGCACCCACCAGATCGCGGTCCGGCTCCAGTGCGACCGGCATCGTATCCGCATCCAGGTCGACGACGACGGCCGCCGCTTCAACCCCCTGCTGGCCCCGCAGGTGGACACCGGTGCGCCCCTGGCCGAGCGCCGGCCCGGCGGCCTGGGCATCCACCTGGTGCGCCGGCTGCTGGACGAGGTCCGCTACCAGCGGCGCAAGTCCGGCAACCGCCTGATCCTGATCAAGCGCCTGGCCGAAGAGGAGAAACGCACATGAACATCCGTGAAGACAAGGTCGGCTCATTCACCCTGCTGGCAGTCAGCGGCCGGGTCGATTCGCTGAATTCCGAAACCCTCAAGGACTACCTGCAGGAGCTCGGCAAGCGCGAGTCGCGGGTCCTGGTCGACTGCTCCGCCCTGGAGTACATCGGCAGCGCCGGGCTGGGCGCGCTGCTGATCCTGCTCAAGCTGATCCGCAAGCAGGAGGGCACGCTGCGCCTCTGCGGGCTTTCGCCGCGCATCGCCGAGGTGTTCGCCATCGCCGGCTTCGACAAGCTGTTCCCCATCTTCCTCGACCTGGACTCGGCCCTCAGCGCCGGGGCCTAGGGCAAGGGGCTTTTTCCCCTGCTTCTCCGTTTTCGGGGCCATATCCCCTTGCCGATCTTCAGTTAAAAAATACCGATAAACGGTCATTTATCAGCTTTTCGGACTATGGGGCGGCCATGCCGCCGGCCGGAAGTTGCTATTTTATTTTTTAATCGTTAAAATCATTGACAAAGGGAAAGAGGGGAAAATGGAGCGCAAGGACCCGGAGAGCGGGGGGAAGGACCTCCTTGAGGAAAACCGGCGCCTGGGCAGGGAAAACCTGCGCCTGCAGCGCGCGGTCGAAGAGCTGGGGATCCTCAACGAGATCGCCATTGCCATCAATTCCACGCTGGCGCTGGAAAAGATCCTCGACCTGATCACCCAGCGCTGCGTGCCCCATTTGCGCGCCGAACAGGGGGCGGTGCTGCTCCTGGAGGAGCACAAGGAGGAAAGGCCGTTCCAGACCCTGTGCCGCGTCGGCGACACCAGCCACAAGCGCCTCCCCTTCCGCCTCGACGACCAGCTGGCGGGCTGGATGCTCAGGTATCGCTCGCCGCTGCGGATCAACGACCTGGGCAGCGACCCGCGCTTCGCCACCGGGGCCGGCGATATTTTTTCCGTGCATTCGCTGCTGTGCGTGCCCATGGTCTGCAAGGGGCGCATGACCGGCCTGCTCGCCGTTTTCAACAAGAAAGCGGAGGCGGGGTTCAGCGAGGACGACCAGCGCCTGCTCTCCATCATCGCCAGCGAGTCGGCGCAGGTAATCGAGAACGCCCGCCTGGCGGAAAAGGAAAAAACCCTGCTGCGTGTCCAGGAGGAGCTGAACCTGGCTCGCGATATCCAGGGCAACCTCCTGCCCAAGGAAACGCCGCGCCCGGCCGGCTACGACATCGCCGGCAAGAGCGTGCCGGCCAAGGAGGTCGGGGGCGATTATTATGACTTCCTGGCCGTGGAAGAAAACAGGCTGGCGTTCTGCCTGGGCGACGTCTCGGGCAAGGGCCTGCCGGCGGCCCTGCTCATGGCCAACCTGCAGGCAGCCATCCGCGGCCAGGCCCTCGCCGGCACCTCGCCGACCTCCTGCCTGGAGAAGGTCAACACCCTCCTTTTCCGCAGCACCAGCCCGGAAAAATTCGCCACCATGTTCTTCGGCTGTCTCGACACCTTGGATCACGTATTGCACTACTGCAACGCCGGCCACAACTACCCACTGCTGATCCGGGACGGCGTCAAGCCCCTGCGCCTGAGCGCAGGCGGGCTGGCCCTGGGCTGCCTCGAGTCATTCCCCTTCGAGGAAGCCACGGTGGAGTTGCTCCCCGGCGACCGGCTGATCGTCTTCTCCGACGGCATCAGCGAAGCGGTGAACCATGCGGACGAGGAATTCAGCGAAGCCCGCATATCCGAACTGGTCGCCGCCAACCGTGACGCCTCGGCCGCGGAATTGATCGAGAAAATCCTGCAGGAGGTGAGCCGCCACGCCGCCGGCCAGCCGCAGATGGACGACATGACCCTGGTGGTGGTCCGGAGGGAATGATGATCGGCCGAACCATCTCCCACTACCGCATCCTGAAAAAGATCGGGTCAGGGGGCATGGGAGATGTGTTTTTGGCCGAAGACACCAAGCTCAAGCGCCGGGTGGCTTTAAAGTTTCTGCCGCTGCAGATGACGGCGGATCCAGAAGCGAAGGAAAGGTTCGAAAGGGAAGCCCAAGCCGCCGCCGCCCTCAACCATCCCCACATCGTCACCATCCACGAGATCGGCGAGCACGAGGGCCAGGTCTTCATCGCCATGGAGTACGTGGAAGGCCAGACATTGAAGGAATTGATTTCCGTAAACCGTACACCGTCCACCGTGAACCGTATACCGATTTCTGAGGTTCTCGACATTGCCACACAGATCGCCTCCGGCCTCGCCGCCGCCCATACCAAGGGCATCGTCCATCGCGACCTTAAGCCGGCCAACATCATGGTCTCTGAACGAGGGCGGGTCAAGATAGTCGATTTCGGCCTGGCCAAGCTGGCCGGCAGCCGGACCAAGCTGACCCAGGCAGGAACGACACTGGGCACCGTGGCCTACATGTCCCCCGAGCAGGCCATGGGCAAGGATGTCGATGGCCGTAGCGATATCTGGTCACTGGGCGCCATCCTTTATGAGATGCTTTCCGGTCAGCCTCCATTCCAGGGAGACTACCCGCAAGCGGTGATCTATGCCATTCTCAATGAAATACCGCACCCCGTGTCAGAACTCAGGCCGGAGATCCCCGAAAATCTCGAAGCCGTGGTGCGGAAAACCCTGGAAAAGGAGCGAGACAGAAGATTCTCGTCGCCGGAGGCGCTCATCACTGGCTTACGCCTTGCGGCCAAGGAACTCGAAGTTGGGGCCCCGCGAAGGCAGGAGCCGCAAGCCGGATCCCCTCCGGCAGCCGTCCCCGGGAAAACAGCCGATCCCGCCACCGGGATCACCGTCCGCCTGCGCCGGAAGCGGCTGCAGCTGCCGCTCCTGGCGCTGGCGTTTTTGGCAGCGGCCGGCATTGCTCTATGGAAAATCATTCCGCACCAAGCGGCCGGAACTCCACCGGAAAGAATCGATAATTCGATTGCCGTGCTCGCTTTCGACAATCTGACCGGAGACCCCGCTTTTGACAAGCTGCGCATCGCCATCCCCAACCTGCTGATCACCAATCTTGAACAGACCGGATTCTTCCAGGTCGTGACCTGGGAGCGGCTGCGCGACCTGCTGAAACAGACGGGCAAGGACGATGTCCAGGCCATCGACCGTGAACTGGGGTTGGACTTGTGCTATCGGCAAGGGGTGCAGGCGATCGTCGTGGGCAGTTTCATCAAAACCGGCAGCCTTTTCACGACCGACGTCAAGGTGCTTGATGTAGAGAGCAAGAAGCTTTTAACCACAGCCAAGAGCAGCGGCGAAGGAGAAGCCAGCATCGTCCGCTCCCAGATCGACGAATTGAGCATGAAGATCGCCCGGGGAGTGGGGCTCACGGCCCAGAAAGTGAGATCGGTCCAGTGGCAGGTGGCCGATGTCACCACCGCGGCCATGGAAGCTTATAACGCATTTCTCAAGGGGCGGGACAACCTCGAAAAATCCTATTACGACGATGCGCGCCGCGACTTGGAACAAGCGGTGAACATAGACCCGACATTTGCCAGCGCCTATCTGCTCCTTTCTCGCGCTCATGGAGGATTGCGGGACATCAATTCTCAGACCGAATCTCTTAAAAAGGCAAAGGCATTCGCCAGCCGCGCCACGGAAAAGGAGCGGCTGTACATCGATGCCGAATATGCTTCCATAATCGAAAAGAACCAGGAACGACGGAGAGGCATCCTGGAAGAGCTGACAGGCAAGTATCCACTGGAAAAAAATGCCTGGTACGCATTGGGAGCACTCCACCGTCAATACAACGATCGCCCAATGGCCCTGGAGTACTTGCAGCGGGCTCTTGCCCTCGATCCTCAATATGGATTTGCCCTTGCCTCCATGTCAAGGTTCCACGCCGATGTGGGCGATCATGCCCAAGCCATGGAATACGCCCAAAGAATGCGCGCCGCCGCTCCCGATGATGCCGCCCCCCACGAGCTGCTCGGGAATCTTTTTTTCAGGATGGGGAAACTCGATGAAGCCGTAGCCGAATTCAAACGGACAATGGTTATCAAGCCCGACTACAGCGGCGCGGAGCTGATCGCTATGGTATTGATGATCAAGGGTGATTTCCCCGGAGCCCTGCGATCGATCGAACAGTGGAGCCGGCACACATCCTCGCCCGGGGTCAAGGCACGCGCCTATATCGTGATCTGCATGATCGATCACCTGACCGGCAGGTACTCCCAGTGCGACAACGACATGCGCCAGGGCCGCGAGCTCATGCGGTCAATGGGCAACCGCTACGGCGAGGGGGTTTACGCATTATTGCAAAGCCAGTTTGACCTTGAGAGGAGAAATGTCGCTGCGGGCAGGAGGAACCTGCTTGTCGGCAGGGATCTCATCATCGCCAGCCTGCCCGCCGAGAGTAAAACCTATCAGGCGGTCTATCATCTTTTTTCGGCACAATTCGATAGCCTGGATGGCGATTGGAGTTCGGCCACGAGGAACATGACCGAAGCCAGCGCCCTGCTGCCCAGGGACAATGATCGGAATATGAGGCTGTCCGGGCAGATCGGCCGCACGGCAAGCCAGCTCCAGGCCGAGATACTTCTGGCCGCGGGACGCGCCCGGGAGGCCATTGCCATGCTGAAAACCGCCCCGCAGCCGATCATCCCCGATCTTGACCGCCCGGAGATCATGAGCCACAATTTTCCTTTTTTGAAAGATACGCTGGCCAGGGCGTATATCCGAACCGGGGAGTTGGACCAGGCCATCCGCGAGTATGAATCCTTATTGAAGTTTGACCCGAAAAGTCATTACCGCCGCTATCTCCATCCCAAGTATTGGTACCGCTTAGCCAAACTGTATGAGCAAAAGAGTTATGGGTCCAAAGCCGCAACGGCATATGATAAATTCCTGGAACTCTGGAACCGGGCCGATCCCGATCATCCTGAGATCGCTGACGCCAGGCAAAAGCTGGCCCAGCTAAAAAAACATGATTAACCAGACCGTCTCCCATTACCGCATCCTGAAAAAGATCGGGTCAGGGGGCATGGGAGATGTGTTTTTGGCCGAGGATACAAAGCTCGAGCGCAACGTGGCGCTGAAGTTCCTGCCGCCGGAGCTGTCGCGGGACGCAGACGCCAAGGCGCGCTTCGTCCACGAGGCGCGCGCCGCCTCCGCCCTCGACCACCCCAACGTCTGCACCGTGCACGACATCGGCGAGGACGCGGAAGGGCGGATGTTCATGGTCATGCCCCACTACGAGGGATCCACCTTGAAAGAGGTTCTGGCCCGGGACGGGATCACCGAGTCCATTCCGGCAGGCGGCCGTCCCGATGTAGGGGCAGACCCCCGTGTCTGCCCGGATTCTATTGACATCCAGAAGAAGGGCGAACACAGGGGTTCGCCCCTACCCATCGCCGACATCCTGGGCATTGCCTCCCAGATCGCCAGGGGCCTGACCGCCGCCCATGCCAAGGGCATCGTCCACCGCGACATCAAGCCGGCCAACATCCTGGTAACGAATGACCATATGGTCAAAATCCTCGACTTCGGCATCGCCAAGCTGGCGGGAAGCAAAAACAAGCTGACCAAGACCGGCAGCACGGTGGGCACGGTGGCCTACATGTCGCCCGAGCAGGCCATGGGCAGGGAGGTGGACCCGCGCACCGACATCTGGTCGCTGGGCGTCATCCTCTACGAGATGCTGACCGGCAGGCTGCCGTTCGCCGGCGAGTACGACCAGGCGGTGGTCTACGCCATCCTGAACGAAGAACCCGAACCGGTCACCGCATTGCGCCGCGGCGTCCCCCCGGAGATGGATCGCGTCCTATCCAAAGCGCTGGCCAAGAACAGGGAGGAGAGGTACCAGCACGCCGACGAGTTGCTCGCCGACCTGCGCCGGGCGAACAAAGAGGGCGATGCCGGGCGGAAGCATTCGACACAGGGGAGGCAGCCCGGGCGGCGGAAACTTCATCACGGGCTCAAGGCCGCCGCGTGGATCCTCCTGCTCGCAATCATGGCGGCGGCGGGCTATTTATTGACCCCGGGGAAGAAGGAACCGGCCCCTTTGCCCGGCCAGGGCGTCGTCTGGAAGAACTCGATCGCCGTCATGCCCCTGCGCGACTTCAGCCCCGGCCGCGACCAGGAATTCTTCTGCGACGGCATGACCGACGCCATCATCAGCCGCCTGAGCCGGCTTGGCCAGCTGAAGGTCATCTCGCTGACCACGGTCATGTCGTACAAGCGCCGCGATAGCTCGGTCAGCGAGATCGGCCGCGAACTGGGGGTGCGCAACATACTGGCCGGCAGCGTCACGAGGGAAAAGGACAATATGCGCGTGAGCGTCCAGCTCGTCACCGCCGCCGACGACGCTCCCGTCTGGACGAAGATCTATGACCGCGCCGCCGGCAGCGTTTTCGTCCTCTATGACGAGATCTCGCAGGCGATCACCGAGGCGCTGAAAATGGAGCTCACGCCAGCCGACCTGGCCCGCCCGGTCGCCGGCCACAGCGAGAATATGGCGGCCTACGAGAGCTTCCTGAAAGGGATGCATTACATCAAGACACGCTTTGTTCTGAGCTTCCGCGAGGAGGACTTCCAGGCCGGCGTTGACATGTTCAATCGGGCGATCGCCATCGATCCCGGCTATGCCCTGGCCTATATGGGGCTGGGCTGGGCCTACGAGCACCATTTTCACAAGACCAACGACCAAAGCGATTCCCAGGCTCTTAAGAAATACACGGAGATCTTTTACCGTCTGGACCCAGATTCGCCCCTGAGCAACGCCATGATGGGATATTTGCTTTACGAATACAGGAAGGAGTACGACAGAGCGTTCACCTACCTTCGCAAGGCGCTGGCGATCAACGCCAATATCGGCGAGGTGAATTTCCTGGTCGGCATGTGCTACATGTATGCCGGGCTCCACGAAGTGAGCAGCTATTATCTGAGGCGGGCCGTGGCACTCGATCCGAATTACATATGGGCCCCCTACAAACTGGCGTGCAGTCAGATGTGGGAGGGAGAATTCGAGAAGGCGGCCCGGAATTTCGAAAAGTATTTCGCCCTTACCCCCATCGAGCCCCTGATCTGGCCGGGCCGCTATGTCGCCCTCAACATCTGGCTGAAGCGCTACGCCAAGGCCGATGAAATTCTGGCCAGGGGCGCGGCCCGCACGCCCAATGCGGAATGGGTGCGGAAATACAAGGCGATCTCCCTCGCCCGGAATGGAGAGAAGGAAAAAGCCCTGGCCCTTTACCGGAACTCTGAGGTCTATTCCCTGCTGGGAATGGCAGAAGAGGCTTTCCAGGCATTGCAAAAAGAGATTCGTGGCACGGAGGAGGTCCCCTACATCTATTATTCCTGCCTGCAGCATAACCCCTTCTACGACAACCTGCGCTCCGATCCCCGCTACCACGATCTGCTGGTCAGGGAGCGAAAGCTGTACGACGAGAACATGGCCAAGTACGTGACCTTGCAAGCCGAGGATAAAACATGATCGGCAGGACCATCTCCCATTATCGCATCCTGGAGAAGATCGGTTCAGGCGGGATGGGGGAAGTATTTCTGGCCGAGGACAGTCGCCTGGGGCGCAACGTGGCGCTGAAGTTCCTGCCGCCCGAGCTGTCGCGCGATCCCGACGCCAAGGCGCGCTTCATCCACGAGGCGCGCGCCGCCTCGGCGCTCGACCACCCCAACATCTGTACCGTGCACGACATCGGCGAGGACGCGGAAGGGCGGATGTTCATGGTCATGCCCCACTACGAAGGATCCACCTTGAAAGAGGTCCTGGCCCGGGGCGGCATCACCGAGGCCATGCCCGTGGGCGGCCGTCCCGATGTAGGGGCAGACCCCCGTGTCTGCCCCGATTCTATTGACATCCAGAAGAAGGGCGAACACAGGGGTTCGCCCCTACCCATCGCAGACATCCTGGCCATCGCCGATCAGATCGCCAGGGGCCTGACCGCCGCCCACGCCAAGGGCATCGTCCACCGCGACATCAAGCCGGCCAACATCTTCGTCACCAATGATGGTACGGTCAAGATCCTCGACTTCGGCATCGCCAAGCTGGCGGGAAGCAAAACCAAGCTGACCAAGACCGGCAGCACCGTGGGCACCGTGGCCTACATGTCCCCCGAGCAGGCCATGGGCCGGGAGGTGGATCAGCGCACCGACGTCTGGTCACTGGGGGTCATCTTGTACGAAATGCTCGCCGGTGCCCTCCCCTTCCGCGGCGACTACGAACAAGCGCTGGTTTATGCCATCCTCAACGAGGAGCCGGAGCCGCTGGCCAAGGCACGCCCCGACATGTCCGAGAATCTGGAGCGCGTCATCCTGCAGTCACTGGCCAAGGAACCGAAAGAACGCTATCAAAACATCAATGAACTGGCTGCGGATCTGAAGTCGGTGACCGAAGGCACACAGCCGATCAAAGCCAGGACTGAAGGGCGCGGGACGAAAATATTCACAAAAAAATCGTTCTGCCTTTCCGCTGCGGCCACCGCACTGGCCATCCTTTTCGGTCTCAATGTCGGCGGGATGAGGCGGGCTCTGCTCGGCCCAGGTGCCCCACCAGCGCATGCCGTCCGCCTGGCCGTGCTGCCGTTCGCCAACCTGAGCGGCGACATGCAGCAGGAATATTTCAGCGACGGCCTGACCCAGGAGATGATCGCCCAGCTCGGTAGGCTGCACCCGAAGAACCTGACCGTAATCGCCCGCACCTCGGTGATGCGCTACAAGAAGGGCGACACACCCATCGACCAGATCGGCCGGGAGCTTGACGTGGATTATATCCTCGAGGGCAGCGCCCAGCACGAGGGAAGCCGGGTCAAGGTCACGGCCGAGCTGATCCAGGTGAAGAACCAGGCTCAACTATGGGTCGACACCTACGAGCGCGAGATGGCGGGCATCCTGGCGCTGCAGAGCGACCTGGCCGGCCGGGTAGCCGACGCGCTGGCGCTCAAGCTGCTGCCCTCCGAGCGAGCCAGTCTGGTTTCCATCCGGACCGTCAATCCCGAGGCCCATGAAGCATACCTAAGGGGCTCCTTCCATTGGATGAAGATAACACCCGAGGATCTAGACATCGCCGAGAAATGCTTCGACCTGGCCCTCGAGAAGGACCCCTCCTATGCGCCTGCCTACGTCGGTCGCGCCTTTGTCTGGGCCGTCCGCACCCAGTTTGGCTACGCGCCGACCAAGGAGGCGGGTCCAAAGTTCAAGGCCGCGGCCCTGCGGGCCATCGAGCTGGATGAAAATCTTGCCGACGCCCACGAGGCCTTGGCCGGGGTCAGGACATGGATCGATTGGGATTGGGACGGCGCCTGGGGATCCTGGCGCCGGACCCTCGAACTCAATCCCAACGTCGCCAGCGCTCAGGCGATGTACGCCCATTTCCTGATGATCATCGGGCATGGCGAAGAGGCCCTGATTCACGGCAAACGAGCCGTCGAGCTCGACCCGTTCAACCCGCTGATGCACGGCTGGCATGCATTCGTCCTATATATGCAACACCGCTACCAGGAGGCCATCGTCGCGGCCCGGGAGGCCCTTCTCATTCAACCGGGTTTTCCCGTCGCGACGAACGTCCTGATGCTGGCCATGCACGAAGTGGAGGGGATGAATAATGAGGCCTTCGAGAACGCTAAAGCCTTCGTGCGAATCGTCTATGACGACAAGAGGATCGACGCTGCATTGGAAGAGGGTTATGCCCGGGGAGGATACGCCGAGGCGATGAAACGCACGGCCGAGGCCCTGATCGCCCGCTTAACCGAGGTTTTCTGTTTGCCGTTCGATATCGCGACCTTTTACGCCGTGGCGGGGGAGAAGGATAAA
Source organism: Candidatus Aminicenantes bacterium UBA6072 (assembly GCA_002436105.1). Classification (GTDB taxonomy): domain Bacteria; phylum Acidobacteriota; class Aminicenantia; order UBA2199; family UBA2199; genus UBA2199. The sequence continues at coordinate 348,985 of DIXU01000020.1, read as the reverse complement.
ACCATCGAATGGCTGGAGAAAGGTATGGAGGTTCATGATCCGGGACTGCCGTACCTCGGGTACCCCTGTTTTGACGACATTCGCCCCGACCCACGCTTCCAAGCCCTTTTAAAGCGGATGGGGCTACCGTGCGGTGAAGTAAAATGATCGGCCGGACCATCTCCCATTATCGCATCCTGGAGAAGATCGGTTCAGGCGGCATGGGAGAAGTCTTTCTCGCTGAGGACAGTCGCCTGGGGCGCAACGTGGCGCTCAAGTTCCTGCCGCCCGAGCTGTCGCGCGATCCCGACGCCAAGGCGCGCTTCATCCACGAGGCGCGCGCCGCCTCGGCGCTCGACCACCCCAACATCTGCACGGTGCACGACATCGGCGAGGACGCCGAGGGACGGATGTTCATGGTCATGCCCCACTACGAGGGATCCACCTTGAAAGAGGTCCTGGCCCGGGGCGGCATCACCGAGGCCATGCCCGCGGGCGGCCGTCCCGATGTAGGGGCAGACCCCCGTGTCTGCCCCGATTCTATTGACATCCAGAAGAAGGGCGAACACAGGGGTTCGCCCCTACCCATCGCCGACATCCTGGCCATCGCCGATCAGATCGCCAGGGGCCTGACCGCCGCCCACGCCAGGGGCATCGTCCACCGCGACATCAAGCCGGCCAACATCCTGGTAACGAACGACCATACGGTCAAGATCCTCGACTTCGGCATCGCCAAGCTGGCGGGAAGCAAAACCAAGCTGACCAAGACCGGCAGCACGGTGGGCACGGTGGCCTACATGTCGCCCGAGCAGGCCATGGGCCGGGAGGTGGATCCGCGCACCGACGTCTGGTCGCTGGGGGTCATCCTCTACGAGATGCTCGCCGGCGTCCTCCCCTTCCGCGGCGACTACGAGCAGGCCGTGGTCTACTCCATTCTCAACGAGGAGCCGGAGCCGCTGGCGAAAACCAGGAACGATATTCCCGACCCGCTCCAGCGCCTCGTGCTAAAGGCCCTTGCCAAGGACCTCAAGAACCGCTATCAGACGGCGAGCGAAATGCTCCAGGACCTTAAACCGCTCGCTGCCGGCGCGGCGGCGCCCGCTGCGCAAGGCCCCGGCCTGGCACGCCTTCTGCTGCGGCCGAAGGTCGCCCTCCCGCTGCTGCTGGTCGTCGGGGCCCTGGCAACGGCATCGTTCATCTATTTCAGGCACCATGCCAGGATAAGCTGGGCCCGGGAGACGCTCCTGCCCCAGATCGCCAGCATCGTGGAGGAGAACGACGCCTGGCGCAATCTGGGGCCGGCCTTCCGCCTCGCCGAGCAGGCCGAGATGATCATTCCCAACGATCCCCGCCTGGCCGAGCTTTTCGCCAAGTGCTCCTTCCGCATCCATATCCGCACGGAACCGGGCGGGGCCAGGGTGTACATGAAGGAATACGGCGAGCCGGACGGCGAATGGCGCAGCCTGGGCCTCACGCCGCTGGAGAAGATCCGGCTGCCGGTCGGCATTTTCCGCTGGAAGCTGGAAAAAGAGGGCTACGAACCAGTCCTGGCCGCCGCCTCCACCTGGAACGGCGACTACCAGGATCGAAACACCATCATTCCCTGCGACTTCGTGCGAACACTCGACAAGAAAGGGTCCATCCCACCCGCCATGGTGCGGGTCACTGGAGCCCAGACGCGGGCAGGCAAGCTGGAGGATTTCTTCATCGACCGCTGCGAGGTCACCAACAGAAAATTCAAGGAGTTCGTGGATGCCGGCGGCTATGCCGACAGGAAATTCTGGAAGCATCCATTCTTTCGTGACGGCAAGGAAATTTCTTGGCAAGAGGCGCTCAGTTCTTTCGTGGACCAGACCGGGCAGCCTGGACCGTCAACCTGGCAGGCGCGGGACTTCCCGGAGGGACAGGGGGACCATCCCGTGGCCGGGGTCAGCTGGTACGAGGCGGCGGCCTACGCGGAGTTTGCCGGAAAAAGCCTGCCCAGCACCCTTCATTGGGGGCTCGCCCGGGGAGAGGCTACGCCGGTCATCCAACTGCCGCAGCTGGGGGGGTTTGCCGTATTCGCTCCCTTCAGCAATTTCCGGGGCAAGGGCACCCTGCCGGCCGGCAGCCTGCCGGGCATCACGTCCTACGGCGCATTCGACATGGCCGGAAACGTCAGGGAGTGGTGCTGGAACGAGGCCCCGCATGGGAGGGTGATCCGCGGCGGCGCCTGGGACGACAACCCCTACATGTTTACGGACGTCAGCCAGGCCCCGGCCATGGAGCGCCTGCCAAAGAACGGCTTCCGCTGCGCCGTCTATCCGCGCCCGGCTGATATTCCCGCGGCCGCGTTTCAACCCGTGGGCCTGCCCCCGGTTGGGGACCTGTACAAGATAAAGCCGGTTCCCGAAGAGGTTTTTCAAGTCTACAGGGGACTCTACGATTACGACAAGACCGAACTGCATGCCCGGGTGGAAAGCCGCAAAGCCAACCCCTCCGGCTGGGTCCTGGAGAAGGTCTCGTTCGCCGCCGCCTACGGCGACGAACGGGTCACGGCCTACCTCTTCCTGCCCGTGAACAGCGAGCCGCCCTTCCAGGCGGTGATCTATTTCCCGGGCGGAGCGTCCGCCTGGCAGCGAACGAGCGCGGATATCGAGAATTTTTATGAATTCCCGATGTTCCTCTCCTTTATCGTCAAGAGCGGCCGGGCGGCCGTCTATCCCCTCTACAAGGGGACCTTCGAGCGCATCACTCCGGCGGTGCTGGCGGCCCGAGCCGCGACGGCAAACACCCACCAGCGCATGGAACTCGTTTTCCAGATAGTCAAGGACTTCAGGCGCTGCATCGATTATCTTGAGACCCGTTCCGACATCGACGCCGGCAGGATCGCCTACCAGGGAATGAGCTGGGGCGGGAACATGGGACCACTCATCACGGCCGTGGAGGAGCGGCTCAAGGCCAGCGTGCTGCTGGCGGGATCGGTCCATGGAACCGGGCGCCCCGAGATCAATCGCATGACCTACGTCCCCAGGGTGAACGTCCCGACGCTGATGCTGAACGGCCGCTACGACACCACCAACTCGTTCGAAACAACGATCAAGCCCATGTTCGACCTGCTGGGCACGCCGGCGGCGCACAAGAGGCTGCTGGTTTACGAGACCGACCATATCCCGCCGCGCAACGAGTACATCAAGGAGACCCTGGCCTGGCTCGACAAGTACCTGGGCCCGGTGACGCCGCGGGTGAAGTGAGCCCATGATCGGCAGAGCCGTCTCCAACTACCGCATCCTGAAAAGGATCAGGCGTGGAGGCAAATCTCCATGGCACCAAAAGTAAAACCATGATTGGGAAAATCGTTGCTCATTACAGGATAATCAAGGAAATCGGCCACGGGGGCATGGGAATCGTGTACCAGGCCGAGGACACGAAACTCAAGCGCACCGTGGCCCTCAAGTTCCTGCCGTCTGAACTCACCCAGGACGCCGAAGCAAAACAAAGGTTCCTCCATGAGGCGCGGGCAGCGGCGGCCATCAGCCACGCCAGCATCGTCACGGTCCACGAGATCAACGAGCATGAGGGCCGGGTTTATATCGCCATGGAATATGTCGAGGGGCGGACGTTAAAGGAATTGATCGCCGTCAACCGTTCACCGTCCACCGTAAACCGTATACCGATTCCTGAGGTTCTCGACATTGCCATGCAGATCGCCTCCGGCCTGACCGCCGCCCACGCCAAAGGGATTGTTCATCGCGACATCAAACCGGCCAACATCTTCGTAACGAACGACGATACGGTCAAGATCCTCGACTTCGGCATCGCCAAGCTGGCCGGCGGCGAGACCAAGTTGACCAAGACGGGCACCACCCTGGGAACGGCGGCCTACATGTCACCTGAGCAAACGTCGGGAAAAGATGTCGACCAACGCACCGACATCTGGTCCCTTGGAGTCATCCTATATGAGATGATTTCGGGAAAAACACCTTTCCTGGGTGAGTACATGCAGGCGATGGCCTACTCCATCCTCAACGAAGAACCGAAGCCGCTCGGCGCTCTGAGGCCCGAAGTCCCGGCGTGCCTGGCAAACATCGTTGTCCGGGCCCTGGCAAAAAATCCTGCCGATCGCTATCAGAGCATGAATGATCTGGCTGCAAACCTGAAGGCGGCGGCTGAAGGAACTCAGCCAATCAAAGCCAGGGCCAAAAGATTCGCGACGAGCCGATTTTCAAGAAAAGCACTCTGCCTTTCCGCCGCGGTCGGCGCGCTGGCGTTTCTTCTGGCACTCGACATTGGCGGCATCCGCAGCCAGCTGTTCGCTCCAAGGGATGTCGTTCCCGGCATCGTCCGCCTAGCCGTGCTCCCCTTCGCCAACCTGAGCAGCGATCCGGAGCAGGAATACTTCAGCGACGGCCTGACCCACGAGATGATCGTCCGGCTCGGCAGGCTGCATCCGCAGAGCCTAAGCGTGATCGCCCGCACCTCGGTGATGCGCTACAAGAAAGGCGACGCGCCCATCGACCAGATCGGCCGCGAACTGAACGTCGATTACGTGCTCGAGGGCAGCGCCCGGCGCGAAGGAAGCCGGGTCAAGGTCACGGCCGAGCTGATCCAGGTAAAAGACCAGGCGCAGCTGTGGGCCGAAACCTACGAGCGCGAGATGGCGGGCATCCTGGCGTTGCAGGGCGACGTGGCCGGCCGGGTGGCCGAAGCCTTGGCCATCAAGCTTCTACCCGGGGAGAGATCGCAGCTGGCCAACGTGCGCCCGGTCAATCCCGAGGCCTACGACGCCTGCTTGAGGGGCATGCAATTGTGGTACCGGCTCACCCCCGCCGACCTGGACGGCGCCCAGCAGTATTTTGAACTCGCGCTGCAGAAGGACCCGAAATACGCCGCGGCCCATGCCGGCATCGCCCTGGTCTGGATCGGCCGGCAGCAACTGGGTATGAGTCCCCCGTCCGAAGCGGCTCCGAAAGCAAGGGAATCGGCCCAGCGGGCGATCGTTCTCGACGACTCGATCGCCGAGACCCACTACGCCCTGGCGGTGCTCAAGGCCTGGACCGACTGGGACTGGCAGGGCGCCGAGTCCGAGTTCAGGAGGACCATCGAGATCAACCCCGGTTTCCCCGACGCCCGGATCTATTACGCGCACCTGCTGGCGAATCTGGGACGCATGCCGGAGGCGATCGAGCAGGGCGAGATGGCCGTCCGGCTCGACCCGTACAACGCCCTGTTCCACGGCCTTTTCGGAGTCGTCCTCACCATGGCCGGCCGCAGCAATGAGGCCATCGCCCAAGCCCGCCTGGGGCAGAAAATGAACCCGAACGAGATGTTCAGCGCGCAAGTGCTCTGGATAGAATTAGAAAAAAAGAAGATGGACAGGGAAGCCGCCGGCTTCGTCAGACTCGTCTTCCGGCTCGCCTACAATTTCGACATGGCCGAAGCTTTGGATCAAGGATTAGCGTCGGGCGGATTTCGGGAGGCCATGAGGCGCGGCGCAGACGACATCGAGGCCTTTGCCCGGAATAATTTCGTGCTACCCTTCGATATCGCCCAAATATGCGTTTATACCGGGGACAACGGCCGCACCCTGGCCTGGCTTGAAAAAGGCTACGAGATCCACGACCCAAGTATGCCTTATCTGGGACAGTGGCCCATGCTCGATCCGCTTCATTCCGAACCCCGCTTTCAGGCCCTTCTGAAAAAGATGAACCTTCCTAATGGAAGGGGAGAAAAATGATCGGCCAGACCGTCTCCCATTACCGCATTCTTGAAAAGATCGGCTCAGGCGGCATGGGCGAGGTTTGGCTGGCCGAGGACAGTCGCCTGGGACGCAAGGTGGCGCTGAAATTCCTACCGCCCGAGCTGTCGCGCGATCCCGACGCCAAGGCGCGCTTCATCCACGAGGCGCGCGCCGCCTCAACGCTCGACCATCCTAACATCTGCACGGTGCACGACATCGGCGAGGACGCGGAAGGGCGGATGTTCATGGTCATGCCCCACTACGAAGGCTCGACCCTGAAAGAGATCATGGCCCGAGGCGGCATCACCGAGGGCATTCCCGCGGGCGGCCGTCCCGATGTAGGGGCAGACCCCCGTGTCTGCCCGGATTCTATTGACATCCAGAAGAAGGGCGAACACAGGGGTTCGCCCCTACCCATCGCCGACATCCTGGCCATCGCCGATCAGATCGCCAGGGGCCTGGCCGCCGCCCACGCCAGGGGCATCGTCCACCGCGACATCAAGCCGGCCAACATCTTCGTAACGAACGACCATACAGTCAAGATCCTCGACTTCGGCATTGCCAAGCTGGTCGGCTCCCAGACCAAGCTCACCAAGACCGGCAGCACGGTGGGCACGGTGGCCTACATGTCGCCCGAGCAGGCCATGGGCAAGGACGTGGACCCGCGCACCGACGTCTGGTCGCTGGGCGTCATCCTCTTCGAGATGCTCGCCGGCGCCCTCCCCTTCCGCGGCGACTATGAGCAGGCGGTGGTCTATGCTATTCTCAACGAGGAGCCGAAGCCGCTGGCCGAGGCACGCCCCGACATGCCCGCCGGCCTGGCGAGCATCGTCGGCCGGGCCTTGGCCAAGGACCCGAAAGAACGCTATCAAAACATCAATGAACTGGCCGCAAACCTGAAGGCGGCAGTGGAAGGAACGCAACCGATCAAAGCCAGGACTCAAGGGCTCAAGGCGAATATTCTCTCAAAAAAATCGTTCTGCCTTTCCGCTGCGGCCACCGCACTGGCCATCCTTTTCGGTCTCAATGTCGGCGGGATGAGGCGGGCTCTGCTCGGCCCGGGTGCCCCACCAGCGCATGCCGTCCGCCTGGCCGTGCTGCCGTTCGCCAACCTGAGCAGCGATCCGGAGCAGGAATACTTCAGCGACGGCCTGACCCAGGAGATGATCGTCCGGCTCGGCAGGCTGCATCCGCAAAGCCTGAGCGTGATCGCCCGCACATCGGTGATGCGCTACAAGAAGGGCGACGCGCCCATCGACCAGATCGGCCGCGAGCTGAACGTCGACTTCGTGCTCGAGGGCAGCGCCCGGCGCGAGGGAAGCCGGGTCAAGGTCACGGCCGAGCTGATCCAGGTAGAAGACCAGGCGCAGCTGTGGGCCGACACCTACGAGCGCGAGATGGCGGGCATCCTGTCGCTGCAGAATGACGTGGCCGGAAAGGTGGCCAGCGCCCTGGCCTTAAAACTGCTGCCTTCTGAAAAGGCACGGCTGGCCAAGGTGCACACCGTCGATCCCGAAGCATACGAAGCCTATCTCAGGGGAACCCATTATCGTCATACGATGACCAAGGAAGGCCTGGAAGCGGCGGAACGCTATTTCACTTTGGCGAGGGAGAAGGATCCGAATTATGCCGCCGCCTGGGCGGGGATCGCCGGCGTTTGGACCGCCCGCCAGCAGATGGGCATCACTCCGCCAGAGGAGGCATTTACCAAAGCGAAGCAAGCGGCATATCGGGCCCTCGAGCTGGATCCAGATGAATGCGAAGCGCTGCGCGTCATGGCCGGCATCCTGACCTGGGGAGATTGGAATTGGCGGGACGCGGATCGGGCATGGAAGCGGGTGCTCGCGATCAATCCGGACTACACCCCGGCGCTCTCCACTTATTCCCATTTTTTGATGGTCATGGGGCGCCAGGACGAGGCATTGGCGAATATCGAGCGCGCCCTGGAGCTCGATCCCTTCGACATCAAGGCCCTGTCGTTCCATTCGCTGCTCCTTCTGTTCGTGCGCCGCTACGACGAGAGCCTCGCGGCGGCCCGCAAGGCATTGAAGCACCAGTCCGATAACCCGGTCGCCAGGTCGGCCTTGATCGGAACGCTCTTCATGAAGGGCATGTTTGATGAGCTCATGGCCATTGAACGGTCGCGATGGGCCAAGGACAGGAACCTCCTGGAGGCACTGGAGCAGGGGTATGGTGAGGGCGGGTATCCAATTTCACAAAAGCGGCTGGCCGATGCGCTGGCCGCGCGCTACGGGAAGCCGGGCGGAGTGACGGCCTACACCCTGGCGAACTTTTATGCCCGTGCCGGGCAAAGAGACCGCGTCATCGAATGGCTCGAGCGCGCCTACGACGCGGGCGACGGCAACATGCCCTACCTCGGCCTGCCCGTGTTCGACCGGGTACGTTCCGATCCCCGTTTCCAGTCACTGCGAAAACGAATCGGGCTGCCGGCAGCGGGAGAAAAATGATCGGCCGGACCGTGTCCCACTACCGTATTCTGGAGAAGATCGGCTCCGGAGGCTGCGTCTGCGTCCCCGCTGCCTATAGCCTAACATGATCGGACAGTTGATTGCTCATTATCGGATTATCGAAAAAATCGGCAGCGGTGGCATGGGAGAGGTCTACCTGGCCGAGGACACCAAGCTCGAGCGCAAGGTGGCGCTGAAATTCCTGCCGCCGCAGTTCAGCGCCGACGAGGAGGAGAGGAAGCGCTTCATCCACGAGGCCAAGGCTGCGGCGGCACTGAACCATCCGAACATCATCACGGTCCACGAGATCGGCGAGCACGAGGGCCAGGTCTTCATCGCCATGGAATATGTCGAAGGCCACACATTGAAGGAATTGATCGCCGTCAACCGTTCACCGTCCACCGTAAACCGTATACCGATTCCTGAGGTTCTCGACATTGCCATGCAGATCTCCTCAGGCTTGGCCGCCGCCCACGCCAAGGGCATCGTCCACCGCGACCTGAAGCCGGCCAACATCATGATCACCGAACAGGGAGTGGCCAAGATCGTGGATTTCGGCCTGGCCAAGCTCAAGGGGCTGACGCGGCTGACCAAGAGCGGCACCACCCTGGGCACCGTGGCCTACATGTCTCCCGAGCAAGCCATGGGCAAGGAGGTGGACCAGCGCACCGATATCTGGTCGCTGGGGGTGATCCTTTACGAGATGCTGACAGGCACCCTCCCCTTCAAGGGCGAATACGACCAGGCCGTGCTCTACGCCGTGATCAACGAGGAGCCGGAATCGGTTTCAAAAATCAGGAGCGACATCCCTGACGACTTGCAACGTATTGTGCGCAAGGCTCTGGCCAAGCGTCCCGAGAACCGTTATCAATCAGCGGACGAATTACTGAAAGAATTGAAGCAGTTTCATCGGAGCATCACAGCTCCGGAAACGGTGGCCTTCAACTTCAGGCGTTTTATTTTCCAGCCGAAGATCGTAGTCCCCGCCCTCTTGGTCATCGTTGTGATCACGGCTGCCGCCTACTTGTATTTCCAGAAGCAGGCCAATATCCGCCGGGCCAAATATGAGCTATTGCCCCGGATCGAGCAACTGGTCGAGGCCGGCTTCGAAAAATACGCTGCCGCCTGCAAGCTGGCGATCGAGGCGGAGAAGTACATCCCGGCCGATCCCAAGCTTGCTTCCATCCTCTCCAAGATCGCATTCAAGCTGTCCATCAGGACCGACCCAGCCGGTGCCAAGGTCTTCATCAAGGGATACAGCGATCCGCAAGCCGAATGGCAATATCTTGGCATATCCCCCATCGAAAAGATCAGGCTGCCCATCGGCTTTTTCCGCTGGAAGATGGAAAAAGAAGGGTACGAAACCGTGCTTGCCGCCGCAACCTCCCATACTCTTGATTGGAAAGAAAAATGGGTATTTGTTCCATCCGAAATGATGAGGGTGCTGGACAAAACGGGAAGCCTTCCGGCCGGCATGGTCAGAGTCCAGGGCATGGAGGATGTTCCGGGCATCGGCAGGATCGGTGACTTTTTCATGGACCGCTTTGAAGTGACCAATCGGCAGTTCAAGGAGTTCGTCGACAGCGGCGGGTACCATAAAAATGAATTCTGGAAGCAGCCATTCATCAAAGAGGGAAAAGAACTGAGCCAAGAGGAAGCGCTCAAGGGTTTCGTGGACCAGACCGGAAGGTTCGGGCCGGCTGGATGGCAGGCCGGGGATTATGCCGAGGGTCAGGACGATTTCCCGGTCTCCGGGATCAGCTGGCATGAAGCCGCCGCCTATGCCGAATGGGCGGGCAAGAACCTGCCCACCACCCATCATTGGGGCATAGCCTGTGGAGAGTTCACCTCAACGCCGGGTTGGTGGAACTATATCTCCTTGCTTGCCCCCCTGAGCAATTTCAAGGGCCGGGGCCCGGCCGGGGTGGGCAGTTTTGCCGGCATGACCTCTTTCGACAACTACGACATGGCCGGAAACGTGCGCGAATGGTGCTGGAACGAGACCTCGCAGGGCCGGGCCGTCCGCGGCGGCGCCTGGGACGACGCCACCTACATGTTCGCCTACCTGAACCAGGCTTCGCCATTCGAACGCTCCCCCAGGACAGGGTTTCGCTGCGCCCAGTATATTGATAAAAAGATGATTCCCGGATCGGCTTTTGCTGCCGTCCAACCCCAGGAAGAACATGATCTTGAGAAGATGAAACCGGCAGAAGACGCTGTTTTTCAGGTCTACAAAGAACTGTTCCTTTACGACAAGAGCGCTCTCAATGCCCGACTGGCATGGAGGAAAGAAAACTCCAGGGACTGGATCCAGGAGAAGGTCACATTCGCTGCCGCCTATGGCAACGAAAGGGTGATCGCTTACCTCTTCCTGCCCAGGAACAGCCGGCCTCCTTTTCAGACGGTCATTTTCTACCCGGGCTCCGCCGTTGATTCGGCCGCTTCCAGTGATAACCTGGAAAAGGATTTTCAATTCGACCTGTTCCTTTCCTTCATCGTCAAGAACGGCCGCGCCGTCCTTTATCCGGTTTTGAAAGGGACATTCGAGCGCGGCGACTGGGTTCATTATCAGGTCATTGATAGCGATTGCTCCACACGCGAATTCAGTGAATGGCTGATCATGAAAATCAAGGATCTTTTCCGCTGCCTTGACTACCTGCAGTCCCGCTCCGACATCGATCAGCAAAGGCTTGCTTACATGGGGTACAGCGAAGGTGCCTGGACAGGGCCCATTGTCATGGCATTGGATCAGCGACTCAAGGCTGGCATTCTCCAGAACGGGGGTTATTTTATCTATTTTTTTGGGTCCGGCCCCATCCGCCCCGAAGTCAACCAGATGAACTATGTCACGCGGGTGAAAACCCCCACATTAATGCTCAACGGCAAGTATGACCTATTCTTTCCATATGAGACCAACGCCAGGCTCATGTTCGAGCGATTAGGCACGCCGAGTAACCAAAAGGAACAGAAAGTCTACGATTCGGACCACTACATCCCGCGCAACGAGCTCATCAAGGAGACTCTGGCCTGGCTCGACAGGTTCCTGGGCTCGGTGAAACGATGAGCAGAGTGCAGAGATGACCGGAAAGGAGGGCACCATGGCGAAACAGTGGGCGTCCCTGGTCGGGATGCTTTTGCTTCTCTCCTTGAGCCTCGCGGCCCAGGAAGTCACGGGCAACATGGAGGGCCGCGTCCTTGATTCCGAAGGACTGCCGCTGGCCGGGGTCCGGGTTATCGTCTCGGGCACAGGCATGCAGGGCATTCGCGAGTCCCATACCGATGGCCGTGGCTACTTTCGCTTTTTCGCACTTCCGAGCGGCGACTTCACTGTCAAGTTACAGAAAGTGGAATTCCAGGATGCTGAGTTGGAGAACGTCAGGGTCAGGCTGGGGGGAACCGCATTCCTCGGGGAGATACGGCTACGATCAAAGGCCATGGAGGCCTACAAGATCGATGTATACGGCAAGCCCCCGCTCATCGACCTGACTTCCACGGCCGTCGGGTCGAACCTGGTCGCGGGCACGATCAAGGATCTTCCTGTGGCCCGGGACTACCGCAGCGTCATGTCCATACTCCCGGGAGCCAATGCCAGCGCTTACGGTGATGATGTCAATGTCTCCGGCGCTTCGGGTTCGGACAATATGTATGCCATCGACGGCATCGACGTCTCCGATCCCTATATGCGCTACAAGAACACCAGCCTGCCCTACAATTTCGTCAAGGAGATCGAAGTCAAGGCCGGCGGCTACGAGGCCCAGTACCGCAGCTCCATGGGCGGGCTGGTCAATGCCGTGACCTATTCGGGAGGGAATGAATTCAGCGGCCAGCTCTTCGGCTTTTTTACCAACAACAACTTTTCGCAAACGGCGATCCGCGCGGAACTGGAGCCAAGCACGGGAAAGTTCGCCCAATACGACATTGGATTGAGCCTGGGCGGCCCGATCGTCCGCGACAAGCTCTGGTTTTTTGTAGCAACTAATCCGATCGTCAAGCGGGAGAATGTCCTTATTCCGGGGCTTACGTACCACGAGGATAAATTGACCCAGAACATTTTTGCCGGGAAACTGACCTGGCAGCCCTCTGCGAAAGCGAATTTCGTTTTTACGGTGATCGGAGATCCTGCCGAACATTACTCCATCAGCACGCCATTATTCGTGACCGTAGCATCCGCCTTGAATCCGGATCCCATGCTCACCCGGATCACCGAAGGCGGATATAACTTCATGGCCAGCGGCAACTACGTGTTTAGCAGGAACTTCTTCCTGGAAGCTTCGCTGGCCCAAAACATCAGGCGCAACAGGATCGGACCGGCCACGGAACGCGGAAAAAACGAGCTCTGTTATTGGGACGCCTTTTCCGGTGGGATCATATCCGGAGGCCATTGGGGTGAAACGGATGGAGATAGTTTTCAAACTACCGCTGCCTGCAAGGGAACCCTGGTGCTTGGGGATCACATTTTCAAGGCCGGCTTCGAATACCGGAACAACAAGCTGGATTCCTACACAGACCAGAATCTGTTGGCGCGCTTCGCGGAGGATCAGTACGTTCTCCAGCCCTTCAGCGGCAACGGGATCGTCCGCAACCGCATCCCGGCCCTCTTCGCGCAGGATTCCTGGAGGGCCAGCGAGCGCCTGCAGTTCAATCTCGGCCTGCGCTGGAGCGCGGAATTCCTTGTCGGATCGGATGGCAAGGTCAGCCAGGAGATCACCGACGAATTTCAGCCGCGGATCGGCTTCGTCTTCCAGCCCGGCCGGATCGGCGTCAGCAGGATCTTCGGCTCATTCGGCCGCTTCTACGGGGAGTTATCCACCTATCTCATGACCATGTACATGCGGGAGGGCGCCGTTTGGCATTGGATCGTGTATGATCATGATCCGCGGCTGGACCCTTCAGGCGGAAGCGATTACCCGACCAGCGGCAAGATCCAGCAGGAGATCATGGGGCTCCAGGGCCAGCACTATGACGAGTTCACGCTGGGCTATGAGCGGGCCTTGAACAGCAAATACAAATTTGGCGCCTTGGGAATCTACCGCAATCTGCGGAACGCCATCGAGGACGGGTTCAACCCCATTGACGGGAACTTCTACGTCGGAAACCCCGGGAGCCCTCCCCTCGAAGACACGCCTAAGATGGAGCGGGAATACCTCGGCCTGCAGCTGACGTTCCAGAAATCCGGAGGGAAGTACTTCGATTTTTCCGCCTCGTATACCCTTTCCCGTTCCTATGGCAACTATCCCGGCCTGTTTGCCCAGGATATGGGCGACTATCGGTCGAACGTCACCGGGTACTTTGATTCCCCGGAGCAAGTGCTTCTTGCCACCGGGCTTCTGCCGAATGACCGGCCCCACGTCTTCAAGATCTTCGGTTACTACCGCTTCCCCTTCGGGCTCTCCATCGGAACCTTTTTTCTATGGCAGAGCGGCACGCCCCTCAGTGAATTGGGAACGCAGACCCAGGTTTACGGCTGGTGGAAGTTCCTGACCCAGAGAGGCACCGCCGGAAGAACGCCAGCGATCGCCGACCTCAATATCCGGGTCGGATACGAGATGAGAAACGTGATCGGGAAAAAGATCGCCCCGCGGATCATCCTCGATCTCTTTCACATCGGCAGCCGGAGGACGCCCGTAACCTACGAGCAAAGGCATTATTACGGCGTGGATGAATTTGGCAAGCAGACGGATCCCAATCCGCTCTACATGCATCCCACCGCCTATTTCCCGCCCATGTCGGCCAGGCTGGGGATGGAAATCATTTTTTGAGCACATGGGGATAAAGCATGATCGGTAAACCCATTTCCCATTACCGAATCCTCGAGAAGCTCGGGGCTGGGGGAATGGGTGAAGTTTTTCTGGCCCAGGACACCAAGCTCGAGCGCAAGGTGGCGCTGAAATTCCTGCCGCCGCAGTTCAGCGCCGACGAGGAGGAGAGGAAGCGCTTCATCCACGAGGCCAAGGCTGCGGCGGCACTGAACCATCCGAACATCATCACGGTCCACGAGATCGGCGAGCACGAGGGCCAGGTCTTCATCGCCATGGAATACGTCGAGGGCCGGACGTTAAAAGATTTGATCGCCGTCAACCGTTCACCGTCCACCGTAAACCGTATACCGATTCCTGAGGTTCTCGACATTGCCATGCAGATCGCCTCCGGCCTCGCCGCCGCCCACGCCAAGGGCATCGTCCACCGCGACCTGAAGCCGGCCAACATCATGATCACCGAACAGGGAGTGGCCAAGATCGTGGACTTCGGCCTGGCCAAGCTCAAGGGGCTGACGCGGCTGACCAAGAGCGGCACCACCCTGGGCACCGTGGCCTACATGTCGCCCGAGCAGGCCATGGGCAAGGAAGTGGACCAGCGCACCGATATCTGGTCGCTGGGGGTGATCCTTTACGAGATGCTGACCGGCACCCTGCCCTTCAAGGGCGAATACGACCAGGCTATGCTGTATGCCGTGATCAACGAGGAGTCGGAATCGATTTCGAAAGTCAGGAGCGACATCCCTGACGACATCAAGCGCATCGTTCACAAGGCATTGGCGAAAAAGCCGGAAAATCGCGTTCTGTCTGCGGGCGAGTTCCTAAAAGAGCTCAAGCAGATCCATCAGGGTATCGTGGCCCCGGAAATGGTTGCCTTCAATTTCCGGCGCTTCCTACTGCGGCCAAGGATCGTGATCCCCGTCCTCCTGGCCCTTGGCGTTCTGATCCCGGCAGCGGTTCTATATCTGCGGCACCAGACCCTGGTCAGGTGGGCCGAGAAAGAGGCCCTGCCGCAGGCCGAAAAGCTGATCGAGGAAAATAATGCCTGGCGGGACCTCCTCCCCGTCTACCAACTCGCGAAAAAGATCGAAGCCATCATCCCGCGCGATCCTAAATTGGCCGGCATCTTTGCCAAATGCTCCCTGAGTGCCAACATCAAGACCGATCCTCCCGGGGCAAGGATATTCATGAAGGAATACATGGCCCCGGAGAGCGAATGGGAATACCTTGGAATATCTCCTTTGAAGCGGATCAGGCTGCCGATCGGGATCTTCAGATGGAAAATGGAAAAAGAGGGCCATGAAACGGTTTTGGCTGCAGCTACGACTTACGCCATCGATTGGAAGAAGCCCGACCTCTTCATCCCGTATGATCTGGCAAGAGTCCTTGACGAAAAAGAGAAGATCCCACGCGGCATGGTGCGGGTCGCGGGAGCGGAGACCGCCGCCGGCACATTGGCTGATTTTTTCATCGACAGGCACGAGGTCACAAACAGGCAATTCAAGGAATTCATCAACGCCGACGGATACGGGAACAAGAAATTATGGAAGGAGCGATTGGTCAAGGACGGAAAAGAATTGGCCTGGGAGACCGCAATCAAGGCGTTCGTCGACCAAACCGGTCAGCCCGGCCCGGCCGGGTGGGGGGCGGGAGACTATCCCGAGGGACAAGCCGAATATCCGGTGTCGGGAGTCAGCTGGTACGAGGCGGCCGCATGCGCCGAATTTTTCGGGAAGTCCTTGCCGACAATTTACCACTGGACGATCGCCAGCGGCATTCACTTGCCCGGGCAAGTGGATTCACTCGCAGGCATGGGGAGTTCATCCCTTTTAGCTCCTTTCAGCAATTTCCAGGGGAAAGGTCCGGTTCCGGTGGGAAGCCTGCCGGGAGTGACGGCCTTCGGCGCTTTTGACATGGCCGGCAATGTGCGGGAATGGTGCGCGAACGCATCCCCTGCCGGAAAAACGATCATGGGCTGCGCCTGGGGAGATCCCACCTATTTGCTCGACAACGTGAACCAGGTGCCGGGCATGGATCGCTCGAGCCAGAATGGGTTCCGCTGCGCCGTTTATCCTGAGCCGGAAAAAATTCCATCGGCGGCCTTTCAGGACTATCAAATCGCCGGCGAAACAGATGATCTCGCTGAACACAGGCCGGTTGACGATGCCATCTTTCAAGTCTACAAGAGACAATTTTCCTATGATAAAGCAAATCTGAAGGTCAGGCTGGAGTCGAAAAAGGAAAATCCCGAATGGACTCGGGAAAAAGTCAGCTTCAATGCTGCTTACGGCGGCGAGCGTGTCCCGGTCTGGCTTTTCCTGCCCAGGAACTCCGCCCCTCCCTACCAGGCCGTAATTTTTGTGAACGCCAACGGCGTCTCGTCTCAAAGATCGAGCCAGGACATTGAAAACTGGTATGAATTTACCATGTACCTGTCCTTTCTCGTCAAGACCGGCCGGGCGGTCGTCTGTCCCGTGTACAAGGGATATTTCGAGCGCGGAAACGACGCCATGGCTCGCATTCAAGATAACTGGTCTTCCCATCAGCATCAATACAGTGAAATACTGATCCAGCAGGTCAAGGATTTCCGGAGATGCATCGACTTCCTGGAGACCCGACCGGATATCGACAGCCGGAAGCTCGCCATGGAGGGTCTGAGCTGGGGGGCAGTGATGGCGCCGGTTTACCTGGCTGTCGAGGAGCGCATCCGGGCCGGCGTCCTCATCGGCGGAGGCTTGATGTCCTTGAAGGATCTCCGCTCCGAGGTGCATCCATTCAATTACCTGGCCCATGTAAAGACAGCGACGCTGATGCTGAATGGGGAATACGACATGTGGGTGGCTCCCGAAACATCGCAACGACCGATGTTTGCGCTTCTGGGAACTCCGGCCGAGGCTAAACTATGGAAGGTGTACCAGACCGACCATGTCCCGTCGAGGAACGAGATCGTGAAGGAAACCCTGGCTTGGCTCCACCGCTGGCTGGGTCCGGTGAAGCGGTGAAGGAGAAAGTATGAAAGTAAAAAGTCTGACGATCCTGTTGGCGATATTCATTTCAACCATTTCCATGTGGTCCCAGGAGGTCACGGGAAACCTGGACGGCACGATCCTGGTTGCAGAGGGATTTCCCATGCCGGGGATCAGGATCTTGGCCTCGGGAGCCAACCTCCAGGGAACACGCGAGGCCGCTACGGACGAGCGGGGTCGTTTTTTTATCCTGGCCGTGCCCGTGGGGACCTACATCGTCAGGATCCAGCATGCGGATTTCCAGGAGGTGAGCATTAACGATGTCTCGGTCCGCCTGGGAAAGACGACCTCGCTGGGAGAGATCCGGCTTGACTTGAAAGCACTCGAATACAACATCGTCGTCTCCGGGGAGCGTCCGATCCTCGATGTCACCACCACCAGCGGCGGCTCCAACCTGGACATCCGCACCGTTGAAAAATTGCCGGTGGCGCGGGATTACCGCAGCCTGACGGCGCTCCTGCCCCACGCGGTACAGGACCCCTATGGCACGGAAGCGAACTTCGCCGGCTCCTCGGGCCTGGAGAACAAGTACTTTGTCGACGGCATCGAGACCACCGATCCCTACACCGGTCTCACCGGCACGCGCCTGCCCTACAATTTCGTCCGCGAGATCGAGATCAAGACCGGCGGCTATGAAGCGGAATACCGCAGCTCTTTGGGCGGGATCGTCAACGTCATCACCTCGTCGGGAGGAAACGAATTCTCCGGGCAGGCGTTCGGGTTCTTCACCGGCAACCGCTTTTCCGGTGACCCCAGGGTGGGGAGCCTGGAGCCGCGCGGCGGCGACTTTTCCCAGTACGACCTAGGCATCAGCCTGGGCGGGCCGATCGTGCGCGACCAACTGTGGTTCTTCGCGGCGTTCAATCCGGCCTTCGAGCGCGAGGAGGTGGAACTCCCCGGCCAGGGTTTTTTCCTGGACAAAAGCAACATCCAGACCTTCGCCGGCAAACTTACCTGGCAGGCGGCGCGAAAAACCAACCTGGTCTTAACGATACTCGGCGACCCGAGCGAACGCCATGCGGTCGGAGATGCCCTGGGGATCTTTGAACCCTATGTCAGCTTGAATCCCGATCCCTATTTGGATGTTGTCCAGCGCGGCGGGTTGAATTTCAGCCTGAAGGCGACGCATTTTTTCAGCGACCGGTTCCTGGTCGAAGGCACCGCCTCCTGGATCAACCGCAAAAACACGCACCTTCCGGCCACCGCAACCGGTAAGAACGAGCGCGCTTTTGTCGATGCCGAGGCCAGCACCATCAGCGGCGGCTCGGCGGGTTGGAACGACAGCCTCAGCACCGAGATCACCTTCTGCTTGAAGGGCACGTGGTCCAATGGCCGTCATAACCTGAAGGCGGGAATGGAGTACAGGGAGAATAAATTGGATTCGGAAGGCGTCTATTCCAGCATCACGCGCTACACGGACCAAAGCTTCTGGGATTGGACCTTCCGCTACGGCGGGATCCTGAAAAACCGCATCCCGTCGCTGTTCGTCCAGGATTCCTGGGAGGTCTCCCGGAAGCTCCGCCTCAATTTCGGCTTGCGCTGGGACGGGCAGTTCATCGTGGCCACCGACGGCAAAGTGCACCAGAAGATCCTCGACCAGGTTGCGCCGCGGATCGGCATCGTCTACCAACCGGGGGGGAGCGGATCTCAGAAATTTTTCGCCTCGTTCGGCAGGTACTACGAAGACCTGATGCTTTATATTTTCTCCCTCTACGGCTCCGACTTTGGCGGAGCGGTCTCCCTGACCTACGACCACGACCCCCGGGTCGATCCGTCCGGAGCTGAGGCCTGGATCATGCCGAACTCGATCCAGCCGACGATCCAGGGGCTGAAGGGCCAGCATTACGACGAACTCACCCTGGGATATGAACGGCAGGCCGGCAAATCCTTCAAGGTGGGAGCGCGGACGATCCTGCGCAGGCTCAGGGAAGCCGTTGAAGACAGTTTTGTAACGGATGCGGGGGGATTGGTCCTGGTCATGGGGAATCCGGGAAGGGGCCAACTGGCCGCTTTTCCGCGGCCGCGGCGCGAGTATTCGGCGCTGGAGCTGACCCTGGAGAAGTTCGGCGGCCGCAAATTCAACTTCATCGCTTCATACGTCTTGTCCCGCAACTATGGAAACTACAATGGAATCGCAGATCTGGATCTTTTTTTGGGGATTTGTTCTCCGAATGTGGGCTTTCAATTCGATATGCCGGAACAGATGCCCAACAGCCTCGGGCTGCTCCCGAACGACCGCACCCATGTGTTCAAGTTCGCTGGATCCTACCGTGTGGTCAGGTACCTAACGGTCGGCACATCGATTTTATGGGAAGATGGAACGCCGCTGAGCGAGTGGGGCGGGGGGCTGACTCCCGGTTCCCTTTGGCTGATCCGGCCCCGCGGCAGCCTTGGCCGCACCCCGGCCATTTTCGACGTGAATTTCCGCCTGCTGCTCGAGCTGGCCAAGGTCAAGAAGATCGACTGGCTGCCCAGGATTTTCCTGGACGTTTTTCATGTAGGCAGCCGCCGCTCGCCGATCGGCTACGACCAGATCCACTATCGCAATCTCGATGAAGACGGCAACCAGATCGACCCCAACCCGACTTATGGTATGGCCATAAGATTTTTCCCGCCCATGTCGGCCCGGCTGGGCCTGGAAGTGAGGTTTTAACGGCAAATGATCGACCAGACCGTTTCCCATTATCGCCTTCTGAAAAAAATCGGCTCCGGAGGCATGGGAGAAGTGTATCTCGCCGAGGACACCAAACTCGAACGCCAAGTGGCACTAAAATTCCTGCCGCGCCATCTAACCGAGGACAACGAAGCACGCCTGCGTTTCGAGCGCGAGGCCAAGGCCGCGGCGGCGCTGAACCATGCCAACATCGTCACCGTCTACGAGATCGGCGAGCGCGAGGGCCAGGTGTTCATCGCCATGGAATATATCGAGGGGCAGACGCTAAAGGAATTGATCACCGTCAACCGTCCACCGTCCACCGTAAACCAACCCCCTCTCGCCCCTCACCCCATACCCCTCACCCAGGTCATCGAAATCGCCACCCAGCTCGCCTCCGGCCTCGCCGTTGCCCATGCCAAGGGCATCGTCCACCGCGACATCAAGCCGCAGAACATCGTGATCGACAGGGACGGCCGCGTGAAGATCCTCGATTTCGGCCTGGCCAAGCTTCAGGGCGTCAGCCGCCTGACCCAGGAGGCCCTGGCCATGGGCACGGTGCACTACATGTCCCCCGAGCAGGGCATGGGCCAGGAAGTGGACCAGCGGACCGACATCTGGTCGCTGGGGGTGGTTCTCCATGAAATGCTCAGCGGCGAGCCCCCCTTCCATGGCGACTACGACCAGGCGGTCATCTACGCCATCGTCAACGAGGCAATGGCGCCGCTGCCCGAGGCGGTCCGCAAGGAATGCCCGGCACTGGAAGAGATCATCCGCCGCTGCCTGGCCAAGAAACCCCAGGACAGGTATCCTTCAGCCGAGGCCCTGGCCGCAGCCCTCCGGGAATTGGCTGGTGCCAAGGAGGCGACAAAGCCGGAACCAAGCACCCGAAGCCAGTCATCCCGGCGTTCCTTTCTGACTGCAATCTCGCTTTTGCTGCTGTCCGGTCTTCTGGGCTTCCTTGCTTTGAGCCCGAAGGCACGCTTCGCGCTGGGAAAAACTTTTGGCCTGGCGGGGATTCCCCGTGAGATGCACATGGCCGTGCTGCCGATTGTCGCCGCTGGCGATGACGGGGCTCAGGCACTTGGCGACGGCTTCACTGCGGTCCTCATCGACAAGCTGATCTGGCTGGAGAAATTCCACGATTCCATGTGGACCGTGCCGGCCGGAGACGTCTTCGCAAATCGGGCCAAACCAACCCGGGACCTGCAACGCCTGTGGGGGTGCAACCTGTTCATCGAGGGCAGCCTGCAGGAAGAAAAGCGCTCCCTGCGCCTGCGCCTGAACCTCGTGGATGCCCGGACGGGAAAGATCCTGGAGCGAAGCGATATCCAGGGAAACATGGCCAATCTGAGCCTGTTCCAGGATGGTCTCCTGGCCAGGCTCCTCCGGCTCCTCAAGCTGCCCGAGACCCCCGAGGCCGCCCGCGCCGTAAACTTCGGCGGGACCTCCCTGCCCGGAGCCTACGCCTTCTATCTCAAGGGACGGGGACTGGTGCTGGGTGAAGCCAATATCCCCGGCATCGACCGCGGCATCGGCCTGCTGGAGAAATCCCTGCGCCAGGACCACCGCTACCTGCTGGCCAGGCTGGCGCTGCTCGAGGCATGGCGCATCAAGTCCAGGCTGGCCAGGAACCCGGAATGGCTGCGCCTGGGGGAGAGCCAATGGAACCTGCTCCGCCAGGCGGACAGTCGCTGGGCGCTCCCCCGGCTTGCCTGGGGGCGGCTGCTGATGGAACACGACCGCAGTGCGGAAGCCCGGCAGGCGTTCCTCGGCGTCCTGGACCTTTTCCCCCGCTGCTATGAGGCCCATGTATGGCTCGCCATCTGCAGCGCGAATGCCGGGGACAACACGGAAGCCGAGGGCTACTATAAAAGGGCCATCGGCCTGCGTCCGGGCTACCCAAAGACCTATGAACAGCTGGCTTACTTCTATCATGCAAACGGGCGCTTCGATGAAGCGCTTCTCCTCTATCAGCAGGCCTCGGAAATGGCTCCCGGCGATCCCCAGGTCTTTGGCAACCTGGGAGCCATGCACCTGATCCGTGGAGAGAGAGAGCAGGCCAAGGCGGCTTTCGAAAGATCCATCGCCATCCAGCCCAACGCCAATGCCCAATCCAACCTGGCCCTGATCCATTACTACGACGGCGAATTCCGGCAGGCGCTGCCCCTGCACCTTGAAGCCGCCCGGAACAGCCGCGAGCACTACGAATGGGGGAACCTCGCGGACACCTGCCGCCAGCTGCCCGAGCTCAAGGCGAAAGCCGCGGAGGCCTACCGCCGGGCCATCGCCCTGGCCGAGCCGCTGCTTGCTTCCCGCCCGGACGATCCCGAGCTCATCTCCAGCCTGGCCTTATATTATATCCATGCCGGCGAAAAGCAAAAATCCCTGACGGCGATCTCACGGGCCCGCTCGCTGGCCCCGGCCTTCATGCCCGGGATCCAGCGCGCGGTCCTGGTCTACGAAGCGGCCGGGGAGCGCTCCCAGGCCCTAACCGCCTTGCGCGAATATCTCGAGCGGCTGGGCCGTCTCGAGGACATCGAGCGGGAGCCCGACCTGGCCGCCTTGCGCAGCGACCCGGCGTACCGGGAAATCGTCCGCAAACGACAATAAAATAACAGCCCCAGCCAACCGGGCGCCAGGGGCGCCGGACGGCCGGGAGCAAGGAGGGATCATGAGCACGAAACGTTCCAAGACGCGCCAAATTCAAATCCCGGTGGTGAAGGAGCAAATCGACCTGGGCGAGAACCACGCCTGCGCGGTGAACCTGGATTCCCGGATCGAATGGAAATGCGATCATCCATTCGCGGTGCAGTTCGACTGGGATGCCCCGTTCGAAGTGTCATCCAGGGGAGAAAAATCCCTGACCATGAGGTTCAAGGCCGGCGCCGCCATCAAGCCGAACCATCCCTACCGGCACACGATCGCTGTCCTTTTCAGAGGCCAGGTGATCACGACCATCGCGATCATCATCGTCAAGCCCCCGCCGCCGCCGCCCTGGGAAAGACCCCATTGGCGGTTGGGCCAAGAACCGGGTACTCTCTTCGTCGGGGGGCGGCGGCGCTGAGCGCCATCGATCCACTGGGATCGCGGCCGAGTCCGCATCACCGCCGCTACCGCTGTCACTCCCCCGCCAGGATGCGCTCCATCTCCGGCGTGTAGACGCCCCTGTCCCTGAACAGGACGAGCGGCCGCTCGCGCGAACAGCGGCCGTCGGTTTTTCCCAGCCGCATCAGCAACCGGTCGGGCTTCGAGTCGGCGAAGGGCTGGACCGGGCGGTAGGTGGCGGCGTACAGTCCGCAGGCGGCGGCGGTTTCCAGCAGTTCCTCGCGCCGCGAGAAGGGAAACACCAGGTACAGCCGCCCCCGGGGCGCCAGGCAGGCGGCGCAGCCGCGCAGCAGTCCGGGAAGGTCGAGCGCGATCTCGAAGCGGGCCAGGCGGATCGACGGGTCGGGGCTGACATGCCCCTGTCCGGCCTTGAAGAAGGGCGGGTTGCAGAAGATGGTCTGCACGTTGGCGATGCCGGCATGGATGCGGGTGAAGTCCCCGCGCACGACATGGAAGCGGGCGGCCATGCCGTTGGCCGCGGCGTTATCCACGGCCAGGCGGTACAGGGATTCCTGGATCTCGATGCCGGTAACGGTCGGGAATTTTTTCAGTTTCAGGGCCAGGAGCGAGATCACGCCCACGCCGCAGCCGACCTCCAGGGCCGGCCGCGTGGAGCGAGGCAGGTAGGCGGCCAGGATCGGCGAGTCGACGGCGAAGCGGTAGCCTTTCTTCAATTGCCGGATGGTCACCTTGCCGTGGAAGAAGGTATCGGTGGTGGTCAGGGGATCAGACATTGTTGAAGGGTTCAAGGGTTAAAGAGTTGAAGAGTTGAAAAGTTGAAGAATAGGTGGTTGGATGAGTTAATGGGGAACCGCAAAGGGTTCGAACGACTTCGCTTCTCTTCTCCACCTCTTAACCCATCTACCCATCAACCCTTCTACCCATTAACATTTCGCTGGCAACTGGTTCAGATATTCCCTCACCAGGTTCAGGGCGTAATATTCGCTCCTCAGCTTGATCACCTCGCGGCTGCCGCTGAAGATCTGCCGCAAGCTCCTGACGCCGTCGGCGGCGCTGAGAGACATGTGGACCAGGCCCACCGGCTTCTTGGAGTTGGCGCCTCCCGGGCCGGCGATGCCGGTGACCGCCAGGCCGATATCGGAGCCGGTCAGTCGGCGCGCGCCGGCGGCCATCTCGGCGGCCGTCGCTTCGGAAACGGCGCCGTGGCGCTTCAGCGTCTCCTCGCGCACGCCCAGCACTCCGGCTTTCACGCTGTTGGCATAGGCGATCACCCCGCCCAGGAAGACCTCCGAACTGCCGGGAACCGAGGTGACCAGGTTGCCCAGCCCGCCGCCGGTGCAGCTCTCGGCGACGGCCAGGGTGAGGCCCCGCTCCTTGAGCATGGCGACGACCACCTCGGGCAGGGTGACATCCCCCTCGGCGAAGATGAAATCCTTCAGGCGCTCGCGCACTTTTTCGGCCAGCTCGTCGGTCAGGCGCCGCGCCTCCTCGTCGGAGTTCTTGGAGCGGCCCAGGAAGTGGAATTCGATCATCCCCGGCGAGGCCAGGACGGTGGTGACCGGGTTGCGGTATCTGCGGTAGACGTCGGCGCAGCGCGAATCGGCCTCCGATTCGCTGATGCCGGTCAGCTTGAAGGCGCGTGAATAGATGTAATAGTTGGCCGCCGGGGCGATGAGCTTCTCGAAGGCGGCCTCGAACATCGGCAGCAGCTCGTTGGGCGGCCCGGGCAGCAGCAGGACCTTGCAGCCGCCGGCATCGCAGAATTGCCCAGGGGCGGTGCCCACCGGGTTGGGCAGCACCTCGGCGCCCTCGATGACGAAGGCCTGGCGGGCGTTGATCTCGGGCATGGACATGCCGCGGCAACGGAAGCGCTCCTTCAGCTCAACGACGATCTCCTCGCGGAAGACCAGCTCCTTCTTCAGCGCCGTCGCCACCGCCTCGCGGGTGATGTCGTCCTCGGTGGGGCCCAGTCCGCCGCTGAGGACGACCAGCTGGGCGCGCTGGCACGCCTTCTTGACGATCCAGGACAGGTTGTCCATGTGGTCGCCCACCGCCACCTTCATGTCGGTCAGGATGCCCTTCTGGCGCAGGCGGCGGGCGACATAGGTGGAATTGGTGTCGACGCGGTCGAGGTCGAGCAGCTCGCTGCCGACGGCGATGAAAATGGCGCGCATGAATCTACCCCCGCAGCGTTATAAAGGAAATCCAGGCAACTGTCAATAAAGAAAGACGTCAGACGCCAGACGGTAGACGTTAGTAGGGCAAAACGCGAGCCAGAGACGTTAGACGTTAGTGGTTAGACGTTGGCAAGACAGGAAGAAGAAAAAACCTCCCCTGTCCTTCGCAAACACATGACTGTCAACGTTTTCATGCATCAGGTTTCCGTGCTGAAGGATGCAAAAAAAAGGCACTCAGGAAAACGAGTTCGCTGAGTGCCTTGCTAACGTCTAGCGTCTAACGTCTAACGTCTTCTTCAACAGCCCTGGAATCTCTTTTCCAGCTCGGCGTAGCGCGCGTCGACGATCCTCTGGATCTCGGCCACGTCGTCCTCTTTCAGGTGCTTGAAGCGCCCCTGCAGCTTGAGATACTCCAGGACCGGCTTGCGGTTGGGCGTCTTCATGGTCTGCGCGTACTTGCCCGCTTCCACCTCGTAGACCGGGAAGATGCCGGTCTGCACCGCCAGCCGCGCCAGCTTCACCGTGTCCTCGGGCCGGGCCTTCCAGCCCGGGGGGCAGGGCGAGATGATGTGGATGAACTTGAAGCCGCGGATATCCTTGGCCTTGATCAGCTTCTTGTACAGGTCCTCGGGATAGGCCACCGAAGCGGTCGCCTGGTAGGGCGGCTTGTGGGCGGCCACGATGTCGTCGATGCTCTTCTTCACTTCCTTCTTGAAGTGCTTGACCGGCGTGGTCGTGGTCCAGGCGCCGTAGGGCGTTGCCCCGCTGCGCTGGATGCCGGTGTTCATGTAGGCCTCGTTGTCGTAGCAGAAATAGAAGATGTCGTCGTTGCGCTCGGCGGCGCCGGAGAGGGCCTGCAGCCCGATATCGAACGTGCCGCCGTCGCCGGCCCAGCCGCAGATGGTGGTCTTGTCCTTGCCCAGCGCGTTCATGGCCGCCTTGATGCCGGCCGCAGTCGCCGCCGTGGCCTCGAAGGCCATGTGCAGCAGCGGCACTTCCAGGCAGGAATAAGGGAACGGGCCGTCGATCACCGTCCAGCAGCAGGCGGGGAAGGTGAACATCGTGTCCCGGCCGAGGGCCTTCAGGGTGGTGCGCATGGCGATGCCGGCGCCGCAGCCCTGGCAGGCCAGGTGGCCCGGGCTCATCAGTTCTTCAAGGGGTAACGTCGGTTTCATCTTTTCACCTCCACCCAGTACAGTTCCTGGTCCGGTTTCTTCATCTTTTTCACCTGGTTCACGATATCGATGTAGGTCTCCGGGAAGATGTCGCGGCCGCCCAGGCCGGCGATGAAATTGAACACCGGCACCTTGGAATGGCCGTAGAGGGCCGATTTCACTTCCTGGGCCCAGATGCCGTGGTAGCCGTAGGAGATGTTGCGGTCGACGATGACCACTTTCCTGGCGTTCTTCAGGTGCTCGCGGACGTCGGCGAAGGGGAAGGGGCGCAGCAGGCGCATGCGCAGGTTGCCCACCTTCTTGCCCTTCTTGCGCATCTGGTCGACGGCGAAGCGCGCCGTCGAGGCGGCGGTTCCCGAGGTGACCAGCACGATGTCGGCATCGTCCACCATGTAGGGTTCCACCGGGTCGTAGCGGCGGCCGAAGGTCTTTTCGAACTCCACGGCCTCCTTTTTGATTATCCCCAGGGCCTGCTCCATGGCTTCCTGCATCTTGACGCGGAATTCCATGTACCAGTCCGGGGTGGTCAGCCCGCCGTAGGTGTGCGGGTCGTTGACGTTGAGCTTGTACTTGTAATCGAACGGCGGCAGGTACGTGTCCACCAGCGCCTGGTCGGGCAGGTCGACGATCTCATAGGTGTGGGAAAGCGAGAAGGCGTCGAGGACGATCATCACCGGCATCAGGACCTTCTCGGCCACCTTGTAGGCCATGATCACGCTGTCGAGCACCTCCTGGTTGGACTGGCAGTAGAACTGCATCCAGCCGGTGTCGCGCTGCGAAAGCGAGTCGTTCTGGTCGGTCCAGATGGTCCAGGGCGGCGCCATGGCGCGGTTGATGTCGGCCATGACGATCGGCAGGCGGGCGCCGGCGGCCCAATGCAGCAGCTCGTGCATCAGGGCCAGCCCCTGCGCCGAGGTGGCGGTGAAGGCGCGGGCGCCGGCCGACGAGGCGCCGATGCAGGCGGCCATGGCCGAATGCTCCGATTCGACCTTGATGAATTCGGCCTTCAGCTTCTGGTCGGCGACGATCTCCGAGAGCAGCTCGACCACCTGGGTCTGCGGCGTGATGGGATAGGCGGCGATGACCTGGACTCGGGACAGCGTGGCCCCGTGCGATATGGCGTGGTTGCCCATCATGACTTTTTTCATTTGCCCTCCTTGACCATCTCGATGCACTTCTTGGGGCATTCCTCGGCGCAGATGCCGCAGCCCTTGCAGAAATCCAGGTTGATCACCGGGTTGTCGTCCACCCAGTCGATGGCGGCGTCGGGGCAGAACTTCCAGCAGATGGTGCAGTGGATGCAGTTGGCCAGGTCGATCACCGGCTTGAGGTTGCGCCAGGAGCCGGTGGGATTGGCGGCCATGGAACGCAGGCTCTGCACCATGGGCGGCAGTTCTTCGAGCTTCTGAAAATCGATCTTTGTTCTGTCTTTGGCCATGTCAGACTCCTTTCACCGACTCGTAGGCTTCCTTGGCCGCCGCGGCGTTGTCGTCGGGATTGACCGGGACGCCGTCGCGCACGGCCTGCAGGATCGACTCCAGCTGGACGAAGTCGAAGATGCGCGGCACGGCGCCCAATATGGCGGTGTTGACGATGGGCGCCGCCTTGGAACCGAGCTTGTACTTGATGGCGATCTCGTTGGCGTCGATGGTGTAGATATGGAACTTCTTGCCCAGGTGCTTGAAGTCCTTCGGCTTGTGTCCGGTGTTGATCAGGATCTTGGCGCCCTTCTTGAGCCCCTCGGTCACGTCGATGGCGTCGATCAGCGAGGGATCGACGACGATGATATGGTCGGGGGCGATGATCTTGGAGCGCACGTAGATGGGCTGGTCATCGATGCGGATGAAGGCGAAGACCGGAGCGCCGCGGCGCTCCACCCCGAACTGGGGGAAGGCCTGGACGTACTTGTCTTCCTTGGAGACGGCATCGGCCAGTATCTTGGAGGCGATGACCGTCCCCTGGCCGCCGCGGCCGTGGAACCTGATTTCTACCATTGTATCCTCCTAAAAATCGATTTCGACAATGCGGTGCGAGTGGCAGTTGACGTTGACCGCCACCGGGAACGAGGCGATATGGCATGGGTGGCTGATGATGTGCACGGCCAGCGACGTGGTGCGCCCGCCCAGCCCCATCGGCCCGATGCCCAGCTTGTTGATGCGCTCCAGGATGCGCTTCTCCATGTCGGCGTACAGCGGGTCGGCGTGCGGAGCGCCCACCGGCTTGCGCAGCAGGGCTTTCTTGGCCAGCAGCGCCGACGTGTCGAAGTTGCCGCCGATGCCGACGCCCACCACCGTGGGCGGGCAGGGGTTGGGCCCGGCCTTGGAGATCGTCTCGACGACGAAGTCTTCGATGCCCTGGACTCCCGCCGACGGCGGCATCATCTTCAGGGCGCTCATGTTCTCGGCGCCGCCGCCCTTGGCCATGAAGGTCATTTTGAAGACATCGCCGGGGACGACGTCCCAGTGGATGAAGACCGGGGTGTTGTCGCCGCTGTTCTTGCGGCTGATCGGGTCGCAGACCGACTTGCGCAGGTAACCCTCGCCGTAGCCCTCGATGGTGCCCTGGGTGATGGCGTCCTTCAGGCTCTGGAAGCCTGCGTATTCCAGCTTCACCTTCTCCCCCATCTCGATGAAGAAGACGGCCAGGCCGGTATCCTGGCACAGGGCCAGCTTCTCCTCGGCGGCGATGTCGGCGTTCTTGAGGATCTGGTTGAGGACCTCCTGGCCGGCGGGTGATTCCTCAGTGGGATAGCAGCTCTTGACAAGCTTTTTCAGGTCCTTGTCGATGATGAAATTGGCTTCCTGGACGGCCTGCTTGACCTTCTCCTTGACTTGCGAAAGGTTCACTGTTTTCATTTTCCCCTCATTTAAGTCAATCTCAAAGCCGGAAGCAGTACTGTAGTATTTTTCAGGACGTTAGTCAAGGATTTTTTCGGTTTTTCGCCGCTTATTTCACCGCGTCAATGGCTTTCTTGACCGCGGCCTCCAGCAGCGCGAGATCGGGTTCCCTGATGAAGCCCTCCTTCATCAGCAGCCCCATGGCGTCGCGCGCCTCCTTGATGTCGGCCAGGGTCTTCTGGAAGACCTCGTCCCAGGTTTTCTCGATGCGTGCCACGCCGTCCTTGACGGCCTGGACGGCCACGTCGGCCGCCTCCTGGGCAAACACCTCGGTCTCGTCCATGGTGGGCATGATGCGGTCGGGGTTGATCCCCTTCTTCTGGGCGAAGTCGGCCATGGAATAGGCGGCGGCGATGGCCATCTCGTCGGTGATCTTCTTCGCGCGCACCACCAGCGCCCCCTTGAGGATGCCGGGGAAGCCCAGCGAGTTGTTCACCTGGTTGGGAAAGTCGCCGCGGCCGGTGGCCACGATATGGGCGCCGGCTTCCTTGGCCGCGTAGGGGTAGATCTCGGGCACCGGGTTGGCGCAGGCGAAGACGATGGCCTTGGGGGCCATCTTCTTGATCCACTCCGGCTTGACCGTGTTCGGGCCGGGCTTGCTGACGGCGATGAGCACGTCGGCGCCGGCGATCGCCTTCTCGATGTCACTGACGCGGTCGGGGTTGGTCTTCTGGCAGAGCTCCCACTTGCGGTAGAAGGCCGGGTCGGCCTGGATATCGTCGCGCCCGAGGTGCAGCGTGCCGATGGTGTCGAACATGATCATCTTCGCCGGGTCGGC
Organism: Candidatus Aminicenantes bacterium UBA6072; assembly: GCA_002436105.1. GTDB lineage: Bacteria > Acidobacteriota > Aminicenantia > UBA2199 > UBA2199 > UBA2199. The sequence goes on along the minus strand of DIXU01000020.1, from coordinate 319,288 downwards.
ACCGGCCTGGATGATCAGGCGGGCGATGGTGGTGTTGGCCGCCCCGGCTCCATAGTAAACGATCCGGACGTTCTTGAGGTCCTTGCCCACGACCCGCAGGGCGTTGATCAGGCCGGCCAGGGTGACCGAGCCCGTCCCCTGCGCGTCGTCGTGCCACACCGGGATATTGCACTCCTCGCGCAGGGTGTCAAGGACCTTGTAGCAGTTCGGCTGGGAGATGTCCTCCAGGTTGACGGCGCCGAAGCTGGGCTCGGCCATCTTCACGAAATCGATGATCTTGTCGGGATCATGCTTGCCTTCCTTGTTGTAGCTGTTGACGCACAGGGCCACGCCGTCGACGCCGCCAAGGTATTTCATCAGGAACGCCTTGCCTTCCATGACCCCCAGGCCGCCGGACGGGGTGCAGTCGCCGTCGCCCAGCACGCGGGTGGAGTCGGAGACCACGGCCACGAAATTACCGCGGTTGGTGAGCTCGAAGGAGGTGTCGTTGTCGTCGCGGATGGTGGTGGAGATCTTGGAGACGCCCGGAGTGTACCAGACGTTGAACCAGTTGAAGCCGTACACCCCGGCCTTGGGCATGGTGGCGATCTTGCCGCCGTAGAACTTGTGGCTGGAGTAGGCCAGTTCCTTCAGGAACACGGTCTTGGCCTTGGCCACCTGCTCCTGGCTGAAGTTGTCGGGAAAAAGTTCATTCAGGTTGGCTAGTTTGAGATCCGGCTTTTTCATCACGACCTCCTTTACGTCGTTAATGGTCAAACAATATTTTTATGGAAATTCAACTGTAATCGCGGAGAAAAAAATAGTCAAGGGCAAACCGAGAAGAAGTGATAGTGTTTGCAGGACCAGGGGCATGAACATCGGCGAACTATCAGTGACAGTGCCATTGTCAGTAACTGAAATCGGTTTACGGTTGACGGTCAGAAAAAGGAATACGAAGACTTAAATCCCAAATTCCAAGCACCAAATTCCAAATCCCAAATTCAAATTTCCAAAACAAAAGCCCCTTGCAATTCCTTTTTCTTCGTTTGGGTCATTGGGAAATTGGAATTTGGTGCTTGTTTGGGATTTGGAATTTGTTTTTTGGGATTTAATTCCTATTAATCTCGTTCTTCCACCTTGCGCCTTACACCCTACGCCCTATGCCGAGTTCAGTTCTTCCATGTCACGCGTCACGCGTTACGCGTCACGATGGATCACCCTATGCCGTTGCCTTGCGCCGAGTCCCGCGATTTCAGCACGACGAACTTGTCCCTTGCCAGCATGGCGAAGAACTTGGCCAGGCGCGCCTCGGCCTGCTCCATGGCCACTCCCGGGGCGGCCTTCATGCCGGCGGCTATTTCGAGGATGGTCCGCCTGCCGTCGGCGGCCAGCCAGGCGGCCGTGCCCGGTTCGTCGAGGTGGATGTGGAATTCCTGCTTGCGCCCCAGCATGGCGATGAGCTTTTTCAGCAGCCTGTTCTTCGTCTTCTCCTTGATGAGATAGACGCGCCCTTTGCCGTCCTTGTCCCACGGGCAGTCCTGCACGGGAATATAGTCGAGGAAATTGTCTTTTTTTTCCATGAAAAATGTAGGGGCGACCGGCCGGTCGCCCCTACCCTATTCCATTATTCTTTTTACATCACCGCCGGCGCCGCCGGTTCGTCGGGATCGCCGGCATTGGCCAGCGGCAGCTTGACCAGCAGGTAGCCCAGGGCCAGGAAGATCAGGACGCTGATCAGGTAGGTCGGGTTCTTTCCCAGCTGCGGCACGCCTTCCTCGCGGAAGAAGGCGATGGCGGCGAACAGCAGCCCGACCAGCGCCTCGCCGGCGATCAGCCCCGAGGCCAGCAGCACGCCGCGGTTGTCGACGCGCGATTTCTGGTTGTCGTTGTACTTGCGGCGGGCGATCAGCATGTCGACCACCCAGCGGATGATGCCGCCGACAAAGATGGCCGCCACGGTATCGAAGGAGAGGTACATGCCGACGCAGACCAGCATCGGGCTCTTGACCTGCACCAGGATCAGGCCGACGGCCAGCAGGATGCCCACCACGATCAGCGGCCAGACCATTTCGCCGCCGACGATGCCCTGCGAGAGGTTGGCCATCAGGCCGGCCTGCGGCGCGGCGAGCACCTCGCCGCCGAAGCCGCCCTTGTAGCCCTTGATCGCGGCCATCTTCAGGTCGCCAGCGTTGAGGATGAACAGCGGGATCCACATGACCAGCGAGGAAACGATGACGCCGATCAGGTCGCCGACCTGCATTTTCCAGGGCGTGCCGCCGAGGATGTGGCCGACCTTCAGGTCCTGCAGCATCTCGCCGGCCACGGCGGCGGCCACGCAGATGACGCCGGCCACCGCCAGGGTGGCGGTCACCCCGGGTATGCCCTTGGCGCCGAGGATGACCATCAGGATGGCGGCGATGACCAGGGTGGAAAGGGTCAGGCCCGAGATCGGGTTGTTGGAAGAGCCGATCAGGCCGACCAGGTAGCCCGAGACGGCGGCGAAGAAGAAGCCGGCCACCAGCATGACCAGCGCCGCCACCAGGGCCGGCGCCAGGGTGGCGGAGGTGAATCCCATGAACCACCAGTAGACGATGAAGGTGATCGCGGCCAGCCCCAGCAGGGAGGCGAAGACGATCTTGATGTTGATGTCCTTGTCGGTGCGCAGGGTGGCCTCCTGGCTGGTGGCCGCCTTCTTGACGTCGCCGATCGAGCGGCGGATGCCGCCGATCAGGCTCTTGCGCATCTTGAACAGGGTGAAAGCGGCGCTCATCAGCATGCCGCCGATGGCCACGGTCTTGACGATGTTCTGGAAGACGGCATTGGAGACCTCGGCCCAGCTCAGCAGCCCGGCGCTGACGGCCGGGGCGTACTGCGGCGCCAGCATCAGCGTCAGCAGGGGCACGAACAGGCCCCAGGAGAGTACGCCGCCGGCGAAGTTCAAGGCCGCCAGCCGCGGGCCGATGATGTAGCCGACGCCGAGAAAGGCGGGGCTGAGCGCCGGGGACTTGAGCATGAATCCGCCGCCGGTGGCCACGCCCTTGAAACTCTCGCCGATGCCGGTGCGCGGGATGATCTTGGAGGCGAAGGCCGAGAACTTGTCCCATTTTCCGGCCAGCAGGTTGAAACCCTTGAGCAGTTCGATGAAGCCGCCGATGCCCATGGCGTAGAAAAGATACTTGGCGCCGGTGGTGCCGCCGCGCCCCGCCTTGTGGATCTCGGATGCCGCGACCGACTCGGGGAACTTCAGCTCGGGGTCCTCGACCATCACCCGGCGCAGCAGGGTGACGAAGAGGATGCCCACCACGCCGCCGACCAGCATGATCACCGTGGACTTCAGCCAGCCGCCGATGCTGCCGAAGAATTCCGGAGACCAGACGCCGGCGATGAGAAAGGCGGGCAGGGTGAAGATGGCGCCGGCGGCCACCGACTCGCCGATGGAGCCGACGGTGCGGGTGAAGTTCTCCTCGATGATGTTGCTGTCCTTGAAGAGGCGCAGCAGGGCCATGCCCAGCACCGCGGCCGGGTAGGTGGCGGCGATGGTCATGCCGGCCTTCAGGCCCAGGTAGGCGTTGGCCGCGCCGAGCACGACCGCCAGGACAAGGCCGATCAGCAGGGCACGGACGGTGAATTCCTTCAGGTTCATGTCCGCGGAAACGAACGGTTTGAACTCGTTGCTCATGGATGTCTCCTCCGGAAGTTTGCGAAAAAATATTATACCGGCGGCCGTGCGCAAAAGTCAAATGATTTCCGGGAAGGCGCTGCGGTTAGCGCCAGTTCCCGACCAGGTAGGGCTTGGCGGCCTCGAATTCCAGGCACAGGCGCTCGATCTCCGCCTCGGCACGCTCCGGATCCATGTCGGTCGCCTCGAGGATGAAGGAGGCCGTCTTGCCCAGGTACAACGGCACCAGCGACATGAGCAGGTGCTCGCGCGGCAGGGACTTGCGGTGGCAGGCCAGGGCGTAGTCGTAAATGATCCTGGCCCACAGCCCGGCGGGGAAGCGGAATTCATCCGCGCGCTCGGTGGCCAGCGCCGCCAGGGTTTCCAGGTCCCCGCGACCGAGGACCGCCTGCCAGATCGTGCCGAGCCCGCGGATGCCCTCGCGAAATATGGCCAGCATGCGCTCCACGTTCACGTTCACGCTCTCCAGCCCGACCGTGTAGGGGAAGCCGAACTGGGGAACGCTTTGCGAGCCCTGGATCCCTTTCCAGACGTCATGGTACTCGGACATGAGGCCGAAGGCGGAACCCACGACCTGCACCATCATGGCGCTCAGGTCCGCCCCGGGGTCCTTGGCATCGTGGATCTTGGCGCCGAGGAAGGCCTGGACCGTGCGAAAGCCGTTGGCCAGCGCCTCGCTGGTCATCCAGATGTCGACGCCGTAGCGGGCGATGTCCGAGCTCCAGACGTCCTTGCCGAGATAATGCCGGGCCAGCCGCCCGGAAAAGCCGAAATCGCCGCCGATGGGCTGGCGCAGCCGCTTGCCGTACAGCGCCCGCGTCAGCGGGTAGATGATGCTGTTGGTGATGGTGCCGTCGAACTTGTGGCGGCGATACTGCGGGGCGACGAAATCGGCCTCCCCTTCCAGGACCGGGCCCAGCAGCAATTCCAGCCACTCCGGGGTGATGCTGCGCAGGTCGGCGTCGACCACGGCGCAGGCGCGGGCCTCCAGTGTATCGGCGATCTCGAAGATCGCGCGCAAGGCGCTGCCCTTGCCCGGGATGCCGTCGTAAGGCATGCTGAGCTTGTGAAAGGGGCCCACGCGGTGGCGCACGAGCAGCCGCTGGAGGTCGTCGGCCGCCGCCCGCTCGACCTCTTCCGGGGTACCGTCGCGCGAGCCGCCGTCGGAATTGATCAATACCGCCTTGCACTCGGGAAAGTGCTTGGCCAATCCCGCCTGCACGGCCCTCACGACATGGCCGATGGTGCGGGCGTTGTTGAAGCTCGGGATGCCGACCAGGATGTCGGCCCTGCCGATCCCGCGCAGCCTGCGGGCGACCTCGCCGCGGCGGATCACGTCTCCGCCCCGCGGCCCGCCGGCACGTCGCCGGATAGCAGGATGACCTGGATGTCCATGACGTTCGTTCCCGTCGGCCCGGTCATGACATGACTGCCCAGGCCGGTGCGCATGTCCAGCTCATGGAAGAAGGAGAAGGAATCGTTGTTCGCCAGGTAATCCGCGGCAACCAGTCCGGCTTCCCGGGCGGATCTCACCGTGCCGCCGTCGACCCATGCCCCGGCGGCGTCGGTCGGGCCGTCCACCCCGTCGCTGCCGACCGACAACAGGGTGATCCCCTGCGCGGAGGCGATCTCCATGGCGAAGGCCAGCGCCAGCTCCTGGTTGCGGCCGCCCCGGCCGGCGCCGCGCACGGTCACGGTCGTCTCGCCCCCGGACAGCAGGCACAGTCTATCGCCAGCGCGCAGGCCGGCCCGGGAGCGCAGCGCTCTGGCGGCGAGCCAACGCGCGGCGTCGCGCGCTTCCCCCTGCAGCTCCCGGGTGACGATTTCCACGCGAAAGCCCAGGTCGGCGGCCTGGGCGGCGGCCGCGTCCAGCGCCAGGGAGAGGCTTCCCACCAGCACGTGGGTCGCGCCCGCGAAGCAGGGATCCTCCTTCCTGACCGTTTCCTCCTCCAGTCCCTGCAGCCCGCGGCGCAGGTGCGCCGCCGCCCGCGCCGGCAGTTGCGGCCACAATCCGTACTTGGCGATCACGGCGGCGGCGTCGGCGAAGGTGGAGGCGTCGGGCGCCGTGGGCCCCGAGGCGATGACATCGAGCCGGTCGCCGATGACGTCGGAAAGGACCAGGGTCAGCATGGCGGCCGGGTGGGCCGCCCGGGCCAGCCGGCCGCCCTTGAGCAGGGACAGGTGCTTGCGCACGGCGTTCAGTTCGTCGATGGACGCCCCGGAGCGCAGCAGCAGGCCGGTCACCGCCTGCTTGTCATCCAGCGTCAGGCCGGGCGCGGGCGCCGCCAGCAGCGCCGAGGCGCCACCGGAGAGCAGGCACAGGACCAGGGTGCGCTCGTCCGCCGAACGCGCGATCTCCAGGATCTCGAGCGCGGCGCGCAGGCCCTCCTCGTCAGGCAGCGGGTGCGAGCCCCTGGCCAGGGCGATGCGGCTCAGGACGCCGGAGGAGCCCCGACGGGCCACCAGCAGCCCGCCGCTGATCCGGTCGCCGAGAATTCCCTCGACGGCAGCGCCCATGGACACGGCGGCCTTGCCGCCGCCCACGACCAGGAGGCGGTCAAAACCGTCCAGCCGGTACTCGCGCCCGCCCGCCAGCAGCCGTTCCCCCCGCAACGCCAGGCTGCGCTCAACGGCCGGGCCGGGGTCGGCGGCCGCGAGCGCGGCGGCGAAGATCCGGCGCGCCTCGCGGTTCATGGCCGCGATCCCCGCGCGCGGGCGGCCTTGCCGGCGGCAAACTCGTCCAGGAGCGCCATGACCGCCTCGTTCCATCCGACCGGCCCGGCTCCGCGGGTGCGGACCAGGCCGGGAAAATTCACCCCGGCCGCATGACCGCCCCCGGGTCGTGCGACCAGGAAGGGGCGATCCACGCTCCGCAGCATGGGCAGGTCGTTGAGGCCGTCGCCCAGGGCGGCGCTGACGACCGGGTCTTCCCGGCGGCCCCGAAGGCCGTTCCCGGCACGGTAATGCTCCAACAGGACGCCGACGGCCCGTCCCTTGTCGTGGTCGCCGAGAAAATGGTACAGCTCGCCGCGCGTCCAGTTCCGGCCCGAAGCCTCGATGGCCCGCAGGAAGCGCTCGCGGCCGCTTCCTTGAAAGACGAACGGCTCGTCGAAGTCGCGCTGCCGCGCCAGCCGGGCCTGAAAAAGGGAGAGACCGGTCATGGCACCGACTTCGGGAACGGTCATGTCGCCGAAGCCGCGCACGGCGACGCCCAGTTGCCGGCGCAGTCTGACGAACTCGAGGCGCAGTTGCGCATAAGGGGAACCGAAAGCGATGGTCGCCAGGCCGCCGATCCGGGGCAGGCCCTCCAGCCCGGGAAAAACCCCGGGCGGCATGAAGACGCCGCCGCCGTTCTCGCTGACGAAGGGGTGGCCGTTCCCCATTCGCCGGCGCCAGAAAACGATCTCGGCCCGCGTCTTGCTGGAGCAGAAGACCAGCGGCACCTGGAGCCGCGCCAGGCGCCGCAGCGCCGGCCGGGCCGACGCCCAGGAGCAGGTGCCCTGCTCCAGCAGCGTGCCGTCCAGGTCAGTGAAGATGACGAGCATGGGACGTTCGCCGCCGCGCGACCGGCAGCGAGTCGGCCGCAGGCTCAGCGGTTGTCATCGTCGACCGCGGCGACCAGCATGTCGGAAATGCCGGGGATCGCCGCCAGCACCCGGTTCCAGTTGGGGATCAGCGGAGTGCCCATGGGGTTCTGCAGGAACGCCGCGGAAGCCATGGCGATGCCGCGGGCGAACGCCTCCACCGCCTTGGCCTCCTCGTGGCGGTCGAAGGCCAGCCCGTTGATGGTGGCGTCGGCCTCGTACTTGACCATGGTGTCCTCGGCATTGCGCAGGTAGGTCACCGCCAGCGACTTGAAGAAAGCCTCGGAGAAGATGCCGCCCTCCGAGGCCAGCGTGCGGAAAACGGATTTGCAGATGTCCACGGTCATCTTGAGCAGGCCGCGCTCGGGGTTGTGCGCCGAGAGGCTCTGGTGCTTGTGCTCGTAGTTGTCCGACAGGTCGACCTGGCAGATGCGCCGCGCCGAGTAGTTGCGGTACACCTCGGCCAGCGAGCCGACCTCCAGCCCCCAGTCCCAGGGGATGCGGTTGACCCGGGCCATGTCGGCGACCATGCAGAACTCGCCCGAGAGCGGGTAGCGGAAACTGTCCAGGAAGTCGATGAAGCCGTGCCGGCCCATAAGGGACTCGATGGAGCGCAGCAGCGGCGTGACCAGCAGCCGGGTCACCCGGCCGTGCATGCGGTCGGTGACGCGGCTGTAGTAGCCCTTGCAGAAGACGAAGTCCAGGGCGGGGCTGACCACCGGGTAGCACAGCCGGGCCAGCATCTCGCGGCTGTAGGTGACGATGTCGCAGTCGTGCAGGGCAATGACCTGGCTGCGGTTGCGGGCAATGACGTAGCCGTAGGCCAGCCAGGCGGAGCGCCCCTTGCCCCGGTGCCCCACCGACAGGTCGTTGCGCGCCAGGGTGTCGAAGATCTCGGCGACGCGCCGGCCGTCGTTGTGAATGACCTTTACTTCGCAGGCGAGCGGCTCCATGAGACGGCGGACGCGGGCGAAGTCCTTTTCCGAGCCCTTGTCCAGGACCAGGACGACCTCGTTGAGGTACTTCACCTTGGCCAGCTCGGCGATGATGCGCGGCATGGCCGGTCCCTCGAACTCGGAATACAGGGCCGGCAGGACCAGAGCCATCGAGCGCAACCGCGAGTACTCCAGCAGCTCGCTCTCCAGCCTCTCCAGCCCGGGCTTGCCCAGCCGGTGCAGCGTGGTGATGATGCCGTTCTGGAAAAAATCGGACATGGTGCCTCCCTACAGGTGCTCGATATCCTTCTGCGGGCCGGCGCCCGCCGCGCCCTCCTTCTCGATCACCTTGCGCGCCGCGTCGATGCCGCCGGCGCCGAAGGCGATGGCCAGCGCCAGGACGATGCCGCCGAAGAGGATCGAGAAGGCGGCAATGACGATCCCCGGCGCCAGCTGCAGCTGCTCCAGGGCCATGGCCAGGACCAGCACCGTCAGCAGCAGCCGGACCGCCTCGGCCAGCAGCCGGGCGTAGCGCGTGCCGCTGTTGACCGCCGCCAGCAGCACGGCCCGGCCGATGAAGGCGGCGATGACGAAGCCGAAGACCAGGATGATCAGGGCGGAGAAGATCCGCGGCAGGTAGAGTATGAAGCGCGCCGCCAGATCGTCGAAGACCCGGAAGCGCAGGGCGCTCAGCCCGGCGACGGTCATGCCGATCAGCAGCAGCCAGAAGACCAGCGCGGCGACGGCCTCGGAAGGTCGGCGCCACAGGTCGGCCTTGCGCATCACGGCGGTGAGGCCCATGCGGTCGCTCCAGGCATCGAACTTGACGGCTTTCAGGAACCGGCGCAGCAGGGCGCGGAACAGGCGGGCCAGCAGGAAGCCGGCCAGGATGATCAACAGCATGGCCAGGATGTTCGGGGCAAACTCCCGGAACTTGAGATAAAGGTCCTCGATCGGTTCCCATAACAATTGCAAAAACTCGTTCATGCTCCACCTCCCGGGCCGGGCCCGGCATGAAGAAATGGGCCAGGGTGCTTATGAGGATATTGTACGGGTTCGCGCCGGCGATTGCAATGAAAAAAACTTGGGAAACTCCGGCCTTCAGGCCGGCCGGTTCTGTTCGTCGAGATCGGTCTGGATCTTGCGCTCCAGGATCTTGTCGAAGCTGAAGTCCTGGATGCCCAAATAATAGAAGGCCGACTCGATGAAGGCCGTCTCCGGGATCAGGCCGATCATCTCCACCTTGCGCACGCTCACCCCGAAGCGCCGCGCCTCGGAGCGCAGCATCTCCAGGACGCGGTACATGGGCATGGCCCGGTAGTTGGCGATGGTCACCGTGATCTGGGCGACCTTGTTCTCGCTGTCCAGGCCGGCATAGGCGTTGACATGGGCCAGGCCGCCGTGGGCGTGCTGGATCAGCCGGCTGATGGACTCGGCGATCGCCTCGTCGGCGGTGTCCAGCAGGGCCTCGAAACTGATCATGGGGTAGCGGGCGCCGATGATGGTCGCTCCCGAGGCCGGATGGAAGGCCGTGGGGCCGAAATCGGGCTTCCAGCGCGGGTCCTTCAACTTGTTCTCCAGTCCCTCGTATTCCCCCTCGCGGATGTTCTCGATGTAGCGTCGCATGGGGCTGCGCGCCGATTCGCCGTAGAGGAAGACGGGGATGTTGAACTCCTCGGCCACCTTCCGGGCGAAGGCCTCCGACATGGCCACCGTTTCCTCGATGGTCGCCTCCTTCAGCGGTACGAAGGGAAAAACGTCCACGGCGCCGAGGCGCGGGTATTCTCCCAGGTGCTGGCGCATGTCGACGTGGGCCAAAGTGTCGCGGTAGAGCAGCATACCGGCCTCGAACAAGGCTTCCTGGGGTCCGGTGAACGAGAATACGGTGCGGTTGCGCACGCTGTCGCGGGAGACGTCGAGCAGGGTGAGCGCGGTCACGGTCTTCAATTTTTCCACCAGGGAGTCGATGAATTTCTGGTCCTTGCCCTCGCAGACGTTGGGCACGCAGGAAATGATCTTGTTCATGGCTTCTCCTTCAGTTAAAAGATTCCCAGCAGGATGCCGGCGGCGATGGCCGAGCCGATGACGCCGGCCACGTTGGGACCCATGGCATGCATCAGCAGGTGGTTGTCGGGGTCGTATTCGCGGCCGACCATCTCTGATACACGGGCAGAATCGGGAACGGCCGAAACCCCGGCCGAACCGATCAACGGATTGATCTTGTTGCCTTCCTTGAGAAAGAGATTCATCAGCTTGGCGAAGAGCACGCCGCCGGCGGTGGCCACGGCGAACGAGGCGCAGCCGAGGACGAAGATCAGGATGGAGCGGGTGTTGAGGAAGACCTGGGCGGTGGTGGAGGCGCCGACGACCAGGCCCAGCAGCATGGTGCTGATGTCGATCAGCGCCGAGGAGGCGGTCTTGGCCAGGCGGCCGGTGACCCCCGATTCCTTCAGCAGGTTGCCGAAGAAAAGCATGCCCAGCAGGGGGATGGCGCCGGGGGCGATGAAGGTGGTGACGATGAAGGCGGCGATGGGAAAGACGATCTTCTCGGTCTGGGTCGCCTTGCGGCTGGGCTTCATGCGGATGCGCCGTTCCTTGGCGCTGGTCAGCAGCTTCATGATCGGCGGCTGGATGATCGGCACCAGCCCCATGTAGGAATAGGCGGCGATGGCGATGGGGCCGATCAGCGCCGGCGCCAGCTTGGAGGTGAGAAAGATGGCCGTGGGGCCGTCGGCGCCGCCGATGATGCCGATGGAGGCCGCCTGGGCCGGCGTGAATTTGAGCAGCAGCGCCCCGAGGAAGGTGGCGAAAATGCCGATCTGGGCGGCGGCCCCGAGCAGGATCGACTTGGGGTTGGAAAGCAGGGTGGAAAAATCGGTCATGGCGCCGATGCCCAGGAAGATCAGCGGCGGGAACATCCCCGAGGTGACGAACTGGTAGATGATGCCCAGGACCGAATTGCTGGTCGTGTTGAAGACGTATTCCCGGGTCAGCGGATCGATCATGTAGACCGACAGGCTGTTGAAGAGCTGCACCGGCAGGGGGATGTTGCCGACGATGATGCCGAAGCCGATGGGCACCAGCAGCAGCGGCTCGTAGTCCTTGCGGATGGCGATATAGATGAAGAGCAGCCCGACGAGGATCATGATCAGGTTCTTGTAGGAAAAGCTGGCGATGCCGCTGGAGCCGAGGATCTGTTCCACATAGCCCTGGAACCTGGCGGCGACGGCATGCTCCGAACCCATGCCCGCCGCCAGCGCCGTGACCGCGGCCACGCTGCGCTCCCCTTCCACGGCGACGATCCGGAAAAAACCCACCAGCTCGCCGTTGACGTTATCGAGCCGCCCCTTCTGGTTCAGGCGCACCCTGTCGCTTCGCCCCCGGTCCAGGTAGACATACGTTCCCGCCGGTTCGACCCGGAACGGGATTCCCGCCAGCGCCGGCTGCAGCATCCGCACTTCGGCCAGTTCCAGCATCTGCCGCCCCGGCGCCAGAAGGGCCTTGGCCAGGGAGGAGGCCAGCTCGGTCTCCATCACCTCGCAGCGGCCGATCTCCTCGCCCAGGCTGTTGAGCAGCAATCCACGGGAGCCGACCTGGATGCCGCTCTCACCTCCTTTTAACACCTTGACAACGGGAAGGTCAAAGGGGGATACCGCGGCCCGGGAAGCGCCGGAGATAAGAAGGGGGACGGCCAGCAGGCACAGCCACACGATCCATTTTTTCATCTTTTCCTCAGCCACGGTCATCGCGGATCAGAGCGTGGTCATGAACGGCCGGGAGATCTCGATCAGCTTGTCGCCCTCGCTGATGTTGGCCCCCTTCTGCACGAAGACCTTTTTTACCGTGCCGTCGAACGGCGCCTGGATCTGGTTCTCCATCTTCATGGCCTCCATGACCAGGAGCGACTGGCCGGCCTTGACGGTGTCGCCCTCCCTGACCATGACCTCCAGGATCAAGCCCGGCAGCGGCGCCGGGATGGTGCTCGATCCTTCCTGGGTGGTCCCGGCCTGCGGCGGCGGCGCCATGACCGGGGGCACGTCGGGGGCCCCTTTGGCCGGGACGGCGGACGGGGTCATGACGGCGACCTGGGGCGCCGTACCCCGCGCCAGGCCCGTGAAGACGCTCTGGCCGCTGCCCAGGTGCTTCAAAACCACCTTGTATTCCTGGTCATCGATCTGCACCAGGGCGTATTCCGCGTTGAGTTCCTTGATGCCGGCGCGGTATTCCCTGTCACCGACGGCCATGACGTATTCGCGCATTATCTGACTCCTTTGATGGGTTGTGCGGAGCGCTTGCCCGCGTCGCCCCGCCATTCATGGGCATCGGGGTCGTTCCGGAACGTGAAGCGATCGGAGCGGTCGGCGCCATGCAGGCGCATCTCGACGTCCAGCAGGGCGCTGATCACGGCCAGGACGGCGGGAGCGGGGGGCGGGATGACCACCGGGGGCGCCGTCTCGCGGAGTGGAGCGGAAGCGGCGCCGGGCGGCGGCGCTGCCGCAGCCGGCGCCGGCTTGCGCCGCTGGATCCATGCCGGCACCAGGGAGATGGCCGAGATCATCAGGCTGGTGACCAACAGACCGAAAAAGACCACAACGATCCCGGCCAGGGAAACGATGAGTGCGTCGCTGAAGGTCACCGCGTCCTCCCTTTACAGCGGGATGTTCCCGTGCTTCTTGACCGGGTTGCTGTCCCGCTTGGCATCGAGCATCTCCAGGGCCTTGGCCAGGCGCAGGCGCGTGCCGGCCGGCTCGATGACGTCGTCGATGTACCCCTTGCGGGCGGCACTGTAGGGATTGGCGAACAGGTCGCGGTACATCTCCTTCAATTCGTTCTTCTTCCCGGCCAGCTTCCCGGACTCGGTGTTCTTCAGTTCCTCGCTGTAGATGATCTCGACGGCCCCGTCGGGCCCCATGACGGCGATCTCGGCGCTGGGCCAGGCCAGGTTGACGTCGCCGCGGATGTGCTTGGAGCTCATGACGCAATAAGCGCCGCCGTACGCCTTGCGCACGATGATCGTTATCTTGGGCACCGTGGCCTCGGCGAAGGCGTAGAGCAGCTTGGCGCCGTTGCGGATGATGCCGTTGTATTCCTGGGAGGTGCCGGGCATGAAGCCGGGCACGTCCTCGAATACGACCAGCGGGATGTTGAAGGCGTCGCAGAAGCGCACGAAACGCGCCGCCTTGATCGATGCGGCGTTGTCCAGCACCCCGGCCATGACCTTGGGCTGGTTGGCCACCACGCCGATCGTTCTCCCGTTCAGGCGGGCGAAGCCGGTGAGGATGTTGCCGGCGAACAGGGGCTGGATCTCGAAGAAATCGTGGTCGTCGACCACCTGGGTGACGATCTCCTTCATGTCATAGGGCTTGTTGGGATTGTCGGGGATGATGTCGTTCAGCTTGCTGTCCAGGCGGTCCAGGGGATCGCCGCACTCCAGGCGCGGCGGGTTGGCGGCGTTGTTCTGCGGCAGATAGGAGAACAGCTTGCGCAGCCCCTCGAAGCAGGCGTCCTCGCCGGCGTAGACGAGGTGGGCTACGCCGCTCTTGCTGGCGTGCACGCCGCTGCCGCCGAGCTGCTCGGTGGTCACGTCCTCCTGGGTCACCTGCTTGACCACCTTGGGCCCCGTGAGGAACATGTAGGAGGTCTTCTCCACCATCATGATGAAGTCCGTGATCGCCGGCGAGTAGACGGCGCCGCCGGCGCAGGGGCCGAGGATCAGGGAGATCTGCGGCACCACCCCGGAATAGAGGACGTTGCGCAGGAAGATGTCGGCATAGCCGGCCAGCGAATCGACCCCCTCCTGGATGCGGGCGCCGCCCGAGTCGTTGATGCCGATGAGCGGGGCGCCGACTTTGGCCGCCATCTCCATGACCTTGACGATCTTCTCGGCGTAGGCCTTGGAAAGCGAGCCGCCGAAGATGGTGAAATCCTGGGAGAAGACGAAGACCAGCCGTCCCTGGATGGTGCCGTAGCCGGTGATGACCCCGTCGGTCAGGGGCTGGTTCTTCTGCATGTCGAAGTCGTTGCAGCGGTGGGTGACGAACATGTCGAATTCCTCGAAGCTGCCCTCGTCCAGGATCTTTTCGATGCGTTCGCGCGCGGTGTACTTGCCCTTGTCGTGCTGGCTGGCGATCCGCTTCTCGCCGCCGGCCAGGCGGGCCTTCTCCTTGCGCGTCACCAGGTCAAGCAGTTTTTTGTCGAGCGCCATCGTGCCTCCATTTTCTCCATGGTAATCCATGCATCTACCGGGCTTTGACCAGAAGCGGTGGAAGGCCTCAAGCCGCAAATTTCATCGCGCCGGGATCTTCTCGCTGGGCTGCGGCTATTAGTTTGCATTCTAACATTTTTTTTTCAAAAATTCAATTCCGCGGCCATGGAGCGCGTGCGGAACCGGAGCCCTTTGCCCGTCCAGCGTTCTCCTTTTCCCCATCATCCGCCGTTGCGGCGTCTTCGGTCGCGGGCTTCTCCCGGTCAGGACTCGTTTCGCCGGACGGACCGGGATCGGAACTGACCATCAGCGTCATCAGCCGGGATCTGCTTTTTGCCTTGTGGATCATGCCGTCCTGGAAGTCAACGATCCAGGATGCGGATTCGCCAAGGCGGTCACCGGTCCAGATCGCCCGAACGTCCTTCCCGAAAACGTCGTCCAGGAAGTTCTTCTTGCCGTTCGTGTCCTTTTGCAGAAGCGAGGCGGCTTCCTCGACCGTCGGCAGGCGCCAGCTGCGGATGTTTCCATAGCCGACCCGGTTCAGGGATTCGATCCATTGCCGGGATTTCTCCAGGTTCATCCTGACCGGGTTCTGCTGCCGGGTCCAGACCATGCCCGTGGCGCGATCGTGGATCAGTCTCAAGCCGGCAACGTCGATCGTCTCATACTGGTGGCGGAAGTCCCCGCCGGGATTCCTCTCGGCATCGAACAGGTTCCTGGCCATCAGCATGGCCGTGATCTCCCCCTCGTCCAGGGAGCTGAATTCACGCCGCAGCCGG
Source organism: Candidatus Aminicenantes bacterium UBA6072 (assembly GCA_002436105.1). Taxonomy (GTDB): domain Bacteria; phylum Acidobacteriota; class Aminicenantia; order UBA2199; family UBA2199; genus UBA2199. The sequence goes on along the minus strand of DIXU01000020.1, from coordinate 304,127 downwards.
GGCACGACCGACTCGGTCCTCGCGGTGACGGGACTTGCCTCCGGTACGGGCATGGGGCTCTTGCCGCTCGTCCGGCGCGGGGCCTTGACCGTCGCGGCTTGATCAGGAGACTCGGGCAGCGGCGCCAGCGTCTCCGGCGGCGGCGTCGGCAGCCCGGGCCGTGCCGGGGCGCTGGCCGCCAGGGCCTTCCGTGCCGGGACGGGCGGAACCTTCCCGGGGCCGCTCCCGATGTAGGCGGCGACCACGATGAGCAACGCGCCGACCAGGGCGAGCGCAGCGAACAGAACGAAGCGCGGTCGCGGGGCGGAAACTTCCCGCGCCGCCCGGCCCCGGCGAACGGGTTTTCCCTGCTCCGGCTTCCTGGGGGATTTTTCAACGGCCGCAGGCTTGGCGGCGGCCGGGAGGCGGGCCGGCTGCGGCCTGATCCGTGCGGGCACGGTGTCGGCCTTGATACGCTGGATCTCACGAGCTTCGGCCTTGGCCGGTGAATCGCCCTCCCCTTCCTGAAGCTTCAGCAACTCGGTTTTGGCGTACTTGTCTCCGCGGGCGGCCGCCTTGGCGTACCATTGGATCGCTTCCGGGATGTTCTTCTCGACGACCAGGCCATCGCGATAGATATCGCCCATGGCGCTGTCCGCCGGGGACTTGTTGCTCCTGGACGACTTCTGGAGCCATTCCAGTGCTTTCTTCTGGTCGCGCTCGACCCCGACTCCTCCCCGGTACATGGCCCCCACGTTGAGCTGCGCCTCCCGATGGCCCAGCTTGGCCGCCTTCAGGAAACACGCAAATCCCTTCCGCAGGTCCTTCTCCACTCCGCGCCCCTGGCGGTACATGGCCCCCATCCTGAACTGGGCCAGTGCGGCGCTGTCCAGATCCCTGCCCTGCTCGGCCGCTTTCAGGTAGCAGGCAAGGGCCTTGCGCGGGCTGGCGTCGACGCCTGACCCGCTCAGGTAGAGGTCTCCCAGCAGCACCTGGGCATAGACGTTGCCGTTGGCGATCGACTTTTTATACCAGGCGAGCGCTTGCCGGTAATCCGGCTCGGTCCCCAGGCCCTTCTCGACCATGTGGCCCAAATGGGCCTGGGCGTCGCCATTGCCCTGCGCGGCCGATTTCCGATACCACTCCAGCGCCTGGGGGTAGTTCTTTTCCACCCCCTCGCCGCGCAGGTACATCCGTCCCAGTTGCGCCTGGCCGAAGGCATCGCCCTTTTCGGCCCATTCGCGGTAGACTTCCAGGGCGCTTGCGTTGTCCCCCTTGCCCCTCACTTCATCCAAGCGGATTCCTCCCATGGCGCTTTTCCCCGAGTATCGTCTTTTTCTCCCGAATTGTAAAGAGAATCCCGCCCTTCAGCGGGCAGGGAGCCGGGCAGTGGGTTCGGGCAGGCCCTGGCGCGTTCCGATTCATATCGGCCCCAGGCAAGTGCGGGCGTCCGGATGATTGTCTGCAACGATTCCGGTCCCTTCCCCTTTCAACGATTCAACATGGCCGCGCTTCAGCGCTTTCCTGAGCCTGCCCGGAGCGGTCATTCCCCGTTCAAGGGCAGCGCTTTTCGAATATCGAGATCCAGTTCGTCCCCCCAGTTCTTCCGGGCCAGAAGCAGGCGCAGTCCCTCCAGGGACTTGACCGGCACGCCGTCGACGGCCAGGATGAGGTCGCCTTTTTTAAGCCCTGCCGCCGCGGCGGGAGTCCCCTCGCTCACGCGCTCCACTTCGCATGTTCCCTCGGCATTCATCCGGCCGCTGAAGCCGGCCTCGGCAAAGTAGGGTTTTTTCTCGGCGGGCACGGCGAAGACCACGTCGGCCAGCCCGCGCGAGAAGACCGCCGCCGGCTTGAGTTGTCCGGCCAGGGCGCTGACCATGGGGCTGTCCTCATCGCCGCTCTCTTTTTTTTCCGCCGTGACCATCACCGGGACCAGGGTCAGGATCCTGGCGCGCCCGTCGAAGCGGCGGTAGCGCCAGGGAATGCCCAGGCCGTACGCCACATGGGCGCTGCCGGCGATGATCACCCCCTTGTGACCGCGCAGCCCGGGCCGCGCCAGGGCCCGGCGCATCGATTCGGCCATGACCGAATCCCAGCACTTCTGGGCGGCATAGATGCCGCGGAACCACATGGGCACCTGCACTGCGAAATCGCCCAGGGTGGCGCGGATGAAGAACTCGTGCTGGGGGTCGCCGCGTTCGACGCCCGGGAAAAGGGCCTTCTCGGCGGCGGAGAGGCCGGCGGTTCCGCCCTTGGCCACGCGGCGGATCAGCTCGCGGGGAACGTTCAGGCCGACGGCCTTCAGGCCCAGCTTCCTGACCGTCTCCAGGACCATGCGCGTGTAGGCGAAATTCTGGGCGCCGCGCCGGTACCAGCCGGTCCTTTCCAGCAGCTCGGACTCGCTGATCGTGCCGTCCAGGTACTGGGCCAGGGCCGGGTCATCCTCGCGGCAGAAGAACTCGAAGCCCACGACCAGTTGCGGATGATTCCCGGCCAGCGTCGAGATGAATTCATTCTGCCAGGCATGGCAGGCGTAACTGTCGTGGGTTTCGCCGATGATATAGACATCCTTGTCAAGGTGGCTGCGGACCAGGTCGGATACGGCGGTTTCGCGGCCGGACGCCGTGTCCATGGCCCTGCCCGCCTCCAGCGCGGCCAGTTCCAGCCGCTGCGGCGAACTCCCGATGGGCAGCCGGTCCAGTGCCGATTCATCGGCCGGCAGGAAGCTCCCCGACAAAAAAATGATCGCCATCAAGCCAAGTCCCAGGTGCTTGCATTTCATATTGCCTCCTTCAGTCTTGCCGGCACTCCGTGATTCGTGATTCGTGAGTCGTAATTCGGGGGAAAAACAACAAACTGGCGAAATTCACCCGCCATGACCTCGCTGGGGAGGCGTTTCATGTGACGCAATTCGCTCGGAAGGAAATCATTCATCCTATGGCTGTTTCGAATCACGAATTACGAATCACGAACGCTCGTCCTAATCCGCCAGCGCCTTGTCCATCTCCGCCCTGACCTTGGCCACGGTCTCCAGAACGCAGGCGCACATGTTGCGCGCCTGGGCGCGGGTCTCGCTGCGGAAGGAATCCGCGGGCAGCTCCTGGGTGTTGATCAGGACGTTGTACAACGCCCCCTCGGCGCACAACGCGGCGGCCAGGCCGGCGACGCCGGCATCGGACAGCGAATTGCGGTTGCCTTTCTTGGCCACGGCCAGTGCCAGCTCGGCCGCGGTGCGCGAGCGCTCCAGCACGGTGAACGGCACCCGGGTCGCCCCCTTGGTTGCCTCGTCGATGGCTTCCTGGCGGGCCTTCTTGTCGTCGTCGCTCTTCTTGGGCAGGGCGAACGCGGCCATGAGGCAGTTGAACGCCTCGGTATCCCTGTCGATGGCCTCGATGAAGAAATCCTTCAGCGGCTGGGCCTTCTCGGCCACGATCTCCATCTCGCCGCGCACTTCCTCGTAGCCCTTCTTGCCGAAGGTCAGGTTTCCGACCATGGCGCTCAGGCCCGCCGACAGCGCGCCGTTGAGGGCGGCGATGCTGCCGCCTCCGGGCGCCGGCGAATCGGAGGCCAGCTCGGCGCAGAAGGACACCAGGTCCATGGCCGCCAGGGGGCCGGGCTTGCGGAAGCGGTACTCGATGATCTTGTGCTCGGGATGGAAGGGCGACAGTTCCCCCAGGCCCAGGCTTTGCACGGCAACGCGCACCAGCTCCCTTTCATCGACGCCGCGGCTGTTGCCCTGCTTGCGCAGAAAGTGCCGCCCCACCTGGAGCAGCGCCTCCAGCGGGATCAGGCCGACCAGCTCGCTGCCGGTCACGCGCACGCCGAACTCGGCGGCCAGGCGCTCGGCCTCCTCGAACACCCGATAGAGCGGAGTAATGTTGTAGTTGAGCAGGTTGACCGAGATCTGGGCCATCTGGTACTCGGGGATGTACCAGCCCACGGCGCGCACCGCCTGGAGCGTCCCGGGGATCGTTTCCGTCTCCCCGCTGGCGGGGTTCTTCACCGTGTAGCCCTTCTCGCGCATGCGGTTGGCGATCGCCCTGGCCAGCTTGACGTTGCGGGTATTGAGATTGACGTTGTAGGCGATCAGGAATTCGCGGGCGCCGATGACCGTGGCCCCGGCCTGGCGGTTGAAAACGGCCTTGCCGAAATCGGGCTTGAACTCCTTTTTCTTCAGCTTCTCGGGCAGGCCCTCGTACTCGCCCTCGCGGATATAGGCCAGGCTCCGGCGCTCCGGGCTGCTGGCCGCCTCCTCGTAGAGATAGGCCGGGATGGCGAGTTCCTCGCCGACGCGCCGGGCCAGGCGGCGGGCGATCTCGACGCAGTCGGCCATGGTCACGCCCGAGACGGGGACGAACGGGCAGACGTCGGTGGCCCCCATGCGCGGGTGGGCCCCCTTGTGCCTGGACATGTCGATCACCTCCGCCGCCTTGCGGATGGCCTGGAACGCCGCCTCCTCGACAGCCGCCGGCGCTCCGGCGAAGGTCACCACGGTGCGGTTGGTATCGCGCCCGGGGTCGACATCCAGCAGCTCCACGCCGGCCACTTTCTTGACCTCGCCGGTGATGAGCTCGATGACGCCGGCATCGCGGCCTTCCGAGAAATTGGGAACGCATTCAACGATCTGCTTCATTTTTTTCTCCTTGATTTCCTGTGCTGGGTGCGCCAGGCCATGATCTCCCTGTGATTGCCCGAGAGCAGCACTTCGGGAACGTCGAGACCGCGGTAGGAGCGCGGCTGGGTGTATTGCGGGAAAGTGCACTGGTCCTGTTCATAGAACGAGTCGGCCTGCACCGACTCGGGGTTGCCCACCACGCCGGGAAGCATGCGGCTGACCGCCTCCAGAAGCGCTTCGGCGGCCACTTCGCCGCCCATCAGGACATACTCGCCCAGCGATATCTCCTCGTCGACCAGCTCGTCGATGACGCGCTGGTCAACCCCCTCGTAGCGGCCGCAGATCAGGATGAGGTGCTCCATGGCGGCCAGTTCCTTGACGCGCTGCTGGTCAAGGACGCGGCCGTAGGCGGAAAAAAGGATCACCCGGCCTCCCCGGGGGTGGCGGCTGCTGACGCTTTCGACGGCGCGGAAGAGCGGGTCGGGCATCATGACCATTCCCGGTCCGCCGCTGAACGGGCGGTCATCCACCTTGCGGTGCTTGTCGCAGCTGAAAGTGCGCAGGTCGAGGAGTTCGACCTGCAGCAGCCCGTTCTGCACGGCCTTTTCGAGCAGCCCGTAGCCCAGGAAGCCGCGCAGCAGGTCGGGGAAGATGGTGATGATCGAGAATTTCACCGGTTCAATTCCCGCAGCCCCGCGGGGGGATCGATGACCAGCGTGCCGACCCGGGGATCGATCGCTACCACCAGGCTGTCGTGCCAGGGGACAAGGACGATTTCACCGGAAGCCTCGTCCTCGATCTCCAGGACCTGGTTCAGGGAAAAGTGCGACTGGGACCTGACGATCCCCCAGCACTCGCCCTGGCGGTCGAACACGCGAAAGCCGAGAAAGCCTCCCGGAGCTTCCTGGCCGGCTTCGGGGGCCTCGCTCCAGAGCGAGCAGCCGACGAGGCGCAGCGCCTCGGAGATGGTACGGACGTCGCGAAAGGCGATGACGGCGACGCCGCCGGCAGAGGAAACGCGTTCGATGACCTGCGGGAAAATCCGCTTGCTCGATCTCAACTCGACCGCGCTCCCCTCAGTCGGCGCGGCGGCAGCGGGGGAAAAATCAACGACCACTTCCCCCTTATTCCCTCTTGTTCTTATGATCTTGCCGATACAATCCAATGATGGTCAATGCGGCTGCGGGTCATGCTGCTGCTGGTCAAAACTCTCGATTATTTCCAGATTGTAACGCCTTCTTTGCTTCATGCCGGCGGCGGCCAGGATGGTACGGATGGCGCGGGCGGTCCTTCCCTGCTTGCCGATCACCTTGCCCAGGTCGGACTGGTGAACGCGGAGTTCCAGGATGGTGGTCTGCTCGCCGTCGATTTGAGTCACCGTGACCTGATCGGGATTGTCAACGAGAGATTTGCATACCGTTTCCACGAGTTGCTTCAAGTTGCCCTCCTTACTTCCCTGTATTTAGTTTCTTTACGAGCGATTTGACCGTCACCGACGGCTGGGCTCCCTTGCGGATCCACTGGTTGTATTTCTCCATGTCGATCTTGATCTGGGCCGGGGCGGTCATGGGGCTGTATTGGCCGAGCAATTCGATATATCTCGATTCCCTGGGCTTCTCCCTGTCCACGGCGACGATGCGGTAATGCGGCTTCTTTTTCCCACCGAATCTTGTCAGGCGGATAACGACCATGAAAGTTGCTCCTAGTTGAACTTGCGAAACATCAATCTACCTTATTTTGGAAAAATTGTCAAATTTTTTAAGCATCTTGCGGAAAAAGGGCTTCTTGAAGTTCTTCTTCATCTCCTGGTAGCTTTTCAGCACCTGATTGACCTCGGAGACGGGCCGCCCCGACCCGCGCGCGATGCGCTGGCGGCGGCGGCCGTCGATGATCTTGGGGTTCGCGCGCTCCCTGCGGTTCATCGACTCGATCACCGCCATCAGGTGGCGCACCCTCTTTTCATCGACATGAATCCCGGCCAGGTTGCCCCGGATGCCCATGGCGGGCAGCATGCTCATGATCTCGTCCATGGGCCCCAGCTTTTCCATCTGCTTGAGCTGGGCCAGGAAATCGTCCATGCCGAACTCGTTCTCCAGCATGCGCCGGGACAGGGTTTCGGCCTGCTTCTCGTCGAATTCCTTCTGCGCCTTCTCGATCAGGGTCAGCATGTCGCCCATGCCCAGGATCTTGGCGGCCAGGCGCCCGGGGTGGAAAGGCTGCAGGTCGCCCGGCTTCTCGCCGGTTCCGATGAACTTGATGGGCCGGCCGGTGACGCTGACAATGGAAAGGGCCGCCCCGCCGCGGGCGTCGGCATCGAGCTTGGTCAGGATGATCGAATCGATGCCGATCTTTTCGGCGAACGCCTGGGCCGAAAGGACCGCGTCCTGGCCGGTGAGGGCATCGGCCACATAGACGGTCTCGGCCGGCTGCAGCGCCTCCTTGACCCGGCGCAGTTCCGCCATCAGCTCGTCATCGACGTGCAGGCGGCCGGCCGTGTCGGCGATGACGTAATCGTAGCCGGTGGACAGGGCCGTCCTGCGGAGCTCGCGGGCCATCCCGGGCAGGTCGCTGCCTTCACCGCGAAAGAAGGCGATGCCGCTGTCGCGGGCGATGGTCTCCAGCTGCTCGCCGGCGGCCAATCGCTTCAGGTCGAACGAGCAGAGCAGGGAGCTCTTGTCCAGCCCCTTCAAGTGCAGCGCCAGCTTGCCGGCGCTGGTGGTCTTGCCCGAACCCTGCAGCCCGGCCAGCATGATGACGGTCGGCTTGAGCGGGCTGCGGTTCAGCTCGCGGTTTTCCGCGCCCAGGATGGCCGTCAGTTCCTGGCGGACGATCTGGATCACCTGCTGGGTGGGGTTGAGGCTCTCGTGCACCTCGCGGCCCATGGATTTGCTGCGCACGCTCTCGACGAACTGCCTGACCACCTTGAAATTGACGTCGGCCTCCAGCAGCGTCAGGCGGATTTCCCGCAGCGCCTGCTGCATGTTCTCCTCGGTGACCTTCACCTCGCCGCGCAGGTAGCGCAGCACCTTGCCGAGCCGTTCGCTCAACCCTTCGAGCACGGGCGCCTCACTCGCTCAGCATGGGGACAGCGGGCCGCTTGGCCAGGCGCCGGACGGGATAAGGGCCGGGGCGGTTGCTCCACTGCTGGACGATGACGCGGTTGAAGAAGCCCCACGCCGCCAGGCTGTCGACCGACTCGGGCTCGAGCAGCACCGGCACCAGGCGCGCCAGGGGCTGGTCCAGGCCGATATAATACGAACCGGGCGGAATTTCGGCCTCGGCCTTTTCATAGCTTCCGCGGATGGTATTCTGAACCCGGCCCTGGTAAATACTCCCGCCGGGTTCGACGGAGGCGATGATGAAGCTTTCGCTTTCCGCGCGGAAGCCTTCCAGCACGCGCTCGACGCGGATGCCGTGGCGTTTCAGGTTGGCCAGAATCTCGCCCTGGTGCGGCGCCAGGACATATCCCGCGGGAAGCGGCAGCGTGCGGCTGGGGACGGCCAGCGAAAAATAGGGTATCGTGTAATCCTTCAGCGTGTCGGTCTTTCTCATGATGAACTCGCCCACCCAGGGGGGATGCTTGGCTCGGTCCTCGGGCCGGATGGCTTCCTTGACGAATTCGTAGCTCTTGACGGTCACGTCGAAGAGCCGCTCCAGCTTGAACTCCAGGGCGAATTCGCCGCCTTGGAAGCGGGCGGCCGTATCGCGGTCGCAGCGGCGCGCCATCAGGGCCATGGCGCCGATATTCCTGGCGGTATAGGCCAGGATGGAGGCGACGAACGCCCGCGAGGCGATTACGCGGGTCCTGAAATCGGCATACGAGTAATTTTCGTCCAGCACGCTGAAGCGGTTGCGCAGCCCCACGTAATTGGAGCCGTAGCGGGCCTCCAGGGCATCGTTCTCCCAGCCCTTCTCCGGGAATTCGCGGTCGACGAAGTTGCCGTAGGGAACGCTGTCGAATCCGTGAACGGTCTTGAGCGTTTCGGCCACGGCAGGAAACAGCTTGCGCCACATGTAGTCGGCCAGCAGCGGGTCGCCGTTGGGATGGAGCAGCGTCGAATAGGTGACCGGCTCACGGTGATAGGAGCCGTTGGTGGTGTGCATATCCACCGTCAGCACCGGGTCCCAGGAATTGAAAAGGCCGACCAGGGCCTGGACCTCCGGCGATTCCAGCTTCATGTAGTCGCGGTTCAGGTCGAGGTTCTGGCCGTTGTGGCGCACGCCGGCCAGTTCGGGGCCGAGGTCGCGGCGGTTTCGCCCCAGCTTTTCGTTGCCGTCGGCGTTGAAGATCGGGATAAAGAGCAGCACCTGGGAATCCAGCAGGCCGGGGAGCTTTCCGAAGGCGATGTCGCGGATGAGCATCAGCGACGCCTCCTTGCCCTCGACCTCGCCGGCATGGATATTGGCCATGACCAGCACCGCCGGCTTGCCGACCAGTGCCAGGTCTCCCGGCCGGCTCACACTCTCCCGGCTAACCACCACCAGGGGGATCATGCGTCCCTCGCTGGAAAAGGCCAGCGGCAATACTTTCACCAGCTCGGACTTCTTCTGCACCTGGTGCAGGAATTCCATGACATCGTCATACAGCGAGGTTCTTGCATAGTCCGAGCTCTCGGCCACGGTCAGAATCCCTTCGGCCGGCAGCAGCATCGACAGCAGACAGGTCGCCAGCAGGAAAATGGTTCGTTTCATCGTGCCTCCACGAACCCATTATAACCGAGATGCGGGGACAGTGGAAGTGACAGGGGCAGCAGGAAATGAAGGGAATTCCGGCATTTGCACGAGGGTGCGCATTCGGCATTGAGTGATCAAAAAGCAAGCGATCAATTCGGATTTTTCCCGGTAACGAATATGCGCATTTCTGCTGACGGACACCGCCGGAACCGCTTTTCCCATTGCATATTGCCTACTGTGCTTGATTTTCCGGAATAATTTTTTTTTTATCCTTTTGCTATGGGCCACTTGACATTTTTTTATCGTCTTTCTATACTAATATCCGCAACAACTAAAGATTTTTTGGAGGTCACATGGAAAAGAAGCCCTATGTTCTTCCACAATTGGCTTTCGCCTACAAGGACCTTGCGCCATACATCTCGGAAACGCAACTGCAGCTGCATCATCAGAAGCACCATGCCGCCTACGTCAACGCCGCCAACGCCATCCTGGAAACGCTGGACAAGAACCGCAACGAGGGTATCGACGGCGACATCAAGGCCCTGTGCAAGGCGTTCTCCTTCAATGCCGCCGGCCAGCTGCTGCACTCCCTGTTCTGGGAGAACCTGGCCCCGGCCGCCCAAACGACGCCCAAGCCGCAGGGGCCCTTCGCCAAGGCCATCGACTCCGAATTCGGTTCTTTCGAGCGCTTTAAAAAGGAGTTCAGCCAGGCGGCGATCACGGCCGAGGGCTCGGGATGGGCGGCCCTGGTCTATTGCCGCCAGACCCGGCGGCCATTGCTGATGCAGATCGAAAAACACAACACCCACGTCATCCCCATGTTTCGCATCCTGATGGTGCTCGACGTATGGGAGCATGCCTACTACCTTGACTACAAGAACGACCGCGCCCGGTTCGTCGAATCCTTCTGGAACATCGTCAACTGGGCGGAAGTGAACAACCGGCTCGAAGCCATCCTCAAGTAATGCCCGCCCATACTGCCGACAGGACCACGAAAAAGAACTCCAGTGCCAGTGCTTACGTCCAGTCTCCCATCGGCTTCCTGCGCGTCTCCGGGAACGAGAAGTGGGTGCAGGCGGTCGAGTTTTGCGAGAAGCCCGGCCCGGAGGCCGATCACATCCCCGATTGCCTGCACCGGGCCTGCCGGCAGCTGGAAGAATACTTCCAGGGCAAGCGCCGGAAATTCGAGGTTCCCCTCAACCTGCGCGGTACGGCCTTTCAGAAGCGGGTATGGGCGGCGCTGCGCAAGGTCCCGTTCGGCCGCACCCTGTCTTACGGGGGCATCGCGCGCGCCATCCGCCACCCTTATTCCGGCCGGGCCGTAGGCGGCGCCAACCATCGCAATCCCGTGGCCATCATCGTTCCCTGTCACCGCATCATCGGCCACAACGGCCGTTTGACCGGCTACGGCGGCGGCCTGTGGCGCAAGCAGTGGCTGCTGGACCATGAAAGGAAAGTGGCCGGCCGCTGAAGCGCAACGTCCGATGACGGCTTGACTTTTCAGCGCCGCCGGCTACAATGAGCGGGGCGATGCCCGCGCCCGGATCGCACGCCCGGCGGAGGATACATGATTCCGGACCAAGGTACGCTGAACGAGACGGCCCCCACCCGGCTGCTGCTCTCTCTCTTCGAGCAGAGCCAGACCGGGATACTCTATCTGCGGCAGAATGAGATCCTGAAAGTCTTTTATCTCAACCGCGGCAAGATCAGCTGGGCGATTTCCTCGGACGAGTCGGACCGCCTCGACCATATCCTGCTGGCCAAAAAGCTGGTCGCGCCCGAGGTCCTGGCGCCTTTTCAAACCGGAAGCAAGATCAGCGAAACATTCGGCAAGATCCTCGTGGAGAACGGCATCCTGACTCTTGACGGACTGATCCAGGCCACACGCGAGCAGGTCCGGCACATCGCCTTCAGCGTCATGCGCTGGAATGCCGGCAGCTACCAGCTGGTACAGGAATCGCCCCCCAACCGACTGGTCAGCCTGGACATCGACATCTCATCCATCGTCGCCCAATACGTCCTGGGGCAGATGGACGTGAACATCGTCTGGGAGGAGATGGGTTCTTTCTCGGGCGAGATGCAACAGGACACAGACACCGGCAGAATGCGCCTGTATTCCATCGATGCCGAGCAGCAGGAAATCCTGGCGCGCTTCAGCACGCCCCGGCGCCTGGATGCGGTGCTGCTGGACTTCCCTGCTGAACGCAAGCACCGCATCCTGAAGCTTCTGTATTTCTTCCTCCTGACCGGATTGCTGAAAAAGAAGGAGGTGGAAAAGGGCACCCATATCGATTTCAAGGAGCTCGACAGCCTTTTCGGACAGTCCCAGGATAATGCCCCGGATGAGGTCGATATCGAAATGCCCGCCATGATCGACGAAACGGCCATCCAGGACATCCCCCTGGCCGAAATGCCCGAGATCACGATGGAGAAAGAGACCTTGGCCGCGGAACCCGAGCTCCCCGAGCTCCCCGATCTCATGCCCGACGAAACGCCTGAAGCGAAAGAAGCGGTCAGTGAGTCCCCGGCCGAGCGCCAGGAACCGCGAGATCGCCTCCGACCCCAGCCGTTCCTGCGGCAGGAAAAGCAAAAATCCCGCTGGCTGACCGTTCCCGTCCTGTCCATTCTTTTGGTCGCCGTCCTTCTCGGCGCATTCCTGTGGCTGTCCCGCGGCGGCAAACAGTCGGCCGAGGAAACGGCACAACCCGCAGCGGCCAAGGCGCAGCCTGGGAAAACCGTTGCGGAAAAAGAAGCCGCGGCCGCTGAAAGGAGCGAGATGCCCCCCGCCCCCGATGAAGCCGGCGCGGAGCAGGAAACCGGTCCGCCCCTGGAGCCTCTCGCCACCCCGCAAGCCGCGGCGCCGGAGACAGCGGCCACTGCCAAGGAGCCGGCCGCGAATGCCGCGGCTCACGCGGACGAAGCCCGGGCCTGGAAGCATTTCGCCGCGGGAAACTACCGCGCCGCCGGCGACGCCTGGCGCGGCGTGATGCAGGAGGCCAGGATCACTTACAGCATCCTGCTGGAGATGGACTGCCTGAAGGCATCGGTACGAAGCGCCTACCGCCAGGTGACCGACCCGGAGGGCTTCTTCCTGCTGAACCGGACTCACGGCGACGGCCGCAATTGCTGGCTGGTCCTCTGGGGCCGCTTCCGCACCGCCGACGAAGCATCGCTGGCCATGAAGCTCGTGCCCGAGTATTTCCTGAAGCAGAGCAATCCCCCGTCGGTGTTGGAACTGGCGCCATATCTGTAATCTCACGCCCTGTCGTGACGCGTGACGCGTAACGAGTGACGCGGAAAAACAAATACGAACTGAAGAAGAATTCCAAGCATCAAATCCATTGTTCTATGGAAGCTGCGCTCATGCCGACTTCGAGGTAAAAAAGGGCAAAAGTGCAACGTGATGAAGCGAGTCTGGCTACTTATTTTTTTCTGAACTGCTTTGCAATTTAGCGCTGGGGATTCGGATTTTTTCCTTCCCGCGTCACGCGTCACGCGTTACGCGTCACGAAGTCATATCTTTCTATAGCAATATGGCCAGCATGTCCTCCAGGATCGAAAGCCTGGGCGTCTCGACGATGCGGCCCTTCTCCTCTCCGCCGCTGTAGAAGATGAAGGTCGGGACACGCTCCACCGCCTTCTCCTCGACGTAGTATTTCTGTCCCGGCGCCGTCTTGCGCCCCACCTCGAATAGATCGACCGCAAGCCCGGGAGCGTCCATCGCGTCGAGGATCTTCAGGAACACCGGCACGTGGTCCCTGGAGTCGCTGCACCAGAGCCCCAGGTAGACTTCGATCCTCGTCTCCGGCGCCTGGTTCCTCAGGGTCACGATCAGCTCGGCATCCGGGATATAGTCGTCATGGATTTTTTTCCACTCGGGGTCCCGCAGGATCTCGTTCCGGTCGATCTCCTGCTGGCCCCAGGCGCAGAAGGAAGCCAGCGCCAGCCCGCACAGGATGAGTCTCTTCATGCCGTTCCCAAGCGATGGTAGACGAAGCGCACGGTTCCCTTCTTGCCCAGAAAAACCACGTCCCCGTCCTGGATCCGGCGCTCCGCGACCTTTTCCTCGTTCACGTAGACTCCGTTGGTGGAATTGAGGTCCCTGACGAAGACCTCGCCGTCGCGGACAAAAACCTGGCAATGGAGCTTGGAGATGATCGGTTCCTGGATGATGACCAACGCCTGCCCGGGGTCACGGCCGATCGGCAACGGGTTGTCGGTGACCAGATAGGAACTGATCGGCTGGTCGCCGACGAATACCTCGATCTTGCCATGCAGACCGGGAGAGGAAGCGGGCTTGCGCTCTCTGGCCTCCGCCGGGCCTTCGACCTGCGTGATGCCCGGGTCAGGCACCATCCCGGCGGCAGGGGAGGCGGGACGGATCTCGGGAAAGGCGTCCTGCCGCCGCCGCCGGGCCAGCCAGAGCAGCAGCACGATCACCGCCGCCACGGCGACCAGGGCCAGGAGCAGCGGGGACTTGTTCTCCCGCCAGAAGCCGGCGTAGGAAAATCCGGCGCAAGCTCGTCCCAGGACGGACGGCGCCGGCAGCAGATTGGTTTTCATCCGGGCCTCCTATAGTACGTGTCGGTTGAAAAAATCAACCAGGAACCGATGTTTCTGCGGCCGGCCCAGCTTTCCGGCCACCGCGAAACGCTCATTGACCTCCTCGCCGCCGGCGACACCGGCGATATGGACGGTCATGTCGCCATCCAGGGTGAGCGGGCGGATGTCGCCGGCGCTCAGGGCGAAGCTGTGGTCGCCGCGGGTGTTGGAATTGAACAGAATGAGCTTTTTCTTGAACTTGAGCTGGCCGAGACAGAAGTCATCCGCGCCCCCGTGCAGGTGCGCCACCTCCAGGGAGACCAGCAGGTTCTCCTGCAGGGAGCGCGACCAGAGCCTTCCGGCAGCGGCGAAATGGCCGGCAAGGAACTTGACCTTGCCCAGCATGGGAAAAGCGCGGCTTTCGACCCCGGAGCGCAGCAGGATATTCGTCAGCCGGTCGGCGGCGGCCAGGTCCCTTGACTCCAGCAGCGATCGCAGCCGAGCCAGTTCCTCATCCAGGCTGCCCAGCTTTTCCATGACAGCGCGGCCGTCCGGTCCGGGAACGGCCTGATCGGACCGGAGATCGGCCGGCTTTGCCGCCGGGTCAATCCCCTCACCGGCTGGCGGCAGCGCGGCGGTGCCCTTGCCTGCAGCATCCGCCGACAGCGTTTCCTCGCCCGGACCGGCTTCGCCCGCTCCCTGGGCCGGAGTTTCCGGCGTGGGACCGGAGGACGGCTCCTCTCCCGGGGCGGGATCAACGGCCACGGCCGTGGCGGCGCTGCCTTGGGTTTCCGGCGCATCCGCGGCACCGGGGAAGGATGATGCCGGACGCACGGGAATATTCACCTTGCTGTCGTCCATTCCCCTCTTGCCGGACAGGAGGAGGAAGAGGGCGATCCCGGCGGCCAGCAGTGCCAGAAAGGCCAGAACCCTGAGCGGCGCCCGGAACCGCCGCCGCCTGCGCTCGCCGGGAACGGCGATCTTCTGGGTGATTCCCGGGGAGAAGGTCATCCCCGCCCGGGTCAGGCTGCCGCGGATGCGGTTCAGTTCCTCGATCATGTCCCGGGCGCTCTGGAAGCGCTTGTCGACCTTTTTCTGCAGGGCCAGCAGGATGAACTTTTCCAGCTGGATGCCGATCTCGGGATTGTAGATGGATGGCCGCGGCGGCGGGGTTTCCAAATGGGCCTTCTGGATCTGGAACTCGGAATTGGTTTCGGAATCGAACGGCACGCGTCCGGTCAGCACTTCGTAGAAGGTGACGCCGAGGGAATACAGGTCGGTGCGGAAGTCGATCTCCTTGCCGATGATCTGCTCCGGCGACGTGTACCATGGAGTGCCGATCAGCATGCCGGTCTTGGTCAGTCCCTGGGCGCCGAGGATCTTGGCGATTCCGAAGTCGGATATCTTCGCCTTGCCGTCGTGTTCGACCAGGATGTTCGCCGGCTTGATGTCGCGGTGGATGACGTTGTGGGCATGGGCGTAGCGCAGCCCTTCGGCGACCTGGGTGATGATGTCGACGGCCTCGGCAGGCTGAAGCTGCTTCCTTTCCAGCAGCATCTCCTTCAGGCTGCGCCCCTGGACGTATTCCATCGCGATGACGTACTCGCCCTCGATGCGGCTGAAGCTGAAGATGGTGACGATGCCGGGATGGTTCAGCCGCGCCTGGGTCATGGCCTCGATTTTGAAACGCTCCATCAGCTGCTGGTTGTCGGCCAGTTGCGGATGGACGACCTTCAGCGCCACGTCGCGGTTGAGCATGGTATCGGTGGCGAAGTAGATGGTGCCCATGCCGCCGCGGCCGATCTCGGCGCGGATGAGAAAGTCCCCCAGCTTCTCGCCGATCCGGATCATGGAGCGCAGTCCAGGTGGAAGAGCCTGTTGCCGTCGTCGATGACGAGCTTGCTGTTATCGGCCAGGTCCACCAGCACCTTGATGGCGCGCAGGTGGAAGTTATTGTAGGCATAGCGATGGCTCGCGCCGCGGCGGCCGCCGTCCCATTCCACGCACTGGTCCGGGTAATAGCCGGTCAACGCCAGGCCACCGGCATACTCCAGCCACAGGAGCGGCGGCAGCGGCGGCAGCGAGAATTCCCCGATCCTTTCCAGGCTGCCGTCGATGCGGCGCACGACGACGTGGCCGCTGTCGGCGTCATGGTGCAGCAGGGTCGTTCGGCCGCCGATGCTCTGGAAGCCCAGGCGCGCGCCGGGGGTGACGGCCAGGCCGTCGATGGCGGCCGGCATGCCCTCCGGTTCCCGCCAATTCCTGATGCTGTAGTAATGACGCTGGTCGTGGAAGATGAAGAGGCTGTCATCGATGTAATCGGGCGTCACGCTGCCCCGGAGGCCGGCGATGCGGTACTGGGAAACGCCGCCGTTGCTTTCCTCCCTGGAGTTCACCTCCCCGTCGTGCCGGATGCGCAGCAGGGCCTTCGGCGCGCCCTGGCGCAAGAGCAGGTAGCCGGGATCGCGGGTCGGCTCCCGCCGCAGCAAGTAGATCCCGTCGCCGCGGCAGGGCACGATCTGCTCGTCCTTTCCCAACTCGAAGGAGACCATGTCCGGGCCGTTCAGGTCGAACACGGTGAGGCGGTTGTTGCGCACGACGTGCAGCCTGTGCCCGCTCAGGAAGCGGCAGTCGGCGGCGGCCGCGCCCAGGCCGTTGAAGCGCGAGGAGTCGATCTCGCCGAGGCGCGGCGCCCGGGTCTTGGCCGCTACCGGCAGGGGGGCGGATAGGCCGTTGGCGGCCAGGCCGCCCTCGGCATCGGCGCCGCCCCGGGCCGGAGTGAAGAACAGATAAGCCAGGACGGCGATCAGCAGAAGGAGCACCAGTGCCGCGATCCCCTTGGCCAGCTTGCGCCGCGGCCGGCTCAGGCGGATGGGCTTGGTCTTTTCCAGCATTTCCAGCGAACCCAGGCGGATCACCTGGACGGTGATGTTATCGGCGCCGCCATGGTCGTTGGCCAGCCGCACCAGCGCCTCGGCCGACTCCTCGGGGTAGTCGCCCATGGTGATGTTCATCAGGCTTTCGTCATCCACCATGTTGCTTAAGCCGTCGGAGCACATGACCAGCGCATCGCCGTCCTCGAGAAGGATATCGGTCAGCATCTCCGGCGTGAAGCTCTCGCGGGCGCCGAGCGACATGTAGAGGACGTTCTTCTGCGGATGGTCCCGGGCCTCGTCGGCGGAGATCCTGCCCTCCTCAACCAGCTTCTCCACGAAGGAGTGGTCGGTGGTGAGGCGCTTGACCCGGTGCTTGCGCATCAGGTAGATGCGCGAGTCGCCGACATGGGCGATGGAGGCCTTCATGCCGGCGATGACCAGGGCGGAGAACGTGGTGCCCATCCCCCGCTTCTCGATGTCGGCGGCCGCCTTGCGGAACACGACCGAGTTGGCCTTGCGCACCGACTGCTCCATGGCGGCCTGGATCGGGGTGCCTTTCCTCCTCAGGGCGCGGTAGGCTTCAAAAAACGTCTCCGATGCCAGCTTGGAGGCGACATCGCCGGCCTGATGGCCCCCCATGCCGTCGGCAACGATGAACAGGTATTCATTCTCGGAGATCTTCTCGTTGAGGAAATAATCCTCGTTGGCGGCGCGGACCTTGCCGATGTCGCTCTTGGCAAAAAAATGGATATTCATCCGGGACCGTTCAGCCACGGTCGCCGGCATGCATTCCTGTTCCGCAGCGGCCGCTCTCCCATTTCCTTTCCGTAGCACGGCCTGGCGGCCGCCCGGGCGGAAAATTTCATTGCCTGCCTCCGATTTTCATTAACATAACGTCATTTTTTTGTCAATCGGGCCCGGTTCGTCATCCAGCCCGCTGCGGACTGTCGGCGACAGCCTTGGCCAGGGCCGCTGCCACCAGCTCCTGGTAGCGTCCCGGCGTGTAGTTCCGGCGGCAGAAATCCAGTGCCCGCGCGGCAATTTCCTTTCCGCCCGCTCCGGCGGCGCGGGCGATGCCGGCGGCAAAAGCATCCGGCTCCGGCCGGGCCAGGACGGCGATCTCGGCGGTGATGGTCTGCGTGTGCGTGGGCAGATCGGTGGCGACCAGCGGTACGCCGCTGGCCAGGCAGGAATAGACCTTCAGCGGGATATTGGTCCCCAGGGTGCGCGGCGAGACCAGGACGTCGGCGGCCCGGAGGTAAGCCGGAATATCCGCCGACGGCTGGCGGCCGAGGAGGACGACGCGCTTCTCCAGGCCGCGGCCGGCGAGGACACGGCGGAGATCATCCACCTGCCCCGGCGTGCCGCCGACAAGGACCAGGAGGAAGGAATCATCCAGGCGCTCCATGCTGTCGATCAGCAGGGGCATGCCCTGATAGGGCTCCAGCGTGCCGGTATACATGACGATGGTCCTGTTGCCGGCGCCGAAGGACTCCCGCAGGCGGCGCACCCTGCCCTCGTCGGTGCAGGCGGGGCGATCGTCCATGAAATTCTCGATCAGGGTCAGCTTGGCTGCCCCGGTGACGGCAGCGGCATGATCGTACAATGCGCGGCAGATGACGATGACCGAGGCGGCATTCCTCAGGGAGATCCTCTCGATGGCCCGGAAGAAACGGACGACGAGCCGGGAGCGGGTGAACTGGAAATTGTCCATCTGCTGGACCAGGGAGGAATGCATGTCGTAAATATGTGGGGTCTTGGTCAGCTTCTGGAACACGACCCCCATGATGTTGCCTTCCTCGTGGCTATGGACCAGGTCGTATTTGCCGGAGAACATGCGCCCCAGCACCCTGAGGAAAAGGAAGACATCCAGGACGAGCTTGGCGCCCGAGGGCCCGGTCTTGACCGCCCGGATGCCGGGAGGGCGCCAGCTGCGGAAGATTCTCAGGCCCGGGATCTCCGGGTCTTCCCCGAAGGGATAGGTGACCAGGTCCACGCGATGCCCGAGTGCGGATAGCGCCCGGATGCGGAAATATTCGGAAAAGGGAGTGCCGCGGGGTTCAAAGAACGGTTGGGGGGCGATCATCAATATGTTCATCTTCGAACCCGATCAAGGCACGGATGGAGTACTCATTCTTGTTCAGTCCCTCATGGTAAATGCGCGAGAGCATCTCGGCCAGCAGCCCCAGGGAAATGGCCTGGAAGCCCAGAAAGAACATCAGCAGCGTGAAGAAAAGCAGCGGCCGCCCGGCGATGCCCTGGTGCAGGACAAACTTGGTGTAGGTCAGGATGAGCCCGCTGACCAGCCCGGCCAGGAACAGCAGCAGCCCGGCGCCGCCGAAGATCTGCAGCGGCCGGTGCGAGTAAGCCAGCAGGAACTTGATCGAGATCAGGTCGAGGATGACGCGGAAGGTGCGGCCCAGCCCGTACTTGGACTTGCCGTGCCGGCGCTCGCGGTGGTTGACGACGACTTCGGCCGAGCGGATGCCCATGCGCGAGGCGATGGCCGGGATATAGCGGTGCATTTCGCCGTACAGCTTCAAATTCTTGACCACGTCGCTGCGAAAGCCGCGCAGGGTGCAGCCATAGTCGTGCAGTTTGACGCCGGTGATCCAGGAGATGAGCTTGTTGCCGAAGAAGGATGGAACGCGCCGGGTCAGCCACTTGTCGTGCCGGTCCTTTCGCCAGCCATTGACGATGTCATAGCCTTCGGCCACCTTGTCCACCAGCAGCGGGATGTCGCCCGGGTCGTTCTGCAGGTCGGAGTCCATGGCCACGACCACCTCGCCGCGGCAGAATTCGAACCCGGCCGAGATGGCGGCGCTTTGGCCGAAGTTCTTGCGGAATTGGATGATCTTGACCCGCGGGTCGCTGCCGCGGATCCGCTTCAGCTCAGCCAGCGAGCCGTCGGAACTGCCGTCGTCGACGAAAATGATCTCATACGCATCGGCCCGGTCCTTGACCGCGGTCACGATCTCTGCGTGGAGCGGGCCGACGTTCTCGGCCTCGTTGAATACCGGGATGACGATGGATACCAGCATTTTCTTCATTGGCTATTTTTAACACAGATGGGGCCATATTACAAGGCGAAAGGCCTTGGAGCGGAGAAAAAGGGCCCCGGTGGCTTGTCACGGGTCGCTTGCCGCACGCAGAGTTGACAAAGTTTGCCTTTTGCGCTATTATTTTTCATTAAGAGATTAGGGCTTTGCAAGAAACAGACCGGATAAAGATTGTCTTCCGTCTCCCAAGCATGATTCCCGACCGCTTAATGAAATTGAACACGAGGTAAACAAACACGATGACTTTTGAAGAATTGCAACTCGATCCGTCGCTGCTGCGGGGGATCAAGGACATGGGATTCACCGAACTGACCCCGGTCCAGGAAAAGACCCTGGCGCTTTCGCTGGCCGGCAAGGACGTTGCCGCCCAGTCCCAGACCGGCACCGGCAAGACCGCAGCCTTCCTGATCACCATTTTCCAGCGCCAGAAAGCGGTGGCCGCCGCCTGGAGAAAGGCGCTGATCATCGCCCCCACCCGCGAGCTGGCCGTGCAGATCGAGGCCGAGGCCAGGCAGATCGGCCGCCACCTGAACCTGCGCACCGCCTGCTTCTACGGCGGGGTCGGCTACAATCGCCAGGAAGCCGCCCTGAAGAAGGGAGTGGACATCATGGTCGGCACCCCCGGCCGCCTGCTCGACCTGGAGCAGAAGGGGACCCTGAGCATGAAGGGCATCGGTTTCCTGGTCATCGACGAGGCCGACCGCCTCTTCGACATGGGTTTTTTGCCCGACATCCGCCGCATCCTGCGCCGGGTGCCGGCCGTGGAGTACCGCCAGACCATGCTCTTCTCCGCCACCCTCTCCGGGCCCGCTTTGCAGATCGCCCGCGAGCACATGAACCAGCCGGAGAAGATCGCGATCACCCCGGAGAAGATCACCGTCGACGCCGTCCACCAGGAGCTCTACCATGTGGGCAGCCGCGACAAGGTCAGCCTGCTGCTGGGCATCCTCAAGCGCGACCGCCCGCGCAGCGTGCTGATCTTCACCAACATGAAGCGCGACGCCGAGCGCCTGAGCCGCCGCCTGGAGCTCAACGGCTACGCCAACGAGTTTCTGACCGGCGACCTGGCCCAGAGCAAGCGCCAGCACATCCTCGACGATTTCAAGGCGGGCAAGGAAAAGATCGTGGTGGCCACCGACGTCGCCGCCCGCGGCCTGCACATCGACGACCTGGACATGGTGGTCAACTACGACCTGCCCGGCGAGAGCGAGAACTACGTGCACCGCATCGGCCGCACCGCCCGCGCCGGCAAGAGCGGCAAGGCCGTCACTCTGGCCTGCGAAAAGTGGGTGCTGAATCTCGATCCGATCCAGGAACTGATCAACGCCAAGATCCCCGTCGTCTTTCCCGAGGACGACCTGTTCCAGCGCGACAAGAGCCGCGGCATGGTCTTCAAGCCCCGGTATGGCGAGGCGGCGGACCGCGATCGCCGTTCCGGCCGGCCCCATGGCGCGAGTTCACATGGCGACAGGCCGCGGGGTGACCGGCCGCGCGACGGGCGCCCCCTGCGGGGACGGCCCGGCAGCGGCGGCAACTCGAGCAGGCGCCCGCGCCAGGAACACCGTCGGCCATCCTGAGCTGAAAGCGAACCCATCCATCATAGAGAGGAATAACATGGCCCAAGGCGAAAGCAGGCAGATCATTTTTTCCATGGCCAACGTCAGCCGCGTCCACCCGCCGCACCGCCAGGTGCTCAAGGACATTTCCCTGTCCTTCTACTACGGCGCCAAGATCGGCGTCATCGGCCTGAACGGCTCGGGCAAGAGCAGCCTGCTGAGGATCATCGCCGGCGTGGACAAGGATTTCCAGGGCGAGGTGATCCCGGCCCGCAACTACTCGCTGGGCTTCCTGGAGCAGGAGCCGCGGCTCGACCCGGAAAAGACCGTCAAGCAGGTCATTTCCGAGGCGGTGCAGCCCGTGCTGGACAAGCTCGCCGAGTTCGACAAGGTCAACGAGGGCTTCGCCGACCCGGCGCTGAACGAGACCGACATGGAAAAACTGATCGCCCGCCAGGCCGCCATCCAGGAAAAACTCGACGAGATGGACGCCTGGAACCTTGATGCGCGCCTGGAAAACGCCATGGACGCCCTGCGCTGCCCGCCCGGCGATTGCCTGACGGCCACCCTTTCCGGCGGCGAAAAGCGGCGCGTGGCCCTGTGCCGCCTGCTGCTGCTCGAGCCCGACATCCTCCTTCTCGACGAGCCGACCAACCACCTCGACGCCGAGTCGGTGCAGTGGCTCGAGCATCACCTCCAGGAATACAAGGGGACGGTCATCGCCGTCACCCACGACCGCTATTTCCTGGACAACGCCGCCCAGTGGATCCTGGAGCTGGACCGCGGCGAAGGCATACCGTGGAAGGGCAATTATTCGTCGTGGCTGGAGCAGAAGCAGCAGCGCCTGTCCAGCGAGGCCAAGGCCAGCGAGCGCCAGCAGCGGCAGCTGCAGCGCGAGCTGGAGTGGGTGCGCATGTCGCCCCGCGCCCGCCAGGCCAAGGGCAAGGCGCGCCTCAGCTCCTACGAGAAGCTGCTGGCCGCGGAAAAGACGGCGCGCATCGATGAGGCCCGCATTTACATCCCCTCGGGCCCGCGCCTGGGCGAGCTGGTCATCGAGGCCGACGGCATCGGCAAGTCATACGGCGACAAGCTGCTGTTCGAGAATCTCTCCTTCAGCCTGCCGCGCGCCGGCATCGTCGGCGTCATCGGCGCCAACGGCGCCGGCAAGACCACCCTGTTCCGGCTGCTGACCGGCCAGGAGACCCCGGACAGCGGCGCCATCCGCCTGGGCGAAACGGTCAAGCTGGCCCACGCCGACCAGGAGCGCGCCGCCGTCGACCCCGAAAAGCCGGTATGGGAAGTGATCGGCGGCGGGCAGGAAACCTTCATGCTGGGCGGCAAGCAGGTCAACGCCCGCGCCTACGCCTCCTGGTTCAACTTCACCGGCGGCGACCAGCAGAAAAAGGCCGGGGTCCTGTCCGGCGGCGAGCGCAACCGCCTGCACCTGGCGCGCATCGTCAAGGCCGAGGCCAACGTGCTGCTGCTCGACGAGCCGACCAACGACCTCGACGTCAACACCCTGCGCGCCCTGGAGGACGCCCTCGACGACTTCGCCGGCTGCGCCGTGGTCATCTCCCACGACCGCTGGTTCCTTGACCGCATCGCCACCCACATCCTGGCCTTCGAGGGCGAGAGCCGCGTCTATTGGTTCGAGGGAAATTATTCGGACTACGAAGCCGACCGCAGGCGCCGCCTGGGCCACGAGGCCGACCGGCCGCACCGCGTCCGCTACCGCAAGCTCACGCTCGGCTGAATCCGCGTTTCCCTCATTCCCGTTACAGCTCAATGCTCAGGAGCCGCACGTTGAACTGCAGCCCGGGCTTGACGCACAGACCGGGGGCGATCATGGGCCTGGCCTGGAATTCGGGAACGCCAAGTTTCATTCTCCCCTTGTCCATGTTGAGGAGCCCGGCGCCGGCCCTGCAATGATGGCCCCTTCCCGAACGTGAGTACAGGATCGCGGCCCCGGCCGGGGGCAGGACTGCGAAAGGGACAAGGGCAAAAACACCCAGCATGTCCCCGCTGCCCAGTATAGCCGAAACGCCGACGGCGGCAAGCTCGCCCAGCAGGCTGCCCAGCAAGGCGTCGCCAAAGCGGCCCCGTCTCCCGGCGGCCAGATGGACGCCCAGGGCACTGCCGCAGACCGAGCCGGCCAGGATACCTCCGGCCATGCCGACGGGGAGAAGCGATTCGCTGCGGTCGCGGATGCCGGACCCCAGCAGGCCCCCGGCGAAAGCCCCGATGACGTTGCCGAGGACTCCGCCCAGCACGATCCCGGGATCGCCGGCGCTCCCGCTTCCCTGGGAGAACACCGGCCCTACGACCAGCGCCAGCCCCATCAGCAAAGTCACCATCCTCTTCATGTCCGCCTCCTCGGCACGCAGCGCCTGCCCAGAGATGCAACACCTCGGCCGTAAAAAAGCGTCACTCGGCGCGGCCGGGGCCCGGGTGACCGTTGCGGGCGCCGTTTGTGTTATACTGATCATGAGAGGAATGAAGGGAATCCAGCATGACCACCGCCGGGGACACCGCCATCGATGTCGAGCGCCTGTACCAGCGCTACGCGCCGATGGTATTGCGCCGCTGCCGTTGCCTGCTGCGGGACGAGGAGCAGGCGGTCGACGCCATGCAGGAGGTCTTCGTGCGCCTGCTCACCCACCGGGACCGGCTCCACGGCCTCTATCCCTCGAGCCTCCTCTATCGCATCGCCACCAACGTCTGCCTCAACGTCATCCGCGAGCGGAAGGCACGGCGCACCGATTCGGGCGGGGACATCCTGGCGCTCATCGCCTGCGGTGCCGAGCAGGAGGAGAGGACGCTGGCGTCGGTCATCCTGGAGCGTCTCTTCCGTCGCGAAAAACCGTCCACGCGGCTGATCGCCACGCTCCATTTCGTGGATGGCATGACCTACCGGGAAGTGGCCCGCGAAACCAACCTGTCGGTTTCCGGGGTGCGAAAGCGCCTGCGCGACTTCCGTGCCCGCGTCCTCGCGTCCGCGTCTTCGGAGGGGTAAGATGAACGAGACAAAGCGCATTCCGGGCTGGATGCTCGAGCGGTATCTCCTGGGCGAGCTTCCGCGCCGGCGGCGACGGCTGATGGAAAAGGAGCTGGACCGCGACCCGGCGCTGCGGGCCGAGCTGGAGAAGCTGAAGCTGGCCGACCGCGAGATCCTGCGCGCATATCCCGCCGACCAGGTCATCCCGCAACTCATGAAGCGGGCGGCCCTGGAGCGGCCGCGCCCGGCGACACCCCGACGCTGGCGCCTGGCCCGGGTGGCGGTCCCGGCCCTGGCCGCGGCCGTATTCCTGCTGGTCATCCTGCCGCCGCTCCTGCAGCGACGCCTGCCCCCGGGCGAGGCGCCGGGGCACGAAGACTATGTCGGCGCCAAGGGTGTGGCCGCTCCGTCCCCGGCATTGCAGGTCTTCCGCTGCCAGCGCGGCGGCGCGGAAGAAGCCCTTCAAGACGGCGACCTGGCCCAGGCCGGCGACGTGCTCCAGCTGGCATACCTGCCGGGCCGCGCCACGCACGGCGTCATCCTTTCCATCGACGGCGACGGCGGCGTCACCCTGCACTTCCCCGAATGCGCGGGGTGCGGCACAGCCCTGCAAGGCGACCGCTGCACTCTCCTCGCCAGCGCCTTCGAGCTGGACCAGGCGCCGCGCTTTGAACGCTTCTTCTTCATCACCGCCAGGGAGCCGTTGCCCACGGCCGCGATACTGGAAAAAGCCCGCGCGCTGGCCGCCGATCCCGAGCGGGCCATGACCGGGCCGCTGGACCTGCCCGCGCGCTTCGGGCAATTCGCACTGCGGGTCCGCAAATGAGGCGGCGCATGCGGCTCAAGGCGCTGGCCCTTGTCTTCTGCGTCCTGCCGGTTTCCGCGTCCCTGCTGCCCGGCGCCGAAACGGAGACGGGACGGAATGTCATCCGCCGCCTGGCCCTGGTCATCGGCGCTAACGATGGGGGCCCGGGTCGCGAGCGGCTGCGGTATGCCGTTTCCGATGCCAAGGCCGTGATCCGGGTCCTGGAGAGCCTGGGCGGCGTTGCCGCCGACGACAGCCGGCTGCTGGTGGAGCCGAACCGGGAAATGCTGCTGTGGGAAACGGAGCGGCTGCGGCAACGCGTCGAGCGGCTGCGCCCGCTGCATTCCCGCCTGGAAGTATTCCTTTACTATTCCGGCCACTCCGACCGCGACAACCTCCTGCTCGGCCGGGAAAAGGTTTCCTACCGCGAGCTGCGCGACCAGCTGCAGGCCCTGGCCGCCGACGTGCGCATCGCCATCCTCGACTCCTGCGCCTCGGGCTCCTTCATCCGCGCCAAGGGCGGCCGGAAGCGGCCGCCGTTCCTTTTCGACACCGCCAACGACATGAAGGGCTTCGCGGTCATGACCTCCAGCTCGGCCGACGAGGCCTCCCAGGAATCCGAACGCCTGCGCGGCTCCTTTTTCACCCGCACCCTGATCACCGGGCTGCACGGCGCCGCCGACGCTTCGCGGGACGGCCGCGTCAGTCTGAGCGAGGCCTACCATTACGCCTTCAACGAGACCCTGCGGCAGACGGAAAAAACCACCCACGGTCCGCAGCATCCCAGCTACACGATCCAGATGTCCGGGACGGGCGACGTGATCATCACCGAAGTGCGCCGGAGCGAGGCGGTCCTGCTCCTCGGCCCGGAAGTGGCCGGCAGGATATTCGTCCACGACCGGGCCAACGCCCTGGTCATGGAATTCCAGAAGCCCCGGGACACGGAGATGGAGCTGGGGCTGGGCCGGGGGCGCTACCGGCTGATCGCGGTCAGCGAGAGCGATATCCGCGAAGCCGAAGTGGACCTGGCGGCCGGCGAAAAGAGGGAGCTGGACGGCGGGCAGTTCAACCCGACGGGGATCATCGACGCCATCGCCCGCGGCGCCCAGGAGGTCGGGGAGCATGGCCGGCCGGAGGTGAGAAAAGGGCTGCACTTCCATGCCCATTTCTACGGCAAGCTGTCGCGCTATGAGGGCCGCTGGACCTTCATGCCCGGCCTGCAGCTGGGAGGGAGGCTGGGACGCTCCCTGGCGTTCGGCCTGATCGGCTTCGGCCGCGTCGGGCCGGAAGCAAACAGCCGCCCGCCGTTCTGGGGCCTGGCCATCGATTATGCGGTGCTGGAAAAGGGCCGGCTCGGATTGCGGCTGCGGACCGTCGCCGGCTTCATGTACAAGGACCTGGAGGACGAGATGTCCAAGCGCCTGTCCCTTGTCGTCGAACCGGGGATCGGCCTGGCCTGGGCGCTGAGCCACCGGCTCAACCTGACCACCCATGTCAGCCTTGATTTCGTCAACGGCACCAACGACGAGTTGCGCCGCTTTTCCCTGGGACTGGGGCTGGAGCTGTGCCGGCAGTGAGCGGCCGATCGCGACCGGATGGACGGATCGAAAATGCGCTGCCGTGCGTGCTGCCGGCGGCCGGCGATTGGGCGCTGGCGGCCAGGGCCGGTCACCGCTGGGGCAGCATCCCCGGCTGCGACGCGGTCCTCGACCCGGGCGTCACTTTCCGCATCCGCTGAAATCCCCCGGGGTCCGGCCGGCGGCCGGTGAAATTGACAAGCCGGGGCAATTCAAATAAAATGGAACCCCATGAAAGCGAACGTCAAGATCGCCATCATCCTTCTTCTGGCCGCCGCCGCTGCGTCCCCGCGGCTGTTCGCCCGGGACCGCACGGCGCTCCTGGAAAATTTCGAGTTCCGCGGCGAGCGCTTCGCCCTGGAGGCCGTTTTTTCCGCCGCCGGCGCCGGCCTGCTGCTGCAGGGCAGGTCCCCAGCCTGGTTGAGCGCGGGGATGAAGGGCGAGAATCCCCTGCTCGGCGTGCGCTTCGGCAGGGACAATTTTTATGTCTTCTGGCTGAACTATCATCACCGCTCCATCCGCCTGGCCTATTACGATCAC
Source organism: Candidatus Aminicenantes bacterium UBA6072 (assembly GCA_002436105.1). Lineage (GTDB taxonomy): Bacteria > Acidobacteriota > Aminicenantia > UBA2199 > UBA2199 > UBA2199. The sequence continues at coordinate 276,909 of DIXU01000020.1, read as the reverse complement.
CGCTGCCGCCGCAGCGAAAGGCTGCCCCTGAAAGGCTTTTCCGCCATTGGCTTCCCCGAGGTCATCGAGCGGGCGGGGAGGCCTTTCGCCCTGCTTTTCCTGGGGGACCTCTCCGGCAACAACGACCTGTTTTTGTATGAGATCGGCTCCGGGGCACTGGACCGGCTGACCGACACCCCGTACAGCGAAAAAAGCTTCACCTGGCGGGAGATTCCCGCCGGGCTGGAGTTCGAGACCGTCAATCTGCGGGGCAGGAGCCGCTACCGCTTCGACGTCTCCCGCCGGCAAAGCACGCTGCTGGAGGAGGAAAAGCGCGCCTTTCCCAGGAGAAAGACCGCCAACCCTTCGGGACAGGAATATTGCAATACGTATGTTGGTTTCGGGGACAGCATCACCTGGGGCCAGATCGAGGGGGTGCAGCGCCTCGACCTCTGCTTCCTGACCCAGATGCGGGATACCTTCCTGGCGCTGAATTACGGCCCGGCGGATTTCGTCAACCTGGGGGTTCCCGGCGACGAGACCTACGAGGCCGCCCTGCGCGTCGACGAAGACCTCGACGCCCACCCCGCGCTGTACTTCCTCATGATGCTGGGGGTCAACGATGTCTGGCGCACCGGTTTTTCCCTGGCCTCTTCCCTGGAGAGCCTGAGCTACATCATCGACGCCGCCCTGGAGCGCGACATGCGCGTCATCGTCTCCACCCTGACGCCGCGCAAGGACATCTTTGCAGCCTATCAGTATTACTGGGACAACCTCAGATCGCTCAGCGCCGGCATCCTCGGCCTCGCCGCCCAGAAAGGAACATCCAGCATCGACACGCTCAGCGCCATCATGGGCACCGACCCGCCCGACGGCTGGAAGGACCTGCTTGAGACGCCGGGAACGGTCATCATCGACGGCGAGGAGGTCGTTGTCAAGGGCAACCATCCCAATGGCGAGGGCCATGCGCTGATCGCCTCGCTGTTCGCCGATGCCTTGGTCAGGTTCCCGCCCCTGCCACCGCAAGGCATCAAGGTCATCGATCCCAAGAACACCGTAAGCCGGACCGTTGCCTGGGAGCCGTGCCTCGAATCGGACTTCGACCATTTCGCCATCGAATTCGGCTTCATTCCCGGGGACCTGCCCCATGCCCTGAAAACGACCGCCAGCTTCCACGTTTTCGGCCTTTTTCCGTTCCTGCCGGCGCTCGATTTCCGCATCCAGACCGTCGACCGCTCCGGGAACGCGAGCGGATTCATCAACCCGGGCTCAACCGCAAAAAGGGCGCCCCGCCCCGGGCGCCGCGACTGACCGCGTCAGCCCGGCAGAGGGCGGGGCAAGCAGAGGAACATGGCGACCATTGAACGCGACTCAGCCAAGGCGGCGGCGGCTGCGCACGACCTGATCATCATCGGCGGCGGCATCTACGGCATCATGCTGGCCCTGGAAGCCGGGAAGCGCGGCAAGCGGGCGCTGCTGCTGGAAAAGGACGATTTCGGCGGCGCCACCAGCCGCAATCACCTGCGCACGATCCACGGCGGGCTGCGCTATCTGCAGTCCCTTGACCTGCCGCGCTTTTTTGAATCGGTCCCCGAGCGGCGCTGGTTCATGGCCAATTTTCCCGCCCTGGTGCACGTCCTGCCCTGCCTGATGCCCCTCTACGGCCGCGGGCTGCTGCGCCCGGGCATCATGCGGGCCGGACTGCTGCTGAACGATGTTTTGAGCATCGGCCGCAACCAGGGCCTCGCCCCCGGCGGGCGCCTCCCCATGGGCAGGGTCGTCGGCAGGGCCTCCACCCGGCAGCTGTTCCCTCAAGTCGATCGCCGCGGGCTCAAAGGCGGGGCGCTCTGGTACGACGCCGCCATGCCCGAGCATCAACGCCTGCTGATGGAGCTCCTGCGCTGGGCCTGCGATCTCGGCGCCACCCCCTTGAACTACGTCGAGGTCGATAACCTGCTCCTCCACCAGGGCCAGGTGCGCGGGGTCGTAGCCACGGACCGCCTGGCCGCGCAAAACCTGGAGTTCCGCGCCCCGGTCGTCATCAACGCCACCGGCCCCTGGTGCCGGGAACTGGCGCAGAAGTTCGACCAGGATCACCCCAGGCTGCTGCGCCGGCGCCTGCTGCTGTTCAACATCCTGTTCAGGACCAAGGCGTTGAGTGAACACGCCCTGGCGCTGGTGCCCCCCAGCCGCCCCGGCCATACTTATTTCGTCCACAACTGGCATGGGCGCTTGCTGGCCGGCACCGGCGAGGTCCTGCTGGCTGACGACGACAGGGAGCCGTTGCCGCGGCCCGGGGACGTCGCCGCCTTCATCGCGGACATGAACGACGCGGTGCCGGATCTGGCCCTGGGCGAGGGCGACATCGAGGGGGTGTATTCCGGCGTCCTGCCCGCCAGCGCTTCGGGCAAGCTGGCCGGCCGGGAAGTGATCCTGGACCACGGGAAACACCAGGGCCCGGCGGGGCTCTTCAGCGTCTCCGGGGTCAAGTACACCACGTCGCGCCGGGTGGCGGAAAAAGCCCTGAAAAGGATATTCCCTTCCGGGCAGGCGAAAAAGTGCCTGCCGCCGGAAGCGGCGAACTCGCGGCGCTGGTTCTTCGCCTACGACTGGCAGGCTGCCGGCGACTGGGACGCCAGCGCCCTCCGGCCCCTGGTCGACGAAGAGGCGGTCATGCACCTGGACGACCTGGTCTTCCGCCGCACCGGGCTGGGTGAGAACCCCCGGCGCGCCATGGATCTGCTGCCCCGACTGCGCCCCCTGTTCCAGTGGGGCGATGCGCGCTGGCGGCAGGAATGCGAGCGGGTGCGCATCCAGTTGGCCGCCAGGCCGTAGACCATGCCGTTGCCGATCGGTCATGCGCTGGCCGGGCTGGCCATGCAGCGGGCCCGCCCCGGCTTTTTTTTTGCCAACCGCTGGCTGGATGCATTCTTCTTCATGTTCCTGGCCAACCTGCCCGATGCCGACTTCATCCCGGGGCTCATCAGCGGCCGTCCCAACCTGTACCATCACGGCGCTTTCCACAGCCTGGGCGCGGCGCTGGCCGTCGCCCTCATCGGCGCCGGATTCTTCCGCCTTAAAAAACGCCGCGCGGATGCACGGCCGCACCGTCGCTTCCGGGGCCCGGCGGCCATGATCTTCCTGCTGTTTTTCTCGCACCTGCTGCTCGACCTCTTCGCCCTGGACCTCGTGGCCCCCTTCGGCCTCCCCCTGTTATGGCCTTTTTCCGGACGCTATTTCATCGCCGGCAGGCCGCTGTTCATCAACGTCACCCGTTCGTCCGCAGCCGGCGATTTCTTCCCCAGCCTGTTCAACAGCCACAACCTGGCGGCGGCGCTGCGCGAAGTGCTGATCCTGGGAAGCATCGCCCTGGCGGCGGCGTGGCTGCGCGCGCGGGCGGGAAAAAGCCGGCGGGCCCGGGAAGGAAAGGGCGGCGTCAGCGGCGGGTGAAAATGACCCGGGCCGGGTTGCCCTGGACGACGGCAAGGTCGGGAATGGTCCCCGAGACCACCGAGTTCGGAGCGATGATGACCCCGCTGCCGATCAGCGCCCCGTCCAGGACGCAGGCCCCGCTGCCGATCCAGACATCGTTGCCGATGCGCACTCCTTTCGAGGTGCTCCCCTGCCTCCAGATGGGAATATCGAGACGCTGGTAGTTGTAATTGTTGGACAGGATGGTGACGTTGGGACTGATCAGGCAGTCGTCGCCGATGACCACGCCGCCCTGATGCGAGGCGATGAAGCAGCCGACGCCGACAAAGCAGTTCGCCCCGATGCGCAAGGGGCCATGGCTGGCCTTGATCTTGGTGAAGGAACTGATCTCCGTGCGTCGGCCGATCTCCAGCAGCGGGCTCAGTTCCACCTCGGCGCGCAGGCTCACCTTGCAGCCGAACTTGATGAAATAGTACAACGACACGAGGCAGTGCGGCACCAGGAAGCGCCGTGCCATGAGCGGCAGGTTCATCCCGCCTCCCCGCTGGAGCTCCGCCGCCGCAGGATGACCTCGCAGATATGGGCGAAATCGGTCATGGAGCTGATCTCGGGCCAGGAGAACGAGACGGCGAACTCCTTTTCCAGGGCGGTAATGATGCGCAGGTTGCCCAGCGAATCCCATTCCCGGCAGCTGTCGGGGCCGAAGCCGCCGTCGATGCGCGCGGGGTCGACTTCCAGGATGCCGGCAAGGATGGAGCGGATCTTCTCTTCCATGTTCAGGGGAAATATAGCACGCCGGGGACCGAAAGGCAACCGCGTTCGGGGATCCTGGCCGAAAAATGGCGAGGCGACAGGTTGACTTTCCTACTCCGATGAGCGGACAATGGGACAACGGGAAAGAGATGAAGAACACCTATGAGCCGCAGATCATTTACGATATGTTCTCGCACTACGGCTTCAGCGTCCTGCGCATCGACCAGTTCGACAGCGGCAGTTTCGCCAAGATCCGCGCCGAGCTGAACTATGAGTCGATGAGCGCCGGCCAGCTGCTGGAAATCGCCACCCGGCTCATGTCCATGGAAAAGAACGAGAACCTGGAGGTGCAGGTGGTCATGGTCGACATGCGCCATCGCACCATGACGGTCAACATCCTGGTCCGGGAGCAGGAGGCGACGATCATCGGCTGATCTCGCGCCCGCCCCTCACTCCCATTCCAGCCTGGCGCTCCTCTTTCCCGAAAGGTTGCAGTAGGCCGTGACCGTCACGACCGTTCCCCTGGCCAGCGGTTTGTCGATGAAGAGGAACATCTCTTCCTGGGCGGTGGCGGTTTCCTGGCGCTCGTAGGTCTTCTCGGCCAGCAGTTCCTTGCCGGCGTACACTTCGATCCTGCGGATATAGTGCCTCTCGGCATCGCTCACCTTGTGATGGACCGTGACGGTCAGCGCCGCGGTTTCCGCGTTGTAATCCAGATCCATGTCCTTCGGCGCATGGGCGACGAGGGACGCAACGGAAAAAAACAGCAGGAGAAAGATCGCGTTCTTCATCGGGCCTCCTTGTCGCGAAAAGGTCAGTAATACAGGATCGCCAGCAGCCCGTGTACGCCGGCAACGGCCACGGCCAGCCAGGCCAGGGCCTTGTGGTGCTTGAGCTTCAGTTTGAGCCTGGCGCGGAAGAGGCCGACCAGGAAGGTCAGGAGAACGCAGGCGAAAGTGACGATCCCCAACGGCTTGACCAGTTCACTGGGTTCCATGGCCAGAGCCTAGCACAGGCCGCTGCGGAATGCAATGGACGGATCCCCGCCAGGAAGCAGAAGGACGCAAAAAGGCCGAAACGATTCTTGGACACGGGGATATATGATATAATCGATGATGGAACCGCCGTTCATGCAATCGTCGCTTTTCATCTGGTTCGTCCTGCCGCTGCTGATCTTCCTGGCGCGCATCGTCGACGTCAGCCTGCAGACCATCCGCATCGTCGCCATTTCGCGCGGCATCCGCTGGCTGGCGCCGCTGGTGGGCTTCTTCGAGGTTCTGATCTGGATCGTGGCCATCAGCCAGATCATGAAGCGCGCCACGAGTCCGATGGCCTACATCGCCTATGCGGCGGGCTTCGCCGCCGGCACCGCCATCGGCCAGTCCATCGAGCGCCGCCTCTCCCTGGGCATGGTGCTGGTCCGCTTCATCACGCCCACGTCCAGCCAGGAATTCCGCCGGCGGCTGCGCGAGTTGAAGTTCGGCTTCACCCACGTACCGGCCCAGGGCGCCGAGGGTCCGGTGGAGCTCGTCTTCACCGTGATCCGCCGCCAGCACCTGCAGCAGGTCCGGCAGCTGGCGCGCGAGAAGCTGCCCGACGCCTTTTACTCGGTCGAGGAAGTGGCCGGCGCCAGCGAAAAGATCTATCCCGCGCCGCTGAGCCCGCGGCGCGACCCGATTTTTCCCCTGCGCCTGTTTTCCAAGCGCAAGTAGGCCCGTTCGCGGGGGAAAAAAAAGGGACGGGCCGCAGCCCGTCCCCGGGGATAAGGAGGAAGGAGATGAATCAGATCCAGTAATTCTCGCCGATCCTCTTCAGCCGCTTTTCGATCTTGATCTTCGCCTGGTCCAGTTTCTCGTGAGTCTCTTCCAGCTGTTCGTGGGCATGCTCCAGCTTTTTATGAATGTGGAGTTCCATCTCCTCCGCGTCGGGAGGCTCGGGGGGTTCGGGAACCCGCACGTCAAACTCCTGCAGGTCGAAATCCAGCTCGGGCAACTCGAGGTGGCGGAGCTCCATGTCCTTGTCGCCCTTGAAAAAGCGCAGGACGCGCCGCTGGCGGTCATGGTCGGGAGTGGCCTTGAGCGTCTCCTTCTTGCCCCGGCGCATGACCGTCATGGTGACGCTGTCGCCCTTTTTCAGTTCCGCCAGCGCGTCGTGTATGTCGCCGGTCTTGCGGATCGCCTTGTCCCCCATCTGCACGATGACATCGCCGGATTTCAGGCCCGCCTTGGCCGCGGCCGTATTATCCTCCACTTTCGTGACCAGGATGCCCTCGCCGGCCTTGACCGAAAAATAGGCGGCCAGGTCGTCGTCCAAGTCCATGATGTTCACGCCCAGGTAGGGGCCGGGCTTCAGGATTTTGGTCATGGGCCCCATCTTCCAGCGCAGGCTCCGCGGGCGCTCGTGCTTGCCCAGGACCGCCTTGACCTCCATGTCCTTGCCCTGGCGCCGCAGCCCCAGCCTGACGGCGCTGCCGGGCGCCAGTTCACGGATGATCTCGGTCAGCGCGCGCGGGCTGCGCACTTTCTCATTGTTGACCGAGAGAATGATGTCCTTCTCCTGGACGCCCGCCTTGGCGGCGGCACTTTCCTTCTCCACGGCGGCGACGTGCACGCCGTACTTCAGTCCCAGGTCCTCCAGCTCGCCGTCGTCCAGGCCGCGCACGCTGACGCCGAGAAAGGCTCGCTCCGCCTTTTCCGCGGCGGGCTTCTCTGCCGCCAGCAGCACCAGCGCCCCGGTCAGGGCCAGCACCAGCGTCACGGTGAATACGGCCTTGAGGCCGCCGCTCAATTTTTTGAATCTATCCATGTTGACCTCCTCGTGGTTCGCTTTTCACCTGCTAAGATGCGGGGAAACCCGAAATGGTTGCAGCTGAGAGCGGAATGAAATGTGAATCGTGACAGGTGATCAGTCGCCAGGACCCTTCATGGGCTCTTGATCTGGATATCGCGAATCCTGGCTCTACGTCCCCTTTTTCCCTCAGTCCGCCCTATCTCTTGAGGATGGTGAATTCCTTGCTGGCCGAGGAGCAGCGCCAGCCGGAGCCCTCGGTAACGATGGATATGACCGCATCGGAATAGGTTCCGGGCCTCAGGTTATAGGGGCCGCTGTCCAGGTCCATCACCTTCCACGTGTATCGCTTGTCCATGGCCGGGACTCCCTCGGCGATGGGGCGGATGTTCAGCGGCGAACCGGAGGTGAACTTGAGGATGATGATGACCGTCCGGCCCTCGAGGCCCTGGGCGTTCCAGCGGATCTCGCGGGTGCTGTCCTCTTCCCAGACCTCGCCGGCGGCGGGCTTGACCAGCCAGACTCCAGGTTGCGCCTGGATAGTGAAGCTGGCGTCCGAGACGTCACGAAAACGCCGGTCCAGGGTGCGGATGCTGATCTTGAAATCGCTGCCCAGCATGTACTTGACCCCGCCCGAGGAGGAGAGGATGTTCCGCCAGGTGAAAAAGCCGGTGTTGACGAAATGGCTCTCCGCCAATACCTGGTACACCACGCCGCCGCGCAGCAGCTCGATGCGCACGTTGCCGTCCAGGTTATGGGCATCCCACTCGATGGTGTGGTATCGTCCCTGGTAGAGGGTCTCCCCGCCGTTGGGCGAGACGAGGCTGAGGCTGGGAGCCACGTAGGCCAGGATGCCGAAGCGGCCGCTACGGCCCACCACCGTCCCCTGGCTGATCTTCACGCGGTAGGTGCCGGGGGACACGCCGTCGGGGATCGAGTAGCTGAGCGGCGAGCCGTTGTAGGGATGGCTGGCGGCGACAAGAAAGAGCGCCGCCGTGTCGTTGTTCTCCAGCTCGATGCGCACGTCGCCCGTGATGCCGCTGCTCGTCCAGGCGATGGCCATGGGCGTGGCGCCGCGGACCATGTAGGCCCCGGTCTCCATCGGCGAGTTCACGGTGATGGACCCGGCCGGAGCACAGGCGCTGACCGTGAAGAGGGGGCTGTCACCGTAGATCAGCGGATCATCCGACACCGTTCGCACCCGCACCCTGTAGCGCCCGGGGGGGATGGCATCGTCAATCGACCACGTGAACGAACCGTCATCGGCGGTGCTGGACTTGATATTCAGGAGCGTGCCCGCTTCCGGCCGCAGCTTGATGGACAGCGCGCCCGTCACTCCGGAGGAGGTCCAGGTGATCGCGTGCGTGCTGCCGACGCACCAGTCATCGCCGGCAACGGGCGCCGTCACGGTGATGGTCTGGCCCCACAGGAAGCCGCCCATGATCCATGCGGCCAGGGCCGCTATCAATAAAGTTTTCTTCATCGTTTCTACCTCCCGGTGAATGGTTTCCTCAACTACATACGAGTTGGGCCGGGAAATCTCACGGCGGGGAAGGCTCTCCGCATGGGCGATCGCCCCGCCTGCCGTCCTCCTTTCTGAAGCTTCCGGGATGCGCGGCGGCAGGAAGCCGCCCTGAACGGGCCCCGCTGTCTCACTTTTTGAATTTCAACTCCCGCAGGTCGGGGAAGGCGAAGAATCGGGTTTTGACCTCATCGAGCAAAACAATGCCGTGCCTTTGTATCCATACATGCCCGGGCCACTTGCCGTTGAAATCGAATTTCCTGATGAAGACGGGCTTGCCGCCCTGCAGGCGGAAAACTTTTCGCCACTTGTCAGATCGGCCCTGGCCAGGCAGCCAGGCTTCATGCTCGACATAGTAGAAATCCGCTGGAGGGACCCTCCGGATCTGGCCGCGTTGGGGCCCGACATCGTCGATCGCCAGGGTGGCCAGGTCGATGCGGATGATGCGCGAGTTGCGCATGCCATAAATCTCGCGGGCCTCCCCGGCATCCAGAAAACCTATAAAATAGTCGCTGGCAACGTTAACCTTGCCCGCGATTTCCCTGATCGTTTCGCTGCCGCTGGCCAGCAGCCGGCGGACGACGAGGGAACTGGCGGTGTGGGAGAAAAGCAGGTGGCCAACGTACACGGGGAACTTTTTCGAAACGCCAAGGTCCTCGACTGCGCCATCTTCCCAGAGTCGCAGGAGGTGTTGCTCCTTGCCATCCTTGCCACTGACCAGCCAGAAAGAGCGGCCGCCAGCCTCATCATGGGCAAATATATAGGGGTTGATAAAGGTAGGGAACAGCGAGGACCAAAAGGAAATGGTCCTAGAACATTCACTGTTCATGTCGAGGAGAACCAGGTCGAGGCGGTTACTCTTCAGGGACAGGCCGGATTTCAAACCGGACCTTTCAGTCTGCTCGCGGCCGCGCTGCAGAAAGACCAGGACATGCCCGTATTGCCGGAACCAAAAGCCGGGGGTAGCCTCATATCCGTCAGGGATAGAGTAAACCACTTTCCAGGCCAGGTTCTCCAGCTGCAAGCGGATGATGGACGTCGACGAATCATTCACGTCATAGCCCGGAATGAACACTTTCCCCGGCACCTCAAACAGAATATTCTCCCACCAAAGTTTCCGCCCGGTTTTGATCTGACGCCGGCCGGTCTCACCGTATATGTCCAGATTGCCGAGCGAACTGGTCTTCAATAATTGCCGGTTCTCCAGGATATGACAGTTCGATTCGTTATCAGCGGAATTATTCTGCACCAGGTAGGTGACCCCAAGGGAAGCGGCGAAGGCCAGGACCAGCATGGGAATGAAGACCCGCAGCTGGCGGCGGTTGAAAGCCCGCGCCGGCTTCAGGTCGAATCGTTTGAAAGCCAGGAAGAACGAGAGGATGAAGGGCATGGCCAGCAGGAGGAAAACGGCGATGGCGGAGAGCAGCGTGGACACATCGTAGGACAGGTCGAGCCAGGCTCTGGACCCGATCCAGGACGCAGGCATGTTGAACTTCCAGGAAAAGCCCTTCATGACGACGAAAAGGCACAGGAACAGGTAGCCGCTCAGGGCGATCCCGGCCCAGAGCGACTGGACGATGAAGTTCTCATGAACGACAGCGAGGGAGAAAGAGATGAAGAACAGGGCGAAGTAAGCCAGGCTGAATACTGTGAATCCCCCGCCGAAGGCATCCTGGCCAATGAGAAAATACGTTAGTACGAACGCCAGGTAAAAGAGGACGACAGCCGCCAGCCGGGGCAGCAGCTTGATCAGCAGCAGCCGGCGCCGCGAGAACGGCAGGGTGAGCAGGTACTCCATCCCCTTCTGCTTGGAGTCCATGGCAAAGGGAGAGAGGCCCATGAACATGGAGAACATCAGCAGCCACAGCCCAAGGATGATGACGATCTTCTCGCCGCTCAGGGACTGGTCGCTCAGCAGGTCGCCGATAAAAGCCAGCAGGACCAAGCCGGCCGCGGCCAGGACGGAATACAGAGACTGCCGGCCGACCTCAAGCCATTCTTTTCTGTTCATAGCCGCCTCCGACAAATGCCTTGATGATCTCGGGCAACGCGATATCCTGGAAATCCAGGGCGTGCTGCGTACGCATTTCCTCATGAAACGGATAGATGAAATATTCCTTGTATTCCCCCTCGGCCTTCCTGAAAAAGCAGGGTACGCCGCCGGGCAGCGGCTCGCGGCCGACGATCTTTTTCATCAGGCCGCGCAGCTCCTCCGGCGTCCCGTCGACGATGAACCTGCCGTCCGCCATGACCAGGACACGGTCGGGCAGGCGCTCGATCTCGCTGAAGGTGTGGTTGACCGTGACCACCGCCGCCTGGCGGTCGGAAACGGCCTCGATCAGTGCCTCGACGAAAAGGTCGCGGATGTATGGGTCGAGCATGTGCAGCACCTCGTCGACCAGCAGCAGCGCCGGCTTCTGCGCCAGGACCAGCGACAGGTGCAGGATGGCCCGCTCCCCGGCCGAAAGGTCGCGGATGCGGCTCCCTGGACCGACGCCCAGGAGCTTGACCAGGCGGTCGTCGAATTCCCCGACCTGGAAAACGCGGCAGTGGAAATCGACGGCCCGGCCGACCGTCCAGTCCTCGAACAGGCTGAGGCGGTCGGACAGGAAGCCGATCCTTTCGGGCGGCACCTCGGCGGAGCGGGTGATCGCCCCCGCGTCGGGAAGCAGGACCCCGGCGATGGCGCGCAGCAGGGTGCTCTTGCCGGCGCCGTTGCAACCGGCGATCACGGCCCACTCCCCCGCCCCCAGGGACAAGTTCAGCGAAGCGAGAACTCTCCGGCGCGAAAAACCCAGGGACAAGTCGCGAATTTCGATGATGGCTTGGCTCATTGGCTTATCCTCTCTATCAGCTGCCTGACGTCGTCCCGGGAAAAGCCCAGTGAAACGGCCTTTCCCAGGAAAGACCTGAACTCGCTTTCCAGCATGGCCCGGCGCAGCGCATCCTGCCGCCCGGGCGGCACCTTGACGCGGCTGCGGCTGCCGCTGCGCCCCTCGCTGAAGCCCTCGGCTTCCAAAGCGTAATACGCCTTTGCTACGGTATTGGGATTCAGCTTGAGCAGCTTGGCCAGGTCACGGATGGAGGGCAGCGGGTCGCCGTCGCGCAGACCGCCGGAAAGTATCTCCAACTTGATCGCCTGGATAACCTGCTGATAGACCGGCAAGGGCGACTTGGCATCGATCGTCAGGTTCATGTCCATTCCCCTTTGGCTTTCATTGTACCACTTATATAATACACTTGGCCTTTCTTGTCAACAATTCATTTTTCTTTCTGTTATTTTTTGAAATTCACCCTGTTTTCACGTACAATCTCCCCCCTGGAAGGAGAGCCCATGAACGGAAGACCGCTTCGCTGCATCTGGCTGCTGCTGGCGCTGGGCGCCGTCCTTTCTCCGCTTTGGGCGGAGAAGCCCGGGGATGTACCGAACCCGAGGAAAGCATCCGGGGCCTACGTCCACGACGGCGGCGGCGTGCTGTCTTCAGCGCATTTCCGGATGATCGACGGCGTCTGCCGCGAGCTGCAGGCCAAAACGACCGTCGAGATGGCCGTGGTCACGGTCGGCGACCTGGGCGGGCTGGAGATCGAGGAGTTCGCCGAAAAGGTGTTCCGCCGCTTCGCCATCGGCGCCAAGGGCAGGGACAACGGCCTGCTGCTCATCTGTTCGCGCGACGACCGTTTCGTGCGCCTGGAGGTGGGCTACGGCCTGGAGGCGGATATTCCCGACGCCCTGGCCTCGCGCCTGCTGGAGCGTGCAGCGCTGGCCCATCTGCGCGGCGGCCGCTTCGGCCGCGGCCTTTTCCTGGCCGCCCGCGATGTCGCCGTCCAGGTGGCGGGCGCCGCCGGCGTCACGCTGGCGATCGCCGAGCCGGCCGCATGGCCGGCCGAAGCAGAGCCGCCGATGTCCAAGGTTCAACCCCGGCCGAAAAAGAAGAAAAGCTGGGACCCGCTGCTGGCCTCCCTGTACTTCGGCGGCGGCATCCTGGTTTTCGCCCTGCTGGCCAGCGTCCTCACCGTGAAGCGCTTCAACAAGGCCCGAGGCAGGGCGGCGCGGGCGCGGATCGCCGGCGGCACGCCGGCCAGCGTCATCCTGGCCTGGATCGCGGCGGCGATCTCCTTCTTTCTCATCCTCGGCTTCGGCGGGAAGTTTCTCACCCCGTTCGTCGCCATGCTGTCGGCGCCGGGGCTGGCCACCTTCGGCCGCCTGTTCACCGGCCGGATATTGAAAAAGCGCCTGGCCGCCTACCGTCTCCCCTGCGCGAAATGCGGCGCCGCCATGGACATGGTCGAGGACGGCGAGGACGAGAAGTTCCTGACGGAGGAGCAGGCGGCCGAGGAGAGGGCGGGCGGCATGGACTACGAGTTCTGGCACTGCCCGCAGTGCGGCGTCGAAGAGAGCCTGGCCGTGAAGCTGGGCAAGGCCGGCGTCTGCCCGCAGTGCAAGCGCCGCACGCTGACCTCCACCACGGCCACCCTGGTCGCGGCCACGAGAGAGCGGGAAGGCAAGACGCGCGTCATCGAGAGCTGCCTCAATCCCAGCTGCAACTACAGCCGCATCCGCGAGCACGCCACGCCGCGAATCGCCGCAGCGGGCGCGCCGGCATCATCCTCCCCGCGCCCCCGGCCGCCCTCTTTCGGCGGCGGCCGCTCGGGCGGCGGCGGAGCCAGCAAAAAGTTCTGAAGAAACGAGCAACCAGTGTCAGTGACAGTGTCAGTGTCAGCAGGTCAATACAAGGACAAGTGTTAGTGTTAGTGATGGTGTTAGAAAGAGATAAGAGCAATTCTTGTTCTTTCGCGTCACGCGTCACGAGTTACACGTCACGAAGATCGGTTGACGGTAGACGGTTCACGGTTGACGGTTGACGGTCAGAACAAGCAATACGATGACTTAAATTCCAAATTCCAAGCACCAAATCCCAAACAAATTCCAAGCTCCAAATTCCAATTTCCAAAACGAAAGCTCCTTGCAGAGATTTCTCTTTGTTTTGGTCAAAGTCCCCGCTAGGGGATTTGGTAATTGAAATTTGGAACTTATTTGGAATTTGGGATTTGGAATTTCAGTTTTATTTATGTCCACTCCGATCGATTATTGCGTTTCTTACTCGTCACGCGTTACGCGTTACGCGTCACGAATGTTCAAGTCTTTCCGTGTTGCCAAGTGCCGTGTTTTCGGGTATAATTGGCTCCTGATGGCGGCGTAGCTCAGTCGGTAGAGCAGACGGCTCATATCCGTTATGTCGGGGGTTCAATTCCCTCCGCCGCTATTCTCATCCTTCCCCGGGGGCGGAAAAAAGGGGGACGCAGCCGCATAACCATGAAGCTCCTGTTTCCGGAATTCAAGAATAACATCGAGCGCCACGAGCTCGTCCGCCCCGGCGACAGCATCATCCTCGGCTTTTCCGGCGGCAAGGACTCGGTCACCCTGGCGCTGCTGCTGCAGGAACTGCAGAAGCCCCTCTCCTTTTGCCTGGTCGCCGCCTATTTCAACCACCGCCTGCGCGACGACGCCCGGGAAGAGGAGAAATGGGTGCGCGACTTCTGCGCCGCCCGCAGGATCGAATTGGAGGTCGGCGGCCGCGACGTGAAGCGCTTCCGGGAGGAAGGCAACCTGAACCTGGAGCATGCCGCCTCGCTCTCGCGCTACGATTTTTTCCATGCCCTGGCGAGCCGGATCCCCAATTCGCGCGTGGCCACCGCCCACAGCCGCTCCGACCTGGCCGAGACCTTCTTCATCAAGCTCTTCCGCGGCAGCGGCCTGCAGGGACTGTCGGCGATCTACGCCAACAAGGAGAAGCGGATCATCCGCCCGCTGCTCATCTTCTCCGAGGCGGAGATCCTGGCATTCCTGGAGCGCAACGGCATCGGGTATTACCAGGACCCGACCAACCTGGGGCACGACTTCCTGCGCAACCGCATCCGCCACGGCCTGCTTCCCGAGGCCAGGAAGATCGAGCCCGACGTCGAGGAGAGGATCTTCAAAACCGTGCTGCTCATCCAGGACGAGTTCGATTATTTCCAGGGCCGGGCTGGGGAGATCATGAGGAAGCACCTGCGGCTGGGCTCCATCCTGCCGGCCGCCGCCTTCTCCGGGCTGCACCCGGCCCTGGCGCGGCACCTGGCCCGCGAGTACCTGCGCCGGGTCAAGGGCGACCTGCTGGGCGTCGGCTACGAGCATATCGCCGATTTCATGGAGAGCGTGGAGTCGGGGCGGGGACTCTCCCTGCCCGGGTTGAACCTGAAGTTCGCCAAGGGCTGGATCTTTCCCGATAAGGTGCGCATCGGTGATTATCGCCTGGAGATCAACGGCACCGGCAAATGGCCCATCCCGGAGATCGGCCGCGCCCTGATCGTGAAAAAGACCGCCATCTTCCGCAAACCCGGGGACAACTTCGAGATCCAGGTGCCGGAAAAAATGCTGCGCTTCCCTCTGCTGGCCCGCCCGGCCCGCCACGGCGACAAGTACCGCAAGATCCATTCGCCCTATGCTCAGGACGTTTTTGAAATGATCCGCAGCTCCGGGGTGCCGGCACCGCTGCGCCGGTTCTGCCCGATGCTGGAAAACGGTAACGGTGAACCGATCTGGGTTTACGGCTCGCCCATCGCCGCTCATTTCGCCGCCCAGGACGGCGCAAAGGGGCCCTTTATCCGCATCGAGTTCAAAGAACAGTGACCATGACAGCAAGAAATGAAAGCAATCGGTTTACGGTGGACGGTCAGAACAAGCAATACGAAGACTTAAATTCCAAATCACAAGCACCAAATCCCAAACAAATTCCAAATTCCAAATTCCAATTTCCAAAACGAAAGCTCCTTGGAATGGCATTTTCTTCGTTTGGGTCAAAGTCCCCGCTAGGGGATTCGGTCATTGTAATTTGTAATTTATTTGGGATTTGGAATTCGGTGCTTGGAATTTAATTCCTATTAGTCCCGTTCTTCCACCTTCCGCCCTCCGCCTTGCGCCGATTTCCATTCTTTCTCGTCAAGCGTCACGCGTCACGAACGATCATTACTACCCTGCCATCCCCTATCCATTTGCAAATCACCATGGCCTGTAATAAGATTCAGCCACCATGCCCGAAACCAAGCTGGCCGCCGCATTGAAGAAGCCGCACGTCTGGTGCTTCAGCACCTACTTCGCGGAAGGGTTCCCCTACTCCATCATCCGCTCCGTCTCCACCCTGTTCTTCCGCGACCGCGGCGTCAGCCTGGAGGCGGTGGGCCTGACCACCTTCTTCGGCCTGCCCTGGATCCTCAAGTTCTTCTGGGGGCCGCTGGTCGACGAGTTCGCCACCAAGAAACGCTGGCTGCTGGCCATGCAGGCGGCCCTGGCGGTGCTGATCGGCGCCGCGGCGTTCCTTGTTCCCCTGCCGGCGGCGCCACGCCTCATCGCCATCCTGTTCTTCGCCGGGGCCTTCGTCGCCGCCACCCACGACATCGCCATCGACGGCTACTACCTGGCGGCGCTCGACAAGGAAGAGCAGACCCGCTTTCTCGGCTACCGCATCATGGCCTACCGCGTGGCCATGCTCACCGCCAGCGGGGTGATCGTCACCATCGGCACCGCCTTCTCCTGGACGGCGGCGTTCCTTTGCGCCGGCCTGCTGCTGGCGCTGCTGGCCGCCTACCACTATTTCTTCCTCCCCGAGTGCGAGACGGAGCGCCAACCGGCCGTGAAAATGCTCGGCCTTTTCGCCCGGCCGCGGGTCCTGGCGAACATCGGCCTGGGAGTCGCGCTGATCGCCGGGTTCTTCCTTTTCTTCAACTCGGCCCTGTGGGAAGGATGGCGGCAGGCATCGCCCATCCTGAGGGAACTGAACTTCGCCCGCGCCGTCGGCCTGGGGCTGCTGCTGGCGCTGGCGCTGCTGGCCGTCTTCCGCAGGCGGCTGACGGCGCTCCTGACCCGCGACCCGGAGTCGTTCTACGGCCGCGCCTTCCTCACCTTCATGGACCAGGAGAAGATCGGCCTGGTCCTGGCCTTCATCGTCCTGGCGCGCAGCGGCGAGTTCATGGTCAGCTCCATGGCGTCGGCCTTCGTCGTCGACCTGGGCATCAAGGAGCACTACGGCTGGATCGCGGGCGGAATCGGCATCCCCGCCTCGATCGCCGGCGCGCTGATCGGCGGCTGGATGATCTCGCGCCATGGCCTGCGCCGCGTGATCTGGCCCTTCCTGCTGGCGCAGAACCTGACCAACATCGTCTACATGCTGCTGGCCGGGGGCCTGGCTCCCTACCTGGCCGCCAATACCGGCGCGGCGCAGCCCCTGTTCATCGGCGCGGGCAACCTGGCGCTGGCCGCCGGCGTGCACGGCTTCGACCAGTTCGCCAGCGGCCTGGGCACGGCGGTGCTGACCACCTTCCTGATGCGCATCTGCAAGATGGAGTTCAAGGCGGCGCACTTCGCCATCGGCTCGGGGCTGATGAGCCTGGGCGGCATCGTCGCCGGCGTCAGCAGCGGCTTCATCGCTTCCTGGCTTGGCTATGGCGGCATGTTCCTGGTCAGCTTCCTGATCTCGATCCCGGGGATGATATTGCTGTTCTGGGTGCCCAAGAAATAAACGAAATCGGTGCACGGCATACGGTTGACGGTGGACGACAAGAAAAGAGATCAATAGGAAGACTAAAACTCCAAATCAATTCCAAATTCCAATTACCCATTCCCCTGGGGGGGACTTTGACCAAAACAAAGAGAATTATCTGCAAGGAGCTTTCGTTTTGGAAATTGGAATTTGGAGTTTGGAATTTGTTTGGGATTTGGTGCTTGTGATTTGGAATTTAAGTCTTACTATTGTTCTCTGGCCGTCTATCGTAAACCGTCCACCGTCAACCGATCTTCGTGACGAGTGACGCGAAAGAACAAGAATGGCTCTGATCTCCGGCAACCACTACCACTATCACTACCACTAAGGCACGTCAAGCCTCCTGCCCACACGGTCACTAACACTAACTCTTGTCTTTTTATTGCCCTGCTGACACTGTCACTGACACTGACACTTGTCCCCGTATTGCTCTTATGGTAAACAGTTACCATGGGTCCGACGCGAGCGAATCGATCTGTCCCTGAAGGCTACACGCTGGTCCCGGTGAAAACGGCCTATCTGGAGATGAAGGCCCGGCCGATGGCCGACCCGATCCCGATCCCGCCGGCCTGCGAGGTCAAGAAGTGGGAAAAGCCGGGGACGGCCGAATACAGGCGCCTGTTCGCCGCCGTGGGCGGCGAATGGGGCTGGAGCGGCAGGTTGTTGCTGCCGGAAGATGGATTGCGAAAAATCCTCGCGAAAGAAACGAACGAGATCCACCTTCTGTACAGCCGCTGCCGGGTGGCCGGCTTCGCGGAGCTGGACCGCGGCCATGAG
The DNA here is from genome assembly GCA_002436105.1 of Candidatus Aminicenantes bacterium UBA6072. Lineage (GTDB taxonomy): Bacteria > Acidobacteriota > Aminicenantia > UBA2199 > UBA2199 > UBA2199. The sequence goes on along the minus strand of DIXU01000020.1, from coordinate 259,083 downwards.
CCGCAGGTCGAAATATCCTATTTCGGGCTGCTGCCGGAATTCATCGGCAAGGGGTTGGGCCGGTTCTTCCTGGACTGGGCCGTGCGCCGGGCCTGGGAGGGGGGAACGGAGCGCGTCTGGCTGCACACCTGCGAATACGACCACCCGAAAGCCATGGCGTCCTATCTCAAGGCCGGGTTCCGTGTTGTTGAAGAAAAAACCGAGGCCCAGCCCTACGCGGAGGAATTCCTGCTGCGGACGCCCCCGGTTGGGCATTGAATTATTTTCCAGTTGTGCTACCATGGCATCTCATTCCCCAGGATGGAGAATCATGGAAAAAAGGAAAAGCACCCGCTTCGACGTTTCGCAGGAGATGAAAGGCAAGCTGCTGAACGTGGTCAGCTTCGTGGCCAACAACATCAGCAGCGAAGGCATCAACCTGGTCAGCAACTTCCAGCCGGTGATCGGCTCGGTCTACAAGATCTACCTGATCCACAGCCGAGACAACCGCCAGCAGGAATTCGAGATCGAGATCAACCGCGCCGAGGTCGCCTCCTTCGACAGCCGGAAATACGCATCCCTGCCTCCCGGCCTCCTCTTCTCCATCGGCGCCCGCTTCAAGAACAACAGCGAAAAACAAAAGGCCTTCCTGGTCTCCTTCATGAAAGCCAAGCCGGACGGCGGCGACGAGGGCTTCATCAGCAAGGACAAGATCCAGCCCGGCTCCTGACATTCCTGCGCCCATGACCTGCGAACCCGCCGCGGCGATCATCCTGGCCGGGGGGCACAGCCGGCGCATGCGCCGGGAAAAGCCGCTGCTGCCGGTCTGCGGCCGCACCATGATCGAATCGCTCATCGAACAGATCCGCCCCTGTTTCGCGACCATCCTGGTCAGCGCCGGCGACAAGGGCAAGTTCGCCTTCCTGGGGCTGCCGGTGGTCGAGGACGAAATGCCGGGACAGGGGCCGCTGCCGGCCCTGTTGACCGCCCTGCAGGCGTCACCCTGCCGGGTCAACTTCGTGATGGCCTGCGATATCCCCGTCGTCCACCTGCCGTTCCTGAAAAGGATCCTCGCCCTGGCCCCCGGCAGCGAGATCGTGGTGCCGCGCTACCGCGACGGCAAGTTCGAGCCGCTGTTCGCCGCCTACGATCGCGGCATCGCGCCCACGATCGCCGGGCAGGTCGCCGCCGGCGATCTCCGCATCTCCTCCCTGTTCCGGACCTGCCGCACCGAGTTCGTGGCCATGGACGGGCAGGACTGGTTCCGCAACCTGAACACCATCGAGGAATACAATGACTACCTCAAAACCCGCAAGAAAGAAGGCGCCTGAGCGGCGCCGCGAGATCGGCCTGGTGGCGCTGCCCGAGGAGACGCTGCTGGAGATCGAGGTGGATGGCCGTTGCCTGGGCCGCCTGAGCTGCTCCCCGTTCCAGCGCCGGGAACTGGTCCTGGGCTGGCTGTTCAGCCAGGGGCTGATCGCCGTTGCCGCGGATGTCTCCAGCCTTCGTTTCCGGGAGGACCGGGCCGGGGTCCGCCTGCGGCCCGCTGGCGCCGGGGCCGGGCGCCGCTTCCAGCCGCTCCAGGTGACCGCCTGCTCGGGAGGCGAGGTGCCGGCGACGATGTTCGCCGGCCTGCCGGCGCTGTCTCGCGATTACGAATTCACCCTGGCCCAGGCCGTCACCCTGATGGAGCAGCTGCCGGCGCGCGCCAGGATGTTCCGCCGCCACGGCGGCATCCATTGCTCCATGCTGGCGGACATGAAAGCGCGCAAGATCCTGGTCAGCCGCGAGGACATCGGCCGCAGCAACAGCGTCGACAAGCTGATCGGCTGGGGACTAACCCAAAAATCCGATTTCAGCCGCTGCGCCGTTCTGACCACCGGCCGCATCTCGGCCGAGATGGCGCTCAAGTGCCTGCACGCCCGCATCCCCGCCCTGATCTCGCAGACCACGCTCACCGGCAAGGCGCTGGCCATCGTGCGCCGCAGCGGCCTGACGCTGGTCGGCCACGTGCTCAAGCCGCGGCCGATCCTGCTGAATTTTTAGTTAATCCATCAACTTTTTCGATTGAAAATTCCGCGCCGGTAGGGTAAAATGAGTGAAATCAAAAAGTGAGGTCACGATGAAAAGAACTTTAATATTGGCATTCCTGCTCAGTTTGCTTCTGCTGCCCTGCCTGCGCGCCTACGGGGACGTCAGCATCCTCGACACGGAAAAGAACAAGCTGCAGCTCTACGGATTCTTCAAGCTCGATGCCGCCTATCAGGACGGCGGCGTCAACGGCCTGACCTTCCCGCGCTACGCCACGGCCGGCGACGGCAACCTCTACCTGTCGGCCACCCACACCCGCTTCGGCTTCAAGTACGCCGGCACGCCGCTGAGCAATGGCATGAATGTGGCGGCCGTGCTGGAGTGGGACTTTTTCGACACCGCCAGTGCCAACCAGATGAAGCCGCGCTTCCGCCAGGGCTATTTCACCCTGTCCAAAAAAGGCCACAGCCTGCTGTTCGGCCAGGCCTGGGACCTGTTCTCGCCCCTGGGACCCACCACGCTGATGATCAACGGCTACCTGTGGCAGACCGGCAACGTCGGCTTCCGCCACGCCCAGGTGCGCTACGCCTACTCCGCCCCGCGCTTCGACTTCGCCGTTTCGCTCAGCGATCCCGCCACCACGGGCGGCTGGGCGGCGATCATGCCGGTCCTGCAATCCCGTTTGGGCATCAAGCTGGGAACCAATGGCAAGTACCAGTTCGGCGTCTCCGGCATCTACGGACGCGAGAACGCGTCGGCCGCGAATATCGCCTTCACCAACAAGGTCAACACTGTCGGCGCCAGCCTGGACTGGAACCTCACCCTCTGCAAGCACCTGGCCCTGAAGGGAGAGGCTCTTACCGGGGCCAACCTGACGTATGTGGTCAGCCGCGCCGGACTGTTCACCGATACCGTCCGGCAGGAATTCGCCGCCAAGAAGGTCCTGGCCTTCTGGTCCGAGTTGCTGCTGACCAGGGGCAAGTGGAGCGGCTGGATCGGCTACGCCTTCGAGGACCTGACCGACGAGGAGCAACTCGCCGCCATGGAACTGAAGAAAACCGGCGCGATCCTGGCCGGCCTGCAGTTCGCCGCCGGCTCCGGCGTCAGCTTCGGGCTGGAATACTCCCACTTCACCAGCTCGTACTACCAGTCGGTAAAGGCCAAGACCAGCCAGGTCATGCTGAGCGCCCAGCTCAATTTGTAAGGGAGATCACCGGGAGGAAACATCATGGAAGCTCAAAGCCTGAAAAGCCTGATCGAAACGGCCATCCGGAACGAGGAGGAGGCCCGCACATTCTATCTCGGCCTGCACGACCTGGTCGAGGACGCCCTGGCCAGGGAGACCCTGAAGTTCCTGGCCGGCGAGGAACTGGCCCACAAGGAGTTCCTGCAGGGCTACCTGAGGGGCGAGAAGAAATTCAACGCCCTGGGCATGGACACGCCCATCGACTACCACATCGCGCAATATGCCGAAAAGCCCGATCCGAAAAAGAACATGAACAGCAGCGAGGTCTACCTGGTCGCCGCCCACCGCGAGTGGAACTCCTACAACTTCTACAAGTCACTGGCCTCCCTGCAGCCCGAGGGCGAGGTCAGGGAAATGCTGCTCTCCATGGCCAACCAGGAGCTGAAGCACAAGGAGAAGGTCGAATACTTATACTCGAACACCGCCTTTCCGCAGACGTCGGGAGGATGACCAAGAAGATGTTTGATGTTAGACGTTAGACGTTAGCAAGAGGGAATAAACGAACCCGGCCATTATAGTCATCATTGCGGTTCAGTCAGCGGCAGCTTTCTTGATCCGGAATCTCTTTTCTTGCTGACGTCTGACGTCTAACGTCTAACGTCTTTCTTACTGATGTCCTTCAACCTGATCTTGCCCTGGATCAGTTTTTCCTTTTTATCCCGCCTCATGCGCTTGACCCTGCGCTCGACCTTGAGGGCGTCGTTGCGGCTGCCGACGCGTACCTTGCGGGCCAGGAGCAGCGGCCCGCGCCCCCGCAGGTAGCGCGCCCCGCGGCCGCTGAGGTGCGCGGACAAGCGGCGCTGCACATCGTTGGAGATGCCGGTGTACAGCGTGCCGTCGTTGCAGCGCACCAGGTAGAGGTACCAGGGCTTCACGGGCTCAGTAGCGGATGACCTCGGAAAGTGGAGAGACGCTGACGACGTATTCCAGGCTGACGTACACCGAGCGGCGGTTGGCCTTGATCCCCGTTTCGCAGGATGAGAGCACGTAGCGTTCCTTGGGGAGCGCGGTCTCGCCGCTGTCGTGGACGTCGACGTCGCGCAGCAGCAGGCTGTCGGACTGCACCGCCTCCAGCCTGCCGATGTACATCCAGGGCGAGCGGGTGTCCACCACGATATCCTTGCCGACCATCTCCTGCAATGTTTCGCGCATGGTCATCTCCTTTTCAGTCCACCCGCTCATCCTGACCGCGCCTGAATCATAACCGGGATGCAGCCAGGCGCAGGCCGAGCAAATTGATTCGGTAATCGGGGCCACTGCCATCGCGGCGCGAGGGGCGTACGATGTCCGCCCCATACCCCCAGGCGCCGCCGCGATCGACGCGATGGAGACCCGCCGCCGGGGCGACCGGGTCTTCCAGCGGGGAACGCGAGTAAAAGTGAGGATCGTAGCCGTCAGCGCACCACTCCCAGACATTGCCCAGCATGTCGTGCAGGCCGAAGGCATTGGGCCGCTTCCGGCCGACCGTGTGGGTCGATTGGGCGGAATTCAGATCGTACCAGGCGCAAGCATCCAAATCGGCAGGAAAGTCATCTTGGCTGCCGGCGCGGCAGGCATATTCCCATTCGGCCTCACTGGGGAGGCGGAAGGCCTTTTCCGTCAGGCGGTTCAGATTGCGGATGAATTCCTGGCAATCATTCCAACCCACCTGCTCCACCGGATAATCGTCTCCCTTCCGGAAATGGGCGGGATTGCCGCCCATGACCGCTTTCCACAATCCCTGCGTCACTTCCGTCCTGCCGAGCCAGAAACCATGGCTGAGCACCACCCGGCGCACTGGTTTTTCATCGGTCCATCCACGCTCGGATCCCATGAAAAATTCTCCGGACTGGACATAGACCATCTCGAGGCCGCTGCCCTGCACACGGATGCGCCTGCTTTCTCCGGCGGCCGGGCTGCCTGCTCGGCACGCGCAAAAGCAGCACAAGCCCCAGGCGACCAGCGGCCAGGTCGCGGCCAGGGGCAGGCGTTTTTTCAAGGCGGGCATCCCCTATTCTCCCGAATCTTCCGCTGGCGGCCGGGGGAAAAACTCGTCGCGGACCCGAACATCGAACTGCAGCACCGAGATCAGGTAGCCCCAAAACAGGAGCTCGAAGATCTTCTGCACGCGGTCGTACGCCAGCAGCCTCTGCCAATCCATGTCCACCGGCACGAACCAGCGGGAGAGCCAGGAACTCATGGCGGAACCATGGGCGGTGAGCAGGAGGCTGGCGAGGGCGCCGATCACGGCCAGCCAGCCGAGGACCAGCAGCAGCACCCGCGCCCAATTCCGGCGCAGCAGGAGCTGGCCGAAGACGAGCCAGGCGAGCAGCAGGATCACCGCGGCCACCGCCAGGTTGAAGAAAGCCACGGAGCCTGGCGTCCATCCGCGCATGCCACGCCAGCCAAAGGCTGCGGACCTCAGGAAACCGACGGCGAATACGGCGCCGGCGATCGATTTCAGCACAAAGTAAACGAAAAAAATCCCGCGCAGACGGTATAACTTCGTTGAAGTGCTGCTCATGCGTCCACCTCAGATCAGGGGCCGGTAAGGGTTTCAGGACCCAAAGCGGTTTCTTTCATGATACCACGTCCGGGGGGCGGGCTCAATAATGGGGGAATGGCGGGCGGGGCGCCCCGCGGCGCCCCGCTTGCCGAAAAATTCAATATTACTCGATCTTGAAGAGCTCCTCGCTAACCTCGGCGTTGATCTGGATCGTCTTGACCGTCTGGGCCGACGTTTTTTTATCCTTGGCATAGCTTTCGCTCTTGAAAGGCATGCGGATCCCGTCCACGTCGCGGTAGTCGGAAACGCGCTCCTCGACCGTCCCGGGCCCCTCCTGGGTCAGGGTCTGATAGGACATGCCGCTGGGCAGCAGCGTCTGCGGATCGAGGAAAAGGTGGTAGCTGACGCCGGGAGCGCTGACCAGGAGGGCGATGGCCTCCCGGCCGGCGAATGGCTTCACGCCGAGCGCCTGGAATTGGTAGCGCTCCGCGTTCTGCCATACATAGTACAGGTCGCGCCCGAAATTCTCCATGATGCTCTTCCTCTGCGCCTCGGGAAGCGGCATGGAACCCTGCGGCATCCTGATCACGGCCTTGGCGCCGTTGATCACCATGTTCATCTTGCCGCCGGGGGTGTCCAGGGCGAACAGGACCTTGTCGGGATAGACGGAAATGACCTCGGCCGCCATGGTCATCTCGCCCATGGGCGTGCTCTGGGTCAGATCGCTTTCCATGCGCACGCTGCGGATCGCCTTGATCTTCTGCGGGTCGCCTGCCGCGGCGATGGCCCGGGTGAAGAGTTCCCTGCCCTCGGCCAGCGATTCGGGCGTGGCTTCCGGGGCCGCCTCCCCGGCCGGGACCGGAATGGCGATGTCAATGGCGTTGACCGTGCCGAATTCATTGAGCGGCTTGTCAAAGTCGGCCTGTTTGCCCACCACCAGGATCTGGACCTGGTCGGGGCGCAGGTACTTTTGCGCAGCGGCCTGGATGTCGGCCTTGGTCACCGTTTCGATCTTCCTGAAGATCTGCTCGGAGTAGTCGAGGGGATAGCCGTAATAGGCATAGGTGAGCATGGTGCGGATGATCTTGGCCCGGCTGTCGAACTGGAAGACATAGGAATTCATGAACTGGTCCTTGGCGCGCCGCAACTCCTCGTCACTGACCTCCTGGCTGCGCATGCGCCGCATCTCGTCCAGCATGAGGCCGATGGCCTTGACCGTCGCCCCGGACTTGGTCTGGGCGCCGGCGGAGAAGACGCCCGGCACCTTGTAGCCGGCGCCGTAAACGCCCCAGACCGAATAGGCCAGCCCCTCATCGGTGCGGACCTTCTTGAACATGCGGTCGAAGGAGAGGATGCGGTTCATCACCGACAGCGCCGCGTAATCGGGACTGGACAACAGGCCGCCGATATGGCCGATCATGATGTTGGACTGGTTGACGTCGCTTTTCTCGATGTGGTTCACCGTGGAGCGGAATTCGTAGTCGACCCCGGGGAGAGCCGGCGGCTCCAGGCCGGCCGCCGGCCAGTCGCCGAGCGCGGCCTCGATCTTGCGGATCATCTGCCGGGTGTCGAAATCGCCCCAGACGGCAAGCCGCATGTTGTCGGGATGGAAATAATCCTTGTAAAAAGCGACGATGTCATCGCGATCAATGGCATCGATGGTGGCATACTCGGCCTGGCGGGCATAGGGGCTCCGGCTGCCATAGATCAGTTTGCCGAACTCGCGGCTGGCGATCTGGCCGACGTTGTCGTTGCGCCGGGAGATGTCGGTACGGGCATCGATCTTGGCCAGTTCGATCTTCTCCGGGTCGAACGCGGGCCGGCGCAGGATGTCGGCCATGATCGGCAGCACCTGGTCCAGGTTCTCCTTGAGCATGGAGACATGGATCGAGCCGCTTTCGCTGTCGATGCCGGTCTCGATGGTCGCGGCCATGGTCTCCAGCTCGCGGTCGATCCGGTCCCCGGGAAGCCGCTCGGTGCCGCCGGTGCGCAGCACCGTGCCGGTGAGGGCGGCCAGGCCCGCCTTGGCGGCGGGCTCGAAGGCCGATGAGGCGAAGAACATGCCGCGCATGTCGATGGTCGGGAAGCGATGATCCTCGATCAGGTAGAGGCGGAGGCCGTTCTTGAGGGTCCGCTGCGTGACCGGCGGGATCTTCAGCGGATTGAGCTGGGGAAAGTCGAACGGATCCTTGGGGTTCTTCTGGGCCGCCAGCGGGGCGGCGAGCATGGCCAGGAGCATGACGCCCAGGGCCAAGAGGGCGATGGTTTTGTTTTTCATGGTGCGTCCTTCCTTTATTTCTTCTCGGGAACGATCTCGCTGACCGTGCGGTTGCCGGCGAGCAGGTAGGCGTTGGCCACGCGCTGGATGTCGGCGGCGGTGATCCGGTCGATGGCGGCGAGTTCGTCGAAGACCAGCCGCCAGTCGCCCTGCACCACGTCGTATTGGGTCAGCAGGGCCGCCATGCGCGCGTTGGACTTCATCTGGCCGATCAGGGCCTTCTTGGTCATGCGCTTGTACTTGGCCAGTTCCTGGGCGCTGACCGGTTCCCGCTTGATCTTTTCGATCTCCCGGTCGATCAGCTCCAGGGACTGGGCCACGGTCTTATCCTTGCTGGGCATGGAGAAGAAGGCGATCAGGTTGGGGTATTTCTCGCCGGGAAAATTGTTGAAGCAGGCGACCTGGGTGGCGGCCTTCTCCTTCTTGACCAGGCTCTCCCACAGGCGCGAGGAACGCCCCTGGCCGAGGATGTTCGCCAGGGCGTCCATGGCGCCGTTGTCGGCATGGCGCACGTCGGGCTTGTGGTAGCCCATCAGCAGCACCGGCTGCGACTGGGCCGTGACCGCGGCCCGGCGCTCGCCCCACTGCTCCGGTTCGCGGGTGCGGATCGGTTCGGGGCGCGGGCCGCTGGGAATGCGGCCGAAATAGAGCTCGGCCAGGCGGAAAACCTCGGCGGCGTCGACGTCGCCGACGATGGCCGCCGTCAGGTTGCTGGGCGAATAGAATTTTTTGAAATAATCCTTCACGTCCTGGTGGCGGATGGCCTGGATGTCGGACATGTGGCCGATGACGTGGTGGTGGTAGGGGTGGGCCTTGTAGGCCACGGCCATGAAGTCTTCCAGCAGCTTGCCGATCGGCTGGGTCTCGACGCTCAGGCGCCGCTCCTCCATGATCACCTCGCGCTCCTTGTAGAATTCGCGAAAGACCGGGTTCAGGAAGCGGTCGGAGGTGACGGCCATCCAGAATTCCAGCTTGTTGGCCGGCAGGCTGTTGATATACTGGGTGGCGTCGTAGCTGGTGTAGGCGTTGACCCCGGTGTCGCCCTGCTGCATGACCAGGTCGAAGTACTCGTTGTTGACCACGTAATCCTTGGCTTGATTCTGCAGTTCCGCGAACCGGGCCTTCAGATCGCCGACCTTTTTCTCATCGGGACGGAGCTTCGCTTCTTCAAGGCTCAGGCTTTCGAATACCCGATCCAGTTCGTCGAGGATTTTGGCCTCGGCTGCGAAATCCCTGGTACCGACGGTCGTTGTGCCCTTGAAGGCCATGTGCTCCAGGATATGGGAGATGCCGGTGATGCCATACGACTCCTGGGCGCTGCCCACGTCGGCATAGACGTGGAACGAGGCCACCGGCGCCTCGCGCTGCTCCATGACGATGAACTTCATTCCGTTTTTCAGGGTTTTTTCCTGAATCCGGGCCTTCATCTTGTCCATGCTCTGCCCGGCCAGCGAAATGCCTCCCAGGCAGAATGCCAGCAAGGCGGTCAGGACCGTCGCGGCCCGCGTGCTTTTTTTAGTCATCCTTTTCTCCTTATTTGAAGTTAATGAGCCATCCGCCGTGAGTTTTTCCACTATTATTCAATTACTTGAATATTTGAGTTTTGTACGGATAGGAAGGCGGATTTGTTTTTCAGAGGCGTGGGGCACGGGATTTCCTCAGTGAACGGGCTCATCCAGCCGCAGGACCGGATTCCCCCGCTCGAGGACCGCGAAGCGGGCCTGGGCGCCGCAGTAGCGGGCGACCAGTTCCAAGACGTCCGTCCCCGCCGCTTCCACGTCAACGGCGCTCACCGGCGGCAGGGCGTCGATGTTGAACTCGATGGCCGTCGTCCCGGGCAGGGTCAGGGTATGGTTGGCCTGGCGCCAGATCCAGCGCCGCGTCAGCACCGTATCCCCTTCCGTGAAAATGAACTCTCCCGCCGCCGGATGTTCGCTCTCGTTCGTTCCGAACGGGATGAACTCCTCATGCCCGGCGGCGGGACGCAGGGCGATATCCCGGGTCAGAACGTCGATCGCGTGGCCACCGACCGGCAGCAGGTGGCGCAGCGAGACGATGTTGCCGATGTCGACCAGGGAGTTGATGGAGGGAACCTCCTGGTCGCGCAGCACCCGGCGCAGCAGCGCCTCGATCGACGGCCGGAAGTCGCCCGGCTTGTAGCCCAGCCGGCGGAAGGCCTCGCGCCACGAGGCCAGGCGCGGCTCGGCGGTCAGCGTATCCATGTTGAGCCTCTGCCTGGCCCGCGCCTCCTCCCCGCGCAGCAGCCCGACCAGCTCGGGAGGCGAATCGCCGTTGCGTACACCGCGGGCGACGACCACCCCGCGCCTGTATTCAGGGAAAGCCGCGAATATTTCCGGAGCTATGGCATACGTCAGATCTTCCATCGATCCCTCCAGTGAGCAAATCCCAATGTATCAATGACCCAGAAAAAGAACGCTTGAATCTTTGATGAGTAGAAGAGTGGATGAGGCGATGGCCCTGGCAGTGGAAGAGTGCGGTTTTCTTCCCCATCTACCCTTTTACCCATCTACTCATTTACTCCTTCTTGCCAGTAACGCAGCATGGCGGCCAGGAGCGGCGCCCAAGCGAGAAGGAAGATGGTGCCGAGCGCGACAAAAGCCGCTGAAAGCGAGAACGCGTCGACCAGGCGGCCGAAGAGCGGCGAAATGACGATGAAGGTCACGCTGCCGGCCATGCCGGCCAGCGAGAGGACGGTGGCCCGCACGTCGGAGCCGACAGCCCGGTTGAGCCGATCGAGCAGCACCGGGTAGGCCAGGTTCCAGAGCAGGGCGTTGGCGGGGACCAGCGGCAGAAGCCACAGGCTCGGGAACAGGCCGAGCAGAATGTAGAATACCGGGCTGAGCAGGGCCAGGAACAGGGGGGCTCTGGCCCCGAAGCGCTCGCTGAAGGCATGGGCGCGCGCCCCGCCCAGGGCTCCGGCGAGCTGGAAGACGGCGAAAAGAACCCCGAACCAGCCCACGGCGATGCCCAGTTCCCGATAGAGAAGAAAATAGGCCCAGAGCCCGGTCAGCTGGCCGGCCATGAGCAGGCCGCAGGAAAGGACCAGCGGCCGGATATGGGACTGCCGCAGGCAATGGCGGCAGATGCGCAGGATATCGAGCAGCGGGTTTCGGGAGCTGCGCGGCTCGCGCTCGGGCTCAACCAGCGTGAAGGCCACGAAGGGCATGCACAGGGCGGAGGCCGTGTTGACCAGGAAGGGCAGGCGCAGGAAGACCGTGGCCAGCAGGCCGCCGGCGATCGACGAGAACGCGGTGCCGCTGCGGGCGAACAGCGCGCACCGGCCCTCGAAGCGCCGGTACTCCTCCTCGCGCCCCAGCTGGCGCAGGCTGTCGAAGAGCATGGCCGAATCGCAGCCCGAGCGCATGCTGACGCTGACGGCCAGGACGACCTCGGCGAACACGAAGGCGGCGAAGCTGCTTCCCACGGTGTAAGCGGCCAGGCCCAGGGGGAAGAACATCGCCCCGAAAACCAGGGTCTTGCGGCGGCCGACGACATCGGCCAGGTATCCGGAGGGCACTTCCAGCAGCAGCACCGCCAGGTGAAAGGCGGCCTGAATGGTGAAGATCTGGGTGGAATTGAGCCCCGCGCTCGTGTAGTAGAGGATGAGTACCGGCGCGATGGGCAGGAAATCGCCCAGGAACTTCATGGCGAGGATCTTCCACAGATTTCGTCCTATAAGACCTTCTCGTAGATGAGTAGATGAGTGGATGGGGCAACAGCCCTGATCACGATCGACCGCCTTTTTCTTAACCCAATTCCCCATAAATCCTTTTTCTCATATTCCTGTCTGCATTGAATAGAAGAATTTCTGAGGCAACGGCACTGGCCGCGCTCTATGGCTGTTTTCCTGACCCTTCTACCCTTCTACTCATCAACCCATTTACTTTTTTGATTCGAGTCTCAGCGAACGAACGCCCTGCGCCCGGCATAGACCCCCTGGGGACCCAGTTCCTCCTCGATGCGCAGCAGCTGGTTGTACTTCTCCACCCGCTCGCCGCGGCAGGGGGCGCCGGTCTTCAGATGACCGGTGGCCATGGCCACGGTCAGGTCGGCGATGAAGCTGTCGACCGTCTCGCCGCTGCGGTGCGAAACCATCGCCCCCCACCCGGCCCGGCGCGCCAGCTCGATGGCCGCCCGGGTCTCGCTCAGGGTGCCGATCTGGTTCAGCTTGATCAGTACGGCATTGGCGGCGTTCTCTTCGATGCCGCGCTGAATGCGTTTTACGTTGGTGACGAAGAGATCGTCGCCGACGAGCTCGACCTTGCCGCCGAGTTCCTTGTTCAGGAGCCTCCAGCCGTCCCAATCGTCCTCGGCCAGGCCGTCCTCCAGCACGACGATGGGGTATCTCCCGACCCACTCGGCCCACAGGGCGACCATCTGTTCGGAGTTGACCTTGCGCTTCTCCGTGCGCAAATGATAAAACCCGTCCTCGTAAAAGCCGCTCGAAGCGGGGTCCAGGGCGATGGCGATGTCGGCACCGGGCTTGTAGCCGGCCTTGGCAATGGCTTCCAGGATCAACTCGACGGCCTCGGCGTTCGTTTTCAGTTTCGGGGCGAAGCCGCCCTCGTCACCCACGGCGGTGGAGTGGCCGCCATCCTTGAGCACCTTCTTCAGGGCATGGTAGGTCTCGGATCCCCAGCGCAGCGCCTCGCGGAAGCTGGGCGCGCCCAGCGGCGCAATCATGAATTCCTGGAAGTCGGTTCCCTGCCAGTTGGCGTGGGCGCCGCCGTTCATGATGTTGAACATCGGCACGGGCAGCAGGTCCGCCTTGTCGCCTCCCAGGTAACGGTAAAGCGGCAACCTGGAACTGGCGGCGGCGGCGCGGGCGACGGCCATGCTGACGGCCAGGATGGCATTGGCGCCGAGTCGCCCCTTGTTCTCCGTGCCGTCGAGGTCGATCATCGTGCGGTCGAGCCTCTCCTGGTCGAAGGCGTCCATCCCTGTCAGCACGGAGGCGATCTCCTGGTTGACGTGGCCGACCGCCTGCAGGACACCCTTTCCCATGTAGCGTTTCTTGTCCCCGTCGCGAAGTTCGCAGGCCTCATGCACGCCGGTGGAGGCCCCCGACGGCGTGGCGGCGCGGCCGCACGACCCGTCAGCGAGGGTCACCTCGGCCTCGACGGTCGGGTTGCCGCGCGAATCCAGGATCTCCCTGGCGAAAACCTTGTGGATGACTTTGCCCATGATATATCTCCAATAAGTGGATTGGTAAATTTGCCGCCATTATACCAGAATTCACAAAGTCCACCTACATTTCGGAACAATTCAATTTTTTGAATTTATTTGCTTTTTTGGTATTATTGAACAGAAATCACATGAATATGAATTTCCGCGAAGAAAATTTGAAACATTTGCGCTGTCGTCCACGTCATAGAATTGGTTTTCCCAGGACGGAAAGATCGTGCCCGCAAATAGTCTTGGGCCGTCTTTCGCTCAAAAGGACGTTGCAATGAACCACAAGATCGCTCGTCCCATCGCCTGCATTGCAGCCATGGTCCTCGCCCTCGCCCTGCGCCTGGAACCTGCCGCTGATGAGTTCGATTTCGTCCATATCGGCAGGACCGAGGGACTGTCGCAAAGCACGGTATACGCGATCCTGCAGGACCGCAGCGGCTTCATGTGGTTCGGGACGGAGAACGGCCTGAACCGCTTCGACGGCTACGATTTCACCGTGTTCCAGCATGTCCCGGGCGATCCGTCCAGCCTGAGCCATAACTCCGTGCTGACACTCTATGAGGACCGTGAGGGCATCCTCTGGATCGGCACGCTCAACGGCGGCTTGAACCGCTATGATCCCCAACTGGGCAGCTTCCGGAACTACCGGCATATTCCCGGCCGCGGCGACAGCCTGAGCAACGATATCGTCGGCGCCATCCATGAGGACCGTGACGGCACGTTCTGGGTCGGCACGGACAGCGGATTGACCCGTCTCGACCGCGCCTCCGGGCGCTTCACGCCCCAACCGCTGGCAACGGACCGGCCCGGCAAAAGCGATCATATCCATGACATCTGCGAGGACCACGACGGCGCGCTGTGGATCGGCACCTTCGGCGGCGGCGTCAGCCGCCTGGACCGCCGGACAGGCCTTTCCGTCCATTTCCGCCACGACCCCGCTGACCCGGCGAGCCTGGGCGACGACTATGTCTACTGCCTGCACATCGATCGCCAGGGTTTTCTGTGGATCGGCTCCCCCTCGGGACTGTACCGCTTCGACCGCATTTCCGGGGCTTTCCTTCACTACCCCCTGCCGCAGCAGAACGGCAATGACCTGAAACAGCCCCGGGTCCAGGTGATCCGCGAGGACCGCGACGGCCGGCTCTGGCTGGGCACGTCAAAGGGGCTGATGCGCCTCGACGTCAAGTCCGGTACCAGCGACGTGTTTCGCCATGATCCGCTGGATGCCAAAAGCCCGGCGTTCACCTATATCCAGTCACTCCATGAAGACCGCTCCGGGATCATGTGGGTCGGCTCGTCCGAAAACGGTGTCTGCCGCTTCAACCAGAACCGCAAGCTCTTTTCCCATTTGCGCTCGATCCCCGGCAGGGATAACACCCTGGGCAACAATGTGGTCGTGTCGCTCATGGAGGACCCGGACGGAACGCTCTGGATCGGGACTCCCCGCGGCCTGGACAAACTCGACCAGAAGACCGGCGCCATCACTCATTTTGGCTACGGCTCAGGCCCCCCCGGGACCCTGGGCGAGGTCATCGTACGCTGCCAGTACAGGGACCGCGAGGGCAATTTCTGGCTGGGAACCGACGGCAATGGGCTGCAGCTCTTCGACCCGGACACCGGCAGGGTGACCGTCCATCGTCACGATGCCCGGCATCCGGGCAGCATCAGCAGCGACCGCATCCTGGATATTTGCCAGGACCGGACGGGCATGCTCTGGATCGGGACGTACGGCGGCGGCCTCAATCGCCTGGACCGCGCCGGGGGAACGTTCAGCCATTACCGGTCCAGCGAGAACGATCCATCCAGCCTGAGCGACGACATCGTCCGCGTCATCCTGGAGGACCGTTCCGGCTCCTTGTGGATCGGCACCTATGGCGGCGGCCTTAACCGCCTGGACCGCCGGACAGGAAAATTCACCCATTACCGCCACGACCCGGCCAACCCCGACAGCCTGAATGACAATTATATCTTCTGCCTGCATGAGGACCGGGAGGGCAGCCTCTGGATCGGCACCCTGGGCGGCGGCCTGAACCAGCTGGAGCAGGGGACGGAGAAGTTCCGCCACTTCACCCGGGCCGATGGCATGGCCAGCAACATGGTGCTGGGGATCCTCGAGGATCATGGCGGGGACCTGTGGCTCACGACCAACGACGGCCTGTCGCGCTTCTCGCCGCTAGCGGGGCGATTCCGAAATTACGACGAGGACGACGGCCTGCAGGACAGGGAGTTCAACTCCGGCGCCAACTTCCAGGGTCGGAGCGGCAGGATGTTCATCGGCGGCACCAACGGCCTCAATTACTTTTTCCCGCAGGACATCCTGGACAACACGTTCGTCCCCCCGGTCCGGATCACCTCGTTCAAGGTGCTGAACAGGGAAGTCAAGCTGGACAAGCCGATCTGGGAGACCGACGAGATCGTCCTCTATCCCAGGGACTACCTGTTTTCCCTGGAATTCGCCGCCCTGGACTACGCGGCGCCCATGAAGAACCGCTACGCCTACAAGCTGGAGGGGCTGACCGACGACTGGATCGAGACCGACGCCCGCCATCGCTCCGTCTCCTTCTCCACCCTGTCGCCGGGCCGCTACGTCCTGCGCGTGCGTGGCTCCAGCAGCGACGGCCAGTGGAGCGACCAGGAGGCCCGGCTGGTCATCCATGTCCGCGGCCCCTGGTGGAAGTCGTGGTGGTTCCTGACGCTGCTGGCGCTGGCGTTCGCACTGCTGTTTTTTGAACTGAACCGCACCCGCATCCGCCGCCTGGCGACGCGGATCAGGACCGAAGAGGCCATGGAGCAGTTCTTCGGCAAGTGCTCCATCTCGCCGCGCGAGCGCGAGATCGTGATGCTGATGCTGAAGGGGCTGAGCAACAAGGAGATCGGCGAAAAGCTCTACATCGAGCTGAGCACGGTCAAGATCCACGTCCACCACATCCTGAAAAAGCTGGGCGTGAGCAACCGCACCCAGCTGGTCAGGCTATTCCAGAATCTCAAGACCTGAGTGTCAGTGACAGTGTCATTGTCAGTGATCGCGTCAGCAGGAACCTGACGGGGCTTAGTGGTAGTGATCGTGGCCGTCAGATTACGGCCAGAAAACTGCAATAGGAAGACTTAGATTCCAAATCCCAAATTCCAAATAACAAACAATTTCCAAAACGAAAGCACCTTGCAGGAAATTTTCTTCGTTTTGGTCAAAGTCCCCGCAAGGGGATCGGGTCATTGGAATTTGGAATTTGAGTCCTGTTGATATCTTTGATTTTTCTTGCACCGACCGCTATTTCTTCTTCGCTCCTACCCGATGCCATATGCCCTGCGCCTTACGCCGAACTCCCTTCTTCCGCGTCACGCGTCACGCGTCACGAAGATCGTTCTGTGCTGTCGCCTTATGCCCTGCGCCTTGCGCCGATTTCCCTTCTTCCGCGTCACGCGTCACGATAGCTCGATGGAAAAGGGAATTTTTTGACCTCTTGCTGTTTCGAATCACGAATCACGAATTACGAATCACGATAGATCGTGCCATTCCAGCTACTCGTCACGCGTCACGCGTCACGAACAGTCCATCTTTAAAAAAAAAGGGCCGCTCCTGACGGACGCGGCCCCGGATGCTGCGAAAAGGAACTAGGCGGCCTTCTTGGCCTTGCGCACGTAGGCCAGCCAGTACAGGGTGGCGACGAAGAAGCCGCCGCCCACGATGTTGCCCAGGGTGACCGGGATCAGGTTCTTGACGAAGAAGCCGTAGAGCCCGAGGTTGGCCAGCTTGTCGGGAGAAAGGCCGGCGGCGGTGGCAGCGGCCACGACCTCGTTCACCCCTTTGAGCAGGATGCCAACGGGGATGAAGTACATGTTGGCGATGCTGTGCTCGAAGCCCGAGGCAACGAAGGCCATGATCGGGAAAAAGATGGCCCACACCTTGCCGATGGTGTTGCGCGAGGCCAGCGCCATCCACACCGCCAGGCAGACCAGCCAGTTGCAGAGAATGCCGCGGAAGAATGCCGGCCAGAAGTCCAGGCTCGCCTTGCCGGCGGCGGTCTTCAAGGCGGCGACGCCAACGGCAACGTTGGGACCCTCGAGCAAGCCGCTGCCGAACATGAGGTAAGCCACCAGCAGCGACCCGATCAGGTTGGCCACGTAGACGATCGACCAGTTGTACATCAGGCCGCTGAACTTGGACTTGCCGTCCAGCACCGACATGGTGATCATGGTATTGCCGGTAAACAGCTCGGCGCCGGCGATGACCACCAGCATCAGGCCGACCGAGAAGACGGCACCCTTGATGAAAGCGGCCAGGCCCACGCCTACGAAGGCCGCCGCGTCATGGCTGATCATGTTCGAAAGCTCGCCGCCGAAGCCGATGTAGGCGCCGGCCAGGATGCCCAGCACCAGCAGCTTGAACCAGTTGTTCGTGGTCTTCTTCACGCAGATGTTCTCGTTCAGGTCCGCGGCCACCACGGCCGGGGCCTTGCAGTCGTACTCCATTGTTCCTCCTCTTTTTATGGTTTGATTTTTTCTATCTGGCAGGCGGCCACTTTGAACTCGGGGATCTTGGCAATGGGGTCGAAGGCGTCGTTGGTCAGCATGTTGGCCGCGGCCTCGGCGAAATGGAAAGTGATGAAAACGGACCCCTCGTCAACGCGATCGCTTTGCCGCGCTTCGGTGACGATGGAACCGCGCCGCGATGAGACCTTGACCATCTCCTTGTCGGCGATTCCCAGCCGCTTCATGTCGGCGGCGTGCATCTCCATGAAGGGGCCGGGGACGTACTGCGGCAGGGCCTCGGTGCGCCGGCTCATGCTGCCCGTGTGGTAGTGGTAGAGCAGCCGCCCGGTGGAGAGCAGGAAGGGGTACTTGGCGTCGGGCCACTCCGCCGGCGGGATGTAGTCGATGGCGAAGAACTTGCCCAGGCCGCGGGTGAACTTGTCGCGGTGCAGGAACTTCGTCCCCGGGTGCTCGGGATTGGGGCAGGGCCACTGCAGCTTGTCGCCGTGCATGAGGCGGTCATAAGTGATGCCGGCGTACTGCGGCACCATCTTGTTCACCTCGTCGATGATGTCGCTGATGCAGGCATACTCCATCTTGTAGCCCATGCGCGTGCTGACGTCGCGGATGACTTCCCAGTCGATGCGCGCCTCGCCCGGGGCCGGGACGGCCTTTTCCACCCATAGCGAGCGGCGCTCGGTGTTGGTGAACGTTCCCTGCTTCTCGGCGAACGAGGCCACCGGCAGCACCACGTCGGCCAGCTGGGCCGTCTCGGTCAGGAAGATGTCCTGCACCACAAGGAAATCCAGCTTTTCCAGGGCCTGCTTGACATGGCCGAGGTCGGGGTCGGAGACCATGGGATTCTCACCCATGATGTAGAGCCCCTTGATCTTGCCTTCCGCCGCCTGGTGCATGATCTCGACGATGGTCAGGCCCACCTTGTCGTCGAGCTGGACGTTCCAGGCCTTCTCGAATTTCTCGCGCAGGGCGGCGTCGGTCACGGCCTGGTAGCCGGGGAAAACGTTGGGCAGGGCGCCCATGTCGCAGGAGCCCTGCACATTGTTCTGGCCGCGCAGGGGATTGACACCGGCCGACTCCTTGCCCAGGTTGCCGGTGACCATGGCCAGGTTGGCCATGGACATGACGTTGTCGGTGCCGGTGGTGTGCTGGGTGATGCCCATCGAGTAGACGATGGAGGCGCACTTGGCCTTGGCATAGAGGCGGGCGGCCTGGCGCAATTGCTCGGCGGGAATGCCGGTTATCTTTTCCACTTTATCGGGGGTATAAGCGGAAACGACCTTCTTGAAGGCCTCGAAATCCTCGGTGCGCGTCTTGACGAACTCCTCGGCGAGCAGCCCCTCGCTGATGATGACGTTCATCAGCCCGTTGGCCCAGGCCACGTCGCTGCCGTTCTTCTGGCGCAGCCACATGCCGCCGTATTTCTCGGTGTACTTGACCAGGTCGATCCGGCGCGGGTCGATGACGATGAGCTTGGCGCCGTGGAAGAGCACGGCCTTCTTGATGCGCGTGGCGATGACCGGGTGGGTCTCGGTGGTATTGGAGCCGGTGACCAGGATGACCTCGGCGCGCTCCAGCTCCTCGATGGAGTTGGTCATGGCGCCGGAGCCGAAGGAGCGGGCCAGGCCGGCGACGGTGGAGGCGTGGCACAGGCGGGCGCAGTGGTCGACGTTGTTGGAGCCGAAGGCGCAGCGCACGAACTTCTGGAAAACGTAGTTCTCCTCGTTGGTGCACTTGGCCGACGAGAGGCCGGCCAGGGCGGCGGGACCGTGCTCTTTCTTGATGGCGCCGAGCTTTCCGGCCACCAGGTCGAGCGCCTCGTCCCAGGTGCTCTCCACCAGCTGGCCGTTCTTGCGCACGAGCGGCCGGGTCAGCCGGTCGGGCCGTTGCACGAAGTCAAGGCCGAAGCGCCCCTTGACGCAGGCGGCGCCGTAGTTGGGCACCGAGTCGAAGCCCTTGACCTTGGCGATCCTGCCGTCCTTGATCCAGAGCTCGAGCTGGCAGCCGACGCCGCAGTAGGGGCAGGTGGTGACCACCTTGCGCTCGATGTCCTTCTTCTTGATGCGGCCGCCGTAGACCGGCTTTTCCATCAGGGCGCCGACCGGGCAGGCCTGGACGCATTCGCCGCAGCCGTCGCATTCCGAACCCGACCACTCGCCGGTGCCGGCGACGACATGGCTGTGGATGCCGCGCTGGGCCATGCTCAATACGCCCTTGCCCTGGATCTCGAAGCAGGCCTTGACGCAGCGTTCGCACTTGATGCACTTGGAGGAGTCATAGAACAGGACCGGCGCCGTTTCATCCGGCGCCTGGGGCACATCCTGCCAGACCGGGGCGAAGGTGCGCTTCGGGGTGTCCAGCCCGTAGCGGAAAGCCAGGTCCTGGATCATGCAGTCGCCGTCGCGCTCGCAGGTGATGCAGTCGTCGTTGTGCTCGGAGAGCAGGATGTCGGCCAGCATGCGCCGCGTCTCCTCCAGCTGCGAATCGAAGGCGGTAACGTTCAACCCTGCCTCGACCTTGACCAGGCAGGACGGCACCATGCCCGGACGGCCCTCGATCTTGACCATGCACAGGCGGCAGTCGCCGGTGGGGGTCACCTTCTCATAAAAGCAAAGCCCGGGGATATCGAAGCCGTTGTCCCGGGCCACCTTCAGCAGATTGTCGCCCTTGGCCGCCTGGATCTCCTTTCCATCGATGCGAATGGTTACCATTTCCGACATGGATGCCTCCTTATGATTTCACGGCCTGGCCGCAGGCCAGCGCAAATTCTTCCTTGAAATTTTCCAGCGCGCTCTTCACCGGCATGACCAGCGACTGGCCCAGCGGGCAGAGCGACGAGCGGAACATCGTTTCGGCCAGGGCGAGCATGCTCTCGAGGTCGCCCTCGCGGCCCCGTCCCCGGCGGATGCGGTAGATGATGTCCAGGATCTGGCGGGTGCCGACGCGGCAGGGGACGCACTGGCCGCACGACTCGTGGGCGAAGAACTTGGCGATGGAGAAGAGCATGTCGATGATCGACGTCGTCTCGTCCATCACCAGCACGGCGCCCGAACCGAGCACCGCCTTGTTCTCCTTCAGGCTCTCGTAGTCCATCCTGACGTCGAGCAGCTTCTCGGGGAGGAAGACGCCGGCCGCGCCGCCCAGCAGCGCCGCCTTGAATTTTTTCCCGCCCTGGATGCCGCCGCCGTAGCCGAAGATGATCTCGCGCAGGCTGGTGCCCATGTCGGTCTCGACCAGCCCGGGATACACGACGTGGCCGAGGATGGTGAACACCTTGGTCCCCGGGCACTTGTCGGTGCCGATGCCGCGGAACCAGTCGGCGCCGCGGACGACGATGGCCGGCACGTTGGCCAGGGTTTCGACGTTGTTCACCGCCGTGGGCTTCTGCCACAGGCCGTGGGTGACCGGGTAGGGAGGCTTGATGCGCGGGTTGCCGCGCTTGCCCTCCAGCGACTCGATCAGCGCCGTCTCCTCGCCGCAGACATAGGCGCCGGCGCCCTTCTTGATCTCCAGTTCGAAGGAGAATCCGCTCTCCAGGATATTCTTGCCCAGCAGGCCGTAGGAGCGCGCCTGGGCGATGGCCTTGCGCAAACGCTCGATCGACAACTGGTACTCGCCGCGGATGTACACGTAGCCGCGACCGGCGCCGATGGCATAGCCGGCGATGGTCATGGCCTCGATGAGGCGGTGCGGGTCGCCTTCAAGGATCAGCCGGTCCTTGAAGGTGCCCGGCTCGCCCTCGTCGGCATTGCAGATGATGAATTTCTCGTCGCCCGCTGCCTTGCGGGTGAATTCCCACTTCATGCCGGTGGGGAAACCGGCGCCGCCGCGGCCGCGCAGCCCTGATCTCTTGATCTCCTCGATCAGCGCCTCCGGCGCCGTCTTTTCGGCAAACAGCTTCTCCAGCCCGGCATAGCCGCCGGCGGCCAGGGTCTCTTCGATGTTCTCGGGATCAACGGTCCAGGCCTTGTCCAGCACCACGCGGCGCTGTTCGCGGGTCAGGCCCACCTTGCTCTTCTCCGCTTCCATGGCGGCGATCGGGGCATGGTCCAGCCCGGCCGCGATCCGCCCCTTCAGCAGGTGCTCGTCGACGATGCGCGGCACATCCTCCTGGCGGACGTTGAAATAATAGACGCGGTCGGGATAGACGGCCAGGATCACGCCCTTGCCGACGATGCCGACGCTGCCGCTCTCCAGGACCTTGACCTCGCCCAGCAGCTTCCGGGAGTCCAGCTCCTTCTCCAGACGGCGCTTGATCTCGAAGACGCCGGCCTGGGCCGTCCCCTCGTCGACCGGCAGCAGGACATGGGTGCGAAAGACGCTCATTGGGCCCTCCTCAGGTCGGCGATGATCTCGGCGATGCGCTCTTTCGTCAGGTTGCCGTACACGCGGTCGTTGATCATCATGGCCGGCGCCACGCCGCACACCCCGAGGCAGGAGGTCATCTCCAGGGTGAAGAGCTTGTCGGGGGTGGTCTCGCCGAAGCCGATGCCCAGCAGCCGCATCAGTTCGCGCGAGATGGTCGATGAGCCCAGCAGGTGGCAGGGGGGCGACTGGCAGATGCGGATGAGGTTCCTGCCGCGCGGCTTCAGGCTGTACATGGAATAGAAGGTGGCCACGCCGTGGACGAAGCCGTAGGTCAGCTTCAGGTAGTCGGCGGCGGCGCGCAGGTCGGCGTCGCACAGGTAATGCTCGGGACTGGCGTCCTGCAGGTCGTGCAGGATGGCCAGCAGGTTGTCGGCCGAGCATCCGTATCGTTCGAGGATCTTTTCAGGCTTCATGCATACCTCACAGCATCGCTTCGAGCGCCACCGACTCGCTGGCGAGGGATTCCTTCTCCGGCCCCTGGTCGCGGTCGCAGTGCAGGCAGCGCCGAGCCTCCTCGACGGCCTCGTCCAGGGTCAGGCCGCGGCTGACCTCCAGGGTCGGGTCGGCGACGCGCCGGTCAGGATCTTCCAGGTGCGGCTCCTTGCGGGCGATGGTCTTCAGGTAGGCCTCTTCGTCGTAGTGCACCTCGACCACCTGGCGCGGCTGGTCATAGAGGCTGCCCGGGCGCCCGAAATGGCGGTCGATGGCAATGGCCGCCTTGCGGCCCTGGGCCACGCTCTCGATGACGGTCGAGGGATTTACGGCGTCGCCGCCGGCGAACACGCCCTCCATGCTGGTGGCCATGGTGTGCGGGTCGACGGCGATGTGCCCGCGCCGGTCCAGGTCGAGCTTGCCGCCGGTGAGTCCCAGGCTGAGTTTCTGTCCCAGGCAATAGATGACGGCGCTGGCGCGGATGGTGTACTCGCTGCCCTCGACCGGCACCGGCCGGCGGCGGCCCGAGTCGTCGAAGTCGGCCAGCTCGGTCTTGATGCAGTGCAGGCCGCTGACCTTGCCCGCCTTGCCGACGACCCGGAGCGGGTTGACCAGGAAGTCCATCTCGATCCCCTCCTCTTCGGCGCCGATCAGCTCTTCCAGCTGCGCCGGCATCTCGGCGCGGGTGCGGCGGTAGACCAGGCGCACGTTCCTGGCCCCCAGGCGGCGGGCCATGCGCGCGGCGTCCATGGCGGTGGAACCGCCGCCGACGACGACCACGTCGTCGCCGAGCGCGACCTTCCTGCCCAGGTTGACCTCCCGCAGGAAATCGATTCCCGAGAGGACGCCCTTGAGGCCGTTGCCCTCGATGTTCAGCTTTTGCGCCTGGTGGGCGCCGCTGCCGATGAACACGGCGCGATAGCCTTTCTTCTGCAGGTCCTCGACCGACGCCACCGGCGAGTTGTACTTGATTTCGACGCCGGCCCTTTCGATCACGGCGATCTCGGCCTGCAGCTTGTCCTTGGGCAGGCGAAAATCGGGAATGCCCACCTTCATCATGCCGCCGGCCACCTTCAATGCCTCAAAGACCACCGGCTTGTAGCCCAGGCGCGTCAGGTAGAAGGCGCAGGCCAGCCCGGCGGGCCCGGCGCCGACCACGGCCACCTTCTCCTTGTAGGGCTTCTGCGGCGGGGCGAATCCCAGTCCCTCGTCGATGGCCCAGTCGGCGAACAGGCGTTTGATCTCGCGGATGGCCAGGGGCTGGTCGTATTTGCCGCGCGAGCATTTTTTCTCGCAGAACGCGGGGCAGACGCGGCCGCAGACGATGGGGAAGGGGTTGTTCTGCATGTGCTGGTAGTAGGCCTCGCGGCGGCGGCCGTCCCCCATGTGCGACACATAGGAGGCGGCGTCCACGCCCGCCGGGCAGGCGTTGACGCAGGGCGCCGCGAACAGGGCGGCGCATACGCCGGCCGAACAGCGCTTTTCCTGGATATGCTCGATGTATTCGTGCTTGAAGTACTTGATGGTCGAGATGACCGGGTTGGGCGCGGCCTGGCCGAGGCCGCACAGCGAGGTGGCGCGCACCGTGTAGGCCAGGCTTTCCAGGTTTTCCAGGTCCTCCATGGTGCCCGTGCCGTTGGTGATCTTTTCCAGCAGGGAGTGCATCTGCTTCAGCCCGACGCGGCAGGGCACGCACTGGCCGCAGGACTCCTCGAGCGAGAACTCGAGGAAATACTTGGCCATGTTGACCATGCAGCTGTCCTCGTCCAGGACGATCAATCCGCCCGAGCCCATGATCGATCCCAGCTGTTTCAGCGACTCGTAGTCCAGCGGCGTGTTGAGATACTTGGCCGGGATGCAGCCGCCCGAGGGCCCGCCGGTCTGGGCCGCCTTGAAGGCCTTGTTGCCGGGGATGCCGCCGCCGATGTCGAAGACCAGCTCGCCCAGGGTGATGCCCATGGGCACTTCCACCAGGCCGGTGTTGGTCACCTTGCCCGAGAGGGCGAAGACCTTGGTGCCCTTGCTCTTCTCGGTGCCGATGGCGGCGAACCACTCCCAGCCGTTGAGGATGATGTGGCGGATGGTGGCCAGGGTCTCGACGTTGTTGATGATCGAGGGCTTGCCCCACAGGCCCTTGACCGCCGGGAAGGGGGGCTTGGGGCGCGGCTGCCCGCGCAGCCCCTCGACCGAAGCCATCAGCGCCGTCTCCTCGCCGCAGACGAAGGCGCCGGCCCCCATGCGCAGCTCGATGTCGAAGTTGAAGCCGGTCTCGAAGATGTTCTGTCCCAGGAGGCCCATCTCGCGGGCCTGGACGATGGCGGCGTTCAGCCGCTGGATGGCCAGGGGGTACTCGGCGCGCACGTAGACGTAGCCTTTGTCCGCACCGATGGCGTAGCCGGCGATGGCCATGCCCTCCAGCACCGAGTGCGGATCGCCCTCGAGCACGGCGCGGTCCATGAAGGCGCCGGGGTCGCCCTCGTCGGCGTTGCACAGGACATATTTCTGCTCGTTCTGGCTGTCGTAGGCGAATTTCCACTTCAAGCCGGTGGAAAAGCCGGCGCCGCCGCGGCCGCGCAATCCCGAGCGGGTCATGACGTCGATCACCTGTTCGCGGCTCATCCTGGTCAGCGCCGTGCCCAGGGCCTCGTAGCCGCGGGTGGCGATGTACTCGTCGAGGTTCTCCGGGTCGATCTTGCCGCAGTTGGAGAGGACGATCTTCAGCTGCTTCTCGAAGAACGGTATTTGTTTCTTCTGCTCGACGATCTTGCGCGCTTCGGGCGCCTGCCACAGGTGCTCCTGAACCGGCCGCCCTTTCAGGAAATGCTCCTGGACGATCGTGGCGGCGTCCTCCTCCTTCAGCTTGATGTAGAAGGAACCGTCGGGATAGACGACCATCACCGGCCCCAGCTCGCAGGGGCCCATGCAGCCGGTCTCGACCAGGTTGATCTCTTCGGCCAGGCCGGCCTTTTCGATCTCTTCCCTCAGTTTATCCTTGAATTCGTGGCTGTGGGAGGAGATGCAGGCACCGCCTCCGCAGATCAGCACGTCCAGCCGTTTGTTCATGACGACCTCACTGGTTTATTCTTTGACTTCGATGATGGCGGCGGAGACCGGGTTGCCGTTGACCAGGTGCTCGGCGACGATCCTGCGGGCCAGCTCGGCCGTGACGTTGCCGTAAACCACCGACGGCTTGCCTTCCTCGATCACGGTGACGATCGGCTCGTGGGAGCTGAGGCCGCGCTCGCCGGCCTGGGTGACGACGACGTCGCGCAGGTCTCGTTTCTCGATCTCGTCCAGGAACGTCTTCAGCGTCTCGCGGGCGCCGGCGGCGATGCCGCTCGTGCCCATGCCCACCACCACCTTCAGCCGCGTCTTGGCGGCGCGCAGCAGCATGTCCTTCTCCGACTTTTCCCTTATCTTCTTCAGGTCCTCGAGTTTCATTTTTCCTCCTTTTCATTGGCGGCGTTTTCCCGGGCGGCTTCAGCGGCCCGGGTCCTCATGTCGCGCAGGATCTGCACGGCTTTCTGGGGATTGAGGCGGCCGTGCACCTCGTCGTCGAGCATCAGCACCGGGGCCAGGCCGCAGGCGCCGAAACAGCGGGCCGTGGACAGGGTGTAGAAGCGGTCGGCGGTGGTGCCGCCCACCCGGATGCCCAGTTCCTTCTCCAGGGCCTTGATGATCTCCGAGGCGCCCTTGACGTGGCAGGCCGTCCCCAGGCACATGTTGACGATATGGTCGCCGATGGGGTCCATGCGGAAAAAATTGTAGAACGTGACCACGCCGAACACCCTGGACAGGGACACGTTCAGCTCGCGGGCGACGAAGTGCTGGACCTCGAGCGGCAGGTAGCCGAAGATCTTCTGGGCACGGTGCAGCACCTGGATCAGGGGCCCCGGCACGTCGCGGTTGGAGTCGATGAACCGTTTCAGCTCCCGGTACTGTTCATTGTCCGGGATATGGAGCGCTTGAGCTTCCATGCGAGCCTCCTAGCAATGAAGAAAGCGAGTGTTTCGCGAAGGATGAACCTGGGAACCGCGCGTCATCTTTCGCCGCGAAGCAGGGCGTAGAGCTTGCCGGCGACCGTAAAGGAATCGTCGGCGCTGCTGAAGATGAAAAGGCCTTCCTGCTCCGCCCGGGCCAGCACGGGGGGCTCGGGCTCGCTGCCGCGACTGATAACGATGCCGGCCAGCTTCTTCAGCTGGGCCACGGCGACGATGTTCAGGTGGCGCTGCACGGTGATCCACAGGCAGCCCTCCTCGGCGTTGGCGATGACGTCGGAGAGCAGGTCGGACACGTAGCCGCTGGTAACCTCCTGCTCCCGGCCCTCGGCCAGGACCTTCAGTTCCAGCTTTGCGGCAGCTTCTTTGACCAGCATCTCATTTCTCCTGGTGCCGAGGGATGACCGGCAGGGATTCCCCGTCTCCTTCAGCCCAAAGAAAACGAATCCCGGGCATGGATCGCCCTGGATAATTTTCAGATTCCTAGTTTATAAAAATTGCGGGGAAAAGTCAAGAAATAATTTGCATCCTAATTTTATTTGCGGCGGGCCGCGCCCCGGGGCCAAGTGAAGGGCAGGAAGCCGGGCGGGAAAGCCAACACTCGATGTCATTCCATTCACTTTTCCCTATTCACTTTTCTCTTTTTTCACCATTCACTTTTCACTTGCAACGGCCGGCGATTGCAGAATAGTTCCATCTTTGCTACAATGCCGGTCGTGAAATCCTGGAGGTAGCCATGAGTGAATTTTACAAGTGCGCGATATGCGGCAAGATCGTCAAGGTGATCGCCGAGGGCCGGGGGCAGCTGGTCTGCTGCGACCAGCCCATGGGCATGATCTCCCACTTCAAGTCGGTAAACGAGGTGCTGGACTTCGCCATCGAGAAGGAGGAGGAGGCGCGGCTGTTTTACCTGGAATGGGCGAAAAAACTGGAGAACAAGGCCCTGAGCGAGCAATTCGTCCTCTTTGCCGGCGAGGAGAACAAGCACAAGGAGAAGCTGCAGCGCGTCAGGAGCGGCAGCACATTCAAGCCGGCGGCCAAGCAGGTGACCGACCTCAAGATCGTCGACTACCTGGTCGACATCACCCCCACCCCGGACATGGACTACCAGGAAGCGCTGATCGTGGCCATGCGCCGCGAGAAGGCTTCGTTCAAGCTGTACAACGACCTGGCGGCCATGGCCGAGGACGAGGGCCTGCGCGAGACGTTCCTGGCCCTGGCCCAGGAAGAGGCCAAGCACAAGCTGCGCCTGGAGACCGAGTACGAAAAAGAGATCTACACCGAGAACTGACGCGCCCGCCCGCGCAGGGGGAGAAACCGGATCATGATCAAGGTTCGCGATATCGTGGCGCTGCTGGACGCCGAGGTCCTCTCCGGCGAGAACAAGCTGGACGAGGAGGTGAAATCGGTCGGCGCCAGCGACATGATCAGCGACATCCTGGCCCTGACGCAACCGGGCATGGTCGTGCTGACCGGCTACACCTACCCGCAGGTGATCCGCTCCGCCCTGGTCACGGACCTGCTGGGGCTGGTCGTGGTCCGGGGCAAGAACGTCGCTCCCGAGACCATCGCCTATGCGCGCGAGAACAATTTCCTGCTGCTGCGCACCCGCGGATACCTTTACTCCTCCTGCGGCAAGATCTATTCCCTGGGACTGCGGGGCGCCGATGCCGGAAAGGAATAAACTATCCCGCTACGCCGTCATTTTCGAGGACCTGAAGGCCGGCGACATCATGAGTACCCGGGTGGTGGAGATCGCCGCCGACAAGAAGATCGCCCACGCCAAGGAACTGATGAAGATCAAGAAGATCTCGGGCATGCCGGTGGTCGACGAGAACCGGCGCTTGGTGGGCATCATCAGCATCGAGGACATCATCCATGCCCTGGAGTTCAATACGATCAACGATCCCATCCGCCGCATCATGTCCCCCGAAGTCGTGACCCTGCGCCGGGACGACCCGCTGCCGGCGGTGGTCGACAAGTTCGAAAGCTACAAGTTCGGCCGCTTCCCGGTCGTGGACGACGACGGTCGCGTCTGCGGCATCATCACCAAGGAAGACATCCTGCACGGCATCCTGGAGAAATTCAACCTCATCTACATCCACGACCAGAAGCGCACCAGCACGCTGGACACCGAGTATTCATCCATCACCGGCGAGAAACTGAACGCCGGGCAGGCCAACTTCCACTACCGCATCGACAGCGGCGACATCGACGCCGCCGGCAGCGGCGCGGCCATGCTCAAGCAGTTCCTGGCCGGCAAGAACTTCCATAACGACATCGTGCGCCGCGTCGGCGTGGCCACCTACGAGGCCGAGACCAACGTGGTCATCCACAGCAAGGGCCAGGGCGACATCTATTTCTACCAGGACGAGGACCGCTTCATCGTGCGCGTGGTGGACAACGGCGTCGGCATCGAGGACCTGGACAAGGCCATGAAGGAGGGCTACTCCACCGCCCCCGACCATATCCGCGAGCGCGGCTTCGGCGCCGGCATGGGCATCGCCAACATGAAGCGCTTCGCCGACAAGCTGGTGATCCTCTCCGAGAAGGGCGCCGGCACGCAGGTGGAGATGATCTTCTACCTGCCGACGCAGACCTGGCCCTTGATCTAAGGGCGAAGCGCCCGACTCAGTGACGCGTAACACGTGACGCGTGACGTGGAAGAGAAAGACGATGTTTGGCGTTCCAGGTTCCACGTTCCAGGTTCGGAGTGAGAAGCTGAAAGGCTCTGTTGAAGCGTTGACGAGTTGAAGGGTTGAAGCGTTAAGTCATTGCAATGGGAGAATGCTTTTTCCGAACTCATGAACCCTTGAACTCTTTCTCCCTTGAACGTGAGCTTGAATGCCTCGAACGTCGAACCTTTTCCTTGAAACATTTGAATAAGACCCATCGTTTAATGGATAATGGACTCCCGGGAGGTGCGCCGATGAAGAAATTTCTCATGCTTTTTTTGCTGGTCTTGCCGCTTTTGGCCCTGGCCCAGGCGGTTGCCAGCGAGCCCATGCCGCTGCAGTACGAGATCTGGGTCACCCTCGATCCGGCTCAGAAGGAGTTGCAGGGGCGCGAGACGATCCGCTGGACCAACACCACCCGGGACACGGTCCCCGACATCTGGTTCCACCTCTACTGGAACGCCTTCAAGAACGAGAAAAGCGCCTTCATGCGCGAGGCTCGGCAGGAAAACTTCGCCGGCGACGGCCACGGCGACACCCGGGTCAGGGACGGCGACTGGGGCTGGATCGACGTGGAATCGCTGCGCAGCGGCGACGTCGACCTGCTGCCGGCGCTGGAGTTCATGGTCCCCGACGAGCCGCGCCACCCCGATGACCAAACGGTCATGCGCGTGAAGCTGCCCCGGCCACTGGCGCCGGGAGAGGCCGTCGACCTGGACCTGGCCTTCAAGGCCAGGGTCCCCAGGACGATCCGCCGCGCCGGCTATCACCACAACGGCTTCTTCATCGGCCAGTGGTTCCCCAAGCCCGGCGTATACCAGGAGGGCCGGGGCTGGAACTGCCACCAGTACCACCTGAACAGCGAGTTCTTCGCCGATTTCGCCGATTTCCGGGTGCATATCACCGTGCCCGATGAATTTGTCGTGGGCGCCGCCGGCCGGGAGACCGCCGCCGTCCGCGACGCCAAGGCCGGGACCAAGACACTGACCTTCGTCCAGGAGCGTATCCACGACTTCGCCTGGACCGCCGACCCCGACTATATCCGCATCGAGCGCGACTTCGTCGCCCGGGAGGAGGTGAGCGAGGCCGAGTACCGCGAGGTCGCGGGGGCACTGCGCCTGCCCGTGGCCGCGGTCCGCCTGCCCGACGTGCGCATGATCCTGCTGATCAACCCCGAGCACCGCGGCCAGGCGGAGCGCCACTTCAGGGCGCTGCGCAAGGCCATCAAGTACTACGGCCTCTGGTACGGCCCCTATCCTTACCCAACGGTCACCATGGTCGATCCCCCCTTCCGCAGCGGCAGCGGCGGCATGGAATACCAGACACTGTTCACCGCCGGCACCCAGGTCCTGCCCACGCCGCAGGCGAACCATCCCGAGATGGTGATCGTTCACGAGTTCGGCCACGGCTACTGGTACGGCCTGGCGGCCAGCAACGAGTTCGAGGAGGCCTGGCTCGACGAGGGCCTCAACACCTACTCCACCGGCAAGGTGCTGGCCAAGGCATATGGCCCCGGCTCATTTCCCATGACCCTGGCCGGCATCCCCCTGACCCGTTACTGTGGTTCCTTCAAGTATTCCGATCTGGAGTTCGACCGCGCCGTTGCCGTCCACGCCGTCGCGCTCGATCCGGTGCTGACCGCTTCCTGGCGCTTCTCCAGCTCCATGAGCTACGGCATGAACGTCTACATGCGGGCGGCGACCCACCTGCGCACGCTGGAGAATCTGATCGGCAAGGAGGCCATGCTGCGCGTCATGCGGACCTTTCAGACCCGCTTCCGCTTCCGCCACCCGACGAGCCGCGACTTCATCGCCACGGCCAGCGAGGTCAGCGGCCGCGACCTGAACTGGTTCTTCGACCAGATGCTGCGCGGGACCAGCGACTGGGATTTCGCGGTGGACAGGGCCGTATCCGGCGAACAGCGCAGTGCCCGGGGCGTTTTCGAGCGCCAGGGCGGGAAGGTCGAAGTCAAGGCCAGGGAGGCCCGCGAGCAGGACCGGAAAGAGAAAAAGAAGACCTACGTCACCCGGGTCCGTGTCCGCCGCCTGGGAGAGGCGCGGCCCGGCGGCGACGTCCAACTCAAGGTCCTGACCGTCTTCGAGAACGGCGCCCGTAGGATCGAAAACTGGGACGGACAGGGACGCTGGATCGAATTCGTCTATGAGGGCCCGGACAAGGTCAAGTACGCCCAGGTGGACCCCGAAACGATATTTCTCATCGACCGCGACCTGAGCAACAACAGTTTCGTCGCCGGGGGCCGGAGTTCCGGGCCCCTGCGCTGGTCGGGCAAGCTGCTGTTCTGGATGCAGAACCTGCTGCAGTTCGCCGCCGCGCTGATCTGAGGAGGGACCATGTCGATCTTCACGCTGTTCATCAGGGGCCTGAAACTGGCTTGGAGCAGACGCCGCCTGGCCCTGCGGCTCTGGGCCGTTCATTTCATCTTTTCGTTCCTGGTCATCGCCCCGCTGGCGTTCGCCGTCCACGGCCAGCTGGCCCATTCCCTCACCGGGACTGCCGTCCTGAAAAAATTGGAGGTGCACTGGCTGACCGACTTCAGCAGCCGCTACCTGGATGCCGCGCCGCTTTTCCTGGGATTGTTCCTGGCCGCCGGACTCGTCTTCCTGGTCCTGGCGGTTTTCCTCAACGGCGGGATCATCGGCTGCTTGAACCGTCCAGGCGCCCGGACGACCCTGGCCGATTTCTTTCATGACTGCGGCCTCTATTTCTGGCGATTTTTTCGCCTCTTCCTTCTCTCCCTGCCGGTCTACCTGGTCATCATCGGTTTGTTGTACCGGCCGCTCGCCGGGCTGCTGAACTCGCTGGCTCGCCGGGCCGCGACCGAGTGGCCGGCCCTGATCGCCGGCAACCTGCGCCTGCTGGCACTGGTCCTGCTGCTCGGCCTGGTCTCCATGTTCTTCGATTACGTCAAGATCGGCCTGGCGACCCGCGGCAGCAGGAAGGTCCTGAAGGAAGCCCGGCTCACGCTGAAATTCGTCGCTGGCCGCTTTTTCAAGGCCTGGGGGCTCTATCTCCTGGCCGGGCTGGCGTTCGTGCTGCTGACGCTGCTGTACCTGGAAGTCGCCCGTGTCCTGCCCCAGGGCGCGCCGCTGCGGCTGGCGCTCGTCTTTGCCTGGCAGCAGCTGTACATCCTCGGCCGCCAGTTCAGCCGCATGCTGTTCTATGCGACCGAGACCGAGTTCGTAAGACAACATCAGGAACAGCCACAGTCTTCGTGACGCGTAACGCGTGACGCGTAACGTGAGAAGGCGCTCACTAAGGCTAACAGAAAAATCGGTCATAACCAGTCAACGCAAGGCTCGATTTATGCTAAATTCCAAATCACAAATTCCAATGGCCGAAACCAAGGCGTTGTCAGGATGTCTGCCCGGCTCATCCAGTTTTTCTCCCTGCCAAAGGGTTGTCGATTCATACTGATTTACAATTTGCTGCTTGAATTTTCTTTCTTTCGTTTCGCGTCACGCGTCACGCGTTACGCGTCACGACAGATCGTCTTCCTCCTTGACCTGCCGCTCCCGCCATGCTACATTCGCCCCGTGGAGGCCGCGGTGAAAAAAACCTGCATCCTGTTCATCATGGCATCGCTGCTCATCTTTTCCGCGCATTTGGGAGGCGAAGACATGTTCATCGACAAGGATACCCAGGACAGGGTACGCGAGTACCTGCTGGGTAAATACGGCGACGACCTGAGGCTGCGCATCGACTACGGCGTCAGACAAACAGCCGCTTTCTGGGGCGAGAACGACGGCAGCCCCGAGGAATTCGCCAAGTTCTGCCAGATGAACTTCATCGCCGACCCCGAGCGGCTGCACGCTCTCTTCCAGCGCCTCGAAGCCAATTTCGAGACATTGTACGGCCACATGAACCGCATCCGCCTGGAGTTCAACCGGCCGCTGCACCTGGACCAGGGAGAGATCCTGCCCATCGACCTGCGCTTCGGCCAGATCGACCCCGCCGCCCACGCCAGCGACGACCTGTTCGCCGGCAAGATCGCCTTCGAGGTCCTGCTCAATTTCCCCTCCTACTCCCTGGCCGAAAAAAACGGGATGGGGCCCGACTGGAACCGGCTGGACTGGGCCTATGCCCGCTGCGGCGACCTCTTCCTTTCCCGACTGCCGGCGCGCGCCAGCCAGAACGCGGCCGCCGCCCTCAGCGAGGCCGAGACCTACATTTCCCAGTACAATATTCATTTGGGGAACCTGGTCGGCAACGAAGGTCAAGCATTGTTCCCGACCGGCCTGAAACGGATCAGCCACTGGGGGCTGCGTGACCAGATCAAGACCCTTTATTCCGACTCGGACGGGCTGGCCGGCCAGGAGATGATCTACGAGGTGCTCAAGCGCATCATCCAGCAGGACATCCCCAAGTCGATGATCGACCGCGACCAGTACATTTGGAACCCGTACAAAAACAAGGTTTTCAAGGAGGGCCGCGAGGTATCCTGGACTCCCGAGCCCAACTCGCGCTACATGCACCTGCTGAACGTCTTCAAGGCCATGCGCGACATGGACGAGTTCTACCCCTCCCTGCCCAGCCACGTCCAACGCAAGTTCGAGCTGGAGCGCGAGTTGGAGGAACCGGCCGTATCCAGGCTCCTGGAAGACATCTTGACCTCCGCCGAGGCCAGGGAGACCGCCGCCCTGATCGCCGGCCGCCTGGACCGCGAACTGCGGCCTTTCGACATCTGGTACGACGGCTTCAAGCCTCGGGCGAAGATCACCGAGGCGGAGCTGGACCGCCGCGTGCGGCAGCGCTACCCCAGCCTCGCCCGTTTCGAGAAGGGTCTGCGCGCCACCCTGCAGCTCCTGGGCTTCGCTCCGGCCAGCGCCACGGAGATCAGCAAACGCATCGCCGTGGAACCGGCGCGCGGCGCCGGCCATGCCTGGGGAGCACAGATGCGCACGGAAAGGTCCCACCTGCGCACCCGCGTGGACAAGGACGGCATGAGCTATCAGGGCTTCAACGTGGCCATGCATGAGCTGGGCCACTGCGCCGAGCAGGTGCTCTCGCTGCAGCACGCCGATTCCTACCTCATGTCCGGTGTGCCCAATACCGCCATTACCGAGGCCTTCGCCTTTATCTTCCAGAAGCGCGACCTGAAGGTCCTCGGCTTTCCCGAGCCGACGGCAAGCACCCGCCGCCTGCAGGTGCTGGACACGCTGTGGATGACCTATGAGATCGCCGGCGTAGCCCTGGTGGACATGAAGACATGGGAATGGCTTTACCGCAACCCGGGGGCCAAGCCCGACGGCCTGCGCCGGGCGGTCATGCGCTGCGCCCGCGAGGTGTGGAACCAATACTATGCCCCGGTATTCGGCGTCCGCGACCAGGTCATCCTGGCCGCCTATTCGCACATGATCGACTCCCCACTCTACCTGCCCGACTATCCGCTGGGGCACCTGATCGCGTTCCAGCTGGAAAGCCACCTGCAGGGAAAGAATCTGGGCCGCGAGATGGAGCGCATGTGCCGGGCCGGCCGCCTCACCCCCCAACTGTGGATGAGGAACGCCGTGGGCGAGGAAATCTCGGCGCAGCCCCTGCTGGCCGCGGCCCGGGAAGCGCTGGAAGCCTTCAAGAAATGAGCTTCGTGACGCGTGACGCGTGACGAGGAAGACAGGAACTCGGCGTGAGACGCAAGGTGGCAGAAAGGAATTAATGGGAATTAAATTCCAAAAAACAAATTTCAAATAAATCCCAGATTCCAATTACCAAATCCCCTGGCGGGGACTTTGTCCAAAAAAAAGAGAAATCTCTGCAAGGAGCTTTCGTTTTGGAAATTGGAATTTGGAGTTTGGAATTTGTTTGGGGTTTGGTGCTTGGAATTTTAGTCTTCCTATTGCTTCATCTCCTCCCGTAAACCGTCTACCTTAAACCGTAAACCGATTACTTTCACTTCTTGCAGACCTTTAACTTCTAACGTCTGACTTCTGACGTCTAACATCTGATTTTTGATATCAGATCAGACTCAGGAAGTTGGCCAGCAACCTGATCCCGGGCTCTCCCGACTTCTCGGGATGGAACTGCACGCCGTACAGCGGATGCTCGCGGTGCCGGATAACCTCCACCAGCCCGGATTGACTCTCGGCGACGACCATGAAAACCCTCTCCAGGTCGTTGTCACGCGCGACGATCTCCTCGTGGCTTTCGACCATCCTGAACCGGTGCGGAAACGCCGAGAAAAGCGGGTCCGTCTTGTTCAGGAAGATCTCCTCTTCCCCGAGATGAACCTGGGCGTCCCTTTTCACCCGGGCGCCGAAGGCGCGGGCCAGCGCCTGGTGTCCGTAGCAGACGCCCAGGAGCGGCCGGCGGTTGCCGCGCAGGAAATCGGCCAGCCCCGGCTCGATCTCTCCGTCCCCGACCATCTTCTGCGAGCCGGATACGATCACGGCGGCGAACTCTTCATCTGCGGCAGGAAGTTCCCGGGCATCGGCATCCATGACGGCCAGTTCCAGGCCGGCCGCGGCCGCGCCGGCACTCAGCCATTCATGATAGGGGCGGATCTTTTCTTCCGCCCCATCCCGGTAGCAGTTGACCAGCAGTATGTTCATCTTCATGTGATTCCTCTTTGCCTGCCTTCATTATACGTGATGATCATCAGGAAAACCATCGGTCCGGTGCC
Organism: Candidatus Aminicenantes bacterium UBA6072; assembly: GCA_002436105.1. GTDB lineage: Bacteria > Acidobacteriota > Aminicenantia > UBA2199 > UBA2199 > UBA2199. Next base: position 223,270 of record DIXU01000020.1, on the reverse strand, counting down.
AATCTGTCCAAAAATGGGACAATGGGCAGTCTGAAGTATGCCATGTTTTCGTCGCTCCCTGAATCCGCTTTGGATCGGAATTCCCAATTCTGGACAAGGAAGCGGAATGATATACCTCCAAGATCGCCATCCGCTAAGGATAATCGCTGCGAGTTGTCCAAAAATGGGACATGACTGAGCTGCAATCCGCTTGCGGATCCGGCGGTTTTCTTCAAAATATCCTTTATGTTCGGCGGTTTTGAACGGCTATCCCGACTTGGCATGCTCCATGCAATGCTCCTTGTTGAACGCAGAGGAGCGAACATGGCCAACAGGAACATCGTTGAAAGGATCTACCGTTACGTGGTCCAGCTGCCCGAAGCCCGCCTCGCCGACCTGACCATCAACAGGCTGGCCGTGCGCTTCGAGGTCAGCCGCTGCCACATCTCGCGGCGCTTCCACAGCGAGCGCGGCATGACCCTGGCCAAGTTCATCCAGCGCCGCAAGCTGCAGCTGGCCGAGCGCTTCCTGCTGCAGGAGCCTGCGCTGTCCGTCAAGGAGCTGGCCGCCCGCCTGGGCTATGCCGATTGCCAGTATTTCATCCTGCGCTTCCGGGAGCATTGGGGGGAATCGCCCGGGCGCTACCGCAAACTGGCCAATCCGGATCCGTTCGACTTCATTTGAAGCAAACCCGGCAAAAACCGCTCCGGCCTCGCTTCTCGCGTGGACGTTTTCACCGGCGGCGGCAGGGACGCCGTGCGCCGCATCCAGAGACTGGAGCGAAGGGCCTTGGCTCAAAAGCCCGTGGTCATCATCATGAGACCCGGCGCGAAGATTGCCCCCCTCTGCTATAGTTTTTTCAGCTTCCTCGCGATCTTCCCGCGGATCCTCGCGTACTTGGGCGGCGGGCCGCTGCGCAGTTCCTTGCCGTCGATGAACAGGGCGTCGCTCATCCCCCACTCCAGGAACGCGGCGCGGTCGTCGGTGCGCACCTCGCGGAATTCAACCGCGGGCCCGAGTTCGGCGGCGGCGCGCCGGGCACGCTCGTGTACCAGGCTCATGGCCGGGCACCAGCCGCTCAGCAGCCCGGTCACCACGACCTTTCCCGCCTCACCCTGCGGCTTCTTCTTCGGCCGAATCCAAGCGGGGGGCTCGGCGTCCTCGCGGAAGGGCTTCCACATCAGCGCCATCATGCCCATGCGGTCCGCCTTGCGGTAGCCATGCTTCCGGAACCATGAGGCTCGCATCCAGAACGGCAGGCTGACGCCCCAGGCGGCCAGGCCCTTGGCGCCGAGGGCGCGGGCGTCGTCCTCGGCCGCCGAGAGCAGCGCCGTGCCCATCCCCCGCTTGCGGAAATTGCCCCGCCCCTGCTTGTAGCCATGCACCCAGATGCAGAGGACGAAATAGAGCCCCGTGCCCGCGGCCGGCGACTGCTCGATCGGCAAGTACTGGATCATGCCACCGGCCGTGCCATTCTCATCAACGGCCAGCTTGACGCGCAGCCCCTGGTCCCTGTGTTTTTCAAACCACCGGCGCTTGTGGGTTCCCGCCTCGCGGATCTCGTCGGACCACTCCTCGAGGCACAGGCAGTACTCATCGACATGCTCCGGCGCCAGGTCGATGACCTTCATCCCCGCCTCCCTATCGATCGATGCCAACCAGCTTGAGCAGGAAGGCATACTCCAGGGCGACCTCCTCCAGGCGGCGGAAGCGTCCCGACGCCCCGCCGTGGCCCGCCTCCATGTTGGTGCGCAGCAGCAGCGGGTTGCCGTCCGTTTTCAGGGCCCGCAGCCTGGCCACCCACTTGGCCGGCTCGAAGTACTGCACCTGCGAGTCGTGCAGCCCGGTGGTCACCAGCATGGCCGGGTAGTCCTTGGCCCGCACGTTGTCGTAGGGCGAATAGGAGAGCATGTATTCGTAGCATTCGGGCCGGTTGGGATCCCCCCATTCGTCGTACTCGCTGGTGGTCAGGGGGATGGACGGATCGAGCATGGTGGTGACCACGTCGACGAAGGGGACGGCGGCGACCATGCCGCGGAACAGGTCGGGCCTGAGATTGGCCACGGCGCCCATCAGCAGGCCGCCGGCGCTGCCGCCCGAGGCGAACAGTTTCGCCGGAGACGTATAGCCGTGGCGCACCAGGTACTCGGCGCAGGAGATGAAGTCGGTGAACGTGTTCATCTTCCTGAACAGCTTGCCCTCGTCGTACCAGGAGCGGCCCAGTTCCTGGCCGCCGCGGACATGGGCGATGGCGAAGATGAAGCCGCGGTCGAGCAGGCTGAGACGCAGCGGACTGAACGCCGGATCCATGGATGCTCCGTAGGAGCCGTAGCCGTAGAGCAGCAGCGGCGTCGCCGCTCCCCTGGCCGTGTCCTTGCGATAAACCAGGGAGATCGGCACCCGGGTGCCGTCATAGCCCGGAGCCATGAGCCTCTCGCTTGAGTACGATTCAGGCCGGTAGCCGCCCAGCACCTCCTGGCGCTTGAGCAGCCGGCGCTCGCGGGTCTTCATGTTGAACTCGTACACCGAGGATGGCGTGGTCAGCGACGTATAGTTGAAGCGCATCAGGTCGGTGGCGGGGTCGGCGGTGAACGCCGGGTAGGCCGTGAAGGCCTGCTCGGGGAAATCGATGGCATACCCTTCCGCGTCGCCCCAGGGCAGGACGTGGATTTGGGTCAAGCCGGATCGGCGCTCGCTCAGGACGAGGAAATTGTTGAACAGCTCAAAGTCCTCCAGCAGGACGTCGGGGCGATGGCCGATCAGCTCGCGCCAGTGCTCGCGCCCGGTGCGGTCCTCGGCGGCTTCCATGAGCCTGAAGTTGACGGCGTTGTCGTTGGTCAGCACATAGAAGCGGCCGTTGAGATGGTCGATGCTGTATTCCAGGCCGCGCACGCGGGGCTGGAAGACGGCGAACTCGCCGTCCGGCCTGGTGGCGTCGAGGACGCGGTATTCGTCGCTCAGCGTGCTGCGGCTGGCCAGGAGCAGGAAGCGGCGCGAGCGGCTCAGGCCGATGCCCACGTCGAACGTCTCGTCGTTTTCCTCGTAGATGGTCGCGTCGTTCTCGGCGGGCGTCCCCAGGGCATGGCGGCGCACCTTGCAGGAGCGCAGCGTCCCGGGGTCGATCACCGGGTAGAACAGGGTGCGGCTGTCGCCGGCCCAGGCCATGCGCCCGGCCGTCATCCGGATCTCCTCGGCATATTCCTTCCCGGTTTTCAGGCAGCGGAAGCGCAGGCGGTACTGGCGGCGCGACACGGTGTCCACGCTGTAGGCCAGGGTGACGTTGTCGGGGCTGACCGCGAACGACCCGATATGGAAGTATTTCTCGCCGACGGCCATGCGGTTGCCGTCGAGCAGCACCTGCTCGGCCCCCTTCATGGACTTTTTTTTGCGGCAGTAGACCGGATATTCCTTGCCCTTCTCGAAGCGGGTGTAGTACCAGTAGCCATTCTCGAAATACGGCACCGACATGTCGCTCTGCTGCATGCGCCCGACCATCTCCTTGTACAGCGCCGCGCGCAGCCCGGCGGCTGACTTCATCACGGCGTCGGTGTAGGCGTTCTCCGCCTGCAGGTAGGCGATGACCTCGGGGTCCTGCCTCTGGTTCAGCCAGTAGTACTCATCGACGCGGGCATGGCCGTGCATGACGAGTTCCCTGGCAACACTCTTGGCGACCGGCGGCCGGGGCGGCGCCTCGTCGGCGGCGCGGCCGGACAGCGGCAACAGGAGCGTCAGAAGTCCGGCGATGACGGCGATCCGTGGAAGTTTATTGTTCATGATGACTCCTTGAGACTGAAAAGCCATTATATCGATTTTCAATGATCAACTCCAGCAATTGAGATCCCGGGCACTCGAGAAACACCGTCCGCCGCACACCGGGTTCAGCGGATTCCCAAACGTCGACCTCCGGCTTCGTATTCCTCATGCCCCGTCATTTGCCTTCTTTCTTCCACAGCGAATGTCGAACTTCGAACATCGAACCTCTTAAATTTGTAAGTTCAACTCTTGCCAAACGCCTTGCTTGGCCAGCCTCTTGACTTTTCCGCCCCGTTCCCTGTACAACTATGGCGATGGACAGAGGAAAGGATTTTGTCGTCCGCGACTATTGGGCCGCGGATTTTCCCTACGTGGCCGACATCTGGGAGCGCACCGGCATCAGCACCCCGGGCCGCGGCGACACGGCCGAAGTGATCGAGAACACGCTGCGCCGCAACGGACGGCTGCTGGTGCTGGTCGAAAAAGCCAGCGATACCGTGGTCGGCACTTCCTGGCTGACCAACGACGGCCGGCGCCTCTACCTGCACCACTTCGCCATCGACCCGAGATTCCAGGGGGCCGGATTGTCCAAGCCTCTCCTGCGTGAGTCGCAGAAGATCGCCAAGGCGATCGGCCTGCAGATCAAGCTCGAGGTGCACCGCGGCAACAAGCGGGCGATCCACTTCTATGAAAAGGCCGGTTTCAAGTCCCTGGGCGACTATGACATCATGATCATCCGCGACTTGAACGAAATCAAAGAATAGATCTCAGACGTTAGATATTAGACGTTAGTTGTCAGCAAGAAAATTTCTATTCCCCTGACTTCTCTCCTGAGATTTGCATTTATTTCTTCTTGCTATCGTCTAACGTCTAGCGTCTTGATTTAGTGTATAATTTCTTTCCTATGGAAGCAGCGCCATATCATGAGAAATTTACCGTGCCGACGGCGAAGGGGAACGACTCCCCCGCGCAGCGGCTGCTCCGGGTGCTCGAGGAGATGATGGAGACGGCCGGCCGCCATGCCGAAATACTGGGCGTGGGCGTCCGCGACCTGCACGCCAGGGGGCTGACCTGGGTGCTGGCCCGCCTGCATGTCAGGATCGCCGCTGTTCCCGAGGCCGGTGGAACCGTGCACATCGCCACCTGGCCCTCGGGCCGTCACCGGCTGTTCGCCGTGCGCGAGTTCAAATTGAAAAGCCCTGCGGGCGACGAGCTCCTGCGCGCCACCTCAGCCTGGGCGCTGATGAAACTGGAAACGCGGCGACCGGCGCGCCTCGACCCGCACCTGCCCGTCTTCAGCCGCCATCCGGCGCGCATGATCGAAGACGATTTTTCGCCGCTGCCGCCGCCGCACCCCGGATCGGCGCGGACTTGGCACCGGGCCAAGCCCGGGGACATCGACATCAACGACCATGTCAACAATACCGTCTACCTGGACTGGGCCCTGCGCTCCATTCCGCAGGATGCGCGCTCCTGGAAGCCCCGCTCTCTGGAAGCCGCCTTCCTGGGAGAGGCGCGCCTGGGCGACGAGGTCGCCTGTCTCACCGAGATCGGCCGTACCGCCGCGCTGGACGCCGGCCGCACCGCCGCGCTTGACGCCGGCTGCACCGTCCTGCTGCAAAGCCTGCAGGAACCCGCTTCGGGCCGCGAGCTGACCCGCCTGCGCACCTGCTGGAAAACCGCATCCAAGCTGGATAAAACAATATAAGGAGGGGCTCATGGAATTCATCAAGGAATTCAAGGCCTTTGCCATGCGCGGCAACGTCATGGACATGGCCGTGGGCATCGTCATCGGCGTCGCTTTCGGAAAAATAGTCACGTCGCTGGTCAACGACATCATCATGCCTCCCATCGGGGTGTTGATGGGCGGCGTGGATTTTTCCCACCTGGCCGTCACGCTGAAGGCCGCCGCCGGCAGCGAACCGGCAGTCACCCTGAAGTACGGCGCCTTCCTCAACACGATCATCGACTTCCTGGTCGTGGCCTTCGCCATCTTCCTGGCCATCAAGGCACTGAACGCCATGAAGCGCAAGCAGGCGGAGGCGCCAGCGGCGCCCCCGGTCCAGGAGATGATCCTGCGCGAGATCCGCGACATCCTGCGCTCCAAGGGCGAGAAGATATTATAAAAGACGTTAGACGTTGGTCGTTAGACGTTAGCAAGAATAAAGCCGATTAGTAATTTAAAGAAATCTTTTAGGATTGTTTTTTTTGCTGACCACTGACGTCTAACGTCTGACGTCTTCTTTAACGAAGTGGATCGGCACCGCAATGTCGGAATCCCGCCACGGCTCGGGCCGCTCACGGCCTCCGTCATCGACCTTGTCGGCGCCGACGCTGTACAGCATCCCGCGCGCACGGCTGAAAAGAAATGGCCGGCCGCTGTAAGGGTCGCGCTCACCCGCCGCGGCCAGGAGGCGCAGCAGGTCTTGCTCGGCCACTTCCCCGCCGGTTCCGGCCCGTTGCCGTGCCCTGGCCAGCAGGCGGAGAAGGTCCCAGCGCGCCTTCAGTTCGTGGCTGCGGTAGACATAGTGCTGCAGCACCGGCCAGTTGAAGGGAACGGCGGATCGCACCAGCATCTTGCCCACGGGATTGCGCAGCCACCAGAAGGCCCCGGACGTGACGCCCACGCTCCGCAGCCGCCGCAGCGGGGTTTCCTCCCAGCGCCAGGGAGGGGTCCCTTCCAGCTCGCCCACGCCTGCCCAGAACGCCCGCATCATGGCCAGGCTTTCGTTCTTGTGAACGAAGAATGATGCCATGGCGTGGAAGGCGGCGAAGAAGCGCGGCCCGGCGATGGCCGTCAGCCGCTCCAGGGCGAAGAAGGGGGTCGGATCCCGGAAAAAATCCCGGAGCAGGAACGGGTCGACAATCCCGGATTCCTTGATCCGCTCCAGGGAGGCCGCGAAGCCGGCCAGGGCAAATGAGCGGACCGCCGCGGTTCCGAAATCCGCCGCCTGGCGTTCGGGCATCGTCTCGCGGATGAGGCGGGCGAACTCCGGCGGGCACTCGCGGCGGTTGAGCAGCGAGGCCAGCGAGCGCAGCGAAAGATCGACCAGCAACCGGCCCAGGGTGTTGACCGCGGAGGTGCGGCCAACGGCGACAAGACGCAAGCCGGCGCCGGCGGTTTCCAGGAGTGCCCGGCCGGCCTGCAGCCAGTCGCCGTCGACGGCTTCCAGGACCCGGATGGCGGCGTCGAGCCGGGCCGTATTGGCGGCCAGTTGCGAGCTGCCCACGGGGAAGCTCCACCCCGCCGGTGTGAAATCATCGATTCGATCGGCCCGCAGAACGGCGCGATAGCGCCGCAGCAGGACAGCGTAGCGTTCCTGGCGCTCCGCCAGCTCGGCGCGGCGGGCGGCAAAAAAGTCGGCGACATCCTCTGCCTGCAGCCGGGGAAAATAGAGGCTGGCTCCCTGCCAGTGCCTGCGGGAATCGGCGCGTTGCCGGGTCAGCCAGGCGCCGAAGCGTCGACGCGAATGGACGTCACCCGCCAGGGACGCGGCCATGCGCTTGGCATACTCTCCCGATGCCGGTTCGACCTCGGGCGACTCGGCAAAGCCCCAGACGATGAAGAAGCCGTTGCCGGGCCGCAGGTCCGCGACCAGCGGCCCGGGGTCCTCATGAACCGCCGCGCTTCCGGGCGCCCGGCGGGAATCGAAGAGATTGAGGCCGACAAAGAAAAGGACGAACAGCAGCGCGGCGGCAACGGCCCAGAGAAAAAAACGCTTCATGTTCCGCGCCCCCGGTCAGCCGCGGCGCAGCAGGATGTCCTTCAGCTGCAGCAGGTTCTTCACCGCCGCCCCCTTGTAATGGTTATTGCCGGAGACGAATACTTCCCTGGCCTGCGCTTTCAGCCGGGCCACTACCTCGCCCAGGCCGCCGAGCTCGGCCGCGGAATAGGAATAATCGTAGCGGGCGTCGCGCCCCTGGCCCGAGAACCAGTTGTCCGCATTCCGGCCGTGCAGCCGCAGGTAGGCCGTATCCCGGGCCGTGACCAGAGCGGTCAGGCCCAGCGACCGCGAGACCCGGGGCTGATCGATGTTGGCCCAGACCAGGCCGCGCTCCCGGAAAAAAGCCAGCACCCCGTCCTCATGCCAGTCCTGGTGGCGGAACTCGACGGCCAGCGGCAGGTCGCGGAAGCATCCGGCCAGGTCGCCGAGAAATGCCAGGCTGGCCGGCGAGCGATGAAAGGAATAAGGGAACTGGGCCAGCACGCCCGCCAGTTTGCCGGCGTCCCGCAAGGGCCGCAGGCCGTCGTGGAAGGCGTCGAGCATCAATCGCTCCAGCCGCTGTTCGTGGGTGAACGACTGGTGGAGCTTGATCCAGAAGCGGAACCCGGGGAACGCAGCCGTCTTGTCGACCCAGCCCTGGGTGAGCCGGGTGCCGGGTATGCGGTAGAAGCTGGTGTTCACCTCGACGAAGTCGAAGCGCCCGGCGATGAAAGCCAGGGCATTGAAGCCGCGCGGGGACGGCTGGGGGTAAACCGTGCCCCGCCAGTCGGCGTAGCTCCAGCCGGCCGGGCCGAAACTGATCCCCTCAGGATTCGCCATCCAAAACGGCACGCACCTTGGCCAGCAGGTCCTTCACCTGGTAGGGCTTCTGGATGAACCCCTGCACTCCCAGGGCCATGATCTCGTTGACTTTCTCGTTCTGGCTGTAGCCGGTGGAAAAAAGCACCCGCACCTTGGGATCGATGCGCTTCAGTTGCAGGAACGTCTCGCGGCCGCCCTGCCGCGGCATGACCATGTCCAGCAGCACCATGTCGATGCCGGCGCCCTCGCTGCCGTAGACGGCGACCCCCTCGGCGCCGTCGCAGGCCATGCGCACGCGGTAGCCGTAGCTTTCCAGGATGTCGGCCGCCACCTGGCGGATGGCCTCCTCGTCGTCGATGACCAGGATCGTTTCATGGCCGCCGGCCATCTCCGTGTCCGCGTCGCTCTCCAGCACCTCGGGCTTGCCGCTCAGCGGCAGGTAGATCTTGAACGTCGAACCCTCGCCGGGCTCGCTGTAGACGTTGATGAAACCGCCGTGGTTCTTGACCACGCCATAGACCATGGACAGGCCCAGGCCGGTGCCCTTGCCCTTTTCCTTGGTGGTGAAGAACGGCTCGAATATCCTCCCCTTGACGCCGTCCTCCATGCCCACTCCGGTGTCGCTGACCGCGAGCACGGCGAACCATCCCGGCTTGGCTTCGGGCTGGTTGCGGGCATCGCTCTCGCTCAGGCGGGCCACCGAGGACTGGATGGTCAGGCGGCCGCCGCCGGGCATGGCGTCGCGGGCGTTGACGCACAGGTTCATCAGCACCTGCTGGATCTGCCCGACGTCGATCTCGACCGTGGGCAGGCTCTCGTTCAGGTTCGTCTCGATGGCGATGGACTTGTCCAGGGTCCCGGAAAGGATCTTCAATGACTCGGAAATGACGCTGTTCAGGCTGCAGGGGCGGAGGTCGTACTTGCCGCCGCGGGCGAAGGCCAGCAGCTGGGCGGTCAGCTCGGCGGCGCGGCTGGCGCTCTTTTCGATGGTGTCGACCGGGCGGAAAAAAGGGTGGTCGCGGTTGATGTTGGTCTTGAGCCACGAGGCGTAGCCCAGGATGCCGCCCAAGATGTTGTTGAAGTCGTGGGCGATGCCGCCGGCCAGCAATCCGATGGATTCCATCTTCTGGGCCTGGATGAAGCGCTCCTCGAGAAGCTTGCGCTCGGTGATGTCACGCACGTATTCGATCACTCCGGTCACCCCGCCGGCGTGATCGAAGATCGGAAAGGAATGCAGCTCGATCCAACCGCGCTGCGCTCCTTCCTGGAACAGCGCCACGGTCTCCCGCTGCGGTTTCTTTTCGCGGATGGCCCGCAGGCTGGGGCATGGCGAACAGGGGGAGTTGCGTTCCTGGTAGGCCCGGAAGCATTTCTTTCCCGCCAGCGGCATGTGCTGCCCATACCACCTTTCCATGGCCTGGTTGACCTGCACGATGTTCAGGTCGCGGTCGAGGACACTGATGCCGTCCTGGATGCCGTTGAAGACCGCCGCCAGGAAACGCTGGCTCTCCATCAGGTCATTCTCGGCCTGCTTGCGCCAGAGCGCGTCGGCGATGTGCTGCGAGACGAAGATCAGCAGCTCGCGGTCCCGCTCGGAATAATGAAAATCCTCCTGGTAGCTCTGGATCACCAGGGCGCCGAAGGTGCGCTCGCCCCGCTTGAGCGGCACGCCCAGCCATTCGTTGGAGGGGGAACCGAGCAGCTCGATCAGGCCTTCGGCCGCCATCTGTTCCACCTGCTGGTCGGAAACCAGCAGCGGCTGTCCCGTGCGCAGGACGTACTCGGTCAGCCCGCGGCTCCGCTTTTGCGGCCCGGGCGGGGGGTCGATCTCATCGATATAATAAGGGAAGTGAAGCAGCTGCTCGGAGGGATCGAGCAGGGCGATGTAGAAATTTCGGGCGTACAGCAGGCTGGAGATGATGCCGTGCAGGGCCGTGTACAACTCATGCAAATCCTCGGTCCGGCTGGCTTTCTCGGAGATCTGGTAGAGGGCCGACTGCAGGATCTCCGCCTGGCGGCGCTCGTCGATCTCCGCCTCGAGCTGGCGGTTGGCCAGCTCCAGCGCCAGGGTGCGCTCGCTGACCAGCTCTTCCAGCTGGTCGCGATACATGTTCAGCTCGCTTTCCACCTTGCGCTGCTCCGCGCTTCTTGCCCGCTGGACTTTTTCGGCGCAGGGTTTTTCCCCTGTCTTCGCCTTGCCGGCCGGGCCGCGCTTCTGGGATGCCGTTTTTTTCATGCCACCTCGCAGGGTCTAGGGGCGATTATAAGAAATAAATCCGCTAAATGCAAAAAGTACTTCCAGTATCAGTGACAGTGTCAGCCGGAATGTAAGACGAGCCCCGTGTTCGTGTTGGTGAGTGTGTTAGCAGGATTCCCTCTTCCTCTGTCCTCTGTCTTCTGACCTCTGACCTCTCACCACTTACCTCTAACCACTTACCTCTAAACACTTGTCCGTTCTTTACTGCTCCCGTTCTTTGTGCTACATATCGGTATTGAGACAGGAGGCCCGATGATCGTCAAACATTATGCGGACATAGCGGCCGAACCGGTGGCCATGGCCGGCGCCGAGAACGTGACCATCCGCTGGCTGCTGGGCAAGGACTCCCCGGCTCCGAATTTCTGGCTGCGCCTGTTCGAGGTGCAGCCGGGCGGGCACTCGCCCTTTCACGCCCATCCGTCGGAGCACGAGATCTTCGTCCTGGAAGGGCGGGGGCGGATCAACGCCAAGGGGACCCGCCATGCCGTCGAATCCGGCAGCTTCGCCCTGGTGGAGCCCAATGAGGAGCACCAGTTCGAGAACACCGGCGACGCGCCGCTGAAGTTCCTCTGCCTGGTCCCGAAGGACTACTGAACTCCCGGCTTCCTTATTCGATCTTCTCCACGACAATGGTCATGCTGGCCGCCAGGGCGGCGATGGCGCCGACGGCCGCCAGCACCGGCAGGAAGGCGGCGCCCACCACGCCCAGGGTGAGCGGGATCTCAATGAGGGTCCTGCCCTCGTCGTTCTTCAGGATGATGCGCCGGATGTTGCCCTCGTGGATCAGTTCCTTGATCTTGTCGACGACCTTGCCGCCGTCCAGCTTGAACTCCTCGCGCCGACCCTTGCCTTTATCATCGTTCATGGTCACCTCCCGGGCAATTAAACGGAAAAACCGATGCATTGGTTCAAAATTATAAGGGAAAGACAAAGGGAAAACAGAGGGAAATCCAAGTGGGAAAGAGATCCTCAAGGGGATTTCCCACTCTCTCTTCCCTCATTCTTCCCTCTCTCTTCCCTTTTTCTTCCCTTTGAGCGCCTGCGGGCTGGATTCCATTGACATACCGGCCGAAATAGGCGACAATGCCCTTTCCAAGCCAACCCGGAGCCCAAATCATGTCGGAAAAAAAACTGGAATGGAAAGATACGCTGAACCTGCCGCGCACCGACTTCCCCATGAAGGCCCAGCTCAGCCAGAAAGAGCCCGAGATGCTGAAAAAATGGCAGGAGGCCGGCATCTACGAGCGCATCCTGGAGAGCCGCGCCGGCTGCGAGCCCTACATCCTGCACGACGGGCCGCCCTACGCCAACGGCAACATCCACCTGGGCACGGCCATGAACAAGATCCTCAAGGACTTCGTGGTCAAGAGCCGGACCATGGCGGGTTTTTACAGCCCCTATGTCCCCGGCTGGGACTGCCACGGCCTGCCCATCGAGCACAAGGTCGACCAGAAGCTGGGCGCACGCAAGAAGAGCATGACCCAGCTGCAGGTGCGCGAGGAGTGCCGGCTCTATGCCGAGAAGTTCCTCGACCAGCAGCGTGCCGACTTCCAGCGCCTGGGCGTCTTCGGTGACTGGCAGCGGCCCTACACCACTCTCGACCACGAGTACGAGGCCACGGTGATCCGCTTCTTCAACTCCTTCGTCCGCCAGGGCAGCGTCTACCGCAAGAAGCGCCCGGTATACTGGTGCCTCTCCTGCCGCACCGCCCTGGCCGAGGCCGAGGTCGAGTATCACGACCACGCCTCGCCCTCGATCACCGTGAAATTCACCTTGCGCCAACTGCCGCCGGCACTCAAGGAATTCAGCGGCCGCCCGGTCGCGGTCCTGATCTGGACCACCACCCCCTGGACCATCCCGGCCAACCTGGCCATCGCCGTGGGCGCCGACTTCGACTATGCGCTCTTCGAGATGAAGGGCGAGCTTTTCATCGCCGCCTCGGCCCTGCTGCCGGCCATCGCCGCCCTCAACGGCGACGAGTTCCGCAAGCTCAGGGAGTTCAAGGGCCGGGACCTGGCCGGGCTCAAGGCCCGCCATCCGCTCTTCGACCGCGACTCGCTGCTGATCACCACCGACTACGTCCTGCTCGACCAGGGCACCGGCTGCGTGCATACGGCGCCCGGACATGGCGAGGACGACTACCGCGCCGGCGTGGCCCACGGCCTCGACATCTATTCGCCGGTCCAGGCCGACGGCCGCTTCGACGAGACCGCCGGCCCCTATGCCGGAATGCCGGTCTTCGAGGCCAATGCCCGCATCGTCGAGGACATGCGCGCCAACGGCAGCCTTCTGCACGGCGGCTCCATCTCGCACTCCTATCCCCACTGCTGGCGCTGCAAGAAGCCGGTCATCTACCGGGCCACGGCCCAGTGGTTCATCGCCATGGACCAGGCCGGTCTGCGCGCCAAGGCCCTGGACGCCATCCAGGGAGCGTCCTGGCTGCCGGCCTGGGGCCAGGAACGCATCGCCAGCATGATCGCCAACCGCCCCGACTGGTGCATCTCGCGCCAGCGCGACTGGGGCGTGCCCCTGCCCGCCTTTTTCTGCAAGACCTGCGGGGAAGCGCTGCTGGATCCCGCCGCGGTCGAAAACGTGGAGAGATCATTCGCCGCGGAGGGCTCCAATTCCTGGTACAGCCGGGAGGCCGGCGAATTCGTGCCCGAGGGCACCGCTTGCCGCTCCTGCGGCGGCAGCGAGTTCGAGAAGGGCCGGGACATCCTCGACGTCTGGTTCGAGTCGGGCTCGTCGCACGGCATCCTGCAGCAGCGCCCCGGCCACCGCTGGCCCGCCGACATGTACCTCGAGGGCGGCGACCAGTACCGCGGCTGGTTCCACTCCTCGCTGCTGGTGGGCATCAGCGCCCTGGGCGGAGCCCCGTACCGCGCAGTCATCACCCACGGCTGGGTGCTCGACGCCGAGGGCAAGACCATGCACAAGTCGCTGGGGAACGCCATCGAGCCCCAGGACATCATCAAGGACCGCGGCGCCGAGATCCTGCGCCTGTGGTCGGCCATGGTCAACTATCAGGAGGACGTGCGCCTGGGCACGGAGATGCTGCAGCGCCTGAGCGAGAGCTACCGCAAGATCCGCAACACCTGGCGCTTCATGCTCGGTGTCCTGGCCGACTTCGACCCGCGGCGCGACGCCGTGCCCGCCGCCGCCATGGACGAAAGCGACCGCTATGTCCTGCAGCGGCTGCAGGAGGTCAAGGCGCGCGTGCTGCAGGCCTACCGGGACTTTGAATACCACGCCGTCTTCCACTCCCTGTTCAATTTCTTCACCAACGACCTCAGCGCCTTCTACCTGAATTTCCAGAAGGACAATCTGTACTGCAACCGCCCCGGCGCGCCGCAGCGCCGCGCCAGCCAGCAGGCCGTCTTCACCCTGCTGCGCGAGACGCTGCTGCTCATGGCCCCGATCCTCTCCTTCACCAGCGAGGAAGCCTGGGGGTTCCTGCCCGACCATGCCGGCAAGGCTCCATCCATCCACATGGAGCGTTTCCCGGAAGTCGATGAAGAACTCCGCGGCAGCGTGGACAAGGGGCGCTGGGAGAGGATCATGGCCCTGCGCGACCGCCTGCTGAAGGAGATCGAGGCGGCCCGCGCCGCCAAGCGCATCGGCGACTCCCTGGAGGCCGACATCGAGGTCGTCGCCAGGGCGGAAGACGAGGGATTCCTTCGCGAAAACGCGGATCGATTCAAGACCCTGCTGGTCGTCGCCGCCCTGAGCGTGCGTGCCGGCGCCGGGGAGAAGATCACCGTGCGCAAGGCGCAGGGGCGCAAGTGCCCGCGCTGCTGGAACTGGGTGACTCCGGACCCCGTCGACCCCGTGCACCCGGAGCTGTGTCCGCGCTGCGCCGCCGTGGTTGCGGCGACGGCCAAGGAGTGATCGCTTGCACCTGAAAGACAAGATGCCGTATTTTCTCCTCATGCTGGGGCTGATCATCGCCGACCAGGCGAGCAAGCTGCTGGTGGCGCGCGCCGTCCCCCTGGAGGGGACGCGCGACGTGTTCCGCGGCTTTTTCCGCCTCTGGCACGTGCGCAACTCGGGCGCTGTCTGGGGCTTCCTCTCGGGCCACGATGGCGGCCTGATACCCAAGGCCATCACCGCCCTGGCCATCGTCGCCCTGCTGATCGTCCTGTTTTTCTTCCTGCGCGCCGGACGCCATGAGCGCCTGGAGCTTTTCGCCTATGCCTTCATCCTGGGCGGAGCGCTGGGCAACATCATCGACCGCCTGCGTCTGGGCTACGTGGTCGATTTCCTCGACGTGTTCGTCAAGTCCTGGCACTGGCCGACCTTCAACGTCGCCGACAGCTGCATCACCATCGGAGTGGCGCTGCTGGCGCTTTCGCTGCTGCGAGGTAACCCATGCACCCCATCCTGATCGAGATCGGCCCGCTGACCATCGCCAGCTACGGCTTTTTCTTCGCCCTCGGCGTGCTGCTGGGCATATTGCTCTGCTTCCGCCTGGCCAAGAAAGAGGGCCTGGACCTGGCCGTTTTCACCGACTTCATCTTCTGGGTCATGATCCTCAGCCTGCTGGGGGCCAAGCTCTGGCTGCTGGCCAGCAACCTGGGCTACTACCTGAAGTTCCCCGGCGAGCTCAAGTACCTTCTGACCTCGGGCGGCAGCTTCTACGGCGGGCTGATTTTCGGCGCCGTCTTCGCCGTCTGGTTCATCCGCCGCCACCGGCTCAGCTACCGCCAGCTGGGCGACATCGCCGCGCCAGCACTGGCCCTGGGCCATTTTTTCGGCCGCCTGGGCTGCTTTTCCGCCGGCTGCTGCTGGGGCCGCGAGGCCGTGCATTTTCCCCTGTCCGTCATTTTCACCCACCTGAAAGCCAATGCCCTGACCGGCGTCCCGCTCTACATTCCCCTCTATCCGACGCAACTGATGGAAGCCCTCCTGAACCTGGGCAATTTCCTGTTCCTGATCACCCTGTACCGGAAAAGAAAGTTCAAGGGCCAGGTCATCTCCATGTACATGCTGAATTACTCCGTGATCCGCTTCGTCGTCGAGTACTTCCGCGGCGACCCCGACCGCGGCTACATCATCGGCGGCATGGACCGTCCCTGGGCCAGCCTGTCGGTGCCGCAGCTGGTCTCGATCATCGGCGTGGCCACCGCCCTGCTGCTGCTGAAGGGCTTCAAGAAGAAAGGTGAACAGGAACATCGAGCGTAAGGCCGGCGAACACTGGGAGAGGCTCGATCACTTCCTGACCGCCTATCTCCAGGATTTGTCGCGCAGCCGCGTCGAGAAGCTGATCCAGAACGGGCGGGTCAAGGTCAACGGCGCGGTCGAGACGAAAAAGAGCCGCGAGATCTTCGCCGGCGACCTCGTCGCCGTCGAACAGGAGATCGAGGAAACGGCCGCCTATACCCCCTCGCAACGCCTGAAAAAACTCTTCGAGGACGAGTGGCTGCTGGTCATCGACAAGCCGGCCGGGCTGGTCGTTCACCCCGGCGCCGGGGAGAAGCGCGAGACCGTGCTCGACATCTTCCGCCACGAATACCCCGCCATCGGCGCCATGGCCGGCAGCGAGCGGCCGGGGATCGTCCACCGCCTCGACAAGGACACCTCGGGCGTCCTGATCCTGGCCAAGAGCGAGGAGGCGGTGCGCCGCATGCAGGAGCTCTTCCAGGAACGGGAGATGAGCAAGACCTACCTGGCGCTGGTCAGCGGGCACCTGCGCTTCCGCAACGGCACCATCGACCGGCCCCTGGCGCGCAGCCTGAGGCACCGCGCCCGCTTCGAGGTCGCCGGCGAGGACCGCGAGGACCGGCGGGATGCCGTCACCGATTTTTCCGTCGTCCGGGAGTTCGAGAAATTCTCCTTTGTGCGCCTGATGCCCAGGACCGGCCGCACCCACCAGCTGCGCGTCCACCTGGCCCACTTCGGCAACCCGGTGCTGGGCGACATCCTCTACGGCAAGAGCAGGGGCAGGGATTTCCCGCGCCTGGCCCTGCACGCTTTCCGCATCGAGTTCACCCACCCCTTCAGCGGCAACGGCATCAAGATTACCTCTCCCCTGCCCGCCGACCTGCGCCGCTACATGATTGAAAATTTCAAAGAGCTTGTAAAATCGCAGGGCAAATAAACCTCCCCCGAAATTCAGCCAGATGGGTAGGGGCAGGCCCGCGCGCCTGCCCAGGATCTTCAAGGGATCAAAACGGGCGATTACGGGGGTCCGCCCCTGCGGAAACCAAGATCAAAATGTGATATAATATGGTGAAATCTGGGGGCACATGAAAAAAAACAAAAAAAGCGTTGGCTCGATCGATGAATATATCCGGACTTTCCCGAAAGCCGTGGGAGAAAAGCTGAACGCCATGCGCAAGACCATCCAGGCCGCCGCGCCCGAGGCCGAGGAGAGGATCAGCTACCAGGTGCCTACGTTTTTTCTCGAGGGCAATCTGGTCCATTTCGCCGCCTTTAAAAACCACATCGGCTTCTTCCCGGAGCCCAGCGCCATACTGGCCTTCAAGAAAGAGCTATCGGCCTACGCCACCACCAAGGGCGGGGTGCAGTTTCCTCTGGACAAGCCGCTGCCCCTGGCATTGGTCGCCCGGATCGTAAATTTCCGGGTCACGGAAAACCTGGAAAATCATCAGGACAAACTGAAAAAAAAATAAAGCCAGTATGGCGATGTCGGCCCGGGCCCGCGCCGGCGAAGCGGAGTATCTCACTCCCAGCGGCTGACGATGGTCAGGTTCTGGGGATTGACGATGGGTTTCCCTTCCGCGGTGAAGAGGTAATCGAGACGGCTGCGATAGAAGTCCTCGATGCGGCCGCGGACCATCTTCATGGTCGAGTTCAGGAAGCGGTTCTGCTCGGTGAACCCCTCGCCGAGCACGGCCACCGCCGCCGGCAGCCAGCGCGGGGGGAAGAGGCCGGCCAACGCGCCGTTATCGCGGAAAGCGTTGATCTCCGCCTGCAGGAGCAACAGCGCGGCTTCCTGTCCCTGCCGCGTGGCGCAGGACAGCCCCTGCTCCTGAAGCCGGCGCAGCAGCGCCTCCCGGTTGGGCACGAGCAGGGCCACCGTGTAGGGCGACTGGTTGTTGTACAGCAGGAGCTGCTCGATGTACGGCGAGCGGCTGCAAATGGTCTCCTCGATCGTTTCCGGGCTGTACTTTTCGCCATCGTTGGCGATCAGCAGGCTCTTGTTCCGGCCGAGGACGAAGAGGAAGCCGTCGCTGTCCAGGTAACCGATGTCGCCCGTGTACAGCCAGCCTTCGCGCAGGGCCTCCCGCGTCGCCTTCTCGTTCTTCCAGTACCCGGCCATGACGTTCTCGCCGCGGATCACGATCTCGCCCTGGCTTCCGGCCGGCAGCGGCATCCCCTGCTCGTCGCAGATGCGCACGTCCAGTCGGGCCACCGGCCGTCCCGAGGAGCCCAGCTTGTGGTGCCGTGGGGAGTTGGCGGAAATGACCGGCGCGGCCTCGGTGAGCCCGTACCCCTGGAACATGGGGAGACCGATGGCGTAAAAAAAACGCTGCAGCTCGATGTCCAGCAGCGCGGCGCCGCCGACGAAATATTCGAGGCGACCGCCGAAATTGCGGCGGATCTTGCTGAAAATCAGCCGGTCGTAGAGCAGGTAGAGCGGCTTCTTGAGCTGACGCAGGCCGCGGCCGCGGTTCCAGCCTTCGCCGTTGTAGTCGTAGGCCAGGCTCAGCGCCTTTTTGAACAGCGCCTCCACGCGGGCGCCCTTTTCCTGGACTCCCTTTTCGATGTTCCTGCGGAAGTTCCTGGCCAGCGCCGGGGCGCTCAGCAGGATGGTCGGCCGGATCTCCCTGATGTTCTGCGGGATGTTCTTCAGCGTCTCCAGGGTGGTCTTCCCCTGCTGCACCGCGGCGATGGCGGCGCCGTTCTTCATCATGGCGTAGATGCCGCAGGTATGGGCGAAGGCATGGTCCCAGGGCAGGATGAGCAGGGTCACGTAGCGCGGCGGGCAGGGGATGAGCGAGTTCGCCTGCTCGATGTTGGCCGTGTAGTTGCGGTGGGTGAGGATGATCCCCTTGGGTTCGGCGGTCGTTCCCGACGTGTAGCTGATGGTGGCGTAGTCGGACTCGCCCACCGATTGCCAGCGGTCGGCGAACTCCCTCTCGTTCCCGGCCAGGAACTCGGCGCCCTGGCGCCGCACCTCGTCGCCGGTCAGCTCGTCCTTCTGCGGGTCCTCCGGGGGGTCGAGGGCGATGGTTTTTTCCAGTTCCGGCAGGTCGTTCTTGATCTTCCGGATCTTGGCCAGCTGGCTCCGCGACACCACCGCCAGCCGGCAGCCCGAATGGGCGAGGCGGAACTTGAGCTCCGACAGCTCGTCGACGCGGACCGAGATGGGGACGTTCACCGCCCCCGCCAGGAGGATACCGAGCTCGCTGGACACCCACTCGGCGCGCCCCTCGGAGATGAGGGCGACGCGGTCCCCCCTGCGCAGGCCGAGGCGCATGAGCCCGGCGGCGAAGCGCTGCGCCTGATCGCGCATTTGGGCATAGGTGATCCCCTCATACCGGGGCCCTTTTCTTTCCCAGAGCAGGACGCGGTCGGGAAAGCGCTCGACGCTCTCAGCAAACAGGCGGGTCAGCGTGCGCGACATCGTCACCTCCTGGCGATTTTATCTGCAAATTCATTTTTGTGGGTTCGGCCGTCATTCTCATTGGCTCACTGTATGATTTCATGGTTATAAAATCAAGTAACGTCCAATAAAGCTGGAAACTGGAAACCGCCGCACTTGATCCGACACCGGCCCAATAAGGGGACGATAAGCGGGGAAGAATTCTTAATGGGCTGAGTCAGCGTGAGTCATCGTCGGCAACGGGGGACGCCCCGGGTTACTTCCCGCCCAGGAACGCCTCGATGGCGCCGAAATACTCGTCCGCCTTCTCCACGTGCACGAAGTGGCCGCTTCCCCTGACGATCTTCAGTTCGGCGTTCTTCAGCGCCAGGGCCATGCGTTCCACTGCCGCAGTGGGAATCGGGTCATGCTCGCCGTGCACGATCAGCACCGGGCAGGCGACCCCCTTCATGGCTTCATACAGGTCGAAGTTCATGAGATAGGGGCCGAACATGGCCGAACTGGCGAAGAATTTCTTCACTCGCTCCCCATCGAAATAGTCCAGCTTGCCCATGTCCTGTCTGGCGGGATCGAAATAATAGGCCTTGAACCTCAGGTTCATCCATTTTCGGCAGAGAACGGGATCGGAGGTCAGCCCCGGGTCCCTGGCCAAGCCGGCCAGCGCCTCCTTGTCCTCCGGGCTCAGCCGGTCCATGATCGTCTTCTGGAAAGCCGGCAGATATTCGCTGCTCCCGGGCGCGGGCTCCAGCAGCAGCAGCCTTTTCACGTGCTGCGGGTACCTGACGGCATAGTGAATGGCGACGATGGCCCCCCAGGATTGCCCGGCCAGGTCGAAGCGTTCCAGGCCGAAATCCTTCCTGACCCCCTCCAGTTCCTCCACCAGGTCGTCCATGCCGACCTTGTCATTCTGCCGGAAGCCATCGGAACGGCCGCTTCCCATCTGGTCGTAAAAGACGAGCCGGCGTTCTTTCGCCAGCCGGGAGAAGGGCGCGAACAGGTAATCGTGGGCCAGCCCCGGGCCGCCATGGACGACGACCAGCGGATTCCCCGTGCCGGTGGCGCGGCAGTAGATGCCCCTGCCGCTGATCTGCCTCACGCCGGCGAATTCCTGCGCCGGCAGCGAGGCCAGGCCAGCCGAAAGGACCCATATCCCGAGAGCGATGAACCTTCGCATGCGGCCTCCTTATACTGACATACATACGAAAAAAAGTTTTTTTTGTTGCGGAAAACCGGCGGGCGCGAGGGAGCGTCACTCCCATGGTCCCCCAGGGCGGACAGGTTCTTCATCGCGGCTTTCCCTGCCTACGCGGTCCACGGACGGCAAAACCCATGGATCGACCTGTCGTGATGATTGATCCGTGATCCGGAAGAGCAGAGGGTCAAAAGCCGGGATCATATTGACAACCCGTTTTCAAAGTCGCCTAATAAGCTCATCCAGTTCGAAAAAGGGGAGGGAAGACAATGAAAAAAACAGTGCTACTCGTGTGCCTGGCGGTCGCGGTCTGCAGTGCCCTGGCCGGGCAGCAGGCGGTAGAAAAGCCGATGTGCGAGAAGAAGGTCCAGGTCCTGCTGGACAAGGTACTGGAGATGTGGAACAAGCCCGACCTGGCGCTGATCCCGGAGCTCTACACCGCCGACTGCATCGCCCAGACCAGCAGCATGCCCGAGCCCTACGTCGGGTTCGCGGGGATCAAGGCATGGGTCGAGAACACGCGCGCGATGATGCCCGACCTGAAAATGACCTTCGAGGAGGCCGTGGTGCAGGAAGAGAAGGTGGCCACCGCCTGGACGATGACCGGAACGCACACCGGCCCCATGCCGACGCCGATGGGCGTGGTGCCGCCGACCGGGAAGAAGGTCCGCATCACCGGCCTGGCCATCGACACCATGAAGGACGGCAAGTTCCAGAAGGAGGTCGTCGTCTTCAACGTGCTCGAGATGATGATGCAGATGGGGTTTCAGCTTTTGCCGCCGAAGGGAGAGTGAAGAGGCTCGCAGGGAAAAAGGCGGCACTGAAAAGCCCGTGAGCCGAGTTCGGTACTGAATCATCATCGTACTCTTCCGCATCACGAATCACGAATCACGAATCACGGTTCACGAATCACGAATCACGATTCACGAATCACGAATCACGAATAACGAATAACGGCAGTTCGCATCTTGGCCGCTCCCACCACGACCACGATCACTACCACCGGGCCCATTTTTATTTCCTGCTGACACTGTCACTGACACTTTTGGTCTTTAACGAGCAATGGGTTATAATGACCGATCCGGTTGCACATGAGGAACCCCAAAAAATCCCTGGACCTGCGCCTGGCCGATATTCCCCGGCGCGGGAGGCTGCGCATTCATTTTTCGGGGGTCGTCCAGGGAGTGGGCTTCCGACCCTTCCTCTACCGCGCGGCGAAGCAATTTGAATTGACGGGAGCGGTCCTGAACAGGGGCGCCGAAGTCGTGCTCGAGGTGCAGGGGGGTCGCCTGCGGGAATTCATGCGTCATGTTGAACACAGCGCTCCGCCGCTGAGCCATATCGAGACGCTGAGCTGGAAAAAGATCCCGGAGAAGGTCGACAGGAAATTCGCCATCCTGGAGAGCGCGGGAAAGGGGAAGAAGGACGTCATGGTCTCACCCGATATCGCCCTGTGCGCCGCGTGCAGGAAAGAGATGGCGGACCCCGGCGACCGGAGATACAGGTACCCCTTCACCAACTGCACCGACTGCGGTCCGCGCTTCACCATCATCGAGGGGCTGCCCTACGACCGGCCGAAGACCACGATGAAGAAGTTCGCCATGTGCCCGGAGTGCCATGGCGAGTACGTCGATCCGGGTGACCGGCGCTACCACGCCCAGCCGGTCTCCTGCCCGGACTGCGGGCCGAGGCTGCAGCTGAAGGTCAGGGGCGGGACCGGCAGGAAGGAACCGCTGAAAGCGGCGGTCAGGCTCCTGAAGCAGGGAAAGGTCGTGGCCATCAAGGGGATCGGCGGTTTCCACCTGGCCTGCCGCGCCAACGACCCGAAAGCCCTGGAGCGGCTGCGGCGCTTCAAGGGGCGCGAGCGCAAGCCCTTCGCCCTGATGGCGACCCTGGCCATGATCCGCGAGCATTGCAGCATCTCGGACGCCGAAAAGCGGCTGCTGCAGAGCCCCGAGTCTCCCATCCTCCTGCTGCGGGCCAGGCCGGGCGACCGCCTGCTGCGCCTGTCGGCGCCGGGGCAGAACCGCATCGGCTTCATGCTGCCCTACTCGCCGCTCCACCGCCTGCTGGTCGATGGCGTGGGCGAGCCGCTGGTCATGACCTCGGCCAACATCGCCGACGAGCCGATCCTCTTCGACGACGACGCCCCGGAACTGCCGCGCCTGTGCGACGCCGTCCTGGGCCACGACCGGCCGATCCTCTCGTTCGCCGACGACTCGCTGGCCGTCGTTTTCGAAAAGGCGCCCTATTTCTTCCGCCGCAGCCGCGGCTACGTGCCGCTGCCGATCGCCCTGCCGTTCAGCGCCAGCAAGACGGTCCTGGCCCTGGGCGGCATGCTCAAGACCACCTTCTGCCTGGTCGACGGCCAGCGCGCCTTCGTCGGCCCGCACATCGGCGACACCGAGTCCAATTCGGCACTGGCCGCCGAGAGGCGCGCCGTCCGCCATTTCATGAAGCTCTTCTCCCTGCGACCGGAGGTCGTCGCCGTCGACCGGCACCCCGCCTACCCCAACCGCCTGCTGGCAACGGAGTTCCCGAAAGCGACGATCGTGGAAGTGCAGCACCACCAGGCTCACGTCGCCTCGGTGCTGGCCGAGAACAACGAGCGGGGACCGGCCCTGGGCATGGCGCTGGACGGCACCGGCTACGGCGACGACGGCACGGTCTGGGGCGGCGAGTTCTTCCTTGGCGGATTGGCCGGCATGGAAAGGAAGGGCCACCTGCGGCCGCTTTTCCTGCCCGGCGGCGACGCGGCGGCGCGCGAGCCGTGGCGCATGGCCCTTTCCCTGCTGTCGGCCATGCCGGGAAGCGAAGAAAAAGCCGAACGCTTCGCTCGGCCGTTCGGCCGCAAGGGCGGGCAGGTGCTGGAGGCCATACGCGAGCGCCGCGGCGGCGTCATGACCACCAGTTGCGGCCGCCTTTTCGACGCCGTCGCCTCGCTGCTGGGGCTCGGCGGCTTCAACTCCTACGAGGGGGAGCTGCCCTCGCTTCTCCAGGCCGAGGCCGAGCGGGCCAAGCCGGGCAAGGATATCTATCCCCATGCGCTGGAAAGGCAGGATGGGATGTGCATCCTGGACATGCTTCCGGCCGTCGGCGCCATGCTGGCCGACAGGGGGGGGCGGGCCGAGAAGGCGCGCCGCTTCCACCGGACCCTGGCCGCCGCCCTGCTGGACATGGCGGCGGCGATCGCCGGCAAGGCATTGGTCAACACGGTGGCGCTCAGCGGCGGCGTGTTCCAGAACATCCTGCTGCTGAAGATGACCGGCGATCTGCTGGAGAAGAACGGCTTCCGGGTGCTGCGTCCGCAGCAGGTGCCGGCCAACGACGGCGGCCTCTCGCTGGGACAGGCGGTCCTGGCGGCCGTGAAATATTCCAAGGAGAAATGACATGTGCCTGGCCGTTCCCATGAAAGTGGTCGAGATCAAGGGCGACATGGCCGTCGTCGAGAGTGCCGGCCTGAAGCGCGAGGTCGGCGTCATGCTGCTGGACAGGGTGAGGCTGGGCGACTGGGTGATCATCCACGCCGGCTTCGCCATCTCCAAGCTGACCCGGAAGCAGGCGCGGGAGACACTGGCCGTTTTCGAGGAGATGCAGGGCCTTGGCTGAGACGAAGCTGGGCAAGCTCGCCGACCGGCTGCGAACCTTCTCCGCCCGGCCGGGGACCAAGATCATGGAGGTCTGCGGCAGCCATACCGTGGCCATCCGCCGCTTCGGCGTGCAGCGCCTCCTGCCCGCGGGGGTGAAGCTCGTCTCCGGGCCGGGATGCCCGGTATGCGTCACCCCCGACCTATTCATCGACGAGGCCATCGCCCTGGCCCGCCAGGGCGCGACCATAACCAGCTTCGGAGACATGCTGCGCGTCCCCGGCAGCCGCTCCTCGCTGGAGAGGGAGCGCGCCGGCGGCAGCGACATCCGCGCAGTCTATTCGCCGCTCGACGCCCTGCAGATCGCGGCGACCACGCAAAAAGAAACGGTCTTCCTGGCCGTCGGCTTCGAGACCACGGCGCCGGTCATCGCCGCCGCAGCGCAGTTGGCCGTGGAGAAAAAGCTCGCCAACTTCTCGCTGCTCACCTCCCTGCGCCTGGTGCCGCCGGCGCTGAAAGCCCTGATTTCCTCCGACACGGGCCTGTCCGGCTTCCTGCTGCCGGGCCATGTCTCGGCGATCATCGGCCGCCAGGCTTACGGGTTCCTGGCCGCAGGCCGTTTGCCCGGCGTGATCGCCGGCTTCCAGGCCGAGGACATCATTTCGTCGCTGGTACTGTTGCTCGAGATGCAGAATAAGGGTATATATAAGACTGTGAACAACTATGCGCGCGTGGTGCGCGACCAGGGCAACGAGCGCTCGCGGTCGGTGCTGGCCGAGGTGTTCACCCCGGCCGACGCCGAATGGCGCGGCCTGGGGAGCATCCCGGGAAGCGGCCTGGCTCTGCGCCCGGCGTTCGCCGCCCTCGACGCCCGCAAGCGCTTCGCCATCCATGCGGACAGCGCTCCGGCGCGCCGGGGCTGCCGCTGCGGCGACGTTCTGCGCGGCCTGATCGATCCCCCCGCCTGCCCCCTCTTCAACAGGTCCTGCCGCCCCGACCATCCCGTCGGCCCGTGCATGGTCTCCTCGGAAGGGAGCTGCAGCGCCTGGGTGACCTATGGATAAAAAAAAGGGAATCCCCTCTCAAATAATGCAGGACTTGACTTGTTTGGCGCGCGATCGGGTAGGACTCAAGCACCAATTTCCAATACCCCAATGACCCAAACGAAGAAAAGAACGTGCAAGGGCTTTCGTTTCGGACATTGGGATTTGGAGCTTGGAATTTATTCGGGATTTGGTGCTTGGTGCTTGGAATTTTATCCTAAGCACTAATTTATTTAAGGAACGAAATATGGAAAAGATATTGTTGGCCCACGGCGGCGGCGGCAGCCAGAGCGCCGAGCTGACCCGGCGCGTTTTCCAGCGCTTCCTGCGCGACCCGCTGCTGCTGGAGATGGACGACGCCGCCCGCCTGCCCGCCAGCGGTCAGGTCTTCACCACCGACAGTTTCGTGGTCCGGCCGCTGTTCTTCCCCGGCGGCGACATCGGCCGCCTGGCCGTCTGCGGCACGGTCAACGACATGGCGGTCATGGGCGCCGAGCCGCTGTACCTCTCCATCGGCTTCATCATCGAGGAAGGCCTGGACATCGCCCGGCTGCAGAAGATCCTCGCCTCCATCGCCGTCGCCTGCCGCCAAAGCGGGGCGCGCATCGTCTGCGCCGACACCAAGGTGGTGGAGAAAGGCAAGGCCGACGGCCTGTTCATCAACACCGCCGGCATCGGCCGCCCGGCGTTCAGGAAGCCGGTGCACGCCGGGCGCGTCCGTCCCGGCGACGCCGTGCTGCTCAACGGCCCGCTCGGCCTGCACGGGATATCCGTCCTGACCGCGCGCGGCGAGTTCGGCCTGCAGGGAAGCATCCGCAGCGACGTCGCCCCGCTCTGGGGACTGGTCCGGACGTGCCGCGCCCTGGACGTCCCCTTCATGCGCGACCCGACGCGCGGCGGCCTGGCCCAGACGCTGAACGAGCTGGCGCAGGGAAGGGAATTCGGCGTGCGCATCCATGAGGAGGAGCTGCCCATCCCGAAAAAAGTGGCCGCGGTCTGCGACCTGCTGGGCTTCGACCCGCTGCACGTGGCCAACGAGGGCAAGGTGGTCATGGTGGTCGCCCGGCGCGACGCGGAAAAGGCGCTGGCCCTGCTGCGCCGCCACCCGCTGGGCCGCCTGGCGCGCCGCATCGGCGAGATCACGGCCGCGGATCCCGGCCGCGTCGTCATGGCCACGCGGACCGGCAGCGAACGCATCGTCATGCCCCCGGCCGGCGAAATCCTGCCCCGCATCTGCTGATGCACGAAGGATCGATCGCCGCCGCCCTGGTCCAGAGCGTACTGGAAGTCCGGGAGCAGGAGGGACTGGGCACGGTCAGGCTCGTGACCGTGTGCATCGGCCGCCTGCACCATGTCGTCCCGGAATTGCTGCAGTCCGCCTACCGCATACTGAAGAAGGAGCATCCCCCCCTGGTCCGCTCCAGGCTGGCCATCGAGATCCTGCCGGTGCGCGTCACCTGCCGCGCCTGCGGCCGGGAAACCGAGATTGACAAGCCCGAGTTCGCCTGCGCCGCCTGCGGCTCCACGGCCATCGACGTGACCGGGGGGCGGGAGATGCATTTGCAAGAGGTCGTTGGGCTAAAACGAACGGGAACGGACAAGGTTCGACGTTCGACGTTCGACGTTCGACGTTCAAAAAAAGACAAGAACTGAATCCGTCCCGGTATCAATCTTTGTGGGGGCTTCCAACATCGATCTTCGAACAGCGAACGTCGAACCGCTACAAGTTCGGTTTATTTCGGAGGATCTCCACCCAGCTCTCCATCCCGGCGCCGCTGTGGGCCGAGATTTCGACCACGGCGCAGGCCGGGTTCACCTTTTTTATGTTCTCGCGCAGCCTGGGCAGGGAAAAATTCTTCAGGGGCAGGAAGTCGGTCTTGGTGACCAGGCACAGCTGGGAGACCTGGAAGGCCAGCGGGTACTTCAGCGGCTTGTCCTCGCCCTCGGTGACGCTGAGCAGCAGGACATTCATGTGGGCGCCGACGTCGAACTCGGCCGGGCAGACCAGGTTGCCGATGTTCTCCACGAACAGGTAGTCCATGCCGTCGGTCCCCAGCTCCTCGATGGCCGTTCGCACCCAGGCCGACTCCAGGTGGCAGTCGCCTCCGAAGGGGCCGGTGTTGATCTGAAAGGCCTGTATGCCCAGCTTCTGCAGGCGCTCGGCATCGAGCGTGGTCTGGATGTCGCCTTCGATGACCTTGATCCTTTTCCCCAGCCTTTTGACCGTTTCCTCGACCAGCGTGGTCTTGCCGGAACCGGGAGAACTCATCAGGTTGACGAAAAAAACATTCTTGTCCTTCAGCTCCCTGCGGATCTGGCCGGCGACGGCGTCGTTGGCCTTGAGCAGCTTCTGCATGACGGTGACCTTCTTGGTTTCCATGACCCGCTTTATAGCGCATCCGGGCCGGGAAAGCAAGCGGCGATTTTTCACCCTTGACATCTTTTTTTAATCAAATATAATGGACCTTAAAAAATCATGACAAACAACATACAAACCATCATTTTACTAACCATTTTCGTGCCGATCGTCGGCTCGCTCACCATCCCCCTGGCCGGCCTCATCTCGAAACGGGCCCGATCCTTCTGGTCGGTGCTCATCGCTCTGGCCACCACCGCCTCCTCCATGCTGCTGATCCCCTTCGCGCTTCGGGGAGGTGAGCTGGCCTTCCGCAAGACGCTGGCCCTGGGCCTCGACTTCGTCGTCGTGGCCGACGCCCTGTCGGTCTTCATGGCCGTGGCCTCCTCCTTCATCGGCGCGCTGATCGTCGTCTACTCCCTGGGCTACATCGCCCACGAGGAGAACCAGAACGAGTACTACTTCATCGTGCTGCTCTTCATCGGCGCCATGATGGGGCTGGTCTTTTCGGCCAACCTGGTCTTCATGTACCTGTTCTGGGAGATTGCCGCCATCGCCTGCTGGCGCCTGATCGGCTTCTACCGCGTGCGCGATCACGTGCTCAAGGCCGACAAGGCCTTTTTGATGACCTTCTTCGGCGCCGTGGCCATGCTGCTGGGCTTCATCCTCATCTATGCCCAGACCGGCACCTTCGACCTCACGGCCATGCGCGGGACCGCCATCCCCGGCATCGCCGTGCTGCTGATCCTGCTGGGCATGTTCTCCAAGTCGGCCACCGTGCCACTGCACACCTGGCTGCCCGACGCCGGCGTGGCGCCCACCACCGTCACCGCCCTGCTGCACGCCGCCGTGCTGGTCAAGATCGGCGTCTACGCCTACGCCCGGCTGTTCAGCTACACCTTCCAGCTGCCCGAGGGCTGGCAGCAGGCCATCCCCATCCTGGTCGTCTTCTCCAGCCTGGTGTCCGCCGCGGCCGCCGCCGTGGAGAACGACCTGAAGCGCATCCTGGCCTACTCCACGGTCAGCCAGATCGGCTACATCTTCCTCGGCTTCGCGGTCATGAACCCCATGGGCGTCTCCGGCTCGCTGCTCTTCATCCTGATGCACGGCCTGGCCAAGGCCGGCCTCTTCCTCTGCGCCGGCATCATCATCCACGCCACGCACGAGCGCGACATCCGCAAGCTGGGCGGATTGATCAAGACCATGCCCTGGACCGCCGGCGCCTTCATCTTCTGCGCCTTCTCGGTCATCGGCATCCCGCCCTTCGGCGGCTTCTTCTCCAAGTTCATGGTCATCGTGGCCACCGTGCAGTCGGGCCGCGTCTGGGTGGCCGCCGCCGCGCTCTTCGCCGCGGTGCTGACCATGTACTACCTGTTCAGGATATTCAGCGCCGTCTTCATGGGCGAGGCCGCGCCCGCCTCCGGCCATAGGGAAGGCACGCGATCCATGGTCTTCGTGGTCGTGACGCTGGCCGTCCTCTCCCTGCTGGCCGGGCTCTTCGTCGCCTATCCCACGAAGCTGGCCAATATCGCCGCCGGCGAAATCTTAAGGTGGATCCAATGAACCCGCAAAACCTGCTGATCCCGATCCTGCTGCCGCTGCTGCTGGCCCTTTTCTCCTTCCTGCTGCCCAGCGGCATCAAGCGGCTGCGCGAGATCGTCTCCGTCCTGGGGGCGGCCCTCTTCGTCTACGTCGCCGTTTCTTTCTTCGGGGGAAAGGAGACCCTGTTCACCCTGCCCTGGATGGGCCACGGCATCGACTTCGAGCTGCGCCTTTACCAGTTCAGCCAGTTCATCCTGCTGGCCGTGAGCGGCTTCACCTTCCTGATCGTCCTCTATTCCACGGTGCGCATGGCCGGGAACCCGCGCCTGCGCGAGTACTACGGCTACCTGTTCCTGACCGCCGCCATGTCGGCCGGCGCCGTGCTGGCCAACAACTTCGTGCCGCTGGTCTTCTTCTGGGAGGGGCTGCTGATCACCCTGTACGCGCTGATCACCATCGGCGGCAAGGGGTCGCACCGCACCGCCGTCAAGGCCTTCCTCATCGGCGGCTTCTGCGACTTCTGCATGATCCTGGGCATCGCCATCCTCTGGTCGCAGACCGGCACCCTGCGCCTCTCGGACATCTCGGTCGTTCCCCAGGGGCTGACCGCGGTCAGCTTCTACCTGATGATGATCGGCGCCGTCGCCAAGGCCGGCTCCATGCCCTTCCACACCTGGATCCCCGACGCCGCCGTCGACGCGCCGGTGGCGGTCATGGCCTTTATCCCGGCGGCGCTGGAGAAGCTGCTGGGCATCTACATGCTGTCGCGCATCTGCCTGGACCTCTTCCGGCTCGAGGTCAACAGCGCGCCCGCCCTGGTGCTGATGACGCTGGGCGCCCTGACCATCGTCCTGGCCGTGTTCATGGCCCTGATCCAGAAGGACCTCAAGAAGCTCCTTTCCTTCCACGCCGTCTCCCAGGTCGGCTACATGATGCTGGGCATCGGCACCGCCATCCCCATCGGCATCGCCGGCGGCATTTTCCACATGATCAACCACGCCATGTACAAGAGCGGCCTGTTCCTGGCCGCCGGCTCCGTGGAGCAGCAGGCCGGCACCACCGAGCTGAAGAAGCTCGGCGGCCTCGCCCGCTCCATGCCGCTGACGGCGCTGGGCTTCATCGTCTGCGCCGCCGCCATCTCGGGCATCTGGCCGCTGAACGGCTTCGTCTCCAAGGAGATGGTCTTCCACGGCTCCTACGAGACCGGCTTCACCATCTTCACCATCGCCGCCTGGCTGGGGGCCATCCTCACCTTCGCCTCCTTCCTCAAGGCCGGGCACTCGGTCTTCTTCGGGCCGCGCAGCCTGGAAACCGCCGCGGTGAAAGAAAGCCGCAGCCCCATCTATATTCCCATCCTGGTGCTGGCCGCCCTGTGCGTCCTGTTCGGCGTCTACAACGCCCTGCCGCTGAAGCTCTTCATCCAGCCCATCCTGGCCGGCCGCGCGGCAGCCGGGGAGCACCTCGACTTCACCGCCCACGCCCTGGCCGTGTTCAACCCCATCGCCCTCATCTCCATGGGCTGCCTGCTCATCGCCTTCGCCCTGCACTACTTCGGCTTCCGTCGCGGCGGCAACAAGGCCTACCTGGCGTCGGAGCCCATCCACCGCCTGCCGGTCCTGCGCACGATCTATGACCTGGCCGAGGCACGCGTCTTCGACCTGTATGAGCAGGGCATCAAGGGACTGCAGGCCTTTTCCCGCCTGCTGTTCCGTTTCGTGGACCGCCCCATCGACGCCTTTTACGAGAAGTTCGTCGTCCAAATCGGCCGCGCCGCGACCGGCGCGCTCAAGGCCGTGCACAACGGCCTGTACGCCAATTACCTGGCCTGGGCCGTCGGCGGGCTGGTGATCATCGTCTGGGCCATCGGCGCCCTGACGCGCTAGGGAGGAGTCATGTTATTCCTATTCATCATCGTTCCCCTGGTGCTGGCCGGGCTGCTGCCGCTGCTGGGCAAGGTGTCCAAGCGCCTGCTGCCCGACCTGCTGGCCAGCGCCGCCATGCTCTTCCTCCTGGTGCTCGCCGTCTTCAGCGCCCGGCCGCTGATCGCCGACGGCGGCATCATCCAGCAGGCCTTCTGGTTCGGCGCGCCGTTGAACATCCGCCTGCTGCTCGACGGGTTCAGCCTCTTCATGCTGTTCACCATCTCGCTGGTCAGTTTCGCCGTCACCCTCTACTCCATCAACTACATGGAGCACTACGGGGCCAAGGCCAATTATTACGCCCTGCTGCTGGTGATGATCGCCGGCATGAACGGCCTGGTGCTGAGCAGCGACCTGTTCACCATCTACGTCTTCCTCGAGGTGGCCGCCATCGCCTCCTATGCCCTGGTGGCCTTCGGCCGCGGCCATGACGAGCTCGAGGCCTCGTTCAAGTACCTGATGCTCTCCGCCGTCGCCTCGGCCTTCGTGCTGCTGAGCATCGCCGTCATCTTCGGCGTCAGCGGCGGCGTGAGCTTCGGCGTCGTGGCCCAGGGCCTCAAGACGCTGAACATCAAGACCGTGGTCGGCTTCTGCAGCGGGCTGTTCCTGGCCGGCTTCGGCCTGAAGGCGGCGCTGGTTCCCTTCCATTCCTGGCTGCCCGACGCCCACCCTTCGGCGCCGGCGCCGATCTCGGCCATGCTGTCGGGCGTGCTGATCAAGGTCTCCGGCGTCTACGCCATGACGCGCATCTTCCTGGGCGTCTTCGGCCTCACGCCGGCCCTGACCACGGTGCTGACGATCATGGGCATCGTCTCCATCTTCGTCGGCGCCCTGGCCGCCCTGGGCCAGAACGACATCAAGCGCATGCTGGCCTACTCCTCCATCAGCCAGATCGGCTATGTCGTGCTCGGCTTCGGCATCGGCACGCCGCTGGGCATTCTCGGCGGGCTCTTCCACCTGTTCAACCACGCGCTGTTCAAGTCGCTGCTCTTCCTGAACGCCGGCGCCGTCGAGCAATCGACCGGCACGCGCTCTCTGGACAAGATGGGCGGCCTGGCCAAGGTGATGCCCCTGACCGCCGCCACCTCGGCCGTCGGCTCCCTGTCCATCGCCGGCGTGCCGCCGCTGAACGGCTTCTGGAGCAAGCTGCTGATCATCATCGCCCTGGTGCAGGCCAGGATGCACGTCCTGGCCGTGCTGGCCGTGCTGGGCAGCGTGATCACCCTGTGGTACTACCTGGTGCTGCAGCACCAGGCCTTCTTCGGCAAGCTGAACGAGGCCTGGCAAGGGGTCAAGGAGGCGCCGTTCTGGATGTCGGCCGCGACCGTCCTGCTGGCGCTGCTGTGCATCGTCACCGGCCTGGCCTTTTCCTTCGTCATCCGGTCCTGGCTGCAGCCCGCCGCCGACGTGCTCGGCCAGGGAGTCGGCGTGGCCCTGAACTTCATCGGATTCTAGGAGACGCTCATGCATCTTTTTCTATTGATCGGTTTGCTCGCCTTTTCCGTACTGGCCGTCCTGTTGCGCGATCTGCTCAAGAGCGCCATCAGCCTGGCCGTGGCCAGCATCTTCCTGGCGCTGCTTTTCTTTCTCATGAACGCCGTCTACGCCGGGGTGTTCGAGATCTCGGTGGTCGCCGGGCTGATCACCGTCCTCTTCATCACCGCCATCACCCTGACCCGCGGCGACGGCGACGTGGCCGAGAGCCGGAAGCACCGCATCATCTTCCCGCTGTTCTTCCTGGTCCTGGCCGTCGTCGACCTGCTGGTCATGAAGAAACTGCTGGGCCAGATCCCGGCCATCCAGGGCTCCGAAAGCGGGACGTTCAGCCAGGTGCTGTGGAACCAGCGCACGTTCGACCTGGTCGGCCAGGTCGGCGCCATCTCCGCCGGCGTATTGGCCGTGCTGGCCCTGTTCCGCCGCGACGACATGCACGGCACGGCGTCCAAGGGAGGAAGCCATGAATAACCTGTGGATCCTGAACATGGGCTTCGTCGCCCTGCTGGTCGGCGTCGGCCTCTATTGCCTGCTGACCATGAAGAACACGGTCAAGCTGCTCATCGGCGTCGAGATCATCGCCAAGGGGGTCACCCTGGCGCTGGTGGCCGGCGGCTACGCCCGCGAGAACCTGATGATCGCCCAGAGCCTGGCCATCACCGTCATCGTCGTCGACGTGGCGGTCATCGCCACGGCGCTGGCGCTGATCATCAACATCAACCGCCACACCAAGAGCCTTGACGTCAGGAAACTGACCAAGCTGAAGGGATAACCATGAAAAACATTCTAGAGCTCTTTCTGTCGCCGCCGCTGGCCTTCCTGGTCTTTCTGGCCATTTTTTACGTCATTTATTTCCTGGCCGGGCGCCTGGCCCCCAAGCTGAACCCCGTCGGCGGCAAGCTGAAAAGCTACGCCTGCGGCGAGGACATCCCCGGCGCCAAGGTGCAGTTCGGCTACCGCCTGTTCTTCTTCATCGCCCTGTTCTTCACCATGATGCACGTGGCGGCCCTGGTGGTGGCCACCCTGCCCGCGGGGCCCATCGCGTATTTCGGATTGTTTTACCTGGGCATGATCTTCCTGTCCATCGCCGCCCTGGTCACGAGGGATTAACATGATCGAACGACT
The DNA here is from genome assembly GCA_002436105.1 of Candidatus Aminicenantes bacterium UBA6072. GTDB lineage: Bacteria > Acidobacteriota > Aminicenantia > UBA2199 > UBA2199 > UBA2199. The sequence continues at coordinate 189,928 of DIXU01000020.1, read as the reverse complement.
GGTCCATTGGTCACGGGTCAAATCCCCGTGGGTCCTGCATCTGAACGCCGGCGGCGGCTGCAATGGCTGCGACATCGAGATCCTGGCCTCGCTCATGCCGCGCTTCGACCTGGAGCGCTTCGGCGTGCAGCTCAAGGGGACGCCGCGCCACGCCGATGTCATGATCTGCACCGGCGCCGTCACCCTGCAGAACCGCGACCGGGTCCTGCGCATCTACGAGCAGGTTCCCGATCCCAAGTTCGTCGTGGCCGCCGGCGCCTGCGCCATGGCCGGCTGCGTCTACCGCGGCTCCTACCATACCCTGATCGGCATCGACCAGATCCTGCCCGTCAACGCCTACGTGCCGGGCTGCCCCTTCCGCCCCGCCGCGCTGATCGACGCGGTGGTCAAACTGCTCAACTCGGTCAAGTGAGGTCAATATGAATCCCGAAGCCATGCTTGAAAAGATCGCCGCCGAAGCCGGGGACAAGGTCCTGGAAGCGACGCTCAGCGTTCCGCGGCGTATCCAGCTCAAGACGCAACCCAGTCAGCTGAACCCGCTGCTCGCCTACCTGAAGGAGGCTTTCGGCCTCGCCCACCTGGGCACCATCAGCGGCGTCGACCTGGGCGAGAACTTCGAAGTGATCTACCACCTGTCCAACGCCGACACCACGGTCAACGTGCGCATCCTGACCCCGCGCCGCGACCCCAGGATCCCCAGCGTCTGCGGGGTCATCCCCGGAGCCATCCTCTACGAGCGCGAGCTGCAGGACATGTTCGGCCTGGTGGTCGAGGACATCCCCGATGGGCGGCGGCTGCTGCTGTGCGATGATTGGCCGGAGGGGCAGTACCCGCTGCGCAAGGATTGGAAGTTCGAGCGCCCCGCCGAGATCATCCCCGGAGGTAAATAATGGAATACAAGGTCTCCCTGGGCCCGCAGCACCCGGCCCTGCACGAAGCCGTCAGCCTGCGCATGACGCTGGACGGCGAAGTCATCCGCGACGCCGACCTCAAGCTGGGCTACAGCCACCGCGGCATCGAGAAACTGGCCGAGGAGCGGAGCTACATCCAGAACATATACCTGACCGAGCGCATCTGCGGCATCTGCTCGCATTCCCACACCACCTGCTTCACCCAGGGTGTCGAACAATTGATGGAGCTGGTGCCGGCCCGGCGCGGCCTCTACATCCGCACCATCATCGCCGAGCTGGAGCGGGTGCACAGCCACCTGCTGTGGCTGGGCGTCGCCGGCCAGGAAGCCGGCTTCGAGTCGTTCTTCATGTACACCTGGCGCGACCGCGAGGTGATCATGGACATCCTGGAGTGGATCTCGGGCAACCGCGTCCACTACGCCATGAACATCTTCGGCGGCGTGCGCCGCGACATCGACGAGCTGCAGAGGAAAAAGATCCTCGACTCGCTCGAGCTGCTGAAAAAGCGCACCGATTACTACCTCAACCTCGCCGCCAGCGAGCCCACCTTCGTCGGCCGCCTGGCCGGCGTCGGCAAGCTGAGCCGCGAGGACGCCATCGCCCTCTGCGCCGTCGGGCCCACCCTGCGCGCCTCGGGCATCGCCAGCGACGTGCGCAGGGACGACCCTTACGCCGTCTACAGCGAGATGCCCTTCGAGGTCGCCACCGCCGACTCCTGCGACGTGCTGGGCCGCGCCGTGGTGCGCATCAAGGAACTGATCTCGTCCTACGCCATGCTCGAATTCCTGCTGAAGAACCTGCCCGAGGGGCCCTTCAAGGTCAAGGCGCCGCGCAAGGTCAAGCCCAACGAGGTCTATTCGCGCTACGAGGCGCCGCGCGGCGAGAACGTCCACTACATCAAGAGCAACGGCTCGGACAAGCCCGAGCGCCTGAAGGTGCGCGCCCCGACGCTGGCCAATTACGCGGCCACGATCGCCATGCTCAAGAACGGCTTCATCGCCGACATCCCGCTGATCTTCGCCGCCATCGACCCCTGCATCTGCTGCGCCGAGCGCCTGGTGCAGCTGGACGACGGGCGCCGCGGTGACAGCCGGGTCCTCAGCTTCAGCCAGCTGCGGGCCATGGCCAACGAGCGCGCCAAGAAAATCGACTTCAAGAAAAGGAAAATCGCATGGCCATTCTAAAGCCCATCCTTTACATCCTGGTCTACCCGGGTCTGCTCTTCCTGATGGTCTACTCCACCTTCTGCGAGTGGTTCGACCGCAAGCTCTACGCCCGCATGCAGAATCGCATCGGGCCGCTGCACACCGGACGCGCCGGCATCCTGCAGCCGGTGGCCGACATCATCAAGCTGTTCGCCAAGGAGGACATCGTGCCCGAGCAGGCCGACAAGCGCATGTTCTCGGCGCTGCCCGTCTTCGCCCTGGCCATCGTCTGCACCGCGGCCCTTTACCTGCCGGTCTGGCACTACGGCGCCGCGCCCTCCTTCATCTCCTTCCCCGGCGACCTGATCGTCGTCGTCTACCTGCTCAGCCTGCCGACGCTGATCTTCTTCCTCGCCGGCTGGCACTCGACCAACTACTTCTCGGCCATCGGCGGCGTGCGCGTGCTGACCATGCTCTTCGGCTACGAGATCCCGCTGCTGCTGGCCCTGCTCTCGCCCGCGGTCCTGGCCGGCTCCTGGCGCCTGGTGGAGATCGCCGTCTTCTACCAGAACCATCCGCTGCTGATGCTGGCCAACGTCATCGGCTTCTTTATCGCCGTCATCTGCCTGCAGGCCAAGCTGGAGCGCGTGCCCTTCGACATCCCCCACGCCGAGACCGAGATCGTCGGCGGCCAGTTCACCGAGTACTCGGGCAAGAAGCTGGCCTTCTTCCGGCTGCTGGGCGACATCGAGATGGTCGTGGGCGCCGGGCTGATCGCCGCCGTGTTCCTGGGCGGCTTCCCGGGCGGGCTGCTGCCCGGGCTGGCCTGGTTCATCGTCAAGACCCTGTTCATCATCTTCCTGCTGGCCGCCCTGCGCGCCGCCACCAGCCGCATCCGCATCGACCAGATGATCAGCTTCTCCTGGCGCTGGCTGGCGCCGCTGGCCGTGCTGCAGCTGTTCATCGTCATCATCATCAAGGGGAGTGCATCATGAGCCTGCGAATCGCCCCGTTCCTGCCCGAGCTGCTGCGCAGCCTGTTCAAGAAGCCGGTGACGGTCAAGTACCCCTTCGAGAAGGAGGCCGTGCCCAAGGATTTCCGCGGCACCGTCGTCTTCAATCCGCCCAAGTGCATCGGCTGCAACATCTGCGTCAACGACTGCCCCGCCGAGGCCATCGACATCATCCGCGTCTCCGAGACCGAGAAGAAATTCAAGATGATCCTGCACAATGACCGCTGCATCCACTGCGCCCAGTGCGTCGACTCCTGCCCCACCAAGACTTACCATATGGACCTGGAGTACGAGACGGCCGCCTTCAGCCGCTGGGACCTGAAGATCGAATACAAATAGAGCCCCGGCTCCCGCCTGGATCCGCCATGGAACACCCCGGAATGCCTGAACCGGCATTCCTTCATGAGGCCGGTTTTCCCCGGGCATTGCGCGCGCTTCTTGCCGGGGCGGAGCGCGTCTTCGTCCTGGGCATCGGCATGGACTGGAAGAGCGACGACCGCCTGGGCAGCGCTCTGGCGAGCGCCCTGGCCCGGGCCCTGCCCCGCGATCCCCGCCTGCGCGTCGTCGACGGCGGCGAGGCCCCGGAGAACTTCACCGGCACGGCGCGCGACTTCGCCCCCAGCCACGTGCTGCTGCTCGACGCCGTCGATCACGGGCTGAAGCCCGGCACCGCCTTCCTGGCCGACGAATCCTCGATCGCCCTCGGCGACATGACCAGCCACCGCCTGCCGCTGAAGCTGCTGATGCGCTTCATGGCGCAATCGCTCCCCTGCCGCGTCCTGCTGGTCGGCGTGCAGCCCAAGTCGCTGCTGCCGGGGAAGCGCCTGACGCGCCCGGTGCAGCGCACGGTCAAGCCATTGGCGGAATTCCTGGCGACGGCAATTACCGGTGCTTTGGCCGAGTCGAATGAAACCCAGTGTCAGTGACAGTGTCAGTGTCAGCAAGAGGCATTACAGGCATCCGTGGCAGTGATAGTGGTAGTGGTAGTCGGATATAAGAGCAATTCTTGTTCTTTCGCGTGACGCGTCATCCCCATGCGGGGACCTTCGTGCGCGTTACGCGTCACGAAGATCGGTTTACTGTGGACGGTCAAAGAGTAATACGAAGACTTAAATTCCAAATCCCAAATTCCAAATAACAAATAATATCCAAATTCCAATTTCCAAAACGAAAGCCCCTTGCAAATAAATCTCTTTGTTCCGGTCAAAGTCCCCGCTAGGGGATTGGTAATTGGAATTTGGAATTTATTTGGAATTTGGTGCTTGGGATTTGGAATTTTATTTCCTTTTCTTCCAACCTGCATGGAACTTGGAACGTGGAACATGGAACCTGGAACTTGGAACTTGGAACCCCTGGCTTCGCAGTTCTACTGGAAGGCCAGGCCGAACGTTATGGAGACGGTGAAATAGATCGGCCGCGGGATGCCGTCGACGATATAGGGCTCGTACACCCACTGGCGCACCGCCGCCAGCGCCGCCTGGTGAAAAACGGGATGGCCGCTGATGATGCGCGCCCGGCTGACGAGGCCGTAGACATCGGTCATGGCCTCGACGATCACCACCCCCTGCAGGCGGTTGGCGAAAGCTTCCTGGGGATATTCCGGCTTGACCTCGCGCAGCAGCTTGGGCACTTTCTTGCCCGCGACGAAGAATGGCTTCTCGTCGGGCATCTCGCCGCCCAGCACGCCGCCCAGCACGCCGCCGATGACGCCGCCCTCGACGCCGCCCTCGACGCCGCCGATGACGCCCCAGGGAACGCCGCCCTCGACGCCGAAGTCGCTGCCCTCGTCCTCCTCGATCGTGACCGGCACCTCGATGGGAGCGATCAGCCGGCCGAAAATGACCGGGGGCCTCACCTCGTTCTTTTCGGCGGCGGCCTGGGAAACGCCAGCCCCCCTTCTCCGGCCCAGGGGCGGAGGAGGCGGCGGCGGCGGCGCCGGCAGCGGCGGGACGACGATGTGCACGTGGATCACCTGGATCTCGGGCAGGTCGGAATCGGCGGTCAGCAGGGGGAACAGCACCAGCGCGGCGACGGCCAAAAGGTGGACGGACAGGGAGATGGGCAGCAGCAGCCAGCGGCGGCCGCGCGCCCGCTTGTCAACTGGATCGAGCAGCGATTCATCCAGCATCAACGACCTCGTTGCGTTCCCGGAGTTTCCTTGGATGGAATAGGTAAGAATACCTCATTTCGCCGGGAAAATCCAGAGTCCGCCGCCGCTCAACGGCCGATTTCCGCGATCAGGGCATCCAGTTCCCTGCGCTCCCGGGGTCCCAGCTCCGCGTAATACGACTCCCGGAAACGGGAGAGCGCGGCGAGCGCCTCGCTCTTGCGCCCGGAGTTGGCCAGGGCATAGGCCAGGTTGAAATGGGCGTTGACGGCGCCGGGGCGCAGCTCGATCAAGCGGGCAAAATCCTCCGCGGCCCGGTCGTTCTCTCCCAGCGCCATGCGCACGGCGCCGCGCCCGTCGTAGGCCGCGGCCAGGTCCGGATCCAGGCTCAAGGCGCGGTCGAAGCATGCCAGAGCCGCCGGCAGCCGGGCGCGGTCGCCATCCTTCTGGAACAGGGTGAAGTGGACGATGCCCAGGTTGAAGCGGGCCATGGCATGGCGGCCGTCCAGGCGCACCGCCTCCTGGAAATGGGCCAAGGCGGCGGCAAGATCTCCGCGGCGCGCCGCGATCGTCCCCAGCTGCACCCGGGCCCCGACGCGGCGCGGCTCGCTGCGCAGGACCTCCTCCAGGAGCGAGCGCGCCTCGTCCAGTTGGTTGCCGGCGACCATGGCCCTGGCTTTCTCTTCCATGCCGTCCAGGCGCTCCGCTGCAGGGGAAGCCGAAGCCATCCCGGCCAGCACGTCCTGCAAGCGGGCGTTCTGCGGCTCGAGCTCCAGGGCCCGTTGATAGAAACCGACGGCCTCCGTTGTCCGGCCCTCGCGGCGGGCCATGTCCCCGAGCAGGACCAGGGCGGCGGCGAAACGCGGGTTGGCCTTCAAGACCTCGCGGCACAGCTCGACGGCCCGCGCCGATTCGCCGCGGGCGGCGAATTCGTTGGCCAGCATCATCTTGAAAAGCTCCATGCCGGGAAATGCCGCGCGCCCCTTTTCCAGTTCGGCCAGCGCTTCTTCCACGCGGCCGGCGCTCTTCCCGAGCATGAACCCCAGCTCGAACAGGCCGGGCAGCACGGCGCCGGGGTGATCGGCGCGGACGGCGTCGAGCCCGGCCTGCGCCTCGCGGATGCGGCCGGCCTTGGCCTTCTCCTTCAACCCCTCCACCCGGACATACAGGGCCAGCCCCTGCTTGGGATCGATCATCTCCCGCGCAGCGGCCGCGGCCGGAGTGATATACCCCAGGGTCTTCAGGCTGGCGGCGTCATCGGCGCTGAGCCGGCGCCGGCCCGCGGCGGCAGCGGAGGCATGGTCGACCAGGAAGCGGCGCAGCCGCCCGTCCAGCTGCCGCGCCAGCAGGTTCTTCCTTTTGTGGAGATTATCCCTTTCGCCGGCGTCGTTCTCCAGGTCGTACAGCTCGGGCTCGATCAGCGAAATGTACTTGTGGCCGTCGACGACGAGCCCCGTGATCGGCGCCCAGTTGTTGGCTTCCTGGCCGAAGCGGCTCTCGAAATAGACGTCGCGCCGCCGCGCCTCCTTCCTGCCGGCGGCCAGGCCGTGAAAGCTCCTGCCCTGAACGGTCTCCGGGCAGGGGATGCCCAGGTAATGCAGGACCGAGGGCATGACGTCCGCCAGGTTGACGCGGGCGTCGATCCTCCCGCCCGGGGCGATGCGGGCGGGAAGGCGCAGGATGAGCGGCACCTTCAGGCTCTCTTCGTAGCAGAATATCCCGTGGCCGAATTCCCCGTGCTCGCCGAACGCCTCCCCATGGTCGCCGGCGACGACGATGAGTGTGCGTTCCAGCAGCCCCTTCTCCTCGAGACGGCGCAGCACCCGGCCCAGGTGCAGGTCCACGTAGGCGATCTCCCCCTCATACCGCAGCCGCTCGGAGGCGGCGAACCTGGCGTCCACCTCGGGGTGAACCTGGTAGGGGATGTGCGGGTCGTAGAAATGGAGCCAGGCGAAGAAGCGGCGCTCATGATTGCCCTCCAGCCAGGCCGAGAACTTGCCGCTGATCTCGTCGGCGGACGCTTCGTCGTGGAAATTGAGGGCCACCTGCTTCTGGCGGAACGTCTCGTCATAAAGGGCGAAGCCCTGGTTCAGGCCGAACTTGCCCAGCAGCGTGAACGAGGCGATGAAGGCCGCGCTGTGGAAACCGTTCCCGCCCAGCAGCTCGGCCAGGGTGGTCTCCGCTGCCGGCAGGAAATAGGTCCCGTTGTTGCGCACCTGGTGGGCGGTCGGGTAGCGTCCGGTGAACAGCGTGCAATGGGAGGGCAGGGTCAGGGGAACCGCCGCGTAGCAGTTGCGGAACATGACCCCCTCCCGCGCCAGGCGGTCGAGGTTCGGCGTGCAGGCGTCGCGGTTGCCGTAGGCGCCGATGCTGTCGGCGCGGGTGGTGTCCAGGGTGACGACCAGCAGGTTGAAAGGGACGGCTTCACGGCGGCGGCAGCCGCCGGCTCCGGCGGCGGCCAGGACCAGGACGGCAAACAGGAACCAGCGAAATGGCAGCGAGCTCACGCCGGGATTCTAGCACATCTTCGCGGCCCGGGCCAGGCCGCGGCTACTGCAACTGCAGCTCGACGGGAGCGACCGGCGCGTCGACCTGGAGCGACAGGATGGGGGCATTCTCGAATATCCTGAACTTCTGGATGCTTTCCTCGACGATGAGCGTGCGCGCGTACTTGCCGTCGGCGCAGGCGACGCGCACGGTGACCGGGAACACGAAGTCGCTATCCGCCTGGGTGAAGGTGATCTCGGCGTTCCGGCCGCTGATGACCGTCTGGTATTTGACCTTGGGCAGCTTGCGCGAGTAGATCCAGTTGTTGAAGAATTTCAGCAGCCGCTCCTCGCCCTGGCTGACGTGCTGGATGAAACGGGCGCTGGCCAGGCTCTGGTGCTTGAAATCGACCAGCACCCGGCGCAGGCGCTGCAGCATCTCCTCTTCGCCCAGCATCTCCTTGAGCATCAGGAAGACCAGCGCCGCCTTGTTGTAGACGATGCTCTGGAACGCCTGCAGGTCCCCGGTGAGATTGGCGATGCGCCGGCCGTAGATGATCGGGCCGGCTTCGTTCTTGCGCGCCACCCAGCGCTTGGAGGCGTTCAGGATCCTGCGGTAGGCGCCGGCGCTCAGCGTGTTCTCCAGGTAGAACAGGGTGGCGAACTGCGCCAGCCCCTCGGTGAGCCACTGGTCCTGGTAGGCTTTCCAGGAGACGACGCCGCCCCACCATTGGTGGGCCAGCTCGTGGACCAGGTTGTCGCGGTTGACGTCGCCGAACACCACCGGGCTGTCGCCGCGCAGCCGCCGGACCACGCTCACGTCGTCATCGACGAGGGTGGATTCCAGCAGGTGGAAGATCACGAAGCCCTGGTGGCTCCAGCCGCCGTAGTCATGCCAGCGCCGCAGCAGCAGGTTCAGTTCCGGGACCTCCAGGGGCCCGAACTTCTCGAGCAGGAATTCGGCATAGCCCTGGATCGCCGCGGCGGAGTAGGAGTCGCGGAGCTTGAGCCGCGGTTCGCCGAAGACGTGGATCGGCAGCGGCCCGCTCAGGGTCGCCAGCTTGGCGAACTCGCCGCAGACCAGCGAAACGCCCTTGCTGCCCTGGCTCTCGTAGACGAACTCGTTGTGCTCGCCGAGCCGGCGCCGCGAGCGCAGGCTGCCCGTTGCCAGGCACTCCAGGGGGGCGGGCAGCGTCACCCGCAGCCGGTTCTTGAAGAAGTGCTGGCCGGGATTGGGGTAGAAGTTCTGGTCGCGGTCCAGCACGTAATAGCGGTCGATCTTCTTGCCGTGGCGCCCGCGCAGCAGCGTGACCTTGGCCGGGTCGCCGCCCTCGCCGCCGGAGGCAACGGCCCCGGCATAATAAAAGCTGAACTTGTTGAGCTCCTCGCCCAGGAGATAATAGGTGTCGTCGCGGCGGAACATCTGCAGCTCGTGCTGCAGGGAGCGGCCGAAGCCCTTGACGGTCAGCCCGGGGTGGAGGAGGACCGTCTTGACGCTCGACGGCTCCTTGAAGTTGAGGACCGAGGTCGCCGACATGAATCCGGCCTGGGGGTTGAGGAACAGGTTCAGCTGCAGGTTCTCCAGCTCGTCGACCCCCTGCTGGCTGAACTTGAGCCCCTTGACGGCGTTGTAATTCAGGTAGAACTTGTTCTCCGGCATCAGCACCAGGCTGGTGTCGGGCGAGATGCCGCTGTTGAATATGTAGCGGAATTGGGAGCGGCCCGGCTTGTGGAAAAAGAGGGCGCCGTTGAAATCGGCGGCGAAGGGGAAAAACCACAGGTCGTCGACCGGCGTGACGGGCATGCCCCAGCGCTCCTGGAACACCGCGTACAGGGACCGGGCCTCCTCGTCGGCCGGGGCATCGCTGGCTTCCCCGGGGGGGAGCCCGGCCAGCAATTCGTCGGGGCGGCTGACGACGAAGACGCCGGCGCGGGCCTCGCGGACCAGCGTGTCGCTGCGCTCCAGCGCCTGCAGCGTCCGTTGCTCCTCCTCGGAGCCGGGACGGATGCGGAACTCCCATTCGCCGCTGAACAGGAACACGTTGCCCACGGGCATGGCGCGGTAGAGAAAGCCTTTCTTGAAATGGATCTCGGCGTCGCCCATCTGCAGGCGGCGGTCGGCGACGGCGAAGCGGGAAAAGGAACGGATGAAATACAGGGGCTTGATGGTCCGTTTCAGCGCCAGGCGGCGGTAGCGGCCATCCTCCGCTTCCCAGGACAATTCGCCGATCTCGGCGAAATCGCGGAAGCGGGCGAAGAACATCAGGTTGTTCGGCCGCAGCAGGGTGAAGCCGACTTCCTGGCATTCCTGAAAATAGTCGGCCAGCTGGCGGTGCGAATCGTCGGCGAAACGCGCCGCCAGGGCCGGCCAGTCCTTGCCGCGGACGGCCTCTTCGAGAGGATCGGCGGCGAGCGCCGGCAGCACGGCGCAGGCGGCCAGCCACAGGGCCAGAAGTCGCTTTTTCATGGGAACCATTGTAACCCTTTGCAGAAAAAAATAAAATATGCTAAAATAAATAACAAGAAACCGGCGAAATCAAATGAAAACAAAACGATCCACGGTTCCCGCAACACCCCGGGCGGGGAGGAACGCCCTGCTGCTGGCAGGAGCAGCCCTGCTGCTGCTCTCCCTGGCCGCCTGCGCGACCCGGGGCAGGACGGTGCGCGGCATGTCGCCCGACGACCGGCAGTTCCTCTCCGAGGTGCGCTACATCATCACCAAGAAGGAAGGCAAGCTGTTCAAGAGCACGCCGCCCGCGGAGCGCGCGCAGTTCATCGACGAGTTCTGGAAAGCGCGCGATCCCGATCCCTCCACCGAGGAGAACGAGTTCCGCGACGAATACTACCGCCGCATCGACGAGGCCAACCGCCTGTTCCGCGAGGGCAGCCCCGGCTGGCTGAGCGATCGCGGCCGCATCCTCATCCTGCTGGGCGAGCCCGACCGCCGCGACACCTATCCCACCGGCTACAGTTTCTACGAGCCGCCGGTGGAGATCTGGCTCTACGGCATGTTCCCCATCATCTTCGTCGACCATCAGCGCGAGGGCATGTACAAGCTCGATCCGACCAGCGCCCGCCGCCTCAGCATGATCAACGTCGCCCAGATGCAGCTGAAGCCGAAGGGCATCGTGCGCAACGCCCGCATCTTCGACTTCACCCTGACCGTCCGGGCGGCCGCCCCGGGCAGCGCCGTGCTGGTCATGGCGGTCCCCTACCGCGTGACCAACCTGGTCCTGGACGAGACGAGCGGCGCCTACCGGACCCAGCTCAGGCTGACGGTGAGCGTCAGCGACAGCGAGGGGAAAAAAGTCCTGGAAAAGGAAGAAACGCGCCCGGTATCCGTCTCACCGGACATGCTGGCCGACCTGGGCAAGGATTTGCTGCTGGAGTTCGCCGTCGATCTCCCCGCCGGGAATTATTCCGCCCTGGTGATCCTGGCGAACAGCGCCGACAACAGCCAGGCCAGCAAAGAGATCCAGTTCAAATTGTAGATCATAAGGAGAAATAGAATGAACATCAAGAAATTCTTCGTCCTGGCGCTGACCATCCTGATCTTCCTCGCCCTGCCGCTGGCCGCCCAGCAGATCTTCATCCCGACGCAGGTGAGCGCCGTGATGGACGCCGGCCTGGCTCAGAAGCAGGCGCGCGCCGATATCCCCATGAGCTACCTGAACACCCTCTACCTGCCCGCGCAGCAGGGCCAGGTCTACCCGGTCTTCCTGTTCCAGTTGAAGAACGCCGACCTCGGCTTCGCCGCCACCGCGGACAACCCCGCCCTGCTCAAGTCCGAGCATTTCGTGTTCAGCCGCGTGTACCGCCTGAGCGCCGGCGCCGCGCCGGCGATCGTCAAGGAGCGCAACGCCCGCCTCAGCCTGGAGGAGGCGCAGGCGACGTTCCAGCCCGAGGCCCTGAACTACTACTCCATCGCCGGCGACATCTTCCCGGCCGGCGACTACCTGCTGGTCCTGGCCCTGGCCACTCCCGACTTCGCCAGGGTCTCCACCGCCTATGTCGACTTCACCCTCCCCGACCTGACCCAGCTGAAGGACAAGCTGGTCACCACGCCGGTCTTCTCCGTCCTCGACCTGCAGATGCTGCCGGCGGCCGAGACCAAGATGGTCGTTCACAGGAACTCCTTCGTCTACAACACCCTGCTGCTCTCACCCAAGGTGGTCAACGAGTTCAAACCCAGCGAGAACCTCGACCTGTTCTACTTCATCATGGGCGGGACCCCCGACCCGGCCACCGGCGCCCTCGATCTGCAGATCACCTACAAGTTCAAGAAGGAAGGCCAGGAGGTCAACAAGCTGACGCCGCAGACCGTCACCAGCCAGATCATCAGCCAGCCCATCGACTTCACCTTCACCGAGATCACCAAGGACGCCAAGGGCAAGGAAACGGAGCGCCAGCAGAAGCTGCTCGAGCCCGGCGACTACGTCCTGGAGATCGAGATGCTGGACAAGGTCTCCAAGGCCAAGGGCCTGCAGGAATTCAAGTTCAAGATCGTTCAGTAAGACCATCCCAATGCCGGCGGTCCGCCACGTCAAACGAGGCGGATTGCCGGCATTTTTTACCCGCATTTGAATCCGCCCCTCATTCTGTTTTTTGAATTGTAATTCAATTATTTGAATGTCGCCGGTTCCTGGAATCCCATGGCCGGCGCCGGCCTTGAATACCCTTGGCAAAATCCCTTGCATTCGAGCGTTTCCGGATCCTTTTCCGCCGCTTCCCCTCATCCCTTCCATGCCAATAATTGGCACAATTCTTGCTTGTTCTTCATTGTTTTGTCTAAAATCTAAAAGGAGGACAAACAGATGAATTACAGCAAACGGTTCGTCGTGCTGGCTGTCAGCCTGCTCCTGTGCGCAGGATTTCTGACCGCCCAGCAAACCAACGCCAAGATCTTCGGCGTGGTTCAGCTCGAGGACGGCTCGCTGGTCCCCGGCGTCAATGTGGACGCCACCAGCCCCAAGCTCGTCGGCAAGCAGACCACGGTCACCGATGAGAACGGCTCTTTCCGGCTGCTCAACCTGGCACCGGGCACCTACAAGCTGGTGTTCACCCTGCAGGGCTTCCAGACCGTCGTTCGCGAGAACGTCACGGTCGGCCTGGAACAGTCCCTGAACCTGAAGATCACCATGAAGCTCGGCAACATCGAGGAAATGGTGACCATCACCGGCCAGGTGGCCCAGATCGACGTCAAGAGCACCACCAAGGGCATGACCCTGACCAAGGAGGTCTTCCAGACCCTGCCCAAGGGGCGCAACTTCGACTCGCTGATCACCGCCATCCCCGGCGTCTCCAGCGAACCCATGCTCGGCGGCACGTCGGTCGACGGCGCCTCGGGCCTGGAGAACATGTATTACATCGACGGCACTGACGTCACCAACATCGTCAACGGCTCGAACGGCCAGTCGGCCTCCTTCGACTTCGTCGACGAGGTCCAGGTCAAGGCCTCGGGCTACCAGGCCGAGTTCGGCGGCTCGCTGGGCGGCGTCATCAACGTCGTCACCCGCTCCGGCGGCAACGAGTTCCACGGCGAGGTTCTGGGCTTCTACAGCGGCGCCGCCCTGCGCGCCGACTACAGCGACCGCCTGGACTACGACCGCGAGGATGACACCATCGCTAAGTATTTCACCTACGACGACTACATCGGCAAGAACGACGACACGCGCCTTGAGGCCGGCTTCAACATCGGCGGCTACATCCTCAAGGACAAGCTGTGGTTCTTCGGCTCTTTCCTGCCCGTGTTCTACAGCAACACCCGCACCGTCGACTTCGGCGGCGAGGGCACGACCATCAAGGATTACAAGCGCACCGAGCAGTACATGAACTTCTCGGCCAAGCTGACCGCGCAGCCCGTGCGCAACCTGCGCCTGACCGCCTCGATCGTCAACAACCACTACAAGTACAAGGGCAACCTCGAATCCTCATGGGGCAACCCCAATGCCGCCGTCTCGCCCGACGAGTACGGCATCACCTATCCCAACTTCTCGGCCAGCGCCTCGGCCGACCTGACCGTGGGCAACAACTTCATGCTCAGCGTCCGCGGCGGCTACTTCATGCGCGACGCCAAGAACCCGCTGATCCGCCCCACCGACACCTTCTACCGCTTCGTCACCGAGGCCCCGGGCGGCTACTTCAACACCTCCAACGCCGGCATCCCCGGCATCCCCTCCCAGTACGTCAGGCCCACCGGCTTCCGCAGCGCCTCGGCCTATCCGTACGACCTGATGAAGAACCTCGACGAAAAGATGAGCGTCAACGCCGACATGACCTACTTCCTGAACCTCGCCGGCGAACACTCCTGGAAGGCCGGCCTGCAGTTCGTGCGCCAGGGCCAGAACTATGACGAATCGGCCAGCTTCCCGATCGTCTTCCTGGCCTGGGACCGCAGCTACCAGGCATACGGCACCGACTACGGCCGCGGCACCTACGGCTACTACGCCATCCGCGGCGCCGCCGACGCGGGTCCTTTCGGCGACTTCTACAAGGCCTACGCCAACCGCTATGCGCTGTACCTGCAGGACTCCTGGACCATCGCCAACCGCGTGACCATCAACTTCGGCGTGCGCACCGAGGCCGAGTACATCCCCTCCTACAGCGACAATCCGGATTTCGCAGATGCCAAGCCCATCGAGTGGGGCTTCGGCGACAAGCTCGCTCCCCGCTTCGGCTTCGTCTGGGACGTCAACGGCGACTCCTCGCTGAAGGTCTTCGGCTCGGCCGGCATGTTCTATGACGTCATGAAGCTCGCCATGGCCGCCGGTTCCTACGGCGGGTTCAAGTGGAAGAGCGCCATTTATCCCCTCAACACCTACGAATGGGACAAGATCGGCAAGGAAGGCTGGAACTACGGCACGCCCCTGGCCGTCTTCGACTTCCGCATCCCCTCCTTCGACACCACCGACCCCGACATGAAGGCCATGAGCCAGCTCGAGCTCTCGGCCGGCGTGGAAAAGAAGCTGCGTGACGACCTGGCCTTCACCGCCCGCCTGGTCAACAAGAACCTGCTGTGGGCCATCGAGGACATCGGCGTCGTCACCGCGCACGGCGAGTCCTACTTCACCACCAACCCCGGCGGCGACTTCATCAAGCAGCGCTGGATCGAAGCCAAGGAACTCGGCCTCATCCCGCAGGGCGCTCCCGACATCCCGAAAGCCAAGCGCCTGTACTACGGCCTCAACCTCTCGCTGGACAAGCGCTTCTCCAACAACTGGATGGGCGGCATCTCCTACACCTGGAGCCGCCTGACCGGCAACTACTCGGGCCTGGCCTCGGGCGACGAGTACGGCCGCACCGACCCCAACGTCGAGCGCTACTTCGACCTGTGGTACCTGGCGTTCGATAAGCAGCTGAACAAGATCGACGGCGTCATGCCCGGCGACCGCACCCACTACTTCAAGCTCTACGGCTCCTACACCTTCCCCATGGGCCTGACCGTCGGCACCGTCATCAACGCCATGAGCGGCACCCCGGTCTCGACCGAGTACTCCATGGACGCCCAGGGCTACCTGCCCTTCAACCGCGGCGACCTGGGCCGCACTCCCTTCTTCTGGTTCGCCAACGCCTACGCCGAGTACAACCTGAAACTGGGCAAGAATAACCTCAACATCTCGCTGAACGTCGACAACATCTTCAACACGCGCACCGCCCAGCGCATCTACCAGATCTACAACTACGGCGGCACCGCTCCCTCCTACGAGGAGATGGTCAGCAAGACCTGGGAGATCGAGGACATCGAACTGGATCCCCTGTTCAAGAAGGAAATGTGGTTCTACGGCGACGGCATCCGCGGCACTCCGCTGTCCGCCCGCCTGGGCCTCAAGTTCAGCTTCTAAAACGTCAGCTAATTCCTAGTTAGCGACTTTTGCCCCGCCCCCTCCGGGGGGCGGGGTTTTTTTTTGTACTGAAAAAAAAGAAAAGGCAAAAGTCAAACGGCAAAAGGCAAAAGTTAAGAAGAGGTTCCATGTTCCACGTTCCACGTTCCATGTTCCATGTTCGATGTTCGATGTTGAAAGAAAAGTGAACCATCCTCTTCAGAACGGCATGAGACTAGAAAAGGATCGACGTCTTGCTCTTTCGAATCACGAATTACGAATCACGAATCACGATATAGTTCGTGTATTGCCTGCTACTACCACTATCGCTATCACTTTTCATTCAACGGCCAAGGCAATGGCAGCAATTATGCTTAAATATGGATATCGGGAAGTTGTTTTGCGAATTCTGTCATGAAAGGAGGACGATTCCATGAAAGCGACAAGACGATTCTTCCTTGCAGCCATTCTGTTGACGCTCATTTCCCCGCCGTTGGCCGCGCAGGCGACAACCGGCACGATACTTGGAGCGGTAACGGCCGAGGACGGTACACCGCTTCCCGGAGTTCGCATCATCGCGACCAGCCCGAAGCTGATCGGCGACGCTACCGCGGTCACGGGCCTGGATGGCTCTTTCCGGCTCACCGCCCTGCCCCCCGGCGTGTACGAGCTGAAATTCGCTCTGGACGGCTTTGCGGAAAAATTGGTTGGAAATCTTGCCCTGGCCATCGGGCAGGCCGCCACCCTGAAGGTCACGCTCGAGTTCCGTCCCTCCGACCTTCCATGGATCCCCGACGTTTTCCTTGACGTGAAGAGCCCCGCGACGGCCCTGGCCCTGGATCGGAAATCATTCCGGTCGCTGCCCAGGGGGCACCGCTTTGATTCGCTGGCATCGCTGGCGCCCGGTTTCAGCGATGAATCGCTGCTGTTGGGCGGTGCCTCGGTCGATGGCGCCACGGCCATGGAAAACAAATACTTTATCGACGGCATCGACGTCACCGACATCCGCGACGGATCGCCCGGCCAGGCCGTCGCTTTTGACTTCGTTGACTCGGTTCAGTACGAATCCTCCGGCGCCCAGGCCTCATTCCCCGGTGCCCTGGGCGGCGTGGTCAGCGTCGTCACCCGCTCGGGCGGCGAGAGGCTCCACGGCGAGGTTGTCGGCTACTACAGCGGCGCCTTGCTGCGCGCACACCCTGCGGACGTCCTGGCGCTCGATCCGGACGACAGAAGCCAGGCGACCTACCTGCCCTACGAGTATTTCAGCGGCGACAACGACGATTCCCGCCTCGAAGCCGGCATCAGCCTCGGCGGCCCCATCTTCAAGAAGAAGCTCTGGTTTTTCGCCTCATTCCTGCCGGTCATTCATGCCAATACCCGCACCCTGGATTATTACAGGAGATTTTCCAGCGAATGGCAGCGCACGGAAAGGGAGCTGAACTTCCTGCTGAAGCTCACATCCCGGGCCCTGCCCAACCTGCGCCTCGGCGCCAGTTTGGTCAGCCTGTTTCACAAGTACAAGGGCGATCTGCCCGGCTTCCCCAGCGACCCCGACCCTTATATATCCTATAATGATTATGGCCACAGCTATCCCAACCTCTCGGCGGGCTTCAGCGCCGACTGGAGTTCAGGAAACAATTTCCAGGCAGGCGCACGCGCCGGATTCTTCAGAAGCAACCAGAACGACCCGCTCGTCGGCTCTGGAGCCACCCCATATTATTACTTCCGTACCGAGGCCCCCTCGGGATACTTCTACACCAGCCCATATGTGTTCCCTGATATCCCGCCGGAATATTTATTGGATCCAAACCAGAATTCTTGGGGACCGACCCGGCCTATCCTCTTTAGCATGAAGCGCAACATCGCCGAAAAGCTGAGTCTGGCCAGCGATGTCTCCCTTTCTCTCCATCTCGCCGGCGAGCATCACATGAGAGCGGGATTTTCCTGGACTCGGCGCGGCCAGGACGTCGACAACACCCTTGACGCCCCGATCGTCTCCCTGGCCTGGGATCGCTCCCTCGGTTGCTACCCTTACGCCGGGCCGGGTCGCGGCAAGTACGGCTACTACGCCGTGCGCAACAGCGAGCTGACCGGTCCTTACGGGGATTTCTACAAGGCCTACGCAAACATGCTGGCGCTGTACGTCCAGGATTCCTGGACGCTGGCCAACCGCCTGACCCTGACCGCCGGTTTGCGCGCCGAGAGCGAAACCATCCCGTCTTACGCCACGGGAAATCCCAAGTACGAAGGATGGCGCCCGATCCGCTTCAACCTGGGCGACAAGCTGGCCCCGCGCCTGGGCCTGGTCTGGGACGTCCGCGGCGACTCGTCGCTCAAGGCCTTCGCCTCCTTGGGCGTGTTCCACGACGAGTTGAAGCTGGCCATGGCCGCCAAGGCCTACGGCGGCTTCAAGTGGCAGAGCGCCTATTACACGCTGGACACCTATGAGTGGGACAAGATCGGCGTGAACGGGTACTATCCGGGGGAGCTGCTTCTCCCCGGCAAGACACTCAATTTTCGCGAGCCCGACATGGAAGCCACCGATCCCGGCCTGAAGCCCATGACCCAGAATGAGTTCGCTCTGGGACTGGAGAAGGTGCTGGGCCGGGACATCGTCCTGTCAGCTCGCTTCGTCCGCAGGCACCTGGTCCAGGCCATCGAGGACATCGGCGTGTCGACCGCGATCGGCCAGTATTCCTACATCGCCAACCCGGGCGGCGCTTTCATCCGCGAGAAATTCGCCTGGGCCAGGGCGAACGGGCTTCTGCCGCAGGCCGTTCCCGACCCCCAGCCGGCGCGGCGCGATTACGACGGCCTGACCGTCGCGCTGGAGAAGCGTTTCTCAGGCAACTGGCTATGCGGTGCCGCCTACACCTTCAGCCGGCTGCGGGGCAACTACGGCGGCCTGGCCGGCGGCGACGGCCTGGAGAACGGCCTGCCCTACAGGTCGGGCAGCTTCGACACCTGGCTCTCCTCGCGCACCCTCTCGCTGGCCGACGCCTCCGGCCCGCTCCCCGGCGATCGTCCCCACTACTTCAAGGCCTACGGCACCTATGCCTTCCCCTTCGGCCTGGACGCCGGGTTGGTCCTCCAGGCCATGAGCGGCATCCCTGCCTCCACGGTATGGATCGTGGAAGACACCCGGGGCGAGGCCCTGGCCTTTCTGCCCTACGGCCGCGGCGACCAGAAGCGCTCTCCCTTCCTGTTCTTGGCCAACCTCTACCTGGAATACAGCCTGCGGCTCGGCCGGAACACGCTGAGCCTCAACCTGAACGTGGAAAACCTGTTCAACGCCGGGACCGCGCAGCGCCTCTACCCGTTCTACAACCGGTATTCCGTGGCCCTGTCCCAGGAAGAGCTGCTGGCGGGCACATGGAACATAGACGCCCACAATCCGGAACTGGACCCGCGCTTCCTCATGGCTGCCGATTTCCTGCCGCCGCTCGAAGCCAGGGTGGGGATCAGACTAAGTTTCTGAATGCCAGCCTTTAACTCGGAGCAGGGCGGAGGGCGCAGGGAAGAGAGAAGATAAAGGCAAAAGGCGAAAGGCAAAAGTCCAAAGTGAAGAACCAGCAGTTGGCGTAGGACACAGGACATAAGGCGGAAGAAAGGTACTCGTCGGACTTAAATTCCAAATCCCAAGCACCAAATCACAAACAAATTCCGATTAAAACAAATCAAGATGGGGCGGACCCCTGTGTCCGCCCTGGATTCCGCATAGTTTCTTTCGGTGAATGCCATGGGGCAGGCACAGGGGCCTGCCCCTACCCTGGGAAACTGTCACTGACACTGAAGTTCGTTAAGTTCCCCTGCTAACACTAACACTATCACTAACACTGGGCTCATCTTGAATTCTTGCTGACACTGACACTGTCACTGACACTGACACGGTTATTGAGTTATTTGACCCCCGAAAGCGAGTCGATCAGGCCCTGCACGATCTGGGCCTTGGCCTCGTCGGTATTGTGCTTGAGAAAATCCTGGAAGGCGCCGATGGCCGCCTTCATGTCGCCCTTGTTCAGGTAGGCGTAGCCCATTTTCTCGTAGGGTTCGCTCCACTCGGGCTTGATCTGCGTGGCCAGCTTATAGTACTCGATGGCCTTGTCGGCCTGGTTGCGGCCGAAGAAGATCTCGGCCACGTTGTAGGCCAGGATCTCGTCCTTGGGATTGAGGGCGATCGACTGCGTGAAGTAGTCGCCCGCCTCCTTGAACTTTTCCTGGCGCAGGCAGACCTCGCCCAGCGAGGCCAGCGCCTTGGCCTGCAGGACGACGTCGGCCTTCTCCCTGGCCTTGGCCTGGGCCTGGAGGTAGTACTCGTTGGCCTTGTCGAACTCGCCTTTCTCGCGGAAGACGTCGCCGATGTTGAACAGGATCTGGTAGACGTTGGGGTTGTTCGCAAAGAAGTCCTGGTAGACGGCCAGCGCCTCGTCGAACTTGCGCTCGTTGAACAGCTGGTTGCCCTGCTCCAGTTCCTCCAGGGCGGCGGCGTCCTTCAGGCGCATCTTCCCCTCCTTGTCCTCCTTCATGACCAGGGAAGTGAAGTTGCGGGCGCCGTCGCGCAGTTGCTCGACGCGCAGGATGGTGCTGGCGGGGAGATAGCTGTCGGCGGTGGCCGTGACCCGGACCGTGCCCGTGCCCAGGCCGATGAAGAAGAACTCGCCTTTGCTGTTGGTCTTGGTCTTGTCGGTCAGGCCACCCTTGTCGAATTCGATCTGGATGTCGGCGTCGGCCACCGGCTGGCCCTGCTCGTTGGTCACGGTGCCGCTCAGGCGCGCCTTGCCGCGGCCGGCCTGGGCGTTACCCGAGACGGCCAGGACCAGCACGCAGGCCAGGACGGCCCAGAATTTCATGTTCGCTCTATTCATCTTCCCTACCTCCTGTGTTTCGCCGCTTGCCGGCGCGTATGGTTTAGACGGAATCATGGCTTGTTTTTCTTCAAGGCCGCGATCTTTTCCTGGAGTTGCGGCTGCTTGGGATTGAGGCTCAGCGACTTCTCCCAGGCCTTCAGCGCCTCGGCGGGATTGCCCAGCTGCAGGTAGCATTCGCCGATCTGGTTGAAGACCTGGACATTGGCCCCGAAGCGGGTGATGTGCTCGGCGTACTGGGCGATGGCCTCCTCGAACTCACCCAGTCCCTGGCAGGCCTGGCCCAGCACCAGGCTGAACTCGAAGCGCGACTGCTCCTTGACCATGGGGCCGGCGATGGACTTCACCCGGGCGTATTCCCGCCCCTGCAGCAAAGCGTTGCAGAGATCGATGCCGAAGCGGGTGCTGGCCGGGTCGCGGTGGAAGGCTTCCTCGAGAAGCGGGCGCGCCTTGTCGAACCGGCGCGCCTGGATGTACTGCCGTCCCAGCTCGTTGAGGAACCACGCCTCGTCGCCGGCGGCGGTGGGCACCGAGAGCACCCAGGGACGGGGCAGCGCCGGCTGCGGGGTGATGAAGAAATCGGCGCTCTGCGCCATGACCTCCTTCCGGCCCGCGCCCAGCAGGGTCGCCGTGACGGTGTAGTAGGCCGCGGACTGGTCCTTCAAGGGGAAGGTCGCGATCACGTCGGGCAGGGTGCCGCACTCGCTCAGGCGCCGCTCATGGCGCAGCACCGTTTCCCCGCGCCGCACCAGCGTGTACTCCAGGACGCCGTCCCGGCGCAGCGCCGCGTCCAGGCCGTGGAGCTGCAGGAAGACGGTCAGGTCGTCGCCGGCCAGGAAGTCGTTGCGCGGCGAGGGCAGCAGGTGGGTGTTGCCGAAACGGAAGGGCTTGTGGGCGGCGATGCCGGCCACGTCGGCCTTGCGGTTGGCGAGCAGCAGCGGCGACATGCCCGGCTTCTCCCCGGCCGGGATGACGAACTCCTTGTCCAGCGAAGTGAACTCCTTGGTGGTCAGGTTCTTCAGGAACACGGTAAGGCGCCAGTTGCCGGGGATGACCGGGATCATGTCCTGGAAGCTGAACAGCTTGTCCTTGATGCGCTGCATCTGGCCGGCGCTCAGCTCGACGGGAACGCGGCGCGAGATCTGGGTGAGCATCTTGCCCGAGTTGTCGGAAATGTTGCCCGACAGTTCCAGCGTCGTGTAGTACTTTCCCTGGTGCTCCTCCAGCGAGAGGCGCCGCGGCTCGATCAGGTAATGGACGAAATAATGCCCGGTGCGGTCGTGGAACACGTTGAGCTGGGTGCTGCTCTCGATGAAGTTGTCGGCGTAGTCGATCTCGACCTGGCCGCGGAACTTCAGGAAGTTGCTGGCGTAGATGTCCTTGATGGCCCGCCGCGGGGCCTCGGGGATCTTCTCGCGGATCAGCAGCTCCGATGCCAGCGAGGGCGTCACGCCCACCGGCTCTCCCGATATCAGCGACAGGGAGACGGCGGCCAGCTGCGGCTGGATCTCCATCAGGGCATAGTAGGCGTTCTGGTAGGAGGTGGCGTCGCCGGTGTAATTGCGCATCAGCGCCTGGGGCCCGAATTTGACGGGAGAATACAGCTCGTATTCCCCCAGCCCGTGCTGCTTGAAGAAGACGACGTTGAACGAATCGGGCAGCCCCTTGGAGGCCATGCCCTGGTAAAACCAGACGACGGAGGGGTAGACGTCGTTGTCGCTCTCATAGCGCTCGATGGCCTTCGGCTCGCCCAGGGTGATGTAGATGCGCCCCATGTCGGTGCGCCAGCCCGGCGCCGGCGAGTCCTTGCCGAACCAGTTGTTGGCGTAGGCGATGCGCCGGTAGTGCTCCTTGCGGAACTCGTTCTCCGGCAGGTTGGGATTGGGATTGCGCTGCTTCCAGAAGGCGCTGATGAACGTCTCGCGCTCCTGGTCCGACCCCAGCTGCAGGAAGACCTCTTTCTCCACCTTGGTGATGATGTAGACCACCTCTTCGCTGATCCACTTGCGGTGGCGGGGAGGGAGCTTCTGGAGGAGCTCCTTCTCGGACTCGGCGACCAGGGAGAAGCAGAATGCGCACACGCACAACGCCAGGAACAATCGTTTCATCATCGGCCTCGCTGGAAATCCATGATGTCGCATTATAACAAAACCTTATTTCATTGACAAGGCAAGCCATTGCCGAGCGCTCGGAGAAAAAACCGCCGGCCAAAAGATTTCTTGCGCTCAGGACTCGCTGGCGGCAGCCGATGCGAATAAAATATTGGCTCCTCACGCAAATTCATGCACATGTTTGAGTGAACATGGACGAGTATAAGGCCAGAAGAGCGAGGGATGGGATAAAATTCCAAGCAACAAGCACCAAATCCCAAATAAATTCCAAGTTCCAAATTCCAATGTCCTAAACGAAAGCCATTTTAATGTTTTTTTTTCGTTTTGGTCATTTGGTTATTGGAATTTGGAGCTTATTTGTAATTTGGTGCTTGGAACTTGGTGCTTGAGTCCAACCAGATCGCACCCCCAATAAGCCAAACACTGCACAAATTTGTGAGAGGAGCCAAAATATTATTTCTTTCCAGCGCATTCCCACCCACGGCGGGCTTCGAGCGAATTGGACAGCCCATATGCATTCAATTTATTGGCTTTTCCCGCTGCTTTTGAATGGAAATACTGAAAACCACGGTTTTTGCCGGAACGGACACCGCGGCCGCCGGCCGGCAGTTCGCAGGCCGGTCCACGCAATCCATCCGGAAAGCCTGAATGGACAAGGTTCTTCACGATCCATCCCCATCAGGCAGCTCCGCGCCGCATCCCGGAGCATACTTGGCACGATCTTTGCAAGGTGATGAGTGTTTTGTCAATTGAAAAAGGAGGACAAACAAAATGAGAACTGTAAAACGGTTCACGATGCTGGCTCTCGGCATGCTCCTGATCTCAGGGCTGCTGTGCGCCCAGCAGACAACGGGCAAGATCTTCGGCTCGGTGCAGCTCGAAGACGGCTCGCTCATCCCCGGCGTCACCGTCGAGGCCACCAGCCCCAAGCTGGTCGGCAAGGCCACGGCGGTCACCGACGAGAACGGCGCCTTCCGCCTCTTCAACCTGAATCCGGGCACCTACAAGCTGGTCTTCAGCCTGGACGGATTCCAGACGGTCGTGCGCGATAACATCCTGGTAGCGCTGGAACAGACCCTCAACATGAAGGTCGAGATGAAGCTCGGCAACCTGAACGAGGTGGTCACCATCACCGGCCAGGTGGCGCAGATCGACGTCAAGAGCACGGCCAAGGGCATGACCCTGACCAAGGAGGTCTTCCAGACCCTGCCCAAGGGCCGCAACTTCGACTCGCTGATCACCGCCATCCCCGGCGTCTCCAACGAACCGCTGGGCGCGGGCGGCATGTCGGTCGACGGCGCCTCGGGCCTGGAGAACATGTATTACGTCGACGGCGCCGACACCACCAACATCACGACGGGCCGCCCCGGCCAGAGCGTGTCGTTCGACTTCGTCGACGAGGTGCAGGTCAAGGCCTCCGGCTACCAGGCCGAGTTCGGCGGCTCGCTGGGCGGCGTGGTCAACGTCATCACCCGCTCGGGCGGCAACGCCTTCCACGGCGAGGTCGTCGGCTATTACAGCGGCTCCGCGCTGCGCGCCAAGAACGGCCCCAAGCTGGACCTGGACTTCAACGACGATTCCATCGCCGTCCAGCATCCCTACGACGTCTATTTCGGCGTGGAGGATGACTACGCCCTCGAAGGCGGCTTCAACCTCGGCGGCTACATCCTGAAGGACCGGCTCTGGTTCTTCGGCTCGGTCATCCCGAGCTACTTCCACAACACGCGCACCACCACCTATCTCAGCGGCGAGACGCGGGATTGGCAGCGCACCCAGAACCAGATGAACTACTCGCTCAAGCTGACCGCCCAGCCGTTCAAGAACCTGCGCGTGGGCGCCAGCGTGGTCAACAACTTCTACAAGTACCAGGGCGACCTCTCCAACGCCTTCGGCAACCCCGATCCCGCCGTCTCCTACGACGACTACGGCTTCTCCTACCCCAACATGTCGGGCAACGTCAACGCCGACCTGACCGTGGGCAACAACTTCATGTTCAGCGCCCGGGCCGGGTATTTCCGGACCGACCAGAACAAACCGCAGGTCTTCCCCACCGAGCCCTGCTTCCAGTTCATGACCGAGGCTCCCGGCGGCTATTTCCGCACCACCAACATCGGCCTGCTCGACATCCCGGCCGCCTACCAGAAGGCCTCGGGCTACCAGAACTACTCGCGCACCAATGCCACCACGGTCAACAAGAACGTCAATGAAAAGCTGAGCGTGAGCTTAGACGCCTCCTACTTCATGAACCTCGGCGGCGAGCACTCCTGGAAGGCCGGCTTCAGCTGGATGCGCCGCGGCGAGAACGTCGACAACACAGCCCTCAATCCAGTTATCTTCTACGCCTGGGACCGCGACTTCATCGCCTACGGCACCAACTACGGCCGCGGCAAGTACGGCTACTACGGCGTGCGCGGCAACGACGTGACCGGCCCCTACGGCAACTTCTACAACGCCTACGGCAACATGTTCGCCGGCTACCTCCAGGATTCCTGGACCATCGCCAACCGCCTGACGCTGAATTTCGGCGTGCGCGCCGAGAAGGAGGTCATCCCCTCCTACAGCGACGACCCGTTGTACAAGGACATGACCGCCATCGAATTCGATTTCGCCGACAAGATCGCCCCGCGCTTCGGCTTCATCTGGGATGTCAACGGCGACTCCTCGATGAAGGTGTTCGGCTCTTTCGGCATGTTCTACGACGTCATGAAGCTCAACATGGCCGCCGGTTCCTACGGCGGCACCAAGTGGAAGAGCGCCTACTACGCCCTGGACACCTACGAATGGGACAAGATCGGCGTCGACGGCTACTTCCCCGGGCGCCAGCTGCTCGGTGACGGCAATACGCTCGATTTCCGCGTCCCCTCGTTCGAGGACACCGATCCCGACATGAAGCCCATGACCCAGCGCGAGATCTCCTTCGGCCTTGAAAAGAGGCTGCGCGAGAACCTGTCCCTCTCGGTGCGCTTCGTCAACAAGGCCCTGCTCTGGGCCATCGAGGACTGCGGCATCGTGCTGCCAGCGGGCGAACTGTATTACACCACCAACCCCGGCAGCGACTTCCTCAAGGGGAAATACGCCGAGGCCAGGGCCGCCGGCCTGATCCCCCAGAACGCTCCCGACTGCGTCAAGGCCAAGCGCGACTACTACGCCATCAACATCTCCCTCGACAAGCGCTTCTCCGACAACTGGCTGGGCGGCGTCTCCTACACCTACAGCAGCCTGAGGGGCAACTACAGCGGCCTGGCCTCGGGCGACGAGACGGCCACCTCCAACCGCTTCGGCACGACGGCCCGCTCCAACCCCAACGTCGCCCGCTACTTCGACAACTGGTACGTCTCACTGGACCGCGACCTGAATCCGTCCATCGGCCCGCTGCCCGGCGACCGCCCCCACTACTTCAAGGCCTATGGCTCCTACTCCTTCCCGATCGGCCTGACCACCGGGCTGGTGCTGAACGCCATGAGCGGCGTGCCGACATCGACCGAATGGGCCATGGATTACCAGGGCTACTTCCCCTTCGGCCGCGGCAACGAGAAACGCTCCCCCTTCCTGTGGTACGCCAACTTCTACTGCGAATACAACCTCAAGCTCGGCAGGAACAACCTGAACATCAACCTCAACATCGACAACATCTTCAACATGCAGAAGCCGCAGCGCCTGTACGGGATCTACAACCAGGGCGCCGTGGCCATCTCCGACGAGCGGATCGCCGAGGGCGCCTGGGACATCAACGACTACGACCCCGTCCTCGACCCGCGCTACCTCATGGGCGAGTATCCCTACTCGCCGCTGACCGCGCGCCTCGGATTCAAGTTCAGCTTCTAAACGTCAACTGACCGTTCCGAGTTGACTTTTGCCCGCCCCCTCCGGGGGGCGGGTTTTTTTTTGCCCGTGGAGCCATGAGCGGCCAGCGCCGCTGACGATCCGTCCGGCTGCGGGCCGGGCTGCAGCCGGCGCGATGCTTTTGACCATTCCCTTCGGCCATGGTATAACTGGCGTCAGCGTTCCGCCCATGAAAAATACCATGCGTCCAGGTGCCCTGGCCGGGATCGGCCGCTCGCTGGCCTCGCTGAAGCTGACCGTCGTCCTGCTGCTGCTGCTGGCATCGCTGGTCCTCGGCGGCACCGCCTGGCAGGCCGAGCACGGCCTCTACGCCGCCCAGCGCGACGTCTTCGCCGCCTGGGTCTTTCTGCTCTTCGGCTTCATTCCCCTTCCGGGCCTGCTGACGGCCGGGCTGCTCCTCTTCGTCAACCTGCTGGCGGCCGCGGCATTCCGCCTGCGCTACCGCTGGCGCCACGCCGGGCTGATCCTCATCCATTACGGGCTGCTGCTGCTCATCGCCGGCGGTTTTGTCATTTCGCTCAAGACCGGCGAATACTTCCTGACCCTGCGCGAAGGCGAAAGCGCCGGCGTCCTGTCGCACGCCGACGGCCAGGCCGGGATCCGCCTGCCCTTCGCGCTGAAGCTGGTCGACTTCGAAAAGGTCATGCACCCGGGGACCGACATTCCCAAGAGCTTCACCAGCCGCGTCGAGGTCATCGCCGGCGACGGGCGCAGCCGGAGTGCCGTCATCGCCATGAACCGGCCGCTGCGCACGGGCGGCTACACGTTCTACCAGTCCTCCTATGCCGAGGAGAAGGACGGGGTGGAAAGCTCCACATTCTCGGTGGTGCGCAACTCGGGCCGCTGGCTTCCCTACGCGGCCAGCGCCCTGCTCTTCCTGGGGCTGGCCTGGCATTTCCTGGCCCAAATCGCCTGTGGCTGGAAAAGATCCCCGGCGGCGAAAGGGCGGAAGCCATGAAACGGCAGGCCGCCTTTTGGCTGCTGGCCGGCTGGCTGCTGTCGCCGGCCTTTCTGCCCGCCGCGTCCCCTCCACACCGCCTGAAATCCTTCCGCCGCGTGCTGGTCATGGACCAGGGGCGGCTGAAGCCCATGGACACATTCGCCCGCAACCTGCTCAGGCAATTTTCGGGCCGCGCCCGACCGGATGGCATCGACCCCTGCGAATGGCTTTCGCGCGTCCTTTTTTCTCCCGGCGCCAGCGCCGCCGACGCCGTCTTCCTGGTCCGGCAGCCCGAGCTGCTGGACGCCATCGGCGTGACGAACCGCAGGCGCGGCCGCTACACGCACGCGCAGCTGCACCCCGGGCTGCGCCGGCTGCACGAGCTGGCCTTCCGCAGCTC
Source organism: Candidatus Aminicenantes bacterium UBA6072 (assembly GCA_002436105.1). Lineage (GTDB taxonomy): Bacteria > Acidobacteriota > Aminicenantia > UBA2199 > UBA2199 > UBA2199. The sequence continues at coordinate 162,288 of DIXU01000020.1, read as the reverse complement.
CTCCCGGGACGAGAAAGACCTCGACCGGGTCGAATTCGAAGCGCTGCGCCTGTTCTACAACCTGTCGGCCTTTCACGGCCTGCTGCACTCGTTCGCCTTCGCGCTGGGCGGCGAAGGAGCCGCGGGCGGGGCCGGCGGCTCATCCTCGCTGCCGGCCGTCATCCCCCTGGCCGGCGATCGCTGGCTCAGCCCGGGCAGGGCCCTGGCCCACGGCACGCCGCTGCCGGGAACGGTACAGGCGGAGATCTCGCTCCTGGCAACGGCGGCCCGGGCGTACGGCCGGAACGATCCCGCGGCATTCGACCGCGCCCTGGCCGGGTTCAACCGTTCCGTCCGCGGCCGCCTGGGGCCGGGCACGCCCCGGCCATGGAAGATCTCCCTGGAGGTGCTGTACAACCGCGCCAGCCCCTTCTTCCTGGCCGGACTGGCATACGGCCTGGCGCTGCTGTTCCTGCTCCTGGCCATGGCCTGCCGCTCTTCCCTGTTGGCGCAAATGGCGGCATGGTCTGTCGCAACGGGTTTCCTGGCCCACACGCTGGGCATCGCCGCCCGCATGCTGATCAGCAACCGGCCGCCGGTGACCAACCTCTACGAGACGTTCGTCTTCGTCGCCTGGACCGCCGCCGCGCTGGGCCTGGTCGCGGCCCGGCTGCAGAAGCGGGGGCCCGGCCTGGCCGCCGGCGCCCTGGCCGCGGCCGCCCTGCTCGTTGTCTCCGGGCGCCAAGCGCTCGAGGGCGACACCATGGGCATGCTGACGGCTGTGCTCGATTCCAACCTGTGGCTGGCGACCCACGTGGTGACCATCGCCCTCGGCTATGCCGGCTGCGTCGTCGCCGGCATCATCGGCCATGCGCTGATCATCCAGGCCGTCCGCGGGCGCAACGACGCCAGCAGCGCCCGCCTGCTGTACGCCGTCCTGGCCTTCGGGCTGGTGTTCACCGTCATCGGCACGCTCATGGGCGGCATCTGGGCCGACCAGTCCTGGGGCCGGTTCTGGGGCTGGGACCCCAAGGAGAACGGCGCCCTGCTGATCATCGCCTGGTGCGCCGCCCTGTTCCACTCCCGGCTGGCGGGCTGGATCGGGCCCATCGGCCTGGCCGCCGGCGCCGTCGGCTCGCTCGTCACCGTGGCGCTGGCCTGGTTCGGGGTCAACCTGCTCGGCCTGGGGCTGCATGCCTACGGCTTCACTTCGGGCGCCATGCGGGGGCTGCTGGTTTTCCTCGCCGTCGAGCTGGTATTCCTCGCCGTTGCCGTGCCGCTGGCCCGGAAGCGGATCCGCGCCTAGATCCATCCGCAAGGTCCGTCGCGTCCGGTTGTTATTGCAGCGGATCGGCAAATCTCTTTTCGCGGAGAAAAACGCCATGAAACAACCCTGGACCGGAACGAACCGCTGCGCCGTCCTGCTGGCGGCCGGCATTGCTTTCTCCCTGCTGGCAAGTTGCCGCAGCCTGCCGCGCCTTCCCGGCCAGTGGCTGGACCTGCCCGCCCGGCCGCAAGGACCGCTGGAGGATTTCAGCCGCAGGATCACAAGCCAGCTCTTCGAGAACGGCATGATGATCGGCGTGGGCAACGATGAGCGGAACCTGTACGTGTTCTTCACTCCCGATATCCGCGGCACTCGGCGCGAGCCCGGATCCGTCCGCCTCAGCTTATGGGTCGACGCCAGGGGCGGCAAGGCCCGTCGTCTGGGTCTGGAACATGTCAGCAAGGCGCCGCTCCGCGCCATCCCGCCCGGCGGGCCCCCTGGGAACTCTTCGCCAGGGGCGCCGGCCCGGGAGGGAGATCGCGACGACAAGGCAAGACCCCCAGGCGGTGCGAACCCCCGCGAGGGAACGTCGGCGCCCCGGCCGGCGCAGGCGCTTCTGAAGGTCATCGGCCCGGAAAAGGACAAGGAAACACTCATCGCCGCCGACGGCTCGCAGGGACCGGTTGTGCGCCTGGCCAGCGACTGGGGCGATTTTTCCTACCAGCTGCGCCTGCCCATCCGGGGATCTGGTGCCTGGCCGGGACTGGACATCCGCCCGGGACAGACCTTCGCTATCGGGCTGTCATGGGAGATCGACATTCCCCGGGGCGATGACAAAGGAAGAATGAAACGCCCGCCGGGCGGACCGGGCGGCTCCAGGCGGAGTGGCGGCGGCCCCGGCATGGGGGTTGAACACGGAGGCATGCCCGGCGAGCCCCCCGCCAGCAAGCGCAAGGTCTGGGTAAAAGCGGTCCTGGCGGAAAAATAGGAACGGCGGGAGCGGGCCGCTGCCCGGCCCGCTCCGCGCGGGATCAGTTCCTATCCAGCAGCTTGCCGAGGTACTGGCTGATCTTGACCAGGATCTGCAGCAGCAGCACCGCTACCTCATAGAACAGCGTGATCACCAGGGCATAAAGCGGCGGATAAATGAAGAAGACCAGCGGGTAAATCAGCAACCCCTGGAAACTGTCGAGGGGGAAGAGCTCGGGTCGCATGGGCAGGGTCAGCAGATCGAGCCCGAAAAAGCGCTGGATGGGATAGAACGCCAGCAGCGCCCAGAAAGCCAAAACGGCGACGCAGATGAATCCCCTTATGTAATAGCAAAAATAATCGATGCCGGCATTCTCGTTCTCTGTCACCTCGAGGTCCTTCCTGGCGAACTGGACGATCTTGCGGAAATAGCGGTAGGGATAGAAGAAGAACGACTCAGCCAGCTTGACGATGCCCACGGCGGCCGGGTTCTGGCTGGCGGCCAGGAAATTGACCAGGATGGAGATGAACGAGAGGATCGCGGTGATGACGAACCAGGGCTGCAGGAAGGTCGCCGGCTGCGCCAGGGCGGCCAGGACGATGAGGAACAGCGGCAGGGCGGCCAGCCAGCGCCAGGGCAGCTTGAGCAGCCGGTCCCATTTGGGCGTGGCCTTGCCCAGCAGCTTCTGCAGCAGGACCCAGCCGCACAGCGGCACCAGCAGCAGCAGCAGGTCGAGCAGCAGCGTGACGACGAGGCCGCCGCTGCTGAGCACGCCCAGGCGCGAATAGTTGCTCCAGGCGCCGATGTCGACGCCGATCCTGGCCAGCGCCGAAACCACCTGGATGATCTGGGCCAGGATGATCAGCCCCAGGGCCAGGAAGGAGACGGCCACGAACAGGCGCACCGTGTTCTTCATGCCGACGAAGACGGCGTCCATGATCTGGGGCTGCGCCGCCAGCAGATGGAGCGCCAGGCCCAGGAACAGGAACAGGATGAACAGCGGGTTGACCAGGATGTCAAAGGAGAAGAGCGCCACGCTGCCGCCGGGGGCGAACATGCGCTCCATCTGCTGGAACAGCCAGTGCAGCAGCAGGAGCAGGGCCGGCAGGAAGGGCAGCCAGCGGCTTTTCTCGGAAGTGACGGCCCGGCCCTTCAGCAGCGGCGCCAGGATGAAGTAGGCGCCGACGGCCGCCGCCAGGTAGGCCAGGAAGTAGGAGATGGTGGCCACGCGGAACGGCTCGCTGAATTCGCCGAAAAAATTCATCCACAGCCCGATGAAGGCGACCAGCCACAGGGCCAGGTACAGTTTCACGTGATCGGCGCGCTTGGAAAGATAGACACCCATGCGATCCTCCTTGGTGCGGAAAGATTATGGGGAAATTGTAATGAAGCCCGCTGGTTTTGTCAAAGACCCGGGTGGCACAGGGCGGGGAAACGGCGGCGCAGCCAGGGGTCGCCCAGGGTGAAGAGCATGAACGTGACGGCGTAGGCGCCGATGACGTCGATGGTGTAGTGCAGGTGGGAAAAGAACACCACCAGCAGCGAGAACAGGTGCAGGGCCAGGAAGATGCGGGCCGGCCCGCGACCCAGTTGCCGCCCGAACAGGAACAGCAGGAAAGTCGTGGCGACGTGTCCGGAGAAGAACATGTCCTTGGTCAGGTAGACGCCGGCACTGTCTCCCACCAGGGCCCGCCAGGGATTCACCAGCTTCCACCAGGTGGGCCAGAAGTCGAAGGGGCGCAGGGCGTTGACATCGGTCCCGAATGGCGGGCCCAGGCCGGTCAGGGGGATCATCAGGCCGCGGGTCAGGGAGACAGCCCCGTCGATGAGGATGAAACGGGCGAAGAGCCGGCGCTCGCGCCAGAGCAGGTAGAAAGCGGGCGGAAAATAGCAGGCCAGCCAGAGATAGTAGTTGACGTGCGCCAGCCAGTCCTGGCGCGGGACGATCGCCAGCAGCAGGTCGGGGACCGTAGGCGCCGGCCGCAGCTCGTTGAGCAGGACCGGGATCAGCATCAGGCTGTGGCAGAGGTAGCGAAAAACGACGGCGGCGCCCAGGCAAGCGAAAAAAACGCGCCAGGGATAGCCCGGGCTGCCGGGGCGCAGGCGGGGAGCATGCGGGATCGGTTCCATGGCATGGATTAGTACCATGCCTGCCCGAGCCTGTCAACCGGGATAAATCGGCAGCCGGGGTTGACAGGCGCCTTAAACTATACTATTATGGTTATGTTTGCAAACATTAACTTACATGGAGGCGGACATGAAGGAGATCACGGGCCGGCAGCGGCAGATCATCGCGGCCGCGCTGGAAATCGTCGCCGAGCGCGGCCCCGAGGCGCTGACCATCCGGGGCATCGCCGCAAAGGTGGGCTTCAGCGACGCCGCCGTCTACCGTCACTTTCGCAGCAAATCGGAGATCCTGAGCACTGTCGTCGACCTGTTCGCCGCCGACTCGGAGCGCCTGCTGGCCGAAATTCGGGGCTGCGGCTGCCCCGCCTTGGAAAAGATCAGGCTGTTCTTCCTTGACCGCTGCCGGGTCTTCGCCTCGGACCGGGCCATGGCCACGGTCATGTTCGCCGAGAGCCTGTTCCAGCACGACCCCGCCCTGGCCGCCAGGCTGCACCGGGTGCTCCAGCGCCACCGCCGCCTGCTGCTGGAAATCCTGCGCGCCGGCCAGCGAGAGGGAACGATCCGCCGCCTGCCGCCCGAGCACATGTTCACCATCATTATGGGGGCGCTGCGCCTGCTGGTCCTGCAGTGGCGTATCAACGGCCAGGCCTTCGACCTGATGCGTTCCGCAGGGAGGCTGTGGAACTCCCTGGAAACGGCCATCGCCATGCCAAGGAGACAAGCAAAATGAAAAGAAAGATCATCCGCATCGACCAGGACCTGTGCAATGGCTGCGGCCAGTGCCTGCCCAACTGCCCCGAGGGGGCGCTGCAGCTCATCGACAACAAGGCGCGGCTGGTATCCGACCTGTTCTGCGACGGCCTGGGCGCCTGCATCGGCACCTGCCCGCTGGGCGCCATCCACGTTGAGGAACGGGAGGCCGAGCCCTACGATGAACGCCGGGTCATGGAGAACATCGCCGCCCAGGGAGCGAACGTCATCCGCGCCCACCTCGACCACCTGGCCGCCCATGATGAGCAGGGCTATCTGGAGCAGGCGCGGCAGTACCTGCGCGAGAAAGGCATCCCGGAGCCGTCCGCGGCCCCGGGGGCGCAGGCAGCGCCGCGGAGCTGCCCTGGGCTGCGGGAACTCAACCGCCGGGGGGGGAAGGTGCCCGGGGCCGCCAGCGAGGCCGGGGCGGAAACTCCATCGCAGCTGCGCACCTGGCCGGTGCAGCTGCACCTGCTCAACCCGCAGTCATCCATGTTCGACGGCGCCGAGCTGCTCATCGCCGCCGATTGCGTCCCCTTCGCCCATGCCTCGTTCCATGAGGATTTCGTCAGGGGCAGGATCCCGATCATCTTCTGCCCCAAATTGGATCATGCCAATGAACAGTACCTGGCCAAATTGACGGCGATCTTCCAGCTGCACGACATTCGTTCGCTGCACATCGCCCACATGGAGGTCCCCTGCTGCTCGGGGACGACGGCCCTGGTAATCCAGGCCCTGGCCCGCTCCGGCAAGGACATCCCCATCCATGACTACACCATCTCGATCCAGGGCAGGCTGCTGGCTAAAAATTGATCCAAGGAGAAAACCATGAGCGAAGTAATGAACCTGAATGAACTGGTCGCCTACCAGAAGGGGGCCGTGGTCAGCAGGACCCTGGTGGAGAAGGAGGCCGGCACGGTCACCCTGTTCGCCTTTGACGAAGGACAGGCGCTGAGCGAGCACACGGCGCCGTTCGACGCCCTGGTCCAGGTCAGCGACGGCGAGGCCGAGATCCGCATCGCCGGCGTTCCGTACAAGGTCGGCTCCGGGGAAATGATCATCATGCCCGCCAACCAGCCGCACGCCCTCAAGGCGCTCACCCCGTTCAAGATGATGCTGACCATGATCCGCGCCGGGAACAAAACCAAGAAATGAGGGCCGCCACAGGCCCAAAAATGGAGGAGCCCATGACCGCGACGGACATGCTGACGGATGAACACCGCCTGATCAAGAAGGTCCTGGATTGGGGCGAAACGGAGATCGCGCGCATCGACAAGGGTCGGCCGCCGGACGCGGCCAAACTGATCCAGGCCGTCGATTTCATCCGCAACTTCGCCGACCGCTGCCACCACGCCAAGGAGGAGGGGCTGTTGTTCAAGCGCCTGGTGGAGAAAGGCATGCCTGCCCAGAGCGGCCCCATCGCCGTCATGCTGCTCGAGCATGCCCAGGGACGGGCCCTGGCCGCGGCCGCAGCCGCCGCCCTGGAAGGGGTCGGCCGCGGCGAACACGGCGCATTGGCGAAGCTGCGCGAGAATCTCGCCGGCTACATCGCGCTGCTGCGGGCGCACATCCACAAGGAGGACCACGCCTTCTTCCCCATGGCCGACCGCCTGCTGAGCGCGGAGGACCAGGAGGCGCTGCTGTGGGATTTCGAGCGGATGGAGCGCGAGAGGTCGGCGCCGGCATCCACGAAAAATACCATCGCCTGGCCGAGGATCTGCAGGCGAAAAAATAGCCCCGACAAGTCCGACAGTAAAAGGTTTTTCCGGCATCCCTTGCATTGGCCGGGAATTGAAACTATAATGACGGGATGAACGGAGCACGCCATGGATAGGATCTACCTGGACAACAATGCCACGACCATCGTCGACCCGCGGGTCAAGGAGGCCATGGACCCGTTCTTCTGCCGCCAGTACGGCAATCCCAATTCGCTGCACAGCTTCGGTACCGAGGTCCATCCTGCCATGCGCCTGGCCATGGACCGCCTGTACTCGGGCATCGGCGCCGACGACCAGGACGACATCATCATCAACGGCTGCGCCTGCGAAGGGAACAACCACGTGCTCCAGGGCATCTGGTTCGGCCGGGTGCGCGGCGACGCCCGCAACGAGATCCTGACCACCCAGGTGGAGCACCCCTGCGTGCGCAATACCTGCGCTTTCCTGGAGAGCCTGGGCGCCAAGGTCACCTATATGCCGGTCAACGCCGACGGCGTCGTCGACGCGGAAACGCTGCGCCGGCACATCCATCCCGACCGCACGGCGCTGGTCTCGGTCATGTGGGCCAACAACGAGACCGGGCTGGTTTTCCCGATCCAGGAACTGGCGGAGATCTGCCGCGAGAACGGCGTCCTCTTCCACAGCGACGCCGTGCAGGCCGTCGGCAAGCTGCCGCTGGACGTCAGCCGGACGCCGGTCGACTTCCTCACGTTCAGCGCCCACAAGTTCCACGGTCCCAAGGGCGTCGGCGGCCTGTTCATCCGCAAGGGCGTGCCGCTGCCGCCGCTGCTCCACGGCGGAGAACAGATGGGCGGCAAGCGCGCCGGGACGATCAACGTGCCCTACCTGGTCGGCATGGGGCTGGCCATGGAACTGGCGGTGGACAACCTGGCGTTCGAAAAAAGCGAGGTGCGCCGCCTGCGCGATCGCCTCGAGGACGCCATCCTGGCCGTCCCCGACACCCTGGTGGTCGGGAAAAGAGAGCTGCGCACGCCCAACACCATCCTGGCCAGCTTCCGGGGCATCGAAGGCGAAGCCATGATATGGGACCTGAATTCCGGCGGGCTGGCGGCCTCGACCGGAAGCGCCTGCGCCTCCGAATCGCTGGAGCCCAACCCGACCTTCGTGGCCATGGGCATCGACAAGGAGCTGGCCCATACCGGCATCCGCTTCAGCCTGTCGCGCTTCACCACCGCCGAGGAGATCGACCGCGCCGCCGTGCTGATCCGCCGCTCGGCCGAGAGGCTGCGGGCCATCTCTTCGACATACACGGGCGGCCACTGAGCGGCGGCACTCACGAGCGAGGCAAAATGGCAAAGAACGACCTGATCGGCGGCTCCCTCTGGGAGCAGTATTCGGCGAAAGTCAGCGAGCGCATGAACGACCCCCGCCACCGGGGCGAGATCAGCGAGGAGGAGGCGCGTTCCCTGGGAGCGCGCCTGGTCGTGGCCGACTGGGGCGCCGAATCCTGCGGCGACGCCGTGCGCCTCTATTGGGCCGTCGATCCCAAGACCGACCGCATCCTGCTGGCCCGCTTCAAGAGCTTCGGCTGCGGCACGGCCATCGCCTCTTCCGACATGATGGCCGAGCTGTCGGTGGGCAAGACCGTCGACGAGGCCATGAAGATCACCAACATCGAGGTGGAGAAATCCCTGCGCGACATCGACGGCACCCCGGCCATACCGCCGCAGAAAATGCATTGCAGCGTCATGGCCTACGACGTGATCAAGAAGGCGGCCTCGATCTACAAGGGCGTGGACATCGCCACCCTGGCCGAGGAGGATATCGTCTGCGAGTGCGCCCGAGTCAGCCTGCGCACCATCCAGGACGTCATCCGCATCAACGACCTCAAGACGGTCGAGGAGATCACCCAGTACACCAAGGCCGGCGCCTTCTGCAAGTCGTGCATCCGCCCGGGCGGCCACGAGAAGCGCAGGCATTACCTCGTCGACATCCTGCGCGACACCCGCGCCGGGATGGAGAAGGAGAGGCTCCTTGTCCAGGCCGACGCCGGCGACTTCCAGTCCAAGAACCTGATCCAGAAGCACCGGGCCATCGAGACGGCGCTCGATGAAAAAGTCCGGCCCATGCTGGCCGCCGACGGCGGCAGCCTGGAGATCGTCGACATCCGCGAATCCAGGGGCACGGCCGGCGAACCCGGAACGGTCAGCGTCTACATCCGCTACCTGGGCGCCTGCCGCGGCTGCATCAGCAGCACCCGCGGCACCCTGCAGTTCATTGAGAACATGCTGCGCCAGGAGCTGGACAAGACCATCCGCGTCATCCCGCTGTAGCCGGGCATACCGCTGCGGACCGGCCGGCGTCCCCGGCGGGAGAAAAGTGAGAAATAAAAAAGTCAACGGCGGGAAATGGAGGCGCAGCATGAAATGGCTCCCGATCATTCTCATCCCCATGGCGGTTTTCGCGGCAGGCGCTGCAGCCGTAACGGGAAACGACGCGAGCGGCCGCCTGCAGGAGCGCTGCGACCGACTCGGCAAGGGCCAGCTGCAGAGCGTGATCGAGTTTCTCAGCGCCGACGCCCTGGAGGGGCGCGCCCCCGGCACCCGCGGCGGCGAGCTGGCCGAAAACTACCTGCATGCCCTGTTCAAGGGGCTCGGGCTGCGGAGCCGCTTCCAGCCCTTCACGCTGCACGGCTTCCGGCTCGCGGCGCTGAGCGCAGCGGCCGGCGGGCGCGACCTGGCGTTCGGCGAAGAGATCGTCGGCAGCCATGTCGGCCCGGAAGGCGAGTTCAGCCTGGAAGGCGACGCCGTGTTCGCCGGCTTCGGCATCCGCACGGAGCTCTGGGATTGGGACGACTACAAGCAAACCGACCTGCGGGGCAAAGTGCTGGTGGTGCGCGTCAACGACCCGGGGCTGTTCCTGCCCCGCATTTTCGACGGCAAGGCCCTGACCTATTTCGGCCGCTGGACCTACAAGATCGAGGAAGCCACCCGCGCCGGCGCCAGGGCCATCCTGCTCATCCACACCACCCCCACGGCCGGCTACGGCTGGGATGTGGTGCGCAACTCCTGGTCGGGAGAGGAGCTGCACCTGCCCGCCGACCTGGATCAAGGCCCGGTGTTCCGCGGCTGGGTCCGCGAGGACAGCCTGCGCTCGCTCCTGGCCGGGCGCCGCTTCGACCTGGACCGCCTGTACGCCCGGTCCCTGCGCCGCGACTTCCGCCCCGTCGACCTGGGATTCAAGGTGCGCATCTCCGGCCGCAATGCCTCCCGCACGCTGGCGGCGCGCAACGTCATCGCCGAGCTGCCGGGCAGCTCGGGAAAACGCATCGTCCTCAGCGCCCATATCGACCACCTGGGGCGCGACGAGCGGAGAGCGGGAGACCAGATCTTTAACGGCGCCATCGACAACGGCGCGGCCGTGGCCGCCCTGGCCATGGTGGCCAAGGTCTACGCCGAGGCCGGGCGCGAGCTTCATTTCGGCCTGACCTTCCTGGCCTGCCAGGCCGAGGAAGCCGGACTGCTGGGCGCGAAACATTTCGTTTCCCGGGCCGATCCCCGGGAGATCGTGGCCAACATCAATTTCGAATCCACGCCGGTCTGGGAGAAGAGCCCGGACATGTTCGCCGAGGGGGCGCAATATTCGACCCTGGAGGGGATGCTGCGAAAGGTGGCCGCCGGCCAGGGGCTGAACTATACGCCGTTCTCCATGTCCGACCAGGGGCTGTTCTTCCGTTCCGACCAGTTTCCCTTCGCCCAGGCCGGGATCCCGGCCTGCTGGCTCTCGGCGGGAGAAAGGACCGTCGCCGGCCGCAACCGCCTGGCCGAGTTTTTCAAGGGCGGCGCCTATCACACCGTCGACGACGAATTCGACCCCGCCTGGGAGCTGCAGGGGCTGCGGCAGACGGTCAAGCTGGCCGTGGGCCTGATCGAGCACCTGCAAACGACCCGGGCCATCCCCCTCTGGAAGGGCCGCCCGCCCTTTCCGCTGGCCGGCGAACCGCGGTTGGGCGTGGTTGACTCCGGGCCTGATTTATGGTATAAAAAATGACATCCAACCAAGGAGTATGATCATGTTTGCCATATTGGAAACCGGCGGAAAGCAGTATAAAGTGGCCGAAGGCGATATACTGGAGATCGAGCTGCTGCCCGCGGAGCTCGTAAAAAAGGACACGGCCAGCCTGAATACGGTGCTGCTGGTCCAGGGCGATAAAGACGTGCTCATCGGCGATCCCTACGTCAAGAACGCCAAGGTCAAGGCCAAGGTCCTCGGCGAGATCAAGGACGAAAAGATCCGCATATTCAAGTACAAGCCCAAGAAGGGCTACCAGAAGTCCCAGGGCCACCGGCAGAAGCTGCACCGCATCCAGATCGAAAAGATCGAGATCAAGACAAGCGCCAGGGCCAAGGAAAAGGAGACGGAATAATGGCACACAAGAAATCGGGCGGCAGCGCCAAGAACGGCCGTGAAAGCACGTCCAAGCGCCTCGGCGTCAAGAAATTCGGCGGCGAGCAGATCCACGCCGGCTCCATCATCGTGCGCCAGCGCGGCACGCGCATCCGCCCCGGCAAGAACGTCGGCATCGGCAAGGACGACACCCTGTTCGCCCTGGCCAGCGGCAAGGTGCGTTTCGTCGACCGTGCCGGCCGCAAGTTCGTTGAGGTCGATCCCAGCTAGGCCGAGGCGGGGCCGGTTCGCCTCCCCCGCCCGCTTTTTCCCGCACCCGAGGCAGCCATCCCATGTTCGTTGATCGCGTCATCGTTTCTTTCCGCGCCGGCGACGGCGGCGACGGCTCGCGCAGTTTCCGCCGCGAGAAATTCATCCCCCGCGGCGGCCCCGACGGCGGCGACGGCGGCAAGGGCGGCGACATCGTCCTGGTCAGCAGCCCCATCTGCCAATCCCTGACCGACTTCAAGTACCAGCGCCAGTTCGCCGCCGAAAGCGGCGGCGCCGGCGGCCGCCGCAAGTGCACCGGCCGCAACGGGGCCGACATCGTGCTCAAGGTTCCCGCCGGCACCGTCGTCAAGACCTACCCCGACGAGAAACTGGTCTTCGACTTCGACCGTCTCGACCGCCGCTTCGTCATCGCCCGCGGCGGCAAGGGCGGCCGCGGCAACGTCCATTTCAAATCATCGGTCAACCAGGCGCCGCGCCGCGCCGAGAAGGGAGAGCGGGGCGAGGCCATCCAGGTCGTGCTCGAGCTGAAGCTCATCGCCTATGCCGGACTGGTCGGCCTGCCCAATGCCGGCAAATCGACCCTGATCTCGAAGGTCAGCGCCGCCCGGCCGAAGATCGCCGACTACCCCTTCACCACCCTGACCCCCAACCTGGGGGTGGTCGATTTCCAGGGGCGCAGCCTGATCGTGGCCGACATCCCCGGCATCCTGGAGGGCGCCCACCGCGGCGAGGGCATGGGCCTGGAGTTCCTGCGCCACATCGAGCGCACCCGCGTCCTGCTGTTCGTCATCGACGTCTCGCCCTACAGCTCCCTGCCCCCCCTGAAAACCTTTGAGGTCCTGGAGAACGAGCTGGAACGCTACCAGCCGCAGCTGCTGCGCAAGAAATTGGTGGTCCTGGCCAACAAGATCGACCTGGTGGAAAAGGAACGCGATGGCATCGACGCCTTGCGGAATTTTTGCCGCCGGCGTAAAATCCCCTTCGTGGAGATCTCGGCACTGAAAGCGACCCACCTGGAAAAAATGAAGAAACTGCTCTTCTCTGCGCATGACCCGGCATAAGACCGGTCTGCTGGGCGGCACGTTCAATCCCGTCCACCGGGGGCATATCGAACTGGGCCTGAAGATCAAGGCCGCCTTCGGCCTGGACCGCGTCCTCTACATCCTCTCGGCCCGGCCACCGCACAAGAAGCGGCAGGCCTTGCCGCCGGCGGAATTGCGCCTGGCCATGCTGCAGGCCGCCCTGCGGCCGCACCCAGGACTGGAGACATGCGAGCTGGAGCTGCGCCGCCAGGGCGACTCCTGGACCATCGACACCCTGCGCGAACTGAAGGCCGCCGCCGCTGCCGGCGAGCGTTTCTATTTCATCACCGGCAGCGAAGGCTTCCTGAAGATCCGCACCTGGAAGGAATACCGCCTCGTGTTGCGCGAGGTCTATTTCATCATCGTCCTGCGCCGTGCCGGGCACCGGGTGAAAGTGGAGAGGCTGCTGCGCGAGGAGAGCATTCCCTTCGGCCCCGCCCTGCCCGAGGCGGACCCGCCCCCGGGAGCCTTTCTGCATTCGTACGTCTCGGATTACCTGGAGCTTTCGGCCACCGCCATTCGCCGCAAGCGCTCCCACGGGCAGGACATTTCGCCCTACGTGGAGCACAACGTGCAACAGATCATGGAGGAGATCAAACTGTATGAAGAAGGATGAATACGATCGCGTCCTGGAGGACCTGCAGCGGCGCCGCATTCCGGACGCCGTCAAGGGGGCCGTGGCCGCCCTGCTGGACAAGAAAGCGGAAAAGATCGCCGTGCTCAAGCTGAAGGGGCTCAGTGAAATGACCGATTACCTGGTCGTCTGCAGCGGCAACTCGGCCCGCCAGAACAAAGCCCTGGCCGACGCCGTGCGCGACCGCCTCCGCAAGGACCTGCGGCTGCATCCGCTGGGCAGCGAGGGCGAGACGGCGGCCGAGTGGATCCTGGTCGACTATGTCGACTTCATCGTCAATATTTTTTCCGCCGAATGGCGCAAGAAGTACGCGCTGGAAAAGCTGTGGATGGATGCCAAGCGCTACGATTTTTCCCCTGATCTCTAGCCTGGCCGATCCCGCTTCGCTGGCGGTTCGGGCCGCCGTGGAGCGCGTCGCCGGGCTGGACACACCGGTGCTGCTCTGGGGCGAGACCGGCAGCGGCAAGGATTTCTGGGCCGAGGCCCTCGCCGCCGCCAGCCCGTTTCAGCCGCTGCTCAACCTGGGCTGCGGCGACGTGCCGGAGACCCTGCTGGAGAGCGAGTGGTTCGGCTACCGCCAGGGAGCGTTCACGGGCGCCGATCGCGACAGCGAGGGCAAATGGCGCCAGGCGGGGAACGGCACGATCTTCCTCAACCAGATCGACCTCCTGAGCCTGGCCATGCAGGCCAAGCTGCTGCGCGCCATCGAGCGCAGGAAGGTGTTCCCCCTCGGTTCCGCCGGCGAGGTCGACATCGCGGCGCGCTTCCTCTTTTCCGCCGATGCCACGATCGAGGACAAGGTGCGCGGCGGTGCTTTCCGCGCCGATCTTTTCTACCGCATCTCGACGGTCAGCATCTACATCCCGCCCCTGCGCGAACGCCCGGGAGACATCCTGCCCCTGCTGCGCCACTTCTGCGCCGGCCGGGGTGTCGCCGTCGCGCTCGCTGACGAGGCGCAGCAGCGCCTGCGCCGCTATCCCTGGCCAGGGAACGTCCGCGAGCTGCACAACTTCGTCGCCGGCCTGGCCGTGCGCGGCGCCGACCTGGACGCGACGGCCGTGACCGCCCTGCTGGACCGTCCGGGGCCCATCCTGGACCTGATCCGTTCCGGCGAGCGCACCCTGGCCGAGGTCGAGGCCGAGTACACCGCCTACCTGCTGCGCAAATACCGCAACAAGAGCCGGGTGGCGCGCATCCTGGGCATCTCGCGCAAGTCGCTGTACAACAAGCTCAAGCGCCATGAACGCCATTGAACTGGTCTGCCCTGGCGAACTGAAATTCAGCGGCCTGCAGGAACTTGAAAAAAAATATTTACAAAACATTAATTATTATGTAAAATTCAGCGTAAAAAAATTACGGGAGATCCGCGGCAAGGAGGAGGCATTCGTGAAGGAAAAGGAGGGCGCATCGTTCCTGAAGGAGATCCAGCCTCGGGATTATGTCGTCGCCCTGGACGAAAAGGGGAAAAAAATGGATTCGCGGCGCTTCGCCGCTTTCCTGCAGGAAAAGATTTCCTATCACCCGGCCCGCCTGCTCTTCCTGATCGGCGGCTTCGCCGGCTTCGCCCCGCAGGTAAAGGCGCGCGCCGACCTGGCTATCTCCTTTTCCGACATGACCTTCGCCCACGATATATTCCGCATCCTCTTCCTGGAACAGATCTTCCGGGCCATGACCATCATTCACAGCACCGCATACCACCGCTAGGAGAAAAAAAATGAAAACAGAACAGATCGCCAAGATAAAAAAACGGCTCATCTCGCTGCGGGACGAGATCCTGAAGGTCATCGAGTGGCGCGATGCCCCCGGCGGCGCCAACGGCGCCATGGACGAGATCGACCAGGCCAACGAGCTGATCGAGAAGGAGATGGGCTTCGTCATGTCCAACAACATGCTCGCCAACCTCAAGGAAGTCGAGGAGGCCCTTACCCGCATCGAAAAGAAGCACTACGGCAAGTGCCTGCACTGCGGCGAGGAGATCTCCCCCAAGCGCCTCGACGTCCTGCCCTTCGCCCGCTACTGCGTCCCCTGCCAGGAGAAGATGGAGAGCCGCGGCCGCTAGGGCCTACAATTCCAGCGTCAGTCCCAAGCGCAGGCTGCGCGGCAGCTGCAGTTCGTTGGCCATGCGCTCCAGGTCGTTGGAGAAGGCATTCTCCGACAGTTCGCCGCCGAAATCGAGCAGGTTGAACACGGACAATTCCAGGCGGCCCTTTTTCCCGAAAAGCCGGATATCGTAGTTCAGCTTGAAATTGAAGTCCCAGATGCAGTCTTCCCTGGGCCCGCCCTTCCGCGAATGCTCGTCCTCGGCCTGGATGGTCTGGTAGGTGATCACCCACTGGCCGTGGCGCTGGAAGGCGTTGATGAAGGCGAAGGGGTTGCCGTCACGGTACTTGACGCTGCCGCCCAGGAAGAGGCGTGGCGCCAGGCAGTAGCCGAAAAAGATCTTGCCCACGAAGGCGCGGTCGCCGTCGACGCGGCCGAAGCCGTTGACCCAGGCATTGGGAAAGGCCTGGCTCTCGGAAATGACGCCGACATCGTTGGCCTCCGGGCCGTTGCCGAAGGCGGTCGTGCCCATGCCCATGTGGGCCAGGAAGGAGAACGAGAAATACCAGCGCCGCGCTTTTTCCCCGTGGACGCGCAAAAGGAACTGGGCATAGAACGGGTCCTTGGCAAAGGGGGCGTTGCCCAGCTCATAGGCGCTGACCGGGCGGTCCAGGAAATAGTATTCCCTGCCGTCGACCCACTCGTAATGCCCGTACTCTTCGGCGAAGGCGGCCCACAGCGGCCGGCGGATCCTCTTGTACAGCCCCTTGATGTCCAGGTGGAAGCTGCCGGACAGGCGCGTACTCAGGAACAGTTCCAGGCGCTCGCGCCGGCTTGGCTTCAGGTCCGCGGCGGCGGCATGGCTGCCCCCGCCGCTCAGGGCGAACAGCGCGCCCTGCTCGCCGGCCTGGAAAAGCCCGTCACGGTTGGCGTCGGCCCAATAGCGGACCTCGGCGCCCGGCCGCCGCGTTTCCAGGAAATCGCCGGCACCGGCGCCCAGCTCATAGGGCAGCGCGCCGAAGGAAAGGGATAGCCTTGTCCGCTTCCCGGCCTGCCAGCCGATGCCGGCCTCGGCGCCGGGCTGCAGGAAATCGAGGCCGGCGGCCGCGTCCTGGAAGCCGAGGCGCTGGTACTGCAGGAAGAGCCGGGCGCGCAGGTCGAAGCCGCCGCCCAGGTCCATGCGCAGCAGCGTGCCGGTCGCGGCCACGACGCGCTGGTTTCGGTACGCATGCACGACGGCCAGCGCCGGGCGCAGGAACACCAGGTAGGGTTCGCCGGCAAAGAATATGCCGTGATGGCCGCCGCCGCCCTCGGCAGCGGCATGAAGAACGAGCGACAGGTCCAGGAAGGGCTCCAGCTCAACCCCCCTGCCCCGCCAGGCGAAGCGGAGCTTGCGGTCGACTGCCAGGGCCAGGGTATCGGCGCTGAACTCGCCCCGCTTTTCAAAGGGCAGGAACGCCTGGCCGTCGATATCCTTCAGGTCCTTGCCGGCGTCGGGAACCACCGGCTGCAGTTCCTGGCGCTCGTGGAGCCAGGAGAACCTGGCATGGAACGCCCGGCCCGACCAGGCGGCCCCGGCCAGCCAGGAGTTCTTGTCCTGCTCATAGGTCTCCTGCGGGTAACGGCCGTTCTCGGCAAAGAGGTTGCCGCGGCGGCCCGAGTTGACGGCCAGGTCGAGGTCGAGGATTCCGCCCGCGAAACGCCGCTGCCAGCGGCCGAGAAAGCCCAGCAGGTCGTTCTCCTCCTCGAACTGGGTGTCGCGGCGGTTGAAGTCGTTGAAGCGCCGCCGGGTGGCGGAGTAGCCGCCCGCCAGCAGCAGCGATGAGCGCCGGCCGCCCTTCTCCAGGCTGAAGTCGAGCTGGTAGTTGCCGCCGAGCCGGCGGCGCGTCTCGTAGAGGTCGTCGGCGCGCAGCGTGGCGTGATTGGCCACGGCCAGCTTGCCCAGGGCGGTCCAGCCGCCCAGGTTGGGCAGGGCGCTGGAGAGCATGAGCCGTGAGACTGTCCCTCCGGCTGCCGTTGTGCCTGGGCGCGGGGAGAAGAAAAAGCCGTAGTCGCGCCGCAGCGGCGTTTCGCCGCGCAGGGCCATCGATCCGATGGCCAGGAAGGGGATGCGCAGCGCCGGGGCGCCGTCGTCCAGGCCGGAATTGATGACATGCCCCGCGTAATGCCAGCGGAACCGCGCCCAGGGATCGCCCTCGAAATAGACCTTGGCACGATCGCTGAGGCCGAAACCGTTGCTCTCCTCGGTCAGCCAGACGGCGTCGGGAGCCAGGTTCTCGATGAAGTTCGCGTCGTAATAGCCGCCGGGCTGGGTCCCGATGCGGAAGCCGTCGAGGACGAACTCGGTCTCGTCATGGCGCTCCTGGCCGCGCAGCGGCAGGGAAAAGCAGTAAAGCATGAACAAAAAGAAAAATGAAAGAGAGATTCGGGCAGCCATTTGGAAAATATACCATTAAACCGGGGATTCGTAAACTTCAAACTCACCCCAACCCCTCTCTTCCCGAAGAGAGGGACAAGATCCTTAACTCCCCTTCTCTTCGCAAGAGAAGGGGATGGGGGATGAGTTTTGAACTACCTGATCTCGTAGCTGAATGAAAGCCCGGCACCCGCCGGGATGAGAGCCGGCGTGACCTGGAAGCGCCGGCGCTGGTTGCGCACCACCATCTTGCCGACGGCATAGCCGACGGCCGCGCCCAGGAAGACATCGGAGAGCCAGTGGGCGTCCTCGGTGAGCCGCGACAGGCCGGCCAGGGTGGCCAGGCCGTAACAGAGCGGCGGCACCCAGGAGCGATGGCGGTAATTCTCGGCGATCACCGTCGCCAGGCCCCAGGCCGAGACCGTGTGGCCGGAAAAAAAGGCATCATAGTTGGAGAAATAGCCCTGGTAACGCTTGAAGAACGCGGCCGGGCCGTGCCAGTGGTCGCTGCCGCCCGCCACCGAGGGACGCTGGCGCCCCGCCAGGTGCTTGGCGACCTGGACCAGCAGCCCGGTGTGCAGCAGCGTCTCCCATGCCATCAGCCCGGTGTCGCGCGCCCGCCGGTCCCTGGCCAGCACGCCGCCGAGAAAAAAGACACCGGCGATGCCGCAGTCCAGGCCCCAGTCGCCCAGCAGGGTGAGGGCGGGGCTGGCCTTGTCCACCCAGGAATGGTCGGCCTGGAAGGTCTTGAATCCCCTGTAGATCGCCTCGTCGTTGACGATCAGCAGCCCGGTGGCGGCCAGCACGGCGCCGAGGGCCAGCAGCCCCTTCCCGTCCAGGTGGAACGGCGCGGTCCACATCTCCGCCTCGTCCTTCAGGAAATTCGACCGGTAGGGGGCAAGACCGCCGCCTTCCTCCGCGACCCCGGGAGCGGCCGCCTGGGGCGTCTCCTGTCCGGACAGGGGCGGGCCGCTGAGCAGGCACAGGACCAGCAAGGCGATCACGGCCCCCTCGGCGGGGAACTTCAGGGTCTTTTTGCTCATCGCGGACAATTCTCCCATTCGCAGGCGCAGGATGATGAGAAAATGCATTTTACACCAAGCGCCGGCGCAAGTAAACCGTGCGCGGACTTGACAAGACCGCGAAGTTGCCGTATAAATAGCCTGTCATGCCGAAGTGGTGGAATTGGTAGACACGCCAGTTTCAGGTACTGGTGAGCATTGCGCTCGCGGGGGTTCGAGTCCCCCCTTCGGCATGTTGTTTCATCACCCCGGAAATCCGACCGGGCCCCATCCTCGCGGAACGGCGAGGTCCGGAGCGGCCCTCCGGCCGACACAGCGACCATGAAAAAGGGGAATATCGCCGTCCTGCTTTCCGGGCGCGGCAGCAATTTCGTCGCCATCGTCCGCGCCTCGCGGGCCGCCGGCGCCAATTTCGCCGTGCGCCTGGCCATCAGCGACCGCGGCGACGCCGCGGGTCTGAAAAAGGCCGCCCGCCTCGGCATCCCGGCCCATCACGTCAACCCCGGGGATTTTCCCGGCAAGGCCGCCTACGAGGCGCGCCTCTGCGAACTGCTGGAGAGCGAACGGATCGAACTGGTCTGCCTGGCCGGCTACATGCGCCTGGCGGGCCCGGTCCTGCTCGGCCGCTTTCCCGACCGCATCCTGAATATCCATCCGGCCCTGCTCCCCTCCTTCCCCGGGCTCGACGCCCAGGCGCAAGCCCTGCGCTTCGGAGTGAAGGTGAGCGGCTGCACCGTCCATTTCGTCGACGCCGGCACCGATTCGGGTCCGATCATCGCCCAGAAGGCGGTGGCACTGCGCCCCGGTGAAGGCCTGGAAGCGCTCAAGCGGCGCATCCTGCGCCAGGAGCACCGCCTGTATCCGCAGGCCATCTCGCTGTTTTTCGCCGGCCGCTTGCAAATCGACGGCCACGCGGTTATAATCAAGGCATGACGAAGCGGGCGACCGGGTTATTCCTGCTCCTGGTGCTGGCCATGACCTTGCGCGCCGGCGATTTTTCCCTGGAAAAGGCCATGAAGATCGAGGGCTTCCTGGAGCGCATCGCCGCCCCGCGCCCCGCCTCGCTCTTTCTGAAAAAGGCGGTGTTCAGCGAAAGCGAGCTGAACTCCTACCTGAACCTCATCTATGTAAAAAAATATGCCCCGGAAGTGACTTTCATCGAACTGCGACTCAAGAACGAGAATCTCGTCTCCGGCAGCCTCAAGATCAAGCTGGCCGGAGAAAAATACGCCGCCGTCCCCCAATTCCTTCGCGACTCCGAGGTGCGCTTCCGCGGCGCCTTCGAGTGCAATAACTACCACATGCGCTTCGTTTTCTCCGAGCTGGTCATCAATGGCAGTCAATTCTCCCCCGACTTCCTCGACGAGGCATTCGGAGCCGCCCAGTTCAACGCCCGCGAGAAACGGTCGCTCTTCAACTGGTTCACCCTGCTGCCGGGCCTGAAGAACGTGCAGAGCTCGGAAAGGAAGATCGTTTTTTACTATTGACCATCACTCCGCGCACCCCGGTCGAGGAGCTCAAGGGCATCGGCCCGGCCCGCGGCGCCGCCCTGCGCCGCCGCGGCATCGCCAGCGCCGGTGACCTGCTGCTGCACTTTCCCGACGACTACATTGACCTGACCCGAACCGAGGCGGATCTCATCCCCGGTGAAGAGCGCCTTTATGCCTTCACCCCGGCGCATAGCCGCATCCGCCGCAACTTCAGGAAAAGATCATCGCTGCTCCGCGTCGAAGGCCGGATCGGCGAGGTCAAAGTCACACTGGTCTTTTTCAACCAGCCCTACCTGCTCCAGCCCCTGCAGGGCAGGGAAACCATCCACATTCACGGCCGCGTCGAGGAGCGCCAGGGGCGCTGGCAGGTGGTCAATCCGCTGCTGATCCCGGACGGCGCCCGCGGCGGCATCCTGCCTCGTTACCGGCCGCTGGGAACGCTGAAAGGCGGCACATTGCGCGGGATCATCGCCGCCGCGCTCGACGGCTGGCATGACGACGGCGAGCCGATCCCCGAGGCACTGCGGCGCCGCCATGCCTTTCCCGACGCCGTCACCGCCTTGCGCGCCATCCACCGGCCGGCCCGGCTCGATCCGGCAGCGATCGGGCGCATGAAGGAGCGCTTCATCTACGCCGAGCTTCTCTGCTTCCAGCTTGAGCTGCAGTCGCTCCGCGCGGCTTTCTGCCGCCGCCGCCGCCGGCATGGCTACCGCTTCAACGAGACAATTCGCCGCGCCGTTGCGGCCCGCCTTCCTTTCCGGCTCAGCCCGGAGCAGGAACAGGCTTTCAGCGCCATCGTCAACGATCTGCACTCGCCCCGGCCCATGCAGCGCCTGCTGCAGGGTGAGGTGGGCAGCGGCAAGACCATCGTCGCCTTCCTGGCACTGCTCATGGCCAGGGAGAACGGCTATCAGGGGGCCTTCCTGGCGCCGACCGCGATCCTGGCCCGGCAGCACTTCGAAACAGCCCTCGCCTTCTTCGGTCCTGGAGGCCTGGCCCTGCTCACCGGCAGCAGCGACGCCGCCGAGCGGCGGCAGGTGCTGGACGGGCTGGCCAGCGGCGCCGTTTCGCTGGTCTTTGGCACCCACGCCCTGATCGGAGAAAACGTCGCCTTCCGCGACCTGGCCATGGTAATCATTGACGAGCAGCACCGTTTCGGCGTCGCGCAAAGGGCGGCCCTGTTCTTCAAGAGCCGCGGCGCCGACCTGCTGGTGACCACCGCCACCCCCATCCCGCGCACCATGCTGCTGGCCATGTACAGCGACGTGGCAGTTTCCACCCTGAAACAGCCGCTGGCCGGGCGGCAGCCCGTCGAGACCCGCGTCGTCGCCGCTTGTGACCGCGAGCGTTTCTACGCCAGGCTGCAGGTCGAACTCGAACGCGGTCGCAGGGGCTTCATCATTCTGCCCCTGATCGAGGCGTCAGAGCAGTACCCCGACCTGCGCTCCCTGCGCGACGCGGCACGTGAGAGCAGAGCTCGCTTCCCGGGCATCGTCCAGGCGTCGCTGTCGGGGAGAAGCGGCGCAGCGGAAAAGCAGCGCGTCATGGAGCGTTTCGCCGCCGGCACGGTGCGCCTGCTGCTGGCCACCACCGTGGTCGAAGTGGGCATCGACGTTCCCGACGCCACATTCATGATCATCGAAAACGCAGACCGCTATGGCCTGGCCCAATTGCATCAGTTGCGCGGCCGGGTGGGCCGGGGTGCCGGGAAGTCCTACTGCTTCCTGATCGAGTCGCCGCGCCCAACGGAGAGCGGCCGCCGCCGCCTGCGAACGATCGCCGCCAGCCAGGACGGCTTCGCCATCGCCGAGATGGACCTGGACCTGCGCGGCGGCGGCGTAATCGCCGGCCTCGAGCAGGCCGGGGAAATCGACTTTCACCTGGCCGATCCCAAGCGGGACATGCGCCTGCTGCAGGCGGCCCAGGTCGACGCCCGGCGCCTGCTGGAACACGAGGAAATGCAGAATACCGAAGTCCGCGAGTTCCTCGCCGGACTGCAGGCCAAGGTCAAGAACGTCAGCTTCAGTTAGCGGCAGGCAATTCCCGGGCTGAGTGGTAGTGATAGTGGTAGTGGTTGCAGGAGGCAGTACAAAGACAAGTGTTAGTGTTCGTGTTAGCAGGAGCCAAGAGGATATCTCTTCAGGACTCAGGATCTATCTTAATGCAGGGGCGGGTCTCAGACCCGCCCTAACACAAAGAAGAATAACCATGACGAATTTCCCGAATGTTCTTTCGCATAACGCATAACCAGGGAACGGATGAAATCGGTTGACGGCAGACGGTTTACGGTTGACGGTTCACGATTCACGGTCAGAAGAAGCAATACGAAGACTTAAATCCCAAATCACAAATTCCAAATTCCAGACAAATTCCAAATTCAAATTTCAAATGACCAAAACTTAGAGAATTCCATGCAAAGGGGCTTTCGTTTTGGAAATTGGAATTTGGGATTTGTGATTTGTTTGGAATTTGGTGCTTGAGATTTGGAATTTACGTCTTAATATTGCTTTTCTTCCGCCTTGTGCCTTGCGCCCAACGCCTCAAACCGATTTCCGTTCTTCCGCGTCACGCTGGTCCGGACTGTGAAGATGCCGCCTGCCTGCCTCTTTCTTTTCCTGCTAACGTCTAACGTCTATCGTCTGACTTCTGTCTTCTGTCGTCTGTCTTCTTTCTTTCAACTCTTTCATCATCTGCCGGCAGATGATCGCCGCCGGCCGTTCTTCCTGGCGCAGGCTCTCCGCGATGCGCCGGAACTCGCCGCGCATGCTATCGCGCAGCAAGGGCTCGTCCAGGATCCTTGCGGTCTCCTCGGCGATGCGCCCGGCCCGGCACTCGCCCTGGATCAGCTCGGCCGCCACCTGGCGCCCGGCCAGGATGTTGACGATGGAATAGAGCCGGATGCGCATGAAGCGCCGGCCCAGAAGATAGGTCAGGCGGTTGATCCGGTAGACGGCGACGAAGGGGACGCCGAGCAGGGCCGCCTCAAGGTTGGAAGTGCCGCAGGTGGTGATGACCGCGTCGGCGGCATTGAGCAGGTCGTAGCCCTGCTCCTGGCCCACGATGCGGATTGCCGGGTCGGCCGCGGCGGCAGCGAGCCGCTCGGGGTGGATGTTCTGCGCCCGCTGCAGGAAGACCTGCAGGGGATGGTCCCAGCGCAGCCGTTGCACGGCGGCCAGGATCTCCGGCAGCAGCAGCCGCACTTCCGACTCGCGGCTGCCGGGCAGCAGCGCCAGCAGGGTGTCGCCAGGGGCCACGCCGTGGCGGCTGCGGAAGTCGCCCCGTTCCTCGTTCACCCGCACTTCGTTCAGCAGCGGGTGGCCGGTATAGGTGAATGTCACCCCCTCCTTCTCATAAATGGGCTTCTCGAAGGGGAAGATGATGAACAGCCGCTTCACCCAGCGGCGGATCTTCTCCACCCGGCCGTAGCGCCAGGCCCAGACCGTGGGGCTGATATAGTAATAGACCGGGATGCCGGCGCGGTGCAGCCGCCGGGCCAGGCACAGATTGAAGTCGGGATAGTCGATGAGCAGGGCGGCGTCGGCCCGGCGCGCCAGCGCCTGGCGCAGGACGCGATTCATGATGCCGCGGATGCGCCAGAGGTGGGCGATGACCTCGATGATGCCCACTACCGCCAGCGAGCGGTTGTGCACGACGTTCTCGAAGCCGGCGGCCTCGAGGCGGTCGCCGCCGATGCCCCAGAAATGAAATTCCCCGCCGTGGGCGGCGAACTCCCTCACCACCTGCACGGCGTAGGTCTCGGCCGAGTTCTCGGCCGCCACCAGCAGGATGTTTCTCACGGCGCCACGCCTTCGTAGTGCATGTCGGGCATCTTCTCGGTCTCCTTTTCGCCGACGTAGAAAGCCCACTCGTTGTACTTCTCCATCCCGCGATACTCGCGGAAGGCCGTTCTCGTTGACGTGGAGCATACCCCGACCAGCACTGCCCGGCTGAAATAGGCCTTGGCCATGCGCGCGGGAACGACCAGGTATTTGGCCTCGGCGCCGCTGGCGTCCTGGAAGACCATGTCCCATACGCCGTCTTCACTCATGGGATCGGGATAGAGCTGGCGCAGGAATTTCTCCAGGTGCAGGATCTCGAAGCCCTGCGGGTAGAGGTTGTTGTGGCTCTTGACGTAGAGCTCGATGGCGTTGACGTACTGGCGGGCGCGGAAGATCAGCTCCTCCTCGGCCTCGCGCTGCGCCGCGGTCCGCCACAGCGGCACGGCCATCAGCATCAGCACCGACAGCACCGCCACGGCGATCATCAGCATGATCATCACGTAGCCGGCGGCGCCGCGACGCCGCCTCCGGGCGACGGGAGGCGCAGGCTTACCAGTCGGCATAGGCGGTTCCGTCCAGGGCGACTGCCTGGGACAGGCTCTTGACGTCGACGACGCCCTGGGCCAGCTCGGGATCGAAGTCCTCGCCCTCGAGGGGCTCGGCCATGACCAGCTGCCACTCTTTTTTCCTGAAGACCGGGTCGAAAGGGACCTCGCGCAGGTAGCGGGAAGATACCATGTCATCCAGGCTGGAGGGATACTTTTTCTTGTCGAAATAGTACTTGTTGATGGCATCGCGCATCTGGAAGAGGTTCTCCTTCAGGACCGCCTCGCGGGCGCGGATCACCGAGTACTTGTACTGCGGCACCATGATGGCCACCAGGATGCCGATCAGGGTGACCACGATGAGGATCTCGATCAGGGTGAAGCCTTTCTTTGCCATGGCTCAATTATAGCAGAAATCGCCGACAGGACATATTCACTTTCAATGATCGACGGGGTCATGGCGACCCGTTTCGCTTCTCACTGCGGTTCCCGGGTCGCTTGGCCATTCATTCTTTTCTGCCGGTATGCTTCGAACAGGATGATCGCGGCCGCCGCGGACACGTTGAGGGACTCCACCGCCGGCGCATGGGGCACGGCCAGCAGCTGGTCGGCTTTCTTCTTCAGCAGGGGCGAGACTCCCCTGCCCTCGTTGCCCAGGATCACCGCCGTCGGCCCCTTGAAGTCAAAATCGTAGAAGCTCATGCCGGCGTGCTGGTCGGCGGCCGCCACCCAGAAGCCGCCGGCCTTCATTTTATCGATGTCGCGGGCCAGGTTGCGCGACTGGACCAGGGGCACCTTGCCCAGGGCCCCGGCCGACGTCTTCCAGGCAGTGTCGTTGACCGGCGCCGAGCCGCGCACCGACAATACGATGCCGTCGGCTTCCACGGCCGCCGCCGTGCGCACGATCGCCCCCAGGTTGCCCGTGTCCTCGATGCCGTCCAGCACCACGACCAGCCCGGTTCGCGCCGCGGCCAGCATCTCCCCGATCGGGCGGAAATGCACCGGGGAAACCTCGGCCCATACCCCCTGGTTCCTGGCACCGGCCTTGCGGTCAAGCGCCTCGGCCGGGACGAACTGGAAGACCACCCCGCGCTGGCGGCACAGATCGATGACCGCCGCGATGCGCGTGTCGCGGCGCGAGCGGTTGAGCAGGACCTTGTTGACCGGCGCCCCGTCGCGCAGGGCCTCGACCAGGGCGTTAAGGGAGGTGATGGCCGCCATCAGTCGTCCATGGCCACGCGGAAACCCAGGACATTCAGGCGGTTGCCCGGGCGCTCGCTGCTGCGGTTGGCCGAGCGGATCAGCTCCGGGCCGTTCGCCCAGGAGCCCCCGCGCACCGAGCGGCTCTCCCCTCCGGCGGGACCGCGCGGATCGCGCCCGGGAGAGGACGCATAGTAGCCGGCATCGTACCAGTCGGAGGTCCATTCCCAGACATTGCCCGCCATGTCCAGGATGCCGAAGGACGACGCTCCAGGCGGGAAGGCGCCGACCGGCGCGGTGAACTCGTAGCCGTCGTCGCGCCCCTTCATGTTGACCAGCGTGCGGTCCGGGGTCTTCCGGCCCCAGGGGTATCTCTCGCGCGCCGCCTTTTCCCACTCGGCCTCGCTGGGCAGGCGGAAGCGGCGGCCGCTCTTCTGCGACAGCCAGCGGCAATAGGCGTCGGCATCATCCCAGGACACGTGGATCACCGGCCGGCTGCCCCGGCCCCAGCCCTCGTCCTTGGGCAGGGGGCGGTTGCTCTCGGCGCAGAAGGCGTCGAACTGGGCGAAGGTCACCTCGGACTTGCCCAGCCAGTACGCGCTGATGAAAACCCTGTGCGCCGGGTGCTCGTCATCGTCTCCCTGGCCTGGCGGCGAGCCGATCGTGAACTCTCCGGCCGGGATCTGCACCATGGCCGTGCCGTTGAAAAAAACCGCCTCCAGGAAGCCCCGGGAATTCCGCGCGGCATTTGGCGGCGGCTGGCTCTTGACCGGAACCGGCGGCGGCTCCTGCTCCCGGACCGGGAGCGGTTCTGCGGCCGCGTCCTCCCCAACGGGCTTTGTTTTCGCGGCAGCGCTGCCGGGTGGGGAGGCCGGGCGCTCCTCAGGGACGACGGCCGGGGCAACGGGCGCGGTGGAGTCCGTCGCCAGGGTCGGTGCTTCCTCCTGGGCCGTTTCCCCGGCGGCATTGCCCGTTGGGGCCTCCTCGAGGGTGGCGGCGGAGGGAGGGGGAACGGGCGCCGGACGCCTGGAAAAATGCCGGACGGCCACAACCGCTGCCAGCACGAAGAGGACCAGCGCCGCCATGGCCGGCAGCCAGCGCCGCGAACGGGCGGCCGGGGCCTGCAGCACCGTCCTTTCGCCGTTCCGCAGCAGCTGGGTCTGCTCCAATCCGGCCCGTCCTTCGCTGCCGGCATCTCCGGGGGATGCGGAAGGCAGGCAGCCCCGCAGCCCGGCCAGCAGCTCGGCGCAGGTGGCATAGCGCGCGTCGGCGTCGCGGGCCAGCGCCTTGCGGACCACCGCGTCCAGGGCCGCCGGCAGCTGCCGGTCGTAATCACTGAGGGGCGGCAGCTCGGCGTGCATGATCTTGTAGATCACGGTGGTAATGCTCTCGCCCTCGAAGGGATTGCGCTGGGTCAGCAGCTCGTACAGGATCGCTCCCAGGGAGAAGATATCGGCGCGGGAATCCACTTTCTTCCCCGAGATCTGCTCCGGCGACATGTAGCGCGGAGTACCCATCAGCATGCCGGTCTGGGTCATGGTCGACGCCGCCGTGCGGGCGATGCCGAAATCGACGATCGATACTTTCAGATCCCCGCCGACCAGGATATTGGCCGGCTTGATGTCGCGATGGACGATCCCCTTGCCATGGGCGTAATCCAGGGCCGCGGAAACCTGGGCGACCAGGCGCACGATCTCCTCCAGGCTGAACTTTCGGCCCTGCTGCAGCATGGCCTCCAGGCTGGCGCCCTCGATATGCTCCATGGCGATGTAGATCAGCCCCTCGTGTTCGCCGACTTCGTAGATGGTGACAATGTTGGGGTGCGACAGGTTCCCTGCAGCCTGCGCCTCGCGCAGGAAGCGCTTCAGCGCCTCGTCCTTTCCGGTTTCCTGGCGCAGGAGGTCGAGGCGCACGGTCTTGACGGCAACGGTTCGGCCGATGTAGGGATCCAGGGCACGGTACACGATCCCCATGCCTCCCCGGCCGATCTCGCTGCTGACGGTGTACTTGCCGATCTTGTCCATATGGCCATGTCCCGGGAGGATTCTATAGCATGGCCCCGGATAATGCAAGCCGCCCGCCGGGGTCCACGTATTGATTTTTTTTCATGGATGGTCTATAAAACGGGGGAACAACATGCGAGCCGACGATTTTGTTTGCCAGGCCGGGGGGGGGCGATCATGCAAAGCACCTATGATCCGCAACTGATCTACGACGTGTTCGACCGCTACGGCTTCGCCGTGCTGCGCATCGACCAGTTCGACCGCGGCAACTATGCCAAGATCCGGGCCGAGCTGAAATACGAACAGCTCACCACCGACCACCTCCTGGAGATCACCACCAAGCTCAAGTCGCTGGAAAAGAACGAGAACGTCGAGGTGACCATCGTCAACATCGACATGATCCACAAGACCATGAGGCTGAACATCGCCACCAAGGAAGAAGAGAGCACCGCCATCCTGCCCGAGCTCCCATGAGCAGACGTCCGGGGCCGCTGCCGGCGCCTGCAGCCGCGGCGGCTTGGGAAATCCCTTTACAGCACCTGCTGGACGAGGTCAACGAGGGGATCTATTTCACCGATCGCCAGCGGCGCATCACCTACTGGAACAAGGCCGCCGAGAGGATCAGCGGCTATTCCCGTGCCGAGGTCCTGGGCCAGAACTGCTCGGCCAATATCCTGATCCATGTCGACGCCCGCGGACGGCAGTTGTGCCTGGGCGGCTGCCCCCTGGCCCATGCGCTGCGGGACGGCAAGCCGCGCCAGGGGGATGTGTTCCTGCACCATCGCGACGGGCACCGCGTCCCGGTGCGCGTGCGCGTCTTCCCGCTGCTGGATGCGGCGGGGAACGTCGCGGGCGCCGCCGAGCTGTTCAGCGACATTTCCGAGAAGCCCGGCCTGGAAGCGCGCCTGTGGCAGATGGAAAAGATGGCCATGAACGACCGGCTGACCGGCCTGGCCAACCGCCGCTACTGCGAAACCTTCTTGCGGGGTCGGCTCGAGGAGTTTCGGCGCTTTTCCTGGCCGCTGGGCGTGATCTTTTTCGACATCGACGACTTCAAGAAGCTGAACGACCGTTTTTCACACCGCGTCGGCGACATGGCCCTGCGGACCGTGGCCCGCACCCTGCAGCACAACATCCGCTCCATCGACCAGGCCGGGCGCTGGGGCGGCGAGGAATTCATCGTCATCCTGCGCAACATCGATCTGCGGCACATGAGGCGCATCGCCGAGAAGCTCCGCCTGCTGGTCGAGCGCTCGGTATTCTGGGTGCAGGGCGAGGCGGTGAGCGTCACCCTGTCGGCAGGAGCGACGCTGGCGCGCCAGGGCGACACCCGCGCCACCCTGGTCGAGCGCGCCGACCTGCTGATGTACCGCAGCAAGAAAAAAGGCAAGAACCGGGTCAGCTTTTCCTGAGCCGCGCCCGCTGTTGCGGCGGGCGTCCGCGCCCCCCGGCGCCCTGCCCCTAAAACTTCAGGATCAGTCCCAGGGAGGGAGTGATCAGCAGCTGGGCGGGATCACGGAAAACATAGGCGCCCTGGACATCCAACGCCACCCCCAGCGAGTCGGCGAACATGTAATGCACGCCGGCTGCGAGGGCGGCCAGCGGCGAAAACGGCTTCTCCGGCGCGAGGAGCACGATGCGGTTCCCCAGGCTGGAGACGTATTCCTGGTCGCCGCCCATGCGGTACTCGCCGCCGGCGCCCAGGGAAATGAGCAGCTGCATGCGCCGGGAAAGATCGATGGCCTTGGCGATGTTGAGCACGGCGAGGATGCTTTTCGGCGGTTCGGCCTGGATGGTCTCGTTGTCGGAAGGATCGCGCAGGTCGACCCGGGCGGAGAGGCCGTAGCTGACATTCACGCCGAAGGCCAGCGACCTGGAGCCGGGAAAGGTCAGGCCGACGCCCAGCGCCGGCGCCTGGTGGGCCGGCGTGACCGGGAAATCGTTCACCCCGGGAACATAGTCGCCATCGCTGCCGCTGGACGGGAACATGTTGAATCCCGCGCGCAGGATGAGCTGCGTTTTTTTGGCGGTCTTGACGGCCTTAACAGCCTTTTCGGCTTTTTCGTTTTTGGCGGCCGCCAGGTTGCCGGCGGCCAGCAGCAGGACGGCGATGACCGCGAAAGCGATATGTTTCTTCATTCTCATTTTCGTTTCTCCTTGCTGATCCGCGTCACCACGTCTTGTACTTGACGTTGGTCACGGTGATGCTCGCGGTCCTGTACACCGTGCTGATGCCGTCGCTGGCCCCGAACTGGACGCTGTAAACTCCCGACTGGGTGAAGCTGGGGGTCCAGGTGAAGTCCCCGGTCGCGGCATCCAGGACGGCGCCCTCCGGGAGGTTCTTGGCGCTGAAGGTCAGCGTGTCGTAGTCGCTGTCGCTGGCCGATAGGGAAAAAGCCAGCGCCTTGCCCTCCTCGGCGGTCAGGGCGGGGATACTCTGCAGCACCGGCGGCTGGTTGTCCAGGCGCGGACCGCTCAGGCTGGTGCAGTAGCTGGCGATCTTGCTGTTGCCCATGCGGATGCGGAAGAAGCCGCTCTCGCCCCAGTTCGTCCCCCAGGAATTCTTGCAGATCCAGTAGCCCTCCGTGTTGTTGTAGCCGACGATGACGATCGCGTGGCCGCCCTTGTAGGTGGCGCCGGAGCTGCGCTCATAGATGCCGCTGCGGTAATTGTAGAAGTCGGAGTAGACGTCCATGGAGGCGGTGATCGGCGCGCTCAGCAGAGCGTTCTGCAGGGTCGTCTTGCTGGCGTTGGCATACCCTTTCCACGACGTGACTTTCACCGTTTTGCTCATCCAGCCGGAACAGGGGCGGCAGGAACCGTCGGTGGCCGAGTAGGGATAGCAGTCCTCTCTGGGAATGCCGGTGCGGCGCACGAAGTCCGCCGCCTTGCTCTGGTAGCCGCCCTCGCAGTCGCCGGCGTCGCTGCAGGAGACCAGCGTCTGCTCCGACAGGTCGATGTCGGTCTTGATGTTTTTCACGATCTTCACCAGCGACTCCAGGACGCCCGTCGTGGAGAAGGCCCAGCAGCTGCCGCAGCTGCCCTGGTCGCGGACGGCCGTCACCCAATTGCCGTTGCGGCTGCGCCAGTCCAGGGTGGCGGGCAGGGCGCCCACCTCCGGGGTCGCCTCCGGCTCGGCCGTGAGTTCCTCCACGGGTTCGGGCAGCGCGCCGAGCCGGCGCAGCCGCTCCTCCTCACTCAGCCGCGACATCGAGGTTTCCCCCGCCAGCCAGCACAAGCCTTCCGCGGCGATGGCATTCTGCAGCGCGGCGATGCGGCGCTCCGCGTCCTTGTCACCGGAGCTGCCGCGCTCCGCGAACAGCCCGACGACGACGCCCATCCCCACTGCCGCCAGCCATACGAAACGCCATTTATTTCGCTTCATGATTCCTCCTTTGCAGTGCAATATTAGCGCCGGCTTTTTTTCTTTGTCAAGCCGCCGGCCGGGGGGGCTGTCGCGGCTGCCTCGCTGCCCGGGGCGGCCCGCTTCCGGTCCAGGAGGGCGCGGACCTGGCGCAGCAGCGTTCCCGGGTTGAGCGGCTTCATCAGCAGCTGGGCACCGGAATCGGCCAGCCCCTTCTGGGCGATGACATCGGAAGCGTAGCCGCTGATGAAGATCGCCGGAATGCCGGCCTTCATCTTGCGCAGACCGGCCAGGGTCTCGCGGCCGTTGAGCCTGGGCATGAGCAGGTCGCAGATCACCAGGTCGATCCGGCGGAAGTGCTCGCGGAAGACGTACTGGGCGGAGACGCCGTCATCCGCCTCCAGGACCGTGTAGCCGAACTCCTCCAGCATGGAGCGCGTGACCTGGCGGACGGCCGGGTCATCCTCGATCAGCAGGATCGTTTCGCTGCCCCTGGGAATGGCCGCCGGCTTGCGGCGCTTCTGGCCGCTCCTGGCCGCCGACTTCAGCGGCAGGTAGATCGTGAACGTGGCCCCCCCCAGGGGGGCGCTTTCCACGCGGATATGCCCCTGGTGCTTCTTGACGATGCCGTAGACGATCGCCAGACCGAGCCCGGTCCCCTTGCCCACGTCCTTGGTCGTGAAGAAAGGCTCGAAGATGTGGGAGCGAACCTCCTGCCCGATGCCCGTTCCCGAATCGGAAACGGCGATGGCGGCGTACGGACCGGCGGGGATATCGCCGGAGTCGGAATCAAGGACGACGGCAAACGTGGAGATCGTCAGCCGGCCGCCTCGCGGCATGGCGTCGCGGCTGTTGGTAGCCAGGTTCATCAGCACCTGCTCTAACTGGCGGGCATCGGCGTCGATCACCAGGCTCTCGCTGGCGAGATTCAGGCTGAAATCGATGTCCTCGCCGATCAGCCGCGCCAGGATCTTGTGGAAGCCGTAGATGGCGTCGTTGATGTCGATGGGCAGCAGCTCGGCCTCCTGCTTGCGGCTGAAGGCCAGGAGGCTGCTGGTCAGGTTCGCCGCCCGCTCGCCGGCGGCGAGGATGCGCTCCACGTATTCGCTCAAGGGGCCGCCGCGCTCCACCTTCATCTGCAGCAGCGAGCCGTAGCCGACGATGGCCGACAGGATGTTGTTGAAATCGTGGGCCACGCCGCCGGCCAGGATGCCGATGGCCTCCATCTTCTGCGCCTGCAGCAACTGCTCCTCCAGCCTTTTGCGTTCGGAAACGTCGCGCACCATGGCCAGGAGATAGACGTCGGCGGCCAGGTCGATGCGCGTCAGGCTGACCTCGGCGATGAAGGGGGTGCCGTCGCCCCGCAGGTGGACCCATTCGAAGAACTGGGGCTGCCCGGCATAGGCGGCGCGGATCTTTTCCCGCGCCTTCTCCTTCGAGCTCCTGCCGTCGGGCTGCAGTGGCGGCGAGAACCTTTCGGGCGGCACGCCGATGATCCGCTCGCGGCCGCAGCCGAACATCTGCAGCGTCTGGGAGTTGCAGTCAAAGAACAGCTCGCCCTTCATCACGAAGATGGAGTCGCTGGCCGCCTCGAACAGCGTGCGGTAACGGCGCTCGCTTTCCAGCAGCGCTTCCGCGGCCTGCTTCCGTTCGAGCGCGTTGGCGATGATGTCCGCGACCATGCGCACCAGGGCCAGGGCATCGGCCGACCAGCGCTGCCGCCGGCGGACCGAATCGAATCCCAGGTAGCCGATGAGCTGGCTCTTGGAGCGTATGGGAACGACCAGCAGCGACCGGATCCCCTGGGCCTGGAGGATCTCGCGCTCGGCGGCGGCCTCAAGCGGCAGGTCGGAGAGCTCCTCGATGGCGATCTCCTCGTTGCCCTGCAACCTGGCCATCCACCAGGGGAACGATGCCACGGGCAGGTTCTGCAGCTTCTCCCTTTGCCGTTCCACGCCGGCGGCGCACCATTCATGGGTGTTGCTCATGAATTCGCCGCTGCGGTCAAAACGGAAGACATAGCTCCGGTCCACCGCGGTGAAGGCGCCGATCTGGCAGATGGCGCGATCGATCTCCCCATCGATATCGCCCGTTCTCACGCCGATGAAGCGTGCCGAGATCGAGGTCAGCAGCCGCTCGAATTCAATGTGCTGGCGCAGGGCCCTCTCGTCGCGCTTCTGCTGGCTGACATCGCGGAAGCTCCATACCCGGCCCACCGGCCGGTCCGCGATCATCTGCGGCCGGGAATAGCGCTCGAAGAACCTGCCGTCCCTGAACTCCAGCAGGTCGAAGCTCTCCAGTTCCGGGTTATCGTACAATTCCCTGACCTTGGCCATGAACGCCCCGGGATCGGCCAGTTGCCCCATGACGAAGTCCAGGGCCTGGTTGTCGTCGCGGGCGGTCAGCAACTCCTCGGGGATGCGCCACATGCGGACGAAACGCTGGTTGTAGTTGGTGATCTTGCCCGAGCCGTCGATCTCCAGGATGCCGTCGGCCGTGGATTCCAGCGTGGCCTGGAGCAGGGAGATCACGTGCTCGCGCTCCTTTTCGGCGTGCTTGCGGGCGCTGATGTCCTCGACCATGGCCAGCAGGTGCAGGAAGCGGCCGCCCGCGTCGCGAATGACGCTGACAGTCGTCGACGCCCAGACGACGCCCCCGTCCTTGCGCAGGTAGCGTTTCTCAGTCTGGTAGAACGGGGCTTCCGCGCGCAACAATCCCTGCAGCGCCAGGCGGTCCGAGGCGGCGTGCCCGGGATGGGTGACATTCTGGAAATGCATGCCGCGCAGTTCGTCCTCGCTGTAGCCCAGCATGGCGCAGAAGGCCCGGTTGGCCAGGGTGATGCGCAATCCCTCGTCGGCGCTGACGATGCCGATCGGCCCCGACTCGAAGAGGACGCGGAAGCGCTCCTCGCTCTGGCGCAGCTCGCTTTCGGCCAGCTGGCGCCCCTGCCGCTCGCTGCGGGCCCGGGCCAGCGACTCGCGGATGAAGCGACCGGCCAGGTTCTGCAGCAGCAGCACGACCACCAGGTACAGGGTGTTGACCAGCCAGAAGCGATAGGGATCCGATGAGCGGAAAGGCGCCTGCAGGGCGATCAGCAGGGTCGACGCACTGCAGATGGCGGCGGTGCCGATCCCCTGCCATTTGCCCAGCACCATGCCGGCGATGAAGACGACGATGAAATAGCCGTAGGCCGCCCGCGTCCCCAGCCCGGCCCGCGTCCAGGAAAAAATGCCGATCAGCAGCCACAGGCTCACGACCAGCAGCAGGGCGGCGGCACGGACGCGGCCGCTGCGGTTCAGCCAAAGCAAGACTCCGGAGACCGTGACCGTGGCCAACAGCAAAACCAGCCAGCGCAGGGTGATCCTCGGGTCCAGGACGATCAGCAGCAGCTGCAGGATGACCGCCGAGACGACGAAGGCGCGCACGATCAAAAAGACCTGGCGGGAGAGCAGCGTCCGATCGGAATCGGGGAATTGCGGCGCCTGGGAGAACAGCCGCGAGACAAGGGCATTCTTCAAGTTCATTGCTGCAATTATATGGGACCTGGCTTTCATATTACAATAGCCGGGGAGGGAATCCGGCCCGGACGGATTGGCTGTTCTCAGGAGTCGAGGACCTCGCGCACCTTGCGGAGCAGTTCTTGGGGCTTGATCGGCTTGAGCATGGTGGGAAAATCGACATCCAACAGGTCGCCGCGGTTGAACATGCTGGCCGTGTAGCCGCTGATGAAGATCGCCTTCACTTCCGGGCACCTCGCCCGGATCCGGGCGAGGGCCTCCCGGCCGTTCATCCTGGGCATGATCAGGTCGCTGAGCACCAGGTCGATGCCGGCCGCCTGCATGGCGAAGCGGGCGACCCCTTCCTCGCCATCCGCTGCCTCGAGCACCGTATAGCCGTATTCTTCCAAAATGGAGCGGATCGCCCGCCGCACGCTTTCTTCGTCCTCGATCAGCAGGATCGTTTCCGTTCCCGAGATCGATTTTTTCTCGCGCCGCAGCAAGCGCTTTGTGCGCAGGCCGGGCTTCAGGGGCAGGAACACATGAACCCTGGTTCCCTTCCCCGGAGCGCTTTCGACACGGAGGAAGCCGTCGTGCTTCTTGATGATGCCGAAGACGATGGCCAGGCCCAGCCCCGTTCCTTGCCCCACCCGCTTGGTGGTGAAGAAAGGATCGAAAATGCGCCCTTGCGTGTCCTCATCCATGCCGCTGCCGGTGTCGATCACGGTGATGTGCGCATGGGCGCCGATGGGAGTCTCGCCCATGGCTCGATCCAGGACGCAACGCTCCGAGGCGATCGTCAGCCGTCCGCCGCTGGGCATGGAATCGCGGCTGTTGGTCGCCAGGTTCATCAGCACTTGCTCGAACTGCCGGATATCCACCTCCGCCACCAGCTCTTCAACCGCCAGATCGAGGCGAAAGTCGATGTCCTCACCGATCAGCCGCGCCAGGATCTTGGCAAAGCCGCGAATGGCCTCGTTCAGGTCGACCGCGGCCAATTCCAGCTCCTGCTTGCGGCTGAATGCCAGAAGGCTGTGCGTCAGGCTCGCCGCCCTCTCCGTCGAAGCCAGAATGAGCTCGGCGTATTCCTCCAGCTTGCGGTCGCCCTTGACCTTCATTTGCATCAGCGACGAGTAGCCGACGATGGTCGAGAGGATGTTGTTGAAGTCATGGGCCACGCCGCCGGCGAGAATTCCGACAGCCTCCATCTTCTGCGCCTGGAGCAGCTGTTCTTCCAGCAGGCGGCGATCGGACATGTCGCGGACGACGGCCAGCGTGTGCACGCCCGTGCTCAGTTCCACTCGGTTCAGCGCCACCTCGGCGGGGAACAGCGTGCCGTCGCAGCGTCGGTGGATCCAATCGAATCTCTGGGGCCGGCCGCCCAGGGCGCTCTGGATCCTCTCCATCGCCTTCTCGCGGGAGCTCCTGCCGTCGGGCTGCCTTTCTGGAGAAAAGCGGTCAGGAGAAGAGGCGGCGAACTCCTCGCGGGTGCAGCCGAAAAGCTCCAGTGTGCGGGCATTGCAGTCGATGAATTCTTCACCGCGGTTGAGGAAGATCGCATCGCTGGCCGATTCGAACAGGGCCCGATAACGGCGCTCGCTCTCGATCAGGGCCGTTTCTGCGCGCTTGCGCTCGCTGATATCCAGGAACGCCCCCACCAGCCCCGCCACCTCGCCATTGGCGTCCAGGATGACGTCCTTGGCGAAGATCACGGGGCGCAGTTCGCCGGAGCGGTCTCTCACCTGGAACTCGTACTCCTGGTGCTCACGGTTGCGCATCAACTCCAGGTCCTTGCGGTGGTAAGTCTCCGCCAGCTGGGACGGCCAGAGCTCATGAACCGTCTTGCCGCTCATCTCCTCGGAGGTGACGCCCATGATCTCGGAAAAAACGTCGTTGCAGCCGGTGTAGCGGCCATCCTTGTCCTTGAAGAAAACAGCCAGCGGCAGGGCGCGCAGCAGCGACGAGACGAACTGGTTCCGGGCACGCAGCGCCTCCTCCGATTTGCGCCGCTCGCACAGCTCCTCCCGTGCCTGGGCCAGTGACTCGCGGATGGAGCGGCCGGCCAGGTCCTGCAGCAGCAGCACCACGATCAGGAAGAGGCTGTTGATCAGCCAGAAGCGATAGGGATCGGAGGAATGGAGCGGCGCGGCCAGGGCGATCAGCAGGGTCGAGGCGCTGCAGACCGCAGCCGTGGCGACTCCCTGCCACTTGCCCAACAGCATGCCGGCGATGAAAACGACGATGAAATAGCCCCAGGCGGCCCGCGTTCCCAAACCGGTGTGCGTCCAGGCGAAGAGGCTGATCAGCAGCCACAGGCTCACGACCAGCAGATGGGACGCAGCGCCGACATGGCCGCGCCGGTTCAGGAGCAGCAGGATCAGGCTGGATGCCAGCGAGCCCAGCAGTAGCGCCAACCAGTGAGAGGTGATCTTCGGGTTCAGAACGATCAGCACGAGCTGGAGAAAGATGACGGACACGAGGAAGGCCCGCACGATGAGAAAGATCTGCCGGGCGACGAGAGCCTTCTCCGGGTCCCCGACAGCCGGGGCCGGCAGCAGGGATCGCCAATCGCCAAGGATGGAGCGGATCATTTGCTGATTATAGGAAACTGCCGCAAAATATGCAATTCGCCCGGGATGTGTTGAAAAAGCCGAAAAGGGCAATTATAATCGGGGAGTTCTTCCAGACCCGCTGATTTCGAACGGCCCGGAGCGGAAACGAGTGGACCCGGCTCCCCGGCCCTGGAGCCCGATGAACAAACAGAACGAACCCAGCCATGCGCTGCAGAGCGAGCCCGCCGACGAGACCCTGCGGTTGATGAAGGTTCTCGACTACGCGTTCTTCAACCTGGCCCACGAGCTCGGCAATCCGATCAATTCCATCAAGATGAGCATGGAGGTATTGATCAGCAACCACGACGCCTACGATTCCGCGACCCGCCTGGAATACCTGAAAAGCATCCACGCCGAGTTCCGCCGCCTGGAGGAACTGCTGAATGCTCTCCGTTCCTTCAACATGTTTGAACGCCTGAGCATCAGGTCCGTCGATGTTCAACCCCTGGTGAGCGATCTGCTGCAGATGCTGCACAACGAGATCGACGAGAAGGAGATCATGCTCGCGTCCTCTTTCCTCGATGAACCGGTCTGGGTCTCCTGCGACCCTCGCGCCCTCCATCAGGCGCTGCTTCAAGTCGTCGGCAATGCCATCGACGCCCTGGGCGGACGCCCCGATCCCGTCCTGGCCGTCACCGTCACCCGCTGCGACGGACACTGCCGCATCGCCATCGCCGACAACGGCGGGGGCATCCCCGATGACAAGATCGAAGAGGCCTTCATGCCGTTCTATTCCAGCAAGCCTCAAGGCGCCGGCCTGGGATTGACCCTGGCGAGGAAGCTGCTGGCACGAATGAACGGCCGCATCGAGATCGGCGGCCGCCGACCCCAGGGCGCCGAGGTGCGCATCACCCTGCCGCTGAGCGAAGGCCATGGAAACTGAACCCCAGAAGCGCTCGATCCTGATCATCGATGATGACCGCCTGCTCTGCAGCATGGTCAGCGAATTTCTCACCGGCGATGCGTTCAGGGTCAAGAGCGCCCACAGCTGCAGCGAGGGGCTGGACCTCTGCTCGCGCAACCATTTTGACGTCGTCCTGCTTGACCAGAAGCTCCCGGATGGCGAAGGATCCGCCCTTTGCCCGCGCATCATCGCATTCCTGGAGAACGTCAAGATCATATTCATCACCGCCTTTCCCAGCTTCAAGAACGCCTTGATGGCGATCGAGAGCGGGGCCTTCTCCTATCTGACCAAGCCTTTCGAGCTGAAGGAGCTGCGGATCGCCATCGAGAAATGCCTGCGCATGAACGAGCTGGAAAGGGTCGAGGAGAGCATTCACTACCAGAGCAACAGGGAGAGGTTCGCCGGGGCGTGGATCGGCGCTGCGGGCAGCCTCGCCCCGATCTCCGGTCTGATCGCCACCGCGGCACGAAGCACGTCGCCCGTACTGATCACCGGGGAGACCGGCAGCGGCAAGAGCCTGGTGGCCCGCCTGATCCACCACGAAAGCAAGCGGCGCGGGCCGTTCATGGCCGTCAACTGCTCGGCCCTGCCGGAAGCCCTGATCGAGAGCGAGTTGTTCGGCCACGAGAGGGGGGCGTTCTCCGGGGCTCATGCCACGAAGAAGGGGCTGATGGAGATCGCCGAAAACGGCTCGCTTCTCCTCGACGAGATCGGCGAGATGGGATTTCACCTTCAGGCCAAGCTGCTGGGCGTGCTGGATGAAATGCAGGTTCGCCGCATCGGCGGCGTCATCTCGCACCCGCTGCAGGTCCGCTTCATCGCCGCGACCAACACTCCCCTCGAGCAGAAGATCAGGGACAGGGAATTCCGCGAAGATCTCTACTACCGCCTGAACGTCATCCGCATCCATCTGCCCCCCCTGCGTGAACGCAAGGAGGACATCCCCCTCCTGGTGCAATCCTTTATCCGCGAGTTGGCCCCCCAGCGCCTCCTGGCCCTGCAGGAGAGCGACTTGAAGAAACTGCTGGACCATGACTGGCCGGGAAACATCCGCGAGCTCAGGAACGTGGTCGAGATGGCCATCATCCACTCCGGCAGCAGTCATGAGTTGCATTTGCCCACGCTCATGACCGACGCGGTCTCGCGGGAATCGCCGTCGCTGGAGATGGCCATGGACGGCGAGATGCTGACCCTGGCCGAGATGGAGAAGCGTTACGCCGCCTTCGTCGCAAAGAAGCTGAACTACAATCTCACCCGGACGGCAAAGGCCCTCGGCATTTCCCTGAACACATTGAAGAAAAAGCTGCCGCGCCGGCGCTAGGCGCCAGCCGTCAGATTCTGACAACCGGCAGGAACTGACAGGCAAAAGGAGGCCACCCTGCGGAACGCACGGGAATAAGTCCTTCCTTATCGGCATTCTTGAGCATCCGCGAACTTGGCACGGAGGTTGCTTTGCGATTCACGTGAGTGAAACAAAGAATGCAGTCAAGAACATACTCATCGTCGACGACGAGAAGCTCTTCCTTAAAAGCGTCACCGACGGGCTGAAAGCCTGCGAGAAAAAGCACAAGATCAAGGCCCTGACCGCCGCCAACGGCAGGGAAGCGCTGGAGATATTGGCATCGCGGGAGATCGCCCTTTTGATCACCGACCTGCGCATGCCCGAGATGAACGGCCTGACCCTGATCACCCACGTGCACAACCGCTGGCCTTCGCTGCCGGTCATCGTCATGACCGCCTTCGGTTCCCCGGAGATCGAAAGGCAGGTCAAGGAGATGGGTGTCCTGCACTACCTGGAAAAGCCCATCGGCTTCGATGAATTCCGCGACCATATCCTGAACGAACTGAAGCGGAGCAAGCGGGGCCGCATCGAGGGCATCACGCTGGCCTCATTCCTGCAGCTCCTCTGGATGGAAAAATCGACTTGCACGCTTACCGTGAAGGGCGAGGACAACATCGGGACACTGTCGATCCTGAACGGAGAGCTGCAGGGCGCCGAGTGCGATGGTGAAACGGGGCACGACGCCGCATTGCGCATCCTGTCCTGGCAGAATGTGGGCATCGAGATGGACGATCAATTTGCTCCCAGCCTCGAGCCGCTTCACTGGAGCATCGAGGAGCTGCTGCTGGAGAGCTTTCGACTCCAGGACGAGAGGAACAACGGGCCCTCGATCGAGTACGAGGAGCTGGCGCTGCAGAACGACATCGAAATCCTGGAAGAAAAAGACCGGCTGGAGGCGCCCGACAGGGCAGGCAGGATCAAGGATACGAAAATAAATCACCCAATAAAAAAGGAGGAACTCATGAACGTTTCAAAACTCAACAAGGCGGTCGACGTACTGAAGGAGAGCCTGAGCGGCGCTTTGCTCGCGACCGACATCTGGGGCAGCGCCGACATGCAGAGCATCGCCGGCTTCAACTCGAATCCGGCCGCCACCGCCCTCTTCGGCCAGATCATCAACTCCACCAATGTGGCGTTGAGGGACTCGGGGTTTCCCGTCCTGGGCAAGTACTGCGTGTTCGACCTGGCGGATGGAAAAATGGTCATCCTCATCCCCATGGGCGACTACGCCTGGGGCATGCTGGTGGACGGCAAGAAAACACAGCTCGGCTTGCTGCTCAACGTGGCCCTGCCCAAGGCCATTGCCGCCTTCGAAGACGCCATCACCAGCTGAGAACAGGGAAGCAGCGGGAGAAAAACATGGGACAAGTACTAGGCAAGATCTACAAGATCGTCGAGGAAAAGGGGGGCATGCCCGCGCGCATCAAGTTCGCCAGCATCATCGGCCTGCCCAAGAAGGACGCCGAGGATATGAAGGACAAGCCCGAGGTCATCGAACAGTTCAAGGCGGCCGCGGACGAGGTCCTGGGCTGCGACATCGACGAGTTCCTGAAATAGCCGCGGCGCATCCCGAAACGGCCGCCGCCCCCTTGCCGCCGGGCATGAGGCGGTCGGCGCCTGCAGGCGGAGGTGCCGGCCCTGCAACCGCGGCTGCGGGAGACGGCTTTTCCCGGTTCCGGCCGCAGGGACGCTGCATGAAACAGGGCAACGGATCATGAAGCCAACAGGCGGATTCCGCCAGGTGCTGGTGTGCGAGAGCCCCGACCGGCCCGGAATGGGGATCGCCGCCGAGCTGCAGAAATATTCCGCAGGCCACCACTTCAAGATCATCAAGGCCGTTGGCATGGATTCCGCCCGCGCCCTGCTGCAGACCCTGTCCATCGCCGTGGCCATCATCGACGTGGGGCGGGAAGGCGGCGAAGCGCAGGCCCTGCTGCGCTCCATCGGTCGGGGATTCCCCGCCCTGCCCCTGTTCGTGTTCAACGGCTTCATGATCCCGGGCATCGCCGAAAAGTCGGGAGAATACAGTCACGTCCGTTACTGCGAGGAACCCGGTGCCCTGGACCGTTTCATCTGCCTGATCCTGGATGAAGTGGCGTCGAAGAAAAAGGGGATGATCGAGGGCATCCTGCTGGCGAATTTCCTCGATTGGCTGGCGCGCGAAAAACTGAGCGGCCAGGTGGTCGTCAGCAGCGGCTCCCAGCATGGCATCCTGTTCCTTCAGGACGGCCGCCTGATCGCAGCCCACATGGGGAATACCCCAAGCTTCAGCGCACTGGCCGAGATGTCGGCCTGGGAGAAGGTCACCGTGGAAATCAGGGAAGGGGAGACGCCCGCCAGCGCCCCCGCGGCGTCGGTTTCAGCGCGGGCCTCCCGGGGAAAACTCGAGGCCCAGGCCCGGGAGCATGGCAACAACAGCATTGAAACGCTGCGCCTGACCCGGTGCGGCAGGACACTCTCCATCCGCATCCGGGCGCTCCAGCTGGCCGTGGCGGCCATTCGCGACATGCTGCACGATTCGCTGCTGCGCATCGATGTCTTCCTTTCCACGAACGGCCGGTCGCTGACCGGCTGGAATTCGCAGCCGCTGGCCTGCTCGGCATTCGCCGGCATCACCCGCTCATTGGCGGACTCGCTGATCGCCTCGGGCTTCCCGCAGCTGGGAAAGTACTATCTGTTCGATCTTGCCAATGAAATGATGGTGCTGATCGTCGTCAGCGGCGAACTGCAGATGGGGCTGCTGCTGGCGCGAAGCAAGGTCTCGCTGGGATTGCTGACCAACATCGTCCTTCCCCAGGCGGCGAAAGCCCTGAACGAGTCGGTCACGATCGAAAGCCCTGCCAAGGAGGAACCATGGCCGAGAACCTGATGCGGATCTTTCAAGTCGTCGAGGAACGGGGCGGCCTCCCGGCGAGGTTGAAACTGGTCCAGATGACCGGCCTCACCCAGCAGCAGGCCGGAGAGGTCAAGGATAAGGCCAGCCTCCTCAAGCAGGTCAAAAGGGCAGCCTCGGAAATTCTTGCCGTGGACATCAACGAGCTGTTGAGGTAGCCGCAGCGCTTATCCTGAT
Source organism: Candidatus Aminicenantes bacterium UBA6072 (assembly GCA_002436105.1). Taxonomy (GTDB): domain Bacteria; phylum Acidobacteriota; class Aminicenantia; order UBA2199; family UBA2199; genus UBA2199. Next base: position 119,839 of record DIXU01000020.1, on the reverse strand, counting down.
CCCCTGACTGCCTGGGGTTGTATTTTTTTTGAACCAACTACTATGTATTATCGTATACTAGGCATGAAGAAATTCACAGGCGAAGAAACGGACAACAAGGTCACGCAGCTGCGCAAGGGCATTCTCGAGTTGGCGGTCCTGTCCGCCTTGTACCGGGAGCGCCACTACGGTTACTCGCTGGTCCGCGGCCTTGCCGCCCCGGGATCCATCGAGATCAAGGAGGGCACGGTTTACCCCATCCTCGCCCGCCTGGCGCGCGAGGGGCTGGTGCGCTCCGAGTGGATCGAATCCAGCCAGGGTCCGCCGCGCAAATATTATGAACTGACCGCCGCCGGGCGCCTGGCCTGCGAGTCGTTGCAGGACGAATTTCGCCGCCTGGTGCTGCTGGTAAAGAGCGCATCGGGCGTGATCAGCGGCCAGGACACCCCGCCCAGCATCAAAAAAATCGCCATCAGGAGGAAGAAAGATGAATAGCCATTTCCCGCCCGCGGCGGAAAAGATCGTCGCCGATTACCTGGAAAAATTGAACGGCCAGTTGAAAGGCATGGACCCGGCGGATCGCCGGGAAATCCTGGCCGAGATCCGTTCCCATCTCTTCGAGTCATTCAGCGCCGATGCCCAGGGCGACGAGATCGACCGCGCCCTGCGGGCGCTCAACCGCCTGGGGGAACCCGCCGAGGTCGTATCCAGCCGCGTAGGCCCCAGCATCACCCGCCTGGGCCGGAAGAAAAAATCGCTGCTCTATATCCTGGCCGGCCTGCTGATCATCCTGTTCGCCGCGCCGCTGGGCATGGGCGGACTGGGCCTGGTCGCCGGCCTGCTGGCGGCGCTGGCGGCGCTGCTCGTCGCCTACTTCGCCACGGCCGTGGCCTTTGTGGTCAGCGGCTTCGCCGGCATCCTGGTTGGGCTGCTGACCATCATCTCTCCCGATTTCTTTCTGGAGGTCAACCGCTGGGCGGGGGAAACCGTCATCCACTTCGGCCCCTTCCAGGGCAATCCCCTGGTGGCCGGTGTCCTTACCCTGATCCTGTCCATGATGCTGGCGGCGCTCGGCCTGCTCATGCTCTGGTCGGGGAAACATGTCTGGCGCGGGGTGCGCTTCGTTTTTCGCTTGGCGCTGGACAAGATCCGCTCCCTCTTTGCCCGGGGCGTCAAGGCAGCGCCGGCCCGGTAACCTTCAAAACGCATGCTCAGGGAAAGATGCCCGCGATCGTTTCATCGCCAGCCGCCCGGATCCCCAATGCGGTCCATGCGGCTCGAGGCAAAGGCCGCAGGCGAGATGGTTCAGCCGACTGCATCCGCCTTCCCGCGCCCGCAGCGGCAGGCGAACTTGCGGCGCAGCAGCACGTAAAGGAAAGCGAAAAGGATGCCGACGGCCAGGTCGGCCAAGGGCGGGGCGCCCCTCGCCTTGAGCAAACCTCCCCAGCGCAGCGTTCCCAGCGCCAGGAACAGGCCCAGGACCGGGTACAGCAGCGCCGTCTTGTGACGAGCCTCCTCGTAGATCCGCAGCAGGACCCAGCAGACGAAAAACAGGAACAACGTCTCCAGGACAAGGTAGACCAGGAAATGGGGGAAGAAATCGACGCTGATGAAATAGCGCAGCGCGAGATAATGGAGGTAAAGGAACATCAGCGAGTTGCGCCCCGGCAGGGCGAAGAACCCGGCCAAGCCCCTGAAAAAAGTGCGGCTCGCACGCCCGGCGATCCGGCGAGCCAGGACAAAGAACAGGGAAACCGCCAGCAGCGACAGAAGGATATAGGCAGGCGACATCCAGAATTTTCCTGGCGCGCCGCTTTCCAGGCCCAGGGCCAGGGCGGCGCCCGCGCCCAGCAGCAGCGTCAACGGAAGCAACAGCCCGCGCTTCAAGCGCAGGATGAACACGCCGAAAAGAAAAAAGCCGAGCCAGGGGAAGAGGACGAAGCCGCTGCCGAAGAGGAAGTCCAGGGGCGTCCCGGGGAATGATCTCTGGAACGAAAGGGGCAGCAGCTGCTGGATGAGAAAGGGCAGGGGAAAGAGATGGCCGACCGCCAGCGGATCCCGGAAAAGTTTGCTGAGAAGAAAAAGCACGAGGAGCGCCAGGGCGATGCATTGCAGGAATCCCGGTTCGATCCGCAGGCGGCCGCCCTGGGCAATGACGATCTGGGTGCTGCCGCCGAAAAAAAGGAGCAGCGGGAAAAATACGTGAAAAAGGTCATAGCGCCTGTCCTCCCTGGTTCTTGCGATCAACAGGATCGTGTTCATCCCCGAACAGGCGAAAAACAGCGGCGCGGCGAAGGTGCCGAAAGGCAGCCGCTTGGCGGAGATGAAATGGGCGGCGATCATCAGCAGGCAGGCCATGCCCTTGGCGATATCGATTTCCGCAATGCGGCCTGAGGTGCTGGTTTCTTCCATGAAGATTCTTCCTGTCTCGGGGACGGTCAGGGAGCAACCCCTTGATTCTATACCATTTCAGTCATGATGGCAACGCGTTCTCAGAGGCCGAGCGATAATCGAATGGGGAAACGCCGGAGAGCACTGGAGCGAGCGCATCGTGCCCTTTGTTTTCCCCGCTCTTTGCTTTTCACATCCTCTACTTTTCGCTGAATACATATCTACCTGTCCGGTCCACCGACACCCCGGGAAGCCTGCGGTCCTTCTCGAATCGGTCATGCCCTTCCTTCAAATTACGCCAGAAATCCATCAGCCCGGGGCGCCGCCATGACTCCCGCTCCAGCTTCAGCCAGTCGCCGTCCAGGCGGCAGGGGAAGATGTGCACCGGGATGCGCGCCTGCCCGGCGTCGCGGGCGTCGACCGCCGCCAGGTACACCTCCTCGATCGGGCCGTCGCGCAGGGGCACGCAGCCGATGGTCACGCAGGAGCCATGAATGAAGATGTCCCCGCCCGGGCGCCGGCGGTCGCCCAGTATGCGGTCCGAGGCATTGGGATAATCGACGCGCAGCGACAAATGGAACCGGCTCGTGGGATTGAAGCCGCTGACATGATAGAACCCCTCCGGGACCTGCAGGTCGCCCTCGCGGCGCTTGGGGCCGACCGTTCCCGATGAGGCGCATACGGGATACGTTTCGACCCGCACAAAGGGGTCCGGGCCGCCGTTCCGCGCCCACAGCTCCAGTTCACCCTCCAGCTTGAAGACTCGCAGGAAGATCTCGCCGGGCGGGTAGCTCAAGCCTGCCTGGCGGAACAGCGCCTCGAGGCGCGGCTGGGCTTGTGTCCTGGCCGTACGCACGCGCGGAAAGCGCTCCTGTTCCACGCGAAACGTCGCCGCCGCCGGGGCGCCCGGGCCGCCGGCCGCGCTCAATGCGATCAATCCCAATACAGCCAGGTTTTTCTTCTTCATCGTTTTGGCTGGCGCCGCCGCCGGGAATTATATGATCCGGGGAACTGAAAAGCAACTCTCCTTGCCACAGGGATCGCGAATCGCCCGGCGGTGTTTTTTTGAGATATTCCCCGTAATTTCGTATTCAGCTTGTGATGCCACACCAGGAGGTTTCAATGAACCAAGCCAAGCTCTGCCTTTTATTTGCGGCGATTGCCTTCTTGGCCGCGGCCGCCAGCGGACAAACCCTGACTGTCCTCTCCCCCAACGGCGGGGAATCCTGGGGGCTCGGCGACCCGGCCACCATCACCTGGACCTCGGCCGGAGTCAGCGGCGACGTGCGCATCAACCTGTACCGCAGCAGCGGCGTCGTGGTCGGTACCATCGCCAACTCCGTTCCGGTCGCTGCAGGCAGCTACTCCTGGACGGCTGGCATGCTCGCGACCGGGTCGGCCGCGCCCGGCGGGGACTACGTGGTCCGCCTGCGCGTGATCGGCGCCGACACCATGGACAGCAGCAACGCCGCGTTCTCCCTGGTCGGCCCCAAGCCCAACATCCATATCGGCAGCATGTACGAGATCGGCTGGGATCATACCTTCCTTCCCCGCGTCTTCGTTGCCGGTGACACGGTGACCATCCAGTATCACCTGCTTAACGACAGCCCGAACAACGCCGGCCCCTTCCACGTGGGCTTGCGCGTCGGCGGGAGCATCATCGCCCGCAACGCTTACGCCGAGCTGGTCGGCGGCGGCGAAGGCAGCGGCCAGTTCACCTGGACGGCGACCTGCGGGTCGCCGGTGGAGGTGGTCGCCGATTGTGACGGCGAAGTGGCGGAAAGCAATGAGGGCGACAACGTCATGACCGACAGCGGGCTGGTCTGCAGCCAGCCGGATCTGAAATTTTTCACGGCGCTGAGCTGCAGCAGCGGAACCAGCACGCCCAAGGCTGGAATGCGCTACCAATTCCGCGCCGATGTCGATTCCGAGCGGGTCCGCGCCGACAATGTGCGCGTCATCGGCGGCATCGTCGGCGGCGCCCAGCTCTATGATCACACCTTCCCGGTCATGGCCGGCGATGGCGGCATCGAGACGGTAGAGTTCATCTGGGAAGTGCCCGAGGGGGCCCAGCGTGTCTATTTCGAGATCGATCCCGACAACCGTGTCGCCGAAAGCAACGAGGGCAACAACCGCCAGGAGCTGGCCATTACCGGCGTGGCGGCCGCGCCGTTCGGCGAGCGCTACGACCTGAGCGTGCGCATCACCAAACCCGGCAGGATGCTCAGCGCCAGAACGAGCGCCATCGAGGCGCAGCAGGGGAAGCCGATGACGATCAGCGGCGAAGTACGCGGCGCCACTGGAGCGATCCGTGACTTCAAGGTCACGGCGACCGTTCAGGCAAAGCCCCCCAAGACCGTCGTCGTTTACGAGCAGGATTTCATCGACCCAGGCATGCTGGTGGTCCCCTTCAGCTTTTCCTGGACACCCACGACCCTGGGCAGCCATCGGATCACGGTCAAGGTGGCGCTCGGAGTCCACGCCGCCGGCGCCGGGGTGGTGGACGCGAATGCAGCCAACAACAGCGATTCGCTGCCGGTGAACGTGGTCGCGGGCAAGCCGAGGCTGCACTGAACGGCTGCCCGGCGCCATGGCTCGCGGCCGCCATTGACAATCCGCGCTGGACCGGCTATAATGAAAACAATTGAGCCCGTGGCGGCCGCAAGGCCGTCCCACAGGGAAATGATGAATTGATGTAAAGCCCTCGGGCCGCGTCGATGAGCGGCGAGACGGCCGCATCCCGCCATTGAGTCCTGAACTCGATCCGGATCGCCATTCCTTCATGATTCGCTGCCTCGGCGGGTTCAAAATTAAAACCAAGGAAATTTGATGAAGATCCAAGAAAAAAGTGCGCCCGCCAGACAATCCGGCCAGCGGCCCGCAAAACAACAGCCGGACACCCGCCATCCCCGCCTGGAAGACTCCCGGCGAAGGGTCCCCGGTCTTACTCGACCAGGGGAAGTCGAGCGACAGGCTGCCGCCGGCGTCTTCGCCGGGCTGCTGCCCGAGCTGCAGCAAGCGGTGGCCGAAGAGGGTTATGCCGCTCCGACCCCCATCCAGGCCCAGGCCATCCCCCACCTGCTCGCCGGGCGCGACCTGATCGGCTGCGCCCAGACCGGCACCGGCAAGACCGCCGCCTTCATCCTGCCCATCCTGCAATACCTGGCCTTGAACAAGCGCCCGGCGGGGCGCAATCGTGTGCGCGTGCTGATCCTGGCGCCGACGCGGGAACTGGCGGCGCAGATCGAGGCCAGCGCCGCCACCTACGGCCGTCACCTGCGCTTCAGCCACGCCGTCGTCTTCGGCGGCGTCAGCCAGTTCCGCCAGGTGCAGGCACTGAGCTGCGGCCTCGACATCCTGGTGGCGACGCCGGGGCGGCTCCTCGACCTGATGCAGCAGGGCCACGCCGTCCTGGACGCGGTCGAAATATTCGTTCTGGACGAGGCCGACCGCATGCTCGACATGGGCTTCTTTCCCGACATCAAGAGGGTCATCGCCAAGCTGCCGGCCCGGCGCCGCTCGCTGTTCTTCTCGGCCACCATGGAGCCCGAGGTGGTGGCCCTGGCCCGCACCCTGGTCCATGACGCCGTGCACGTGACCATCGCCCACGAGGCGCCGGCCGTCGAACGCATCGTGCAGAAGGTGATGTTCGTCGACAGGAACGACAAGGACCCGCTGCTGGTTTCGTTGCTCTCCGACTCGCACTGGGACCGCGTCCTGGTGTTCACGCAGATGAAGCACATGGCCAACAAGGTGGCCAAAAAGCTGGACGCCGCCGGCGTCACGTCCGCCGTCATCCACGGCAACAAGAGCCAGGGCGCCCGCACCGAGGCGCTGGCCAGCTTCAAGGACGGCCGCGTCCGCGTCCTGGTCGCCACCGACATCGCCGCCCGCGGGCTGGACGTCGACGGCATCTCCCACATCATCAACTACGACCTGCCGGTGGAGCCCGAGGTCTACATCCACCGCATCGGCCGCACCGCCCGCGCCGGGGCCGGCGGCGACGCCGTCTCGTTCTGCTCGGCCAACGAGCGCGAATTCCTGCGCGCCATCGAAAAAATGATCCGCACCGGCGTCCCCGTCGATCGCGGGCACCCCTTCCATTCCGAAAGCGCCCTCCAGGCGACCGGCGCCGACGCCCGCCCGGCCCCCAAGGTCCAGCGCGGCGGAAACCATAACGGCAATGGCCGCCAGGAACGCCGCGATGGCACGCGGCCAACGGCAGGCCTTCCCCGCCGCTCCGCGGCCCCGCGGCACCCCTCTTATTTCAAGCAGAGTCGAAGAAGCTGGCGCTGAGCGGTTGCATATCAGGGCCGTGCTTGCTATAAAGGGCCATGGCCAAGAAACTGGCGTACGAGCGCTACCTGTGGTTCCATGAGCGGCTGCGGGCGAATAAGCACCCGAAGATAGCCGACCTGGCGGCAAAATTCGAGATCTCGCGCCGCCAGGCGGCCCGCGAGATCGAGTTCATGCGATTGTTCCTGGGAGCACCCATTGAATATTCCGGTGAACACGGGGGCTATTTCTACGGCGACGACACGTTCCAGTTCCCCGGGCTGTGGGTCTCGGAAGAGGAGATCGTCTCGCTGGTCGTCGCCCGCCGCCTGGCCGCGGCCCTCCCCGACCGCGGCCTGAAGGGCAAATTCGACGCTTTCCTGAAGAAGGTCGGCGGCGACATGGACCTCGACCTGCTGCGCCTGGAGGAGAAAGTCTCGCTGAAGAACGTCCGCTACACCCGCGTCGAACCGGCGGTCTTCCAGGCCGTGCTGCGGGCGCTGGCACAAGGGCGGCAGCTGGACATCGCCTATGCCCCGAGCTACGCCCGGGCGGCGGCGCAACGCCGGGTCGACCCCTTGCACCTTCTGGTCTACATGGGCAACTGGCACCTGATCGCCTGGTGCCACGAGCGGCGCGCCGTGCGCGACTTCCTGCTGTCCAGGATGAGAACGGCCGACATGCTTGCCGCGCCGGCGGCCGACCATGTCGCCCCGGAAGAGATCAGGGAAAAGATCGAGAAACGCTACGGCATATTCTTCGACGGCCCGGAGCGCCGGGTCGTGCTGCGCTTCAGAGGCTCCGGCACGCGACTGGTCCGCGACCAGGTCTGGTTCCCCGCCCAGAAGGTCGAGGAATTCCCCGACGGTTCGTTGCTCCTGGAGTTCCCCGTGGCCGACTTCCGCGAGGTGCTGCGCGACATCCTCCCCTTCGGGGCCGACGTCGAGGTGCTGGAGCCGCCCGAGCTCAGGCGGCTGCTGGCCGATACGATCGGGAAGATGGCCGGGGTTTACGGCGGGAAATGAGCTCTGCCTCTGCAGGGGAGACCGGTTCAGCGCGGGTCGGGGGAACGGCCTGGAATCATGGCGGGCGAACCGAGACGCGGTTTGGCCGTGGGGATCATCAGGGCCTTTTTGGGGGCCGGGCCCGCAATCGGCGCCAGTACCCGGGCGCAATGCTCATGGAATTCGGCGAGCATCTCCCTGGGCAGCGGCGCCGTGCTCGGCGACTGCAGGCGCAGGGGATTGATGTAACGGCCGTTGTGAACCAGGCCGTAATGCAGGTGCGGACCGGTCGACAATCCCGTGCTGCCCACGGTGCCGATCACCTGCCCCTGGTCGACGCGCTGGCCTGCGCGCAGGCCGCCGGCAAAGCGCTGCAGGTGGTAGTAGTGGCTGGCATAGCCGTTGCCATGGCGGATGATGACATAGTTGCCGCGCCCCGGGTCACGGCCGCGGCGGGTCACCACCCCGGAGGCGGTGGCGCGCACCGGCGTGCCGTAGGGGGCGGCGAAATCGGTGCCGTTGTGCTGCCGCGAGTAGCCCAGGATGGGGTGGCGGCGCATGCCGTAGCGCGACGTGACGCGCACGAAGGGCAGGGGGCAGCGCAGGAACATGCGCCGGGTCGAGCGGCCGTCGGGATGGTAGAACCCGGTGCCGCCGCCGGGAGCGCGGTAGCGCACCACCTGGATGCTCTTGCCCTTGTTGACCATCTCGGCGGCCAGGATGTCTCCGTAGGCGGCCAGCCTGCCGTCGAGGTACTTCTTTTCCAGCAGCGCCGTGACCGTGTCGCCGGGCTGGACGTCGCGGTTGAAGTCGACGTCGTACTCGAACATGCGCGACAGGGGCTCGAACAGCTCCATCATCTCGCCGCTGGCCAGCGTGGCCTCGTACAGGGAATTCTCGATGCGGATGCGCACCGTCTCGCGGCGCACATCGTAAGGCACGGCGGCGACCCGGCCGCGGAACCTGCCGCCGGCGTCGCGCACGGCCTCCAGGAAGTGGTCGCGGTCGATGGGGTAAACCAGGTTGCGCAGCAGGCCGCTCTCGAAGAAAAGGGTCATGGTCTGGCCGCTGCGGATGCGCGCCAGGTCGTAGGCCGGCCTGACATCGGCGACCAGGCGCGCCGCTTCACCCGCCTCCATGCCGCCGCGCTCCAACGCCACGGCGCAGCAGTCGCCGGGGACGATCTGCACCTGCACCTCCTGGGCCTCGGAGAGGGTCAGGTCGTGGAAAGCGGGCGGGACTTCCGGAACGGGGGCGCGGACCGGAAAAAATTTCCAGGCCAGCAGGGCCGCGAGAAAAAGGACGGGAATGAACCAGAGGAGCCTGCGGCGGTTGCGAAGCTGCCGAATGCTCGGACGCGGGTTCATGGCGTCATTGTACCCCAGGGCGAGCCCAAAAGCAACAGGAACCAGGCGAACTTCATGACGCGCAACGCGTGACGCGTGACGGGAGAAGAAAATTCCCATCCCCTGACGGGGAATAAGGCCCGAACGAAGATCCAGAACTCGGTGCTGAATTGCAGGGTCAATGGAATGGACATTGTTGAAATGTTGCAGCGTTGAAACGTTGAAGCGAAAGAACACGAATTTCGCCAAGGCTCTTGCTGACACTGTCACTGACACTTGTCAGTGGAGTTCGCTTGCCTTAAAATAACAGGCACCTGGAGGCACCATGAAAAATGACAACGCTTTCGGCAATGAGTTCGAACGCATCCTGGTCGGGTTCCTGGCCGTGGCCACGGGGGCGCTGTTGATCTACCTGGCCGTCCAGGGTCCTCTATTTCTGGGCGCCATCCGCTACAAGACCGCCGCGGTGATCCATAACCAGCTCCTGGGGCAGGACCTGGTCAACCTCTTCCTGCTCAGCGCGATCTCGCTCGCCGGCGGCATCCTGCTCTGGCTCAGGAAACCCGCCGCCAAGTACCTGCTGATCACGACACCGCTCTATCTCATCTATTTCGCCCTGAGCTACACCATCGGCTGGGAGTGGAGCTCGCCCGCTTACAGCGGCAACAGCGAAGGATATTTCTTCCATTTCCTGTTCATCCTGGTCGCGGCGCTGATCGTCATGCTCTATTCGCTTGCGGTCTTTCCCCGCGACCGCGTCGCCCGCTTCAATAAAAAAGGGCTTGCCGCCTACTCCTTCCTCCTGGTCTTCTTCCTGCTGGTCTTCGCCGCCATGTGGATGAAGGAGGTTTTCGAGGTGATGGCCACGGGTACGACCCGCGGCTATGAAATCGCCCCGACCGCCTTCTGGCTGGTGCGCGTTTTCGACCTGGGCTTCACCATCCCCCTGGGGCTGGTCAGCGTCTACCTGCTCTGGACGCGCCCCGCCTCCTCCTTCCCCATCCAGTTCATGTTCTACGGCTTTTTCGTCACCATGATCGTCGCCGTCAACGCCATGGGCATCATCATGTGGCTGAAAAAGGACCCGACCTTCCTGTGGCGCGACCTGGCCGTTTTCCTGGTGCTGGGGACACTGGTATTCGCGGGATTCGTCTATATCCTGAGAAATTTCAAGAAACCAGCTTGACGCTCGCCGATTGACTTGCGCCGGTGCCCGCCCTACAATTCACCTGCAAGGAGTCGAACATGAAAAAAAACATGGGGACCTGGGACCGGGGGCTGCGGACGATCGCGGCGCTGGTGATCGCGGCGCTGGTGGTTACGAAAACACTGACCGGCACGCTGGCGATCGTTCTGGGGGCGGTCGCGGCCATCTTCCTGGCCACGTCGGCGATCGGTTTTTGCCCGTTGTACGTCCTTTTCAAGTTCTCGACGTGCAGGATTAAGAAAGATACCCGAGCGTAGGAAGACGGCGAGAGGGCTTTTTCTGGTTGAAAATGGCGGAGAGGGTGGGATGAGTCCGCTGCGCTCGCAGATCCCTGCAATCAGGGTCAACGATAGAAATGACACTCATTGCCTCTTGTCATGATATGGTAAACAGCCCTTGGATATTAATCCCATATCGGATATGACATGCATCTTATTCATCAGGCGAATTGGAAATAACTGTCTTTTCTAGACCAGACCCTATTCTTGCGATCAGCGGATGACGTAGGATTTTTCCCGCCCGGTTCATGGCTCCCTCCCCAGGATCAGAACTTCCCGCCCGGCGTGCCGCGCCAGAACGAAAGGACGATGTCCTTGTCCTCGTCGATGACGACCTTCCAGCCGCGCCCGCTGACATACTGCCAGTAGTGCTCGGGCCGGGGCGGGTTGGCGTTGATGCCGTGCTCCATGGCCGACAGCCCGTGTTCGGCGGCGAAGCGCTGCGCCAGCTGCCCGGCGCTCAGGCCTTTCGAGGCGTACAGCCGCTCGACCAGCCCGGGATTGAGGATGATGTGTCGTACGCGGCCGTCCCGGGCACCGATCACGATGTCCAGCGCCTGCGGCCGGTCGGTATGAACGGTGTAGCTATCCATCTGGCTCCAGCGCACGGGCTTGAACGCCGCCCCCTCGGCCTGGCGGTACAGCTCCTCCGCCGCCAACAGGGCCTCGTCCAGCGCCATTCCCAAGTACAGGCCGCTGACCCGCAGGCTGCCAGGCGACCGGGCGCACGACACAGCCGCCGCCAAGGCCAGCAGCGCCCCCAGGGACCAAAGCGCTAGAGGTCGGTGGTTCATAGCTTCCCCCTTGTCACACGGCTCACGATAGCAGAAGCGCCTTTTTCCAGCAACTTGCTGGATGAATCCAATACAGTTTCCGGTCCCACTGATAGGCATGAATGACATGAGTAGAGGCAGGGATGAGATCCCAAGGATCGCAGTTCCCTGCCTCTCCGCCATTTTTAAAAGGATAGAGATGTTCTAGAAAGAGCAGATTTGTTCTATTTGAAAATGGCGGAGAGGGTGGGATGAGCTCCCAAGGGTCGCAGTTCCCACCTCCTTCGCCATTTGCATAGACAGAGGAATTGCTGACGGATATGGCTAGATGATTTTTGCAAATGGCGGAGGAGGTGGGATGAGCTCGCTGCGCTCGCAGATCCCTGCCCCGAGAGTGTTTTTACCAATTTGAGTTTAGGGGAATGTAAGATTGTCGCATTAACAAAAGTTCAAGTAAACGGAGGGGCAGGGATTCGAACCCTGGATGGGGATCACTCCCCATAACGATTTTCGAGACCGTCCCGTTCAACCGCTCCGGCACCCCTCCGCACCAGGACACAGTGTGCTGAAAATCGATCGTGAAGACAGGATTGTAGCACGAAAATCCATTGAACGCAAAAGGAATTTATGGGTTGCGTGATGTCTCAGGAGGGCAGGGATGGCACGAGCGGCCTACTGTCGCCGCTCGCCCTGCGGGCGCACTCGCTTCGCTCGGCGTGCCGCCCCGGGCTGTCGCCCGGGTCGTCGAACCCTGGATGGGGATCACTCCCCATAACGATTTTCGAGACCGTCCCGTTCAACCGCTCCGGCACCCCTCCGCACCAGGACACAGTGTGCTGAAAATCGATCGTGAAGACAGGATTGTAGCACGAAAACACCTTGAAAGCAAAACCAGGATTGGAGAGTTGAGGTTAGATTGGATGCCTTTCCGCGTCACGCGTCACGAAGGTTCATCGCGGTTTTTCTTGCCTTCCTCGTCACTTGTCACTCGTCATTTTCTTCCGGCACCCCTTCGGGCGTTGAAAAAACCGGACAGCAGCGTCGAAGCGGGCTCCGCCAGCAAGCCGGACTCGACCGCTATCCGGTGGTTGAATACATGCTTCACGCCGTCAAAGGCCCCGGTGGAAAAGATGCCGCCCTTGGGGTCGGCGGCGCCGTACACCAGCTTCGCGATCCGGGCATGGACCATGGCCGAGTAGCACATCAGGCAGGGCTCGAGCGTCACGTACAGCTCGCAGCCGTTCAGGCGGTAGGCTTCGGCCTTTTTTCCGGCCCGCCGCAGCGCCTTGATCTCGGCGTGGGAGCTGGGATCGCTGTCGCCGATCGGGGAATTCCCCCCCCGGCCGATGACGCGGCCGTCGCGCACCACCACCGCTCCCACCGGCACTTCGCCGCGCTTTTCGGCGGCGACGGCCTGGGACAAGGCCTTTTTCATGAAATATGCGCCGTCTTTCTTCATCCTGTCACACGGTTTTTTTTGAACACGCCCGTCGAGACAGGATTGTAGCATGAAGCCGGCTCGAGAGCAAAGCCGGCCAGGGAAAGGCGCCCGGGCCCGGTGGAATCCATCGGGCCCGTCCTCGCCAGATCGAAAAATCAGTGGTTAAGACACTCTCTACCAGGGGCACTGCACCTGGTACCAGACATGGTGGGCCGGCACGTCGGGGCAGCGGTCGTTCCAGGCCCGGCAGTCGTCGTTATCGGGATTGCTGTCCATGCGGATGTCGGGATCCCAGGAAATCGCCACGAGCACCTGGACCTCCTGGCAGCAGTACCCGGACACGACGTCCGCGCAGTCCCACTTTTCGAAATAAGGCAGTTCGAAGCGGCCGCTGAGATGGATCGCCTGGCCCTTGTTCAGGCGGGCGATGGGGACCTTCTGGATGTAGACGTAGGAAGCAGGCCCGCTCATCCACAGTTTCTTCACGTACAGCTGGGCCTCGGCCTGCCTGGGGTTGGAGATGAAATCCTTCGTCCCCTGGTTCACGACCTGGGCACTGAGGTTCAGGTAGCCCTTGCCGCTGATGATCTGCTTGACAATGGTCGGCCGGCCGGCCGCCAGGTCAGGCCCCTCACAGGGCTTGAGGATGCCCACGTTCACCGGCGGCTTAATGAGCTTGGCACGATCCACCTTCTGGGCCGCCACCTGGGCATGGACGGCCATGGCAAAGACAACCATCAGCCCGAGCGCCAGGAACACTTTCCGGTTTTTTTTCATCTTTCCCTCCTTTTCCTCAAGCGCTCTCTGCAAGGGCGCCGGGAATGATCGATGACAATCCTTAGATAGGGTTTTGCGGTGAAAATCTCAGGCAGGGTGATCTTTCCGGGAGATGGGAAAGACCGGAACGACGGCTGAGGGGATGTGAATGCAGAAAAAGGCAAACGCACCTGGAGGGATTCGAACCCCCAACCCTTTGATCCGTAGTCAAAAGCTCTATCCATTGAGCTACAGGTGCGTCCGGGGAGTATATTATCATAAAGAAGGAAGCAACTCAAGGGAAGATGGAGGGAAAGGCAGAGGGAAGACAAAGTGGGAAAGATCTTCCTGAAGGTCTTTTCCACTCTCTTCCTTTTGTCTTCCCTTGAGAGCATTGACCGGTCCGCCAATATTTGCTACTATGAGTCCCCCATGAAGAAAAATCCATTTGCCATTCTCCTGTTGGTGCTTTTATCGACCATGCATTTCGCCCAGCTTGAGGCCCAAGATGGGACCCCCCGGCTCAGCGCCCGCGTCCTGCCGGCCGAAGGGGCCATCGAGGTCCTGCTGCAAGTGCCCGACGGCTTCCACATCACCGACCTGAAAAACGGCTTTTTCGCCCTGTCGGTCGGCGAAAACGAGTTCCTGGCCCTGGAGAAAACGGTCTTCCCGGCCGGGGTCCCTTATGGCGGGGAAACGGTCTTCAAGGGAGACGTCCGCGTCCGCGCCCTGCTGCGCAAGCTGAAGCCGATCGCTGCGCCGGTAAAGCTGGACTTCGAGGTTTCCTACCAGATCTGCCAGGAACAGCCAGTGGAGCTCTGCTATCCTCCCGACCTGGGGAAGGTCCAAGTCGAGATCGGACCCGATTTCGCCGCGCCGGCACCCGGGGCGACTGCGGGGTCGGAACGGGAGCCGCTGGCTCGGCGGCTGGAGAACCTCATCCGCGGACAGCTGGGCCGCGCCTCGCCGCTCCTTTTCCTGATGGTCTTCGCCGCCGGCTTCCTGGCCAGCCTGACCCCCTGCGTCTACCCGGTCATCCCCATCGTCATGGGCTTCGTGGGCGGCCGCAGCCAGGGCCGCCGCCTGAAGGGCTTCGTCCTCTCCCTGTTCTTCGTCCTGGGGCTTTCACTGGTCTATTCGCTGCTGGGATTGATCGCCGCCCAGACCGGCTCGCTGATCGGCATTTCCTTCCAGAATCCCGCCGTGGTCGCGGCCATCGCCGCGATTTTCATCATCATGGGCCTGAGCCTGGCCGGGCTCTTCTCCATTCCCGTCCCCTCCTGGATCTCGGCCAGGGCGGCCAGGGGGCATAAGAGCGAGCTTCTCGGCGCCGTGATCGTCGGCGGCGTCTCCGCCGTCATCGCCGCCCCCTGCGTCGGCCCGGTGCTGATCGCCCTCCTTTCCTGGATCAGCCAGTCGGGCAACGTCTTCCTCGGCTTCTGGCTGACCTTCGTCTTTTCCCTGGGCATGAGCGTCATCTTCATTGTGGCGGGCACCTTTTCCGGCGCCATCGCCGCCCTGCCCCGCGGCGGCGGCTGGATGAGCGCCGTCAAGTACTTTTTCGCCGCCCTGCTGATCGCCGGCGGCATTTTTTTCCTGGGCAATATCCTCCCTTCATGGCTGAACCTGGTGCTGTGGGGCGCCTACCTGGTCACCCTGGCCGTCGCCCTGGGCGTGTTCCGCCCGCAGGCTGAGGACGGCATCGGCCCGGTGCTGCGGCGCACGGCCACGGTCCTGGTCTTTCTGCTCGGGGCCGCTCTCTTCTATCAAGGACTGGCCGCGCGCTTCTTTCCGGTTGCTCCGCCCGAGCGGGCCGCGCAGGGCGAACGCCTTCCCTGGCTGAAGGACCTGGAGGCGGGCAGGGAAAAGGCCCGCACCGAAAACAAGCCCCTGCTGGTAGACGCCTGGGCCGAATGGTGCGCCGCCTGCAGGGAACTGGACGAAAAGACTTTCAGCCGCCCGGAAGTGCAGGCGGCGTTGAGCGATTATGTCCTGGTCAAACTGGATTTTACCCGCAAGAGCGAGAACAACGAGAAGCTGAAAAAGAAACTGGGCATCATCGGCATGCCCACGGTGATCCTTTTCGACGCCCGGGGTGTGGAGAGCAGACGTTTCTCTGGCTTCGTGGAAGCCGGGGAGTTCCTGGAACTGCTGCCCCGTTAGCCGCTCCCGGGATCAGAAGCGGAAGCCGACCGATCCCCCCAGGCGCAGGCCGCCCAGCACGATGTCCTTTTCGCGGTCGTTGATCTTCACCGTTGTCCAGGCGCCGGCATAGCCCAGCATGATTCCAAGGAAGAGGTTGTCGCGCAAAAAATAGCGCAGGCCGGCCCGGGCATCGAAGCCGGGAGCCGACTTGCTGGCCGTGACGCCCATGGCCTTCTCCCGGGTCGCGGCCATGAGCAGGGCGGCGGCCAGGTCGGCCTGCAGCCGACCCAGGCGCCGGGTTTCCCAGCCGACGCCCAGCGCCAGGAACGTCTGCGTGGCCTTGATCCCGTCCTCCACCACCGGGATCTCGCCGCTGGCCGCGACGAAGCCGGCACCGAGCCAGAGATAGAAATGCGGCAGCAGGTCATAGCTCAATTTGATCTCCGGGCTGACCTGCACGTCGCCGTAGAGGCTCTTGAACCCGGAGTCGCCGGAGACGAACGCCGCGGCCCCGATGCTGGCGGAAAACTTCTTCCCCGCGCCCGGCAGGATCACGCCCAGGGACAGGACGAGAATCGACAGGACGATCTTTTTCATCGGCTCACCTCAGATGGTCAGTTCGTTGGACAGGGCCAGGAGATCGCCCTGGGCGCTGCGCGCCTGGACCACGTATGAATAACTGGATCCGCGCTCCAGATACTTGTCCTGCAAAACATAGGCGCCGTTTTGGAGCTCGTTGGCGGCGATCTCCCTGACGGGCTGGTAGCTGTTGCCCGGGATCTTGCGGTATACCGTGTAGGTCTCGCCGCTGATGGCCGAACCGGGGTCTTTCTCGACAATGAAATGCACCTCGGCGTAATCCTTCCCGACCAGCCAGGCGCTCGCCTGGCGGCGGGAGACCGTCATGGTCAGCACCAGGCTTTGGGCCAGGGCGCGGGCCAGGTTCAGCCGGGCGCCGTAGATCATTTTCCCCTCCAGGGCGTCGATGCGGTCGGCCCCTGAAAAGAGCCGGCCGACGCGCTTGACCAGGTCATCGCCGGGAAAATGGGCGGCCAGCAGCCCCAGGGCGCCGCACACGTGCGGCGTGGCCATCGAGGTGCCGCTGGAGAGCCCGTAGCTCGCCGGACGATTGGTCAGGTTCACGGCATGCACGCCCCGGGACCTGACCAGCAGGCCGTCGGCACGGGACAGCGACACGACCGGGACCCAATCGCGCTGGCTGTTCAGCGTCCACCCCGACATGTCGCCCGTCGCGCTGTTGTAGATGGCCACGCCGACGGCGCCGGCATTCTGGGCGTTGAGCGCCTTCTGCTCAAAAGTGATCTCGCCGCGTTCGATCAGGGCGATCTGGCCGTTGACCGCGGCGGGAAAATCGGAGGCGCCCAGGCCCAGGCCGCAGTCGTATACCAGCCGGTTCAGGCCGGCGACTGCCGTCGTCCCCGAGAATTCGAGCGGGGCGGCGTCGAACACCTCACTCCCCGACTTCAGCCAGGCCTCCTGCCCCTGCCCCGGGGGCACGGTGGAGAGGATGGCCACTCCGGGGGCGGCGATATCGACCGAATTCGCCCCGTAGTTGGAGAAAGAGGCCAGCCCGTCGTTCTCGTCGCTGGCGGCCACGGAGACGATGCCGGGCAGGTCGTAATTCGCCGGGAAGAAGGGGGTGGCGTCATTGTCCGCCCCCTCGTTGCCGGCGGCGCAGACGAAGGCGATGCCCAGGGAGGCGGCATCGGCGATGGCCTCCTCCTGCAGCGGGTTGCGGCCGCCGCCGCCGAACGAGGCGTTGATGGCCACCACGTTCACGCCGTGGTCGCGCTTCATCATCACCGCGTAATCGATGGCCTCGATGCAGTCGGAATCGTAAATGTGCATATCGGGACGGAAACCTTTCAGGGCCATGACGCGGGCTTTCCAGGTGATGCCGCAGACGCCCGTGCCGTTGTTGCCGACCGCGGCCATGGTGCCGGCCACGTGGGTGCCATGGCCGTCGATATCCATGGGATCGCCGTCGTTGTTTCCCCAGCGGTCGGCGGCGAAGTCGTAGCCGTACACATCGTCGCGGAAACCGTTGCTGTCGTCGTCGATGCCGTTGCCCGGCGTTTCGCCGGGATTGCGCCACATGTTGGCCGCCAGGTCCTCATGGCCGTAGTGGACGCCGGTGTCGATCACGGCCAGCACCACGTCGCTGGAGCCCGTGTTCCGCTCCCAGGCCTCGGGGGCCCGGATCCTGGTCATGCCCCACAGCTTGGAATACTTGGGGTCATTGGGCAGCCGCTGCAGGCGGCGGCGGAAGTTGGGGGAAACGGCCTCCACCTCGGGAAGGCCCCGCAGGGCATCCAGCAGCTCGAGGGTGCCGAGCCGCTGCGAGCGCAGCAGAAGGTGCTGGCCCTGCTGCGGCCCGGATAGCCGGCGGAACGGGCGTCCGCCATCGGCGTCCACCGTGGCGGCCAGCACCGCGGCCGTTCCCGGAGAGACCCCCGGCTTGAACTTGACCAGGACTTCTCCCTCGACATAGGGCGCCTCGGGGCCGCCGCCGATGCGCGGCAAGGCCTCTTGCCGGGAATCGCCGGCGGTGGGCAGGGCGGCAACCAGCCAGGCCAGAAGCAGCAGGGAAATGAACAGCGCGGTCTTGAGCCGGAATCCGCCTGGGTTCATGAGCGCCTCCTCGTCCGCAGCAGCGGAAACGCGCTCCCCCAGACTACCAACCTTTGCCCGGGTTGTCAATCATGAGGGGATCCCCAGCCGGATCAGAAGGGGGAAAGAAAAAAACCGGGCCCGTTCCTCGGAACGGGCCCGGTTACGAGATCAATCGGATCGATGGTCAGCGGATGATCGCTTTCTGCTCGGCACCCTCCAGGGCGATATTCTGCAGGATGATGCCTTTTTCATTGAGGAGGCCCAGGGAGAAGGCCGCCCCGCCCTTGGTCAGCAGCCCGTAGTTTTCGGCGCTCAGGCTGGGCTTGATGGAATTGGGCATGGCCTTGCCGCGGCCGAACACGCCGAGTTCCTGCACCTTGTCGCCGTTCTTCAGCAGCACCAGCTTGAGGTCGCCCCTCACGTTGCCGAGCATGTCGCGGAGCTTGTCAAGGAAGATCTCCGGGCAAAGGCAAGGATCGGGATCGGGGGGCCACTTGATCATGAGGCGCATATGCCTGAGCTTGGCCAGGATGCCGGGATCGACGGTGCAGCTCTTGAGCTCGAAGGACGGGCTCTTGTTGGCGGCGGCATTGTCGAGGGTCGCGACGCGGATCCGGTAGTTGTCGGCCGGGGACGCCGTGCCGCCCTGGTACTGGCCGGCCGTCCAGACATAGCTGCCGGAGGCGGCAGACAGGCCGGTGGCGATCAGTTCGGTGAAGCCGCCGCCCTCCTTGACCAATTGGATCTTGACCTGCTGGCTCACGCCGGTGGCCGTCCAGCTGATGGTAACGCTCGATGCCAGGCAATAGGGCGAGCTGCCGCTCAGGTGCACATTGCTGATCGTGCCGGCGAAGGCCAGGCCCGCGGCGAAGATCACGCACGCGACGTACAAAAACGCTTTTTTCATGTTGTTGTCCTCCTTGTTGACACTGGTTGAATAGCCGTTCCGCGCGAATATCTCAAAAAATTATTTTTTACCGCGCTTTCCCCGGTTTCAGCAGGAAGCGCTCCCCGGAGCCGGCCCCGCGCTCCGTTTGACTTTCTTGCGGCACTTGGCTATATTGACCGCCGGCAGGAGGAGCAACGGGCATGCGCCCGGCAATGAAAGTGGACCGCATCAGCCGCTTCAAAAAAGAGATGATCGACCTCTATTCCGAGGTCGATCTGCGACTGCTGCTGGAGAAGATCACCGCCGGCATCCGCGGCTACCTGGCCTGTGAGGAGGCCTCGATATTCATCTACGACGAGGAAAAGGAGGAGCTGGCCTTCGAGACAGCCACCGGCGCCCAGGCCGAGCAACTGAAACGCCTCGTGCTGAAGAAGGGGCAGGGCGTCGCCGGCTGGATCGCCGCCGAGCGCCGCGGGGTGATCATCGACGACTGCGCCCGTGACCCTCGGCACGCGGCCGCTGCCGACCGGAAGACACGCTTCCGCACCCGCTCCCTGCTGGGCGTGCCCGTGCTCTTCAACGGGCGGCTGCTCGGAGTGCTGGAAGCGGTGAACAAGAAGCGCGGCAAGTTCAGCAGCGCCGACCTGCGGCTGCTGGGCGACATCGCCGCTTTCCTGGCCATCCCGCTGCAGAACGCCGTCCTGATCCGCCAGATGCTGGAAAAGAAGAAGCTCGAAAGAGAGATGCAGATCGCCCGCGACATCCAGCGGACATTCCTGCGCCAGGAACCGTTCGCGGCACCGGGCCTGGATGTCGCCTTCATGACCATCTCGTCCTCCACGGTCGGGGGAGATTATTACGAGGTCTTGCCCCTGGGCGACGGGCGGGTCTTGTTCAGCGTCAACGACGTCGCCGGCCATGGCGTTCCCGCCGCGCTGGGCATGGCCATCTTCCGCAGCAGCTTCGTCCACATGCTGCGCCTGGGCAGCGGCATCGACGCGACCATCCGCCACCTCAACCGCCTGATCGCCGAGACCACCGAAGCCAACCTGTACGTGACATCCTGCACCTGCCTGGTCGATATCGCCGGCGGCGCCATCGAATACATCAATGCCGGCCACCCGTCGCCGCTGCTGCTGCGCAACCAGGACGCCCTCTCCCTGGAGGAGCGCGGCATGGTGCTGGGAATGTTCGCCGATGCCGAATTCCCGCTGGCCCGCTTCCGGCTGCTCCCCGGCGATACGCTGCTCCTCTTCAGCGACGGCATGAGCGAGGCCGCCAACGAGCAAGGCGAGGAGTTCGGGCGCGGGCGCCTGGCCGCCTCCGCCCAACAACGGCGCCACCTGCCGGCCGCCGAAATCCAGGCCGCGATGCTCGCCGACATCCGCGCCTTCTGCGGCCGCGATGATTTCGAGGACGACTTGACGCTGATGGTGGTCAAATACCTGGGAAATAGCTGACTTAAGTGACAAGTAACAAGTGACGAGTAACGAGGAGCCGCACTGGCTCGAACTCGATCTCATTTCTCTTTTCTTTACTTGTCACTCGTCACTTGTCACTCGTCACTAAGATCGAATGCTTTCTATGTGTTGAACCTGAAATGCACGATCTCTCCGTCCTGGACCACGTACTCCTTGCCCTCCAGGCGCAGCAGTCCCTTCTCCTTGGCGCGGGCGAAGCCGGCGCAATCAAGGAAGTCCCGCCAGGAGATGACCTCGGCGCGGATGAATCCCTTCTGGATATCGCTGTGGATCTTGCCCGAGGCGATGAAGGCGCTGGAGCCACGCTCCAGCGTCCAGGCCTTGGTCTCGTCCTCGCCCACGGTGAAAAAGGAGATCAGGTCCATCAGGGCATAGCTGGTCTTGATGAACTCGTCGCGGATATAGCGGTAGCCGGAAAGGCCGTACTCTTCCTGGAACGCCGGGCGCTCCCCGGGGGCGAGCTCCAGGAGCTCCATTTCGATCTTGCCGGCGAACAGCGCCGTGCACTTCCCGTGCACGGCGGGCGCTTCCAGCGCCGCGCAGGCCTGGATCGAGTTCTCGTCGGCGTTGACCAGGTTGAGCAGCGGCTTCGCCGACAGGAACTTGAAGCCGCGCACCAGCACTTCCTCCTTTTCCGTGAAGGGATACTCGCGCAGCGGCCGCCCCGCCTCCAGGAACGCCTTCAGCTTCTGCAGCAGATCCAGCTCCTCCTGCAGTTCCTTGGCCTTCATCTTCTTCACGTCCACGGCCAGCCGCTCCAGGCGTTTCTCGATCGTCAGGAAGTCGGTCGCTTTCAACTCGTCCTCCATGGCGGCGATGTCGCGGGCCGGGTCGATGGTTCCCTGCGCATGCACGATCTCCTCGTCGCTGAAGGCGCGCACCAGGTGCACCAGGCCGTCGGCCCGCCGCAGCAGATCGATGAAGGTCGAGTTCTTCACCTCGCCCAGCGAGATGGCGCCGGCATCGAGGAACTCGATCTTGGCGTAGACCGGGGGTGTCTGGAAGTGATCGGCCAGCCGCTGCAGCCGGGCGTCGGGGACGTCGACGACGGCCTTGTGGAATTCGCTGCTGGCTGCGGAGAACTTGTCGACCTTCTCCTTTTTTTCCGTGAGCAGGTTGAACAGCAGGGTCTTGCCGGTCTTGGGGTAGCCGAAGATAGTCAGGATCATGGGCCCATTATACCTCAAGTGACCCGACTTGCCTAAACAGGGAGGGGATGACGCTGGAAAGCGCAATGAACCGGGTGATCGGCGGACATTGCCGGCAAGAAAGAGAGCGATGCATCACTGGCTTCATTTCAACGCCGCGCCGGGCGCCGCCGGCCTTCCGCTTGGTTCCGGGTCGCCGCTCATCGCCCTTGCGAAACTTATGGAGCAGGTATATCGTCTTAGGGAAGGAAGAGTGCCGTTTTCATGGAGTTGAAAACCAAGTTGAAAGGCAAAAGTAAAAAGTGAAGAGAACAACCCGTTTATCGCATGGCCGCTCACAGGGTTTTTTTCTTACTTTTGCCTTTTGCCTTTCGCCTTTTGCCTTTAGGATCTCGGACTTTATTCCATGAAAAAAATCTGTTATATCCTGTCCTTCCTGCTCCACGCCCTGCTGCTGTTGATCATCCTGAACGCCCGCTTCCAGGTCACGATCCGATCCGAGCCGGCGCGGGTGGTCGCTGTCCGCATCGCCGAGCCGCCCCTGCCCTTTTTCCCCGGCAAGGCCGCGGTTTGGGCACCGGCCGCCCCCAGTGCCGCCCCGGCCGCGCCGGCTTCTGACGGCTCTCTTCCGGGGGGGATCGCGGCAGCATCCGGGAACGGCGGCCCCTCGCCCGCCATGAACGCGCTCCTCACGGCAGCAGGCGGCGGCTTTCGCCTGGCACGCTCCGGCCAGGGAACATTCCGGCTGGCCCCGGTCGGCAAGAGCCCCGATCCCTGGGGGCTCGCCAACGCTCCCGGCCCCGCATCCCGGTCACTGCGCTATGACCTGAGGGCCTTTCGCCCGGGAGCGGCTTTGGGCGGGGCAGGGGGCACCGGCGCCGTGTTCATGCTGCCTTTCGCTGTCCGCGAGCGGGTGGTGGCCGACTGGACCGCGGCGGCGATCGACCGCATCGAGCGCGGCTGGATCATCCCCGCATCGGCCCGGCTTGCCTTCGCGGGACGGGTGCAGATCACCCTGACCATCGAGAGGCAGGGAGGACGGCGTGCCCTGGTCATCGACGACTCGACATTGCCGGAGCCGCTGACCCTGGCGGCGCTGCATGCGGTCGAAGCCAGCCTGCCGCTGCCGCCGCTGCCCGACAACGTCGCCGGCGAGTTCTTCACCTTCACGCTCGTCTTCAAGTACAATGGCTAGCCTGCTGCTCGCCGTCCTGCTGCTGTCGGCGCCGGCCATCCCGCCCGGCGACAGCGCGATCCCCCTGCCGCTGCTGCGCTCCATCGAACTCGACGCAGAGATCCTGCTCGCCGATCCCGCCCTGCTCGCCGCCGACACCCTGGCGCTGGTGGTGACGAGCCGCCGCGAGGCCTATTACAAGCTGAGCGAACGGGGCGAAGTCCTGGCGACAGGCCGGTTCCTCCCCGGGCCCAACAGCCTGCGCTTCTCCCGACCGGGCCTCTCCGCTAGCAGCCAGTCGCTGTTCCTTGTCCTCGACCTGCTCGAGGGCGACTCCCAGGTCGAGAAATTCATCCGCCTGCAGGTGACGGTGGCGGGCCCGGCCCCGGACGAGGCGGGACCGGCGGCGGTCCTGTCCGGCAACTTCAGCCTGGAGATGTACCACGGGGAAAACCTGATCGGCTTCAGAAAAAAGCGCATGCAGGATCTCGTGACGCTCACGACCGGCCCGGCGGCGCCGGCCGTTGACCCGCTGAGCGGCGCCTCGTTCCGCCCCCAGCCCTCCGGCCAGTCGGTGTCGGTGCTTGGGGTGGCCATGGCCCTGGCCCGGCACCTGGCGAAAAAACAGGCTGAAAAGAAAGTGAGCGCCCAGGCCGCGGAGATGAGCAAGAGGCGGTTGGAGACGGTCCTTGTCCGCACGGGGCCTGACGGCGCCAAGCTCCGGGTGCCGATAGTGATCGAAATCAAAACGGAATAGAGACGTTAGATGTCAGATGTTAGACGTTAGCAAGACATGGAGAGAAATAGCGCGATCACAAGA
The DNA here is from genome assembly GCA_002436105.1 of Candidatus Aminicenantes bacterium UBA6072. Lineage (GTDB taxonomy): Bacteria > Acidobacteriota > Aminicenantia > UBA2199 > UBA2199 > UBA2199. Next base: position 96,098 of record DIXU01000020.1, on the reverse strand, counting down.
GGGATCATGGAAGGCCATGCCGGATGATTGTTCTTGCTGACTACTGACGTCTAACGTCTGACGTCTTGATCTCCTTCCTTTCAAGGCCGGATCGACAGCGCTATCTTGAACACTCCCCTCTCCTCGGAGGGATAAAAACGGGCCGCCGGGTCCCAGCGCCGCTCCCAGCTCTTGTTGTAGATCAGGGCTACCTCGTTTCCGGGCGACAGGCGCCAGCGCAGTCGGGAGCTCCAGCCCAGCAGCCGTGAGACGGTGTCGTACTGGATATAGTTCATGAAGCCCAGGTCGGGCGAGAGAAAGAGATCGGCCTTGAGCTGGTAGACGTTCTCGCTGAAGTGCCCTTCCGGCAGGCGGCCGCGGACCCGGTTGACGTCCAGCCCGAGGTTGGCATAGCCCCTGTACTTGTAGTTCAGCCCGATGTTCACGTTCTCGTAGTGCCCCGAGTAGAACTGGCCGAAGTCAATGCCGGCGTCGAACACCCAGGCGCGATGCGGGGCCGAGCTGAAGTCGCAGCTGAAGCCCGTGAAGCCGTAGGAGCCGGCGGGCAGCACCACCCCCTCGGCCACCTCGAAGTCATAGGGGAGGACATCGCGATTCAGGGTGACCTCGAAGCCGGCGCTGGCTCCGCTCTCGGTGCGGAAGCTCAGCGGCGTGGCTTCCAGGCGGCTGGTCTCCAGGTTGCCGTCCAGGTCCCAGTAGAAATCGCCGCTGGCATTGAAAAAGAACTGGCGCACCAGCCGGCTCAGGAGCCCCTGTTGCGGGCGCGGCTGGAACCCGACGCGCAGGTAGGCGGTCTGGATGCCATGGCGCATCATGAAGCCCAGGCCGGGATCGAGCGCCTCCCCATAGTAGGCGTATGTGCTCTGGACGTCCCAGAGGTCGTTGGGGTAGTTGGCCCGGAAGCCGAAGCCCAGGTGGCTCCCCTCCTCGCGCTCGTTCCAGTTGTAGGCCGCCCAGGCCGCGAGGTTGAGGTTCTTGTCGCCGGCGAAGCGCGAGGTGGCGTAGCGGAAATCGGCGCCGGCCAGGGTGTTGCGCTCTCCGGTCGGGCTGCCGTTGGTGAAGATCATCCCCAGCTTGCTTTCGCTCAAGATATCCTGCGTCACGCGCAGGGCGAGAAAATTCCTCCCCGGCAGGCCGGCGAACTTCTCGGTCTGCACGTCGAGGAAGGCCAGGTTGGTCCGGCCCACCTTGCCGAAGACCTTGCCGCCGAAGAGGATCGGGACCTGCCGGCCCTGGTACAGGCCGATCTTGCGGCTGAAGAACGGCTGGAAGCTGACGCTGGAGCTGAAAGCGAACGTCTCCGAGCCCTCCAGGAAGAACATGCGCTTTTCCGGGAAGAAGATCGGGAAGCGGGTCAGGTTGATGCGCCGCTCGTCGGCCTCGGTCTCGGCGAAATCCATATTGAAGCTGACGGCGCCCACCAGGTTGGGGGTGAAGTTCTTGTAGACATCGAAACCGCCGTCCAGCTCCCAATGCGTCCCGCCGTTGCCGTGGTCGTCCTGGACGCTGGCCAGACCGTAGGGACGGATGGTGATCCCCCTCCCCTGCCTGACGCCGGCGATGCCGGAAAGGGCGGCGGCGTCCATGGGGTTGTAGAAGCTGCTGTCGCGGGTGGTGCCGGCCAGGCGCACGGTCTCCTGCTTGCGGGCGATGAAACGCTCGATGTTGATCCCCCAGGAGGTCAGCCCGGGGTTGAAGGAGAGGGTTTTGAAGGGGATGCGCAACTCGGCGCTCCAGCCGTCCCCGTCGATGCGGGCGGCGGCGTCCCAGATGCCGTCCCAGTTCAGGCTGGCCGACCCCGCCGCGGCCAGCCCCTCGGAGCGGGCGCCGCGCGGGTTGACCGAGAAAAAATAAGCCGTGCGCCTGTCCTGGAAGGGGTCGAGCAGGACACGCAGCACGTCGTCATTGTTGCCGCCGGAACCGCCCCCGTGGGAATTGCTGCCGCCGCTGCCGTCGTGGGCCATGGAATGGGCCGCGATCTTTGCCGGTTCGCTGTCCAGGCAGCGGACGCCGATGTACAGGTTGGCGTCGTCATAGACGATCCGTAATTCGGTCATCTCCGAGGGCTCCGCCCCGGGCTGGGGATCGGCCATGAGGAAGGCGGTGAAGGCGGCAACGGCCTGCCAGGCGGGATCGTCCAGGCGGCCGTCGATGTCGGGCCCCTGCTCGACGCGCGCGGCCCTGATCTCGGCCGCCGTGGCAGGCGGGGCCAGGAGCACCAGGAACACCAGAAAAAAGATCATGGTTCTCGCCATCCAAAGACCTCTCTGTGACTGCGGGCGGGCAGCGCGGAACATGCGTCCCGTCGTCATGATATGCCAGCGGCGTCCTTTTGGCAATCCGGAAAAATGCGATACGGAAAACCGCGGCAAAACGTTACCGCCGGGGGGAGGCTTTAAAAAAAACCGCCGGCGTTATATAGTGCACCCATGAAAAAACGGGCTTTTGCCGGCTGCATCCTGCTCCTGCTTGCGACGTCGCTCCCCATCCATGGACAAGTCCTTCCCTTCGAGGTGCTGGGGCTGAAGGAAGGCATTCCCCAGTCACAGATCACCTCCCTGGCCCAGGACCGCGAGGGCTACTTGTGGGTGGGAACCTGGGGAGGGTTGGCCCGTTTCAACGGCAGTGAGTTCAGGAATTTTTTCATGCAGGACGGCCTGCACAGCTCCCGTGTCCAGGAGCTGTTCGCCGCCAGCGACGGCTCGCTGTGGGTGGCCACCGCCGGCGGCGTATCCCGCTGGCAGGACCACCGCCTGGAAAAGATCGACGATCCGGCCGTCGGTTCCGTCCGCTGCCTGGCACTGGCCGAGGACGCCCAGGGCAGGATCTGGTTCGGCACCGACAACGGCGTGGCGATTTTCGCCCAGGGTGAATTTCAGCTCCTGCACCCGGGCGCAACCGCCGGACCCCTGGTCTACGATATCCTGGCGGACCGCGAGGGAATCCTGGCCGCCGCCGACAACGGCCTGTGGCGCTTTTCCGGAAACGAAGAGCCGCGTCGCGTCCCACTGCCGCCCGGCATCGCCTGCGACAATCTCCGCGCCCTGGCCGTGACCGCCGAGGGTCTTTGGCTGGGAACCTTCAACAACGGCGTCTGGCTGCGCAACGATTCGGGATGGCGGAGGGCTTCCGGAGCCGTCGCCACCGCCAGGTCCATCTTCCAGATGACCGTCGAACCGTCCGGCACTCTCTACATCTGCACCAACGGCAGCGGCATATTCGTGAAGCGCCCGGGCCAGGCGGAGATGGAGCACTGGGGAAACGACAACGGCCTGCCTTCCAACGTGATCAATTCCGCGCTGGAGGACCATGAGGGAAACCTCTGGATCGGAACCTACATCGGCGGGCTGGCCCGGCTCAGCGGCATGTCCGTGATCAATCACACGGAGAAGCAGGGGCTGCCCAGCGCCTGCGTCTTCGGCATCACGCCAGGCGATTCCGCCGATTCCCTCTGGCTGGGAACCATGCGCGGTGCCGTTCACTACCAGACGCGGCCTTTACCCAGGGTCATCGAGACCATCCAGGCCAAGGACGGTCTGGACAACGAATGGATATGGAAGGTCCTGCGCACCGCCGACGGCATCCTCTGGCTCCAGACCGATACGTCCCTGCTCTACCGCCTGCCGGGAGAGAGGACCATTCGCCAGCTTCCGGCCGCCGCCCCTTATCCGCTCATCGCTCCCTGGGATATCAACCTCGACAGCCAGGGGAATTTGTGGGTCTGCGGAGAGTGGAGCGGCGGCGGGCTGGCCCGGCGTGACGCCAGGGGCAACTGGCGCGTCTGGAACAAGACACAGGCCGGCCAGCCGCTGACGTTCGCTTCCCGAGTCACCCGCCGGCAACGCGGCGGCGTATGGGTCGCCGTTTGGAACAAGCTGCTCGTTTTCGACGGCGAGACCCTGAGCGAACTCGCGGCCGCCTATCCCCTCCACCAGGCCCATGCCATCTCCAGTATCTTCGAAGACGGCCGCGGCCGCTTGTGGGTGGGCAGCGACGCCGGGCTCGCGGTACTGGAGACCGACGGGCGCTGGCGCTTGCTCAACGATCGGCCCGGCTTCGACAACCGCCATGTCTATTTCATCGGCGAGGACTGGCAGGGGACGATCTGGATCAACACGGCGCGGGGAGTTTTCAGTTTCTTCAACGATTACAAGATGGAGTCCTTCACCCCCGACGACGGCCTGGCCGCCTGGGAGACCAACGGCAACGGCTTTTTCTGCGACCGCAACGGCGAAATATGGATCGGTACCGTCAACGGCCTGTCGCAGTACATCCCGGCCAATCGCAGCCTGAACGGCGAACCGCCGCGGCTGGTCATCGAGAACGTCCGCATGCCGAAGCGCCTGCATGAATTTCCGGGTTTCCTGGAACTGGCCTGGAGCGAGCGGACGCTGGTATTCAATATCGCCGTCCTCTCCTTCCGCAGCCGCAACCACACCGGCTTCCGCTACCGCATGGACAGCATCGAGAGCGAATGGCAGATGGATGAGAAGAAGCCCAAAGAACTCCGCTATACCAACCTCCCCCCCGGCTTCCAGACGCTGCTGCTGCAGCCGGTCAACGAGTCGGGCGTTTGGGGCGACGTCGTCAAGCTGCCGATCCGCGTGCGGCCGCCGTTCTGGATGACCCTGTGGTTTCGCCTGGCGGCCTTGCTGCTCCTGGTGGCAGCCGCCGTGGGCGCCTGGCGCTGGCGCACCCTGCTGCTGCGGCGGCGCAACATCGAGCTGGAGAAGGAAGTGGGCAAACGCACCGCCGAGCTGGAGTACCTGGCCACCTACGACCCGCTGACGACCCTCTTCAACCGCCGCGCCATCCTGGCTTTCCTGGAGCGGCAGCTGCGCCCCGAGCGCGGCAGCAACCGCCAGCTGGGCTGCATCATGATCGACCTCAACCGCTTCAAGCAGGTGAACGACACCCTGGGCCACGCAACCGGCGACCAGGTGCTCAAGGACATGGCCGCCAGGATCCAGGAATGCCTGCGCCAGGGCGACTCCCTCGGCCGCCTGGGCGGCGACGAGTTCCTGGTCGTGCTGCCCGGCGCCGATGACGAGGCGCTGCACTCGGTCGAGCGCCGCATCAGCGGCCTGGCCTGCCAGGCCGGGGAAGGCGCTGCGGCCGTCATCGTCACCGCCGCCTGCGGCGCGGTGCAGGTGCCGCCCGGGAACATCGCCACGGCAGCCGCCATCCTGGCCCAGGCCGACGACCTGCTCTATCAGGTCAAGCGCACCGGACGGCAGGGCACGGCGGTGGAAACCTTCACGACGTCCTCCGGGTAAAAAGCGGACTCCTGCCCGGGCCGGGCACGACGACGGATCGCTATTTCGCCATCTCGAGCTGGATGACTTCCCGGTGCAGGACCTCGCCTTTTGTCGACAGGAAACGCAGCTCATATTTGGGCGGCAGCCGCTTCATCATCCTGCCGCGCGGCTCCTGCTCAAGAACGATCTTGACCGGGCCGGGCACGGCCAGGCGCGGACCGAAGCGGCCCAATTTGGCCAGGACGACACCGTTGCGCAGCAGCTCGACGTCAAACACGAGCGGTCCCTCGCTGTCGAACTTGATCTGTTTGGGATCCAGACTGAAGCACATGGGGCAGTCGGGAAGCTTGTCGATCCATATTTTCAGCACGTTGAGGCGAAAAATGGGGCCGATCAACCCCTTGACAAGCTTGATGCTCACTTCATTGCAATTCCAATACTCGTTCTGCTCGGCGGATAATCTGTAATCCCCTGGAGCCGCAACGCTCCCATCTCTCAACTTCCCGACTTTCCATGCAAACTGGTCATTGACCACCGGAACTTCCGCGATGTACGGTTCACTGCCATCAAGAATATTCAGCAGCAAAAGAAGTTTAGCGGTATTAAAAAGATTGAAGTAGGCGCTGTGCGTCCAGCGGATGGTATAATCCGAGCCGATCGTTAGCGTCTGCCCGTTGGGCGGGGCCGTGATGGTGAATTTGGGGAGTTCATCGATGAGTGCAATTTCCGGACCGTTCAGGGCATCGTAATCGGCGTTTTCGATGGTGATACGATATGATTTCCCCTGTGGGAGATAAGTTCCATCCGCCTTCCTGCCGCCCGTCCAGACAAAATCCTTGTTGATCACAGGAATGGCCGGAGAAATGACCTGGTCGCCGCAGAAAATGCGGCATGTCTGGCCGGCCCCGGTGTAATAGGCGCTGTGTGCCCAGCGGATATGGACCATTTCGTTCTTGACCACGACGCCATCCCATGATGAGTCCACTTTGATGTTGAAAATCTGCGGTGCGACGTCCGCCATGACCAGGGTCACCCCCAAAAACAGCAGGAACGATAAAGCGATCTCTCTTTTCATGATCCCTCCTTTTCTCTTCCGCCTAGCATTGCGATCTTCACATGATGATAAAAAAAATAAGGAAAAGTCTCATTAAAAAAAGATTTGCCACGCATTTATTCATCATGTCGGCAACGAGATCGTTTCTTCGCTGACAGTGTCACTGGCACTTTTTTGAAAAAAGCAGTTGACAAACTGTGCGATACACATTATTAATATGTCATGCATCTCATTAACATCAGACAGTATCAAGGCAGGGTATGCTGGAGGTCCGGCCATGGACAATGAACTGGGCAGCATTGAAACGGAGATGAAGCGTGGCTTCCTGCAGCTCCTTGTCCTGGTCGTATTGGAGAAAGAATCCTACGGCTACGCCATGGTCCGCGCCTTCCGCGACCTGGGCTACGAAGTCGAGGAGAACACCCTCTACCCCCTGCTGCGCCGCTTGGAGAAACGCGGCCTGGTCGGGGGCAAATGGGACGTCAGCGAGGACCGGCCGCGCAAGTTCTACTCAATCACTCCCGCCGGCCGGGAGATGCGCAAGGAACTTCTGGCCATCTGGGAGAAACAGGACGAGATCATTGGCAAAGCCAAGAAGGAGAGCAAGCATGGGTAAAAAACTGGAATCCTACCTGGAGGAGATCGGCCATTTCCTTCCCGACCCCGTCGAGCGCGCGGAGATCCTGAACGAGATCCGCAGCCACGTCATGGAAAAGGCAACGCAAAAAGGGGAACCCATGACCGAAGCGGCCCTCGACGTGGCCATCGCCGCTTTCGGCCGGCCGCGGCAGGTAGCCGAGAAGTACCTGGAGAGCAAGCCGATCATCGCGCCGTCACTCCAGCGTCACTTATTCCGCTATGCCTCGCTCCTCTTCGCCATTCACCTCATTTTCATCTCCGCCGCCGTTATTTTCAAAGAGCGCTTCTTGGTCTTTCCTTTTCTCTTCGTTCCCCGCCTGGGCATCTTCGAAGCTGTCATGTACCTGCCCATGGCCTTCCTGGCCGATTTCGGACTCGTTGCCCTGGTGCTGCTGATCATCACCCGCAGCGGCCGGGAGATCAAGCTGCCGTGGCCCAAATTCGCCGTGGACCTCGGCGAAGTGAAGGCACCGGCGCTGAAGACGCTGACCGCCAGGATCGGGATGTCGATCTGGTCCGCGATCATGCTGACCCTGACGGCCGGCGCCGTCCACCTCTTCCTCAAGTACCAGACGCTGTTCCTCGTAAAGCGGGGGCCCGGTCCGTTCCAGCCCTTCCTGTTGTCCGACCCGGGCCAGCTGCTGTCGCTGGCCGTCATCATCGGGCTCGCCGCCGGAACGATTGTCTCATTCTTCAAGCTTTTCGCCCTGCCGCGACGCGCCGCCTGGTGGGTCAACGCGTTCGCAGACGCGGCCGCCCTGGTGCTGATCGGCCTGGTGCTGGGACGGCCGCACGCCGATCTCTTCACCCTGAACCTGCCGGAAAAGCTTCAAGGATGGAGCGCCAAGTCCCTGATTGTCACCCTGCTGCTGGTGGCGCTGGCGATCGGTTACGACCTGGTCGTCAACCTGCTGCGCCTGGGCCGCAGGCGCCTGGCAAAGTAGAAAAAGACGCTAGATGCCAGACGTTAGCAAGAATCAAGAAATGTTTCGCCGTAAGCGATGATAAGTTCTTGTAATCTTGTTTTCCCCGCTGGCTGCTGATATCCAATGTCTGACGCCTCTCTGCTATCATCCACCCATTGTTTTCCATATAATCTCACCTTGGGAGGCGCTTCATGGCGAATAGTTACAGGGATTTCCTGAAGGACAGCATCCGCAAGCGGGTCGATTTTTCCAGGACGGCTCAACGCCGCGGCCTGGCCGAACCGCCCTGGCAGAAGCCGCTCCCCGCCGGCGCCAAGCCGATCGCACTGCCCCGGCCCGACGCCTGGAAGATCCCCGCGATCGGCCTGGAACAGGCGATCGCCCGTCGCAGGTCGCGGCGGGATTTCTCGGCGCAGCCCCTGGCCATGGATGAGCTTTCTTTCCTGCTTTGGGCGACGCAGGGGCTGAGGACGGCGGGAGCCGCCAGGCACAATTTCCGCACCGTTCCATCTGCCGGCTGCCGGCATGCCCTGGAGACCTATATCGCCGCCTTCAGGGTGGAAAACCTGGAAATGGCTCTCTACCGCTTCCAACCGCACGGCCATGCATTGGTGGAATCGTCCCGCCCCGCTGATCTGGAGGAGCGGCTCTTATTGGGCACGTTCGGGCAGTCTTTTTGCGCCTCCAGTGCCGCCACCTTCATCTGGACGGCCGTGCCGGCGCGCATGGAGTGGCGCTACGCCGAGGCCTCCCACAAAGTCATTGCCCTCGACGCCGGCCACGCCTGCCAGAACCTGTACCTGGCGTGCGAAGCCATCGACGCCGGCACCTGCGCCGTCGCCGCCTACGACCAGGAGCGGATGGACGAACTGCTGGGGGTGGACGGCGACGAGGAGTTCACCGTCTATCTGGCCCCGGTGGGGAAAATGCCGGAACAGCGGGATGAGGACGAGTGAGCATCTGGCTGGCACTGGCATTGATCTTTTTTCCGGCCGCCTTCTGGATCGGCTACGCCTACTACCATGACCGCTTCAAGCCCGAACCGCTGGTCCTGGCGGCCTTCAGCTATTTTCTGGGCTTCCTGTCCGGCTGGCTCTGCTTCCATGCGTATGAAATCCTGCTCCCCGTCCTGGGCATCCCCGCCGACCCGGAAGCCTTCCAGGGGCTGAATCTGGCGTTCCTGGCCTACTGCATCGTGGTCGTCGGCCTGGTGGAAGAGCTGTTTAAATTCATCCCCTTCCTGGCGGCGATCACCCATTTCAGCGACTTCAACGACGAAAGCGACGGCATCTTCTATGCCTCGGCGCTGGCCCTGGGTTTCGCATCCTACGAGAACGTGCATTATCTCCCCTGCCTCGCCGGCTTCGCCCTGTACGGCCGCGCCATCGCCTCACCGTTGAGCCACGTTCTTTTCGCCTCGGTCTGGGGCCATTTCGTCGGCGTGGCCTGCGTGCAGCGCCGGCGGCTCCTGCCGGCCATCCTCAAGGGGGTGGGCCTGGCCGCGCTGCTGCACGGCCTGTTCGATTTCCTGACCCTCTCGCCCTTGCTGCGCATCTTCTCGGCGCTGTTGATCCTGGCTGTCTGGCTGTGGAGGATCCGCACCAGCGAACGCCTGGCCGGCCGCTGAAGTCGACAGAAACCAGAAGCCAGACGCCAGATGTTAGACGTTAGCAAAACAAAGAGTGAACGGACTTTCGTGATTCGCGATTCGTGATTCGAAACAGCAAGCGGTCGGCCTTTTGCGCATGCGCGTCACTCATCTCCACCGGGTTATGGAGCTTCTTGCTGACAACTAACGTCTAACGTCTGACGTCTTTCTTCCCTGGCACGCTAAGGTTTTGGATCAGTGCAGCAGCGCCGCCTCGGTGTCGAAGTAGCGCTTCAACCCCAGGCGGTTGGCGTGGTTGAGCAGCAGCTTGCTGGAAAGGATCACTTCGCCGGGCAGTTCGCACCACGGCCGCAGCGCCTGGATGCAGCGCTCTTCGAAATGATCAACAGGCAACACGTCGCTGACCAGGCCCAGATCCAGCGCGGCGGCGGCATCCAGCGGCGCGCCCTTGAACAGGATATCGGCGGCCTTGCCGTGGCCGACATAGCGCGGCAGAAAATAGGGCAGGGCCCCGGTGGGATGGAGGCCGTGGCGGCAGTGGGCGGGCGAGAAGAACATGTCCCGGCTGGCGAAGCGGAAATCGGCGGCCAGGCTGGCGCCGAAGAACGGGGTGACCACGCTTTGCTGCAGTCCGAAGGCGAATATTTTCTTGAAGTCGGCGATCTGGGTAACCACGCGATTGAGGGTATTGATATGGCGGATGACCTGCGTCTTGAGGTGCGTGGCCTGGCCCGCCTTGCCCAGGACGGCTTCCTCGTGACAGATGAACTTTTCATACTCGGTGTCGGCGAACACGGCCGGCCGGCTGAGCAGCAGCAGCGCCCGGACCTGGTGGTCGACCTCCGCCTCGTGAAAGAGCGACAGGAGACGGCCACTTTCGGCCAGCTCGGTCAGGGCGGCGAAGGAACCGGCCTGGATGCGCAGCACGGCGATGCCGTCGGACATGTAGGCCTTCAGTGAAGCGTCTTCATACGCGAATCCGTTCACCTGACTCATGGTTGCCTCCTGGTTGGCATGCCCGCCAGCCACATAGGTATAGCATTCCCGGCCCCGGCATGCAACTTGGTTTTCATCCTTTCTTGAAACGGGCCCTGAAAGCGAGCTTCAGCCGGTGGCTCAGGTAGACCATGCAGGGAACAAGCACCAGGGTGAGCACGGTGGTGAAACTCAGGCCGAAGATGACGGTCCAGGACATGGGACCCCAGAAGATGGCGTTGTCGCCGCCGAAGTAGATGTGGGGGTCGAATTTCGAGAGCAGGGTGGCGAAATTGAAGTTCAGGCCAACGGCCATGGGCAGCAGTCCGAGCACGGTGGTGATCGCGGTGAGCAGCACCGGGCGCAGTCGGGTGCGGCCGGCCTGCTGGATGCAGTCCTTGGTGTCCTCCAGCGAGAGCTCGTCGTCCTCGTCGAGGCCCAGGCGTTTCCTGGCATTGGCCTTCAGATAGTCGATATAATCGACCAGCACGATGGCATTGTTGACCACCACGCCGGCCAGGGAAATGATGCCGACGCCCGTCATCAGGATGACGAAATCCATCTTGAAGACGGCCAGGCCGCCGAAGACGCCGATGGTGCTCAGCACAACGGTGGCCATGATGATCAGCGGCTTGATGAAGGAGTTGAACTGCAGCACCAGGATCATGGCGATCAACGCCAGGGCGATCATCATCACCCGGCCCAGGAAGGCCGACGTCTCGGCCTGCTCCTCCTGCTCGCCGGTGAACTGATAGGCAAATCCTTCCGGCATGGGATAGGCTTTCATCAGTCCCTTGATCTGGGCGTTGACGGCATTGGCGTTGTAGCCCTCGATGAGGTTGGACCAGAGCGTGATCACCCGCTCCATCTTCAGGCGGTTGACCGAGCCGAAGGTGGTGCCGTATTCGAAGCGGGCCACGCTGGAGATGGGCACCTGCATCAGGGCGCCGGTGTTGCTGCGGAAAGAGATCTTCTGGTTGAGCAGTCCGGCCACCTGGCCGCGATGCTCCCTGGCCAGGCGCATCACGATCGGGTACTCGTCCTCGCCTTCCTTGAACTTGGATATTTCGCGTCCGAACAGGGCGGAACGGATGGTGGCGGCGATCTGGGCGGTGGAGAGGCCGAAGCGGCGGGCGCTGTCGCGGTCGACATGGATCACCAGCTCGGGCTTGCCCAGGTCGATGTCGAGCTTGAGGCCCTCCACCCCCGGCACGCGCTTCTCGGTCAGATAGCGCTGCACGTCGGTCACCAGCTGCAGCAGCCCGGGAAAATCCTTTCCGCTGAGCTCGATGTTCACCGGCTTGCCCGTGGGCGGGCCCATTTGGTTCTTCACCAGCTGGATCTGCACGCCGGGGTAGCGGTTGAGCAGGGCGGCGCTGAGCCGCTTCATCAGCGCCGAGGTCCTCAGGCCATCCCGGTACTGCGTCTCCACGAAAGTAATGGTGACCATGCCCTTCTGCGGCGTATTGCCTACCGAGGTCTCGTTCTCGCCGCCCACGCCCTTGCCCACCGTGGTCAGGAACGACTCGATGTAGGGCAGCTCAGGCTTCAGGACTTGGTAGATCCTCTCCTCCAGCCCGAGCATGAACTCGTTGCTGGCCTGGATGTCGCTGCCGATGGGCAGCTCGGCAAAGACGTTGATGAAGCGCGGTTCGTTCACCGGGAAGAATTGCACCTCGCCGTGGCGCACGACGTAAAAGGCGATGGAAAGGAAGAGCAGGGCGGAGACGGCCAGCAGGCTCCAGATGGCATTCCTCCCCCGCAGGGTGAAGCGCAGCAGCCTTACGTAATGGCCCTCCAGCCAGGGCAGGATCACGCGCTGGAACCAGGCGTTCAGGTCATACAGGAATAGCTGGTAGAGGGCCACCAGCAGGGCCATGATCAGGGTGAAGGTTCCCAGCGATGTCCAGCCCGCCAGGTAGAACAAGGCGGTCAGGCCGGCCATGACGGCCAGGTTGCGGCGGTTTTTTTTCCAGAGCGGCCGCCGCGTCTCCCCCTCACGCTGGATGAAGCGCGAGGCCAGCACCGGGTTGATCACCAGGGCCACGAAGAGCGAGGCGCTGAGCGTGATGATCAGGGTGATGGGCAGGTGCTTCATGAATTCGCCCATGATCCCCTTCCAGAACAGCAGCGGGAAAAAAGCCGCCAGGGTGGTGAAGGTGGAGGTGATGATCGGCACGGCGATCTCGCCGGTGGCGTAGCGCGCCGCTTCGAACAGGGAATAGCCCTGGCCGATGAAGCGATGGATGTTCTCGATCACCACGATGCCGTTGTCGACCATCATGCCCAGGGCCAGCACCAGGCCGAACAGCACCATCATGTTGACCGTGGCGCCGAGGGCGCTGAGCACGATGAAGGAGATGAGCATCGACAGGGGGATGGCCAGGCCGACGAACAGCGCGTTGCGCAGGCCGAGGAACAGGAATAGGACGCCCACCACGAAGATCACGCCCAGGACGATGCTGTTCTCCAGGTCGCTGACCATGTTGCGCACGTACTGCGACTGGTCATTGGACTGGGTGACGGTCAGGCTGGCCGGAATGGCCTTGCCCCGGCGGGCCCGCTCCAGGATGGCGTTCAGCTTGTCGATGGCCACGATCAGGTTCTCGCGGGCCTTCTTGATCACCTGCAGGCTGACCACCGGCTGGCGGTTGAGCCGGGCGTAGCTCAGGGGGTCCTCGAAGCCGTCGGTCACTTCGGCCACGTCGCCCAGGTACGCGATGTCCTTGCCGTCCTCCTGCTTGACGATGATGCCGGCGATCTCCTCGATGCCTTTGAACTCGCCCACGATACGGATCGAGCGCGTGGTCTTGTCCACCACCAGGTCGCCGCCGCCGCTGTTGGTATTCTCGGCCACGACGGCGTTCTCGATGTCGTTGAAGCTCATCCTGAACGCTTCCATCTTCAGCGGGTCGACGTTGATCTGGATCTGGCGCTCGTTCAGGCCGCTGATCTGGACCTTGGAGATCTCGGGGAGGGTCTCGATCTCGTCCTTGAGGTACTCGGCGTGCTCCTTCAGCTCGTCGAGGCTGAAATCGCCCGACAGGTTGACGTTGATGATGGGGAACTCGTTGAAATCCAGCTCGATGACCATGGGGTCGACGCGCAGGTCGTTGGGCAGCTCGCTCTTGCCCTTGTCCACGGCGTCCTTGACGTCCTGCAGCGCCTTCTCGATCCTGACGTCGGAGTTGAACTCGATGAAGATGTTGGAGTTGTCCTGCGAGGAGATCGAGCGCAGCTGCTTGATGCCGCTGATGGTGTTGATCTCCTTTTCCAGCGGCCGCGTGACCAGGTTCTCGATGTCCACCGGCGAGTTGCCCGCGTAGATGGTGTTGACGAACACGTAGGGCAGGTTGACCTGGGGGAAGAGCTCCATGGGCATGGTGCGGTAGGCCATCATCCCGAACAGGACCAGCAGCCCGATCAGCAGGACAACCGTGTTGCGGTTCTGCAGGGCCAGGGTGGTGAGCCGGAACTCGCGCACGAGCTTCTTTTCGCTCAGGTCGTTCTTTTCCATGTTCGCTTCCGGTTGCGCGTCACTGGCCGACCGTGACCGGCAGGCCGTTGCGGACCAGGTTGTAGCCGCTGACGATCACGTCCTGGCCGGCAACCAGCCCGGCAACGACCATGGTGCGGTTGCCCTCGGTCAGGCCGGTGGTCACGTAGAGCTTGCGGGCGACGCTCCTGCCGTTTTCCCGCTCCACGGTGTAGAGGTAGGTTCCCTCCAGGTCGTTCTTGACCACGATGGCCGGCACCACCAGCGCGGCCGGGGCGAAGAAATCGCGGCAGCGCAGGGTGGCCATCATGTTGGGCTTCATTTTCCCCTGGGGGTTGTCCAGCTCGGCCTGCACCAGCACGGTGCGGTTCTTGGCGCTCACGACCTGGCCGATGCGCGAGATGGCGGCCTGCAGCGTCCAGCCGGGATAGGTGGGAAAAGTGACCTCGATGGCATCGCCCTGGCGGATCTTGCCCAGGTAGGTCTCGGCCACCTCGGCGTTGACGCGCATGCGTCCCAGGTTGACCAGCTGCATCAACTGCAGCCCGGGAACGGCCAGCTCGCCCGGTTTTTTGAAGATCCTGTCGACGATGCCGCTGAAAGGGGCCCTGACCTTGGCCAGCGCCAACTGCGCCTGCAGGGACGCCAGGCGGTTTTCCAGGCTTTCCTTGCTGGTCTTGGCCTCCAGGTACTGGATCTCGGCGCCGATCTTCTTGTCCCACAGTTCCTGGCGCTTGCGAAAGACCGTGCGCGCCAGTTCCAGGGCGTTCGTCACCTCAGCGACGGCATTGCGGGTGATGTCCGAGTTCAGTGAGACCAGCAGGTCGCCCTTCTGCACGCGCTGGCCCTCCCGGACGTGGACGGCCTGGATCTGGCCGCTGGTTTCAGCGCTGATGAACGCGTCCTGGACAGCTTCCAGGGCGCCGTTGACCGCGAAGAAGTGCTCGAATTTCTCGGGCACGACCGTCTTCACCTCGACCAGCAGGCTTTCATCAGCGGCGACCGCCGCCGTGTCCTGCTTTTTCTGGCAGGCGGCCAGGGCCGCGATCAGGATGAGCGGGATGAAAAGAGGCCGGTTAATTTTCATGGTGGTTTTCCTTACAGTCGATTCAGGGCCTTGTCGAGGCGGAGGCGGGAGTCGAGCAGCTGCACCACCGCCTGGGAATGCCCGGATTCCGCGTTGAGATACTGGTTGTGGGCCTGGGTCAGCTCCAGGCTGCCGGCCAGCCCCTGGCTGAACTTGACGTGCGTGTCATCGAAGATGCGCTGCGCCAGGGCGGCCATCTGCGCCGTGTTCCTTTCCCGCTCCAGGGCGGCGACGAAATCGGAGCGAGCCTGGGCCAGGGCCAGCTTCAGGCTGTCGGCCACCTGCCGCTTCAGGTTCTGCGTCTTCTCCAGCTCCAACCGGGCCTGGGCCACGCGGGCCGGCCGCGACCCGGACGTGAAGACCGGCAGTGACAGGCTCAATCCCAGGATGGTCGCCGGGTACCAGTCGCCGCCCTTGCTGAAGAAATTGAAGCGGTCGCGCATGGCCGACTGGCTCAAACTGAAAAAAGCCGTCACCGTGGGCAGGTATTCCGCTTTTTCACGCTTGAGCAGCATGGCCATGGAGCGTTCCTGGGTCTCCATGACCCGGAAGTCGATGTGGCGTGCCAGCTCGAAGCCCCCCGCATCCGGCAGCCCGGCATCCATGGCGGCCAGGAGCGAGGCCAGCGTGTCGCTGAGCTCGACGGGGCGGTCCGGGTCGACTCCCATCTGCAGCTTGAGCAGCCGGTAAGCCGTTTCGACCTGGCGCTCGGTCGTGGCCAGGGTGTTCTCCAGGTCGCTGACCGCCAGCTGCAGCTGGTCGACGGCGGTCAACTCGAGAAAACCGGCCCGGTGCATGGCGTCGGTCTCCTGCCAGGTCCGGCGCAGGTTTCCCAGGCTGGAGCGCAGGATCTCCCGGTTCTTCTCCGCCAGCAGGACCAGGTGGTAGGTGTTGGCCACGGTCTCGCGGACGTCGATCTCCTTTTTTTCCTGCTGGTTCTCGGCCAGCCGCAGGTAGACCTTGGATGCCTGCAGCGCGACGATATACGAGCCGTTGAACACGAGCTGGCTGGCGGTGACGTCCAGGGTGGCGTTGTGCTGGGTGCCGAACTTCAAGCCGATGAATTCGCCCTCTCCGGCATCGGGATCGATGAATCGGGCCGGGATCAGCGTGGTGGGTATCTTCAGGTTATCCCGGTAGGACAGCGCGGCATTGACCTGCGGCAGGCCGCTGGCGGTGGTTTCCCATATCTTCTTGCGGGCCATGGCCACGTCGATGCGGGAATTCCGCGTCTCGGTGCTCTGCCGGACGGCGTATTCCTGTGCCTGCAGCAGTGAAAAAGCGAGAGCAGCGGCCGGTTCCTCGGCCCCGAGTGGGAGAATCCACGAAAAGAACCAGACGGCCAGGACCATGGCGATCTTCTTCATGTTGCCTTCGCTTCTGCGTTGCAGACGCAAATTGCCGCTCCTTGTGATCATTATTCTTGGGGAAAAAAAAAGGAAGACTTGGGTAACCAAGAGTTCCGATCAAGCGGCCCTATTATACAGCAACGTCCCGGGCATGTCCACCCGGCAGACCCCGTATCAGCCCCGGCGCCTTTCTTCGGGAAGCGGCCTTCTTTGCACCCGCTCCGGGCCCCGGGGCGACGGTTCACGCTGCGATTGTATCCGCTGTCTCTTTCTATTAGAATGGGTGTTACAGTTAGGGAGAAGGAATAGTGTCATGAAAGCACTGGTCATCCTGATCTATATCCTGTTCTTCTGGTTGCTTCTGCCGCTGGGGCTTTTCGCTTCCTCCCGTTTCCTGGATGCCGCTTTCGGCTGGCCCCTGTTGTCCGTCCTGCGGCCTGCCGGCCTAGTGCTGCTCATGATATCCTTGCCCCTGCTCATGCTGGCCGTCGTCCAATACACGAAATCGACGGGCAACCTGCCGGTTTCGGCTTTCCCGGCCGGCAGTATCGTCCGCGGCGGCGTCTACTCGGTCTGGCGCCATCCGATCTACCTGTTCTTCACCGCCCTGCTCTACGGCGCGGGCATGGTCTGGGGCTCGCCCTCCATGATCCTGGCCGTCATGCCGGCCTTCATCACCCTGGAGCTGCTTTACATCCGCGTCGAGGAAGCCTTTCTCGCCCGGCGCTTCGGCCCCGATTATCGTGCCTACCAGGAGCAGGCGCGCCTGGTTCTGCCCGGCCTGCATCACTGGCGCAAGCTCGCCTTCGGGGTGCTGGCCTGCTGCTGGTTCCCAATCCGAGTCATTCATCCCGAGAACCTGCCGCAGCAAGCGCCGTTCTTCATTGTCTCCAGCCACCGCAGTTACCTTGACCCGTTCATCATCGAATACTGCCTCCCCTACCGGCTGCACTATGTCGCCACCTTCGAGGTGTTCCGCCGCCCGCTCTCCGCTTTCGTCTTCACCGTGCTGTTCGGCTGCATCGCCAAGAAAAGGTACACCTCCGACCTGGGGGCGATGCAGAAGATCCGTTCGACGCTGCGCCAGGGCGGCGTGATCGGGATCTTCCCCGAGGGCGAGCGCTCATTCACCGGGGCGCTGCTCGAGCTCAAGGCCCCGGTGGCGCGGCTCTTCCTCCGCTACCCTGAAGTACCGGTGTTCCCTGTCGCCGTCTCCGGCAACTATTTCCTGTGGCCGCGCTGGGGCCGGCGCCTGCGCCGCTGCCCGGTGCGGGTGGAGTTCAAGCCCCTGTTGCGCTTCCGCGCCGGCCAGGACGAGCGGGAAATCCTGGCCGCCGTGGCCGCGGCCATCCGCCCCGACGACAGCGGCCTCGCCTGCCGCCGGGGAGGCCTGGCGCGGGATATCGGGCTCATCCTCTACCGCTGTCCATCCTGCCGGGCCTTCGACCGGCTGGAGGCGCAGGGCAACGATTTTCAATGCGCCGCCTGCGGCAGCCGCTACGCGCTCGATGGCCGCTATGCCGTCAGGGATGCCGACGGCCGCCCGCTCTCCATCGACGATTTTTACCAGCAGATCCGCGTGGACCGGCGCGATCTCGAGACGGACGCCATCGCGTCGAAGGCAGCCGACATCTCGATCGCCAGGGGATCCGCCCTGGCCGGGCTTTTTCACGGGCGCCTGGTGCTGCACCAGGACCGGATCGTGCTCGAGCCCGATGGGCACACCGATGTCCCGGCTCGGTCGATCCCGCTGCGGCAGGTCCGTGCCGCCACGATCGAAAAAGCGGACCGCTTGCAGGTCTATGACGGCCAGGACCTTTTCCAGGCCGTGTTCCACCGGGAATCCGCGAGAAAATGGCAGGATTTCATCGCGGCCATGGCGGAAAAACGGTTCGGCGCGCCGCCGATCCTGCGCTGAGGAACGTTCCTTGGACTACGGCAGGCAGATCGTCAGGGCGGGGCTGGTCAACCGCTTTCCCGGCATCAGCAACCGCTGGCTTGCGCGCGGGCAGCGGCGCATCCTGTCCGGCTTCGCCGGCCTGGCGAAGCGAACGGACCTTGACCGGCTGTTCGCCCGCGTCGCGCGCAGGCTGATCGGCGCCTTCCTCTATTCGCTCAAGGTCGAGGTGAACAGCCGCTGCGACCAGGCATGCCGCATGTGCTACATCCGCGACCGCGACGCCGAGTTGAACTGGCAGGCCATCCGAACCCTCTTCGCCCGCCTGCGCGACAAGGGCGTGCGGATGGAGATACTCGGCGGCGAACCGCTGCTGCGCGGGGATATCTGCGACATCATCGCCTTGGCAAAAAGGGAGTGCCGCGCGCCCTTCGTCTCGCTGTATACCACCGCCACCCGCGCCGGGCCCGGGCTGGCCCGCGAGCTGAAAAAGGCGGGCCTGGACGCCGCCATCGTCTCGCTCATGTCCCGGCACCCGGAAACCCATGACGACCTGGCCGGCCGCCAGGGCTCCTTCGCCGCGGCGGCGGCGGGCATGGCGCGCCTGCGCGAGGCCGGCATCGCCGTGTACTCATTCACCGCCGTCCACGCCGGAAACTGCGGCGACGTGGCCGCCATCGACCGCTACGTGCGCTCGGAACTGGGCTGCCGTCCCATCTTCTACCAGTACGTGCCGCAGCGCCCCGACGACCCCTTGCTCATGGACAGCGAGGAATGGCGGCGCATCAAGCACTGGGCGCTGGCGGAGAAGAATCCCGGGCACATGGACTTCGTCCGCCACTTCTATATGCTGACCGGCAACGCCTGCTCCGGCGGCAACTTCGTCCTGACCGTGAAGGCCGACGGCAGCGTCCAGCCCTGCCCGTTCGTAAACGACCTGCCGCTGGGGAACATCCACGATGCGGACATCTGGGAGATCTACCGCCGCCGCTACCGCCACCCGAATTACGTCGCCTTCAAGACGCCGCCGGCCGAGTGCGCCCCCTGCGTCTACCTCTCGGTCTGCGGGGGCGGTTGCCGGGCCGGCAACCGCATGTCCCTCGGCTCCTACGGACGGCGCGACCTGCGCTGCACCGGCCCCTTCCTGGGAAGGATCGAAAAGGAGAGGATCACCGATTTCGTGCCCAGCTTCTTCTAGAGAGGCGGCCGGGCCGCCTCAGCACGCGCTGTTTGGCGTCAGATCTCACTGAACGATGATTTCATCGATGAAGAACCAGGCGCTCCTGCCGGCGCCGGCATGGCCGGCGGGGCAGTCCCCGATGCCACGAACCGTCAGGCGCACGTAGCGGGCCCGACGCGACGTGAGGCGCAGGTCGGCGTCGCGGCTGCCCAGCACGGCGAAGTCATCCGTCCGGGGCCACTCCAGCGAGGCGGCCGCTGTCCATTCCCGGCCGTCGGTCGAAACGCAGGCCCGGACCGCCGCCGGCAGGAAGATCCAGGACGCCGGCTTCTCCAGAAAGCGGGCCATTACCCTCCTGACCGTGCGCATGGCCCCCAGATCGATGGTCGCCTCCAGGTCGCCACCCTCCACCCCCAGCCAGGCTCCGTCCTTGTTGAACAGCGAGCCGCCAAGGCCGTCGAGCAACAGTGCCTCACCGCCATTCTCCGGCCGCAGGTTCCCGGAGGCGCGCAACCGCACCGACGCGAATACCGCCAAGTGCTTCGCCAGTTCCAGTCCCACGGCCGGTCCCAATCGCTCCCGGCCGTGAAACAGCGCCGCCAGGACGCTCCCCTCGTCCAGGCACTCGAAAGGTCCCTTGTAGAGCCGGGAGCGATGTCCGGGAAGGGAACCGTCCCGCGTGAAGCGGATCGTTGCCGCCGGGAGCCCGCCGGACATCTCGATCCGCCACGCCTTCGTTTCCGGCAGCGCCGTTGCCGAGATGCCCGGCTGCCAGGCCGTGTCGGCCAGGGCCAATCCCGCGGATCGCAGACCCGGTCGCAGGCGGTCCAGGCGGAACAGGAACGATTCCCAGTTGCGCCGGTCGGGAACGCTCCACACCGCCTCGGCCAGGGCGCAGAGGCGCGGCCACATCATATAGGCGGCGTGCTCGGGGGTGGCGACGTACTCGGTCCAGAGGTTGGCCTGGCCGCCGAGTATATGCCCGGCATCCTCGGCGGAAAGCTCGGCGGGGGTCGGCTCAAAAGCATATACTTTGTCCAGCGGCAGGAAACCGCCGATGGCCGGCGGTTCGAAACGCGGGTCGCCCTGGTAGTAGTCAAGATAGACATATGAAGTGGGCGCCATGACCACGTCATGACCCTGGCGCGCCGCCGTGATGCCCCCCTCCATACCGCGCCACGACATGACCGTCGCCTCTTGCGCCAGCCCGCCCTCGAGGATCTCGTCCCAGCCGATGAGGCGCTTGCCGCGGGCCCTGAGATGCGCCTCCATGCGGCGGATGAACCAGCTCTGCAGCTCCGTCTCGTCCTTCAACCCTTCAGCCGCGATGCGGGCCTGGCATTTCGGGCAGGCTTTCCAGCGCGACTTGGGGCACTCGTCGCCGCCGACGTGGATCCAGGGACCGGGAAAGAGTTCGCTGACTTCATCCAGTACGTCCCCCAGGAAATCGAAGGTTTCCTCGCTGCCGGCGCAGTAGACGTCCTCGAACACCCCCCACTGGGGCATGCGGGCAAAGGGGCCGCCGGTGCAGGAAAGGCGCGGAAAGACGGTCAGGGCGGCGGTGGCGTGGCCCGGCATCTCGATCTCGGGAACCACGGTGATGAAGCGCTCGGCGGCGTAGGCCACAATTTCGCGCGCGTCCTCCCGGCTGTAAAAGCCGCCGCTGGGAGTTCCCCCCTCGAGCGCAAGCTCGGGGTACTTCCTGATCTCGAGGCGCCAGGCCTGATCCTCGGTCAGGTGCCAGTGGAAACGGTTCAGCTTGAAGAGCGCCATCTCATCGAGGCATTTCTTGATGAATTCCTTGGGGAAAAAATGGCGGCAGCAGTCGAGCATGAAGCCTCGCCATGAGTAGCGGGGCTTGTCGATGATCTCCAGGCAGGGAAGCGACAGCGGCGGCCCGGCCGGCGGCGCAGAATTCGTCATGAGCAGCTGGCGCAGGGTCTGGGCGCCGTAAAACAGCCCGGCGGGGCGGGCGGCCTGAAGGTATACCTCGAACGGCGTGATCCTCAGGGAATAGCCATCATCGCCAAGCCTATCCTTTGCAGCGGGATCGAGGGCGAACCGCACCGCCGGCCGGGTGCGGATCGGTTCCCCGATGAGCGGCCCCGGCGCCGGCGATCCGGCCCAGCCCAGCGAAACCAGATGCTCGCCGAAATCGCGCAGCAGCCGGGCTGCTTGCCGTTGTTCGGCCTCGCCGGCATCCGCAGCGTCGGTGATGAGCGGAACGCCGGAATCGATCGGGCAGCGGCCGCCATGAACCGCGACCTGCAGCGGCTGGGGAATGATCGCGACCTCCAGCTCAGACGGATACGGCCAGGGGGGCTCCAGACGGGCTCGGCAGCCGGCCAGCGCCACGACCAGCAGGCCCAACGCAACCATCCGCTTCATCCTTATCTCCTCATTCGGCCGGCAGTACGCCATCCAAGGCCGCCAGCGCCAGGAACATCCAGGCACCGTGGGGCAGCCACTGCTCCGACCAGCGCCAGTTGTGGCTGGGGTCGGCGGCCCAGGGCGGAGGCAGGAAGGCGATGTCATCCGCATCCTCCATGCCGGAGGTGATGCCGTTGCAGATGCCGCCCGGGGCGTTGGGGAAGCCGGGAAGGTAGTCGGGGCTGTTACGCCCCCGACCCTGCAGCATGCAGGCGTCGAATGGATTCAGCCCCATGACCCAGTCGATCTGGTCGACGGCATAGCGGCGCAGGGCTTCGCCCACCGGTTCGGGAAAATGCCGGGCGGACAGCAGCGCCGCGGCGGCCAGCGAAGCCAGGCGGGCGTTCTCCCCCTGCCACCAATACCCGCTCTCGTTGTCGTGGGGCATGAAGAAGGCGGCGCGTCGCGGGCTTTTCGTGCCCTGCACGTACTGCCGGGCCAGGCCGAACGGGTTGGCCACCTCGTGGGTGATCCCCAGCTCGAACTTCAGGGAAACAGCGACGGTATCGAGGACCGCCGCGCCGCGAGCCGCGTCAGGCTCGACCTCCAGATAGCGGAGCAGCGCCACCACGGGCAGCCCGGCCTCGACCGCGTGCCAGAACGGCCGCTCGCCCTTGTCGTCAGCGCGCCACCAGCCCTGGTACTTTTCGTCCTTGGCCAGGCGCGCGCACAATGACGCCGCCCGGGAGCGCGCCTCCGGCAGGAATTCCGCCTCCCCCGTTGCCTTGAACAGTTCGCACGCCGCCAGCAGGGCGCAATAGTCATCAATGATGTTCTCCCGGCCATCCTCGAGATACTCGCGGTTGTACTTTTGCAGGTGGCGGAAGCCCTTTTTCGCCGTCGCCAGGTAAGCGGCGGCCGGGAAATCCCCGCCCCCGCCCAGGACAGAAGCCCGGGCCAGGGCGGCGATGGCCGAGCCGGCGCCCATGCGCCAGCCTGCCCTGTACTTGTCGTCGCGCTCGCCGGTCTGCAGGCGGAACGAGCAGATGGTGCGGTCCCCGGGCTCGTGGGTCCAGATGTCGTGCACCGTGGTATAGAAGTATCCCGCGGGATCCTGCATGCGCACGAGAAAATCGGCCCCGTGCCGCGCCTCGTCCTCGACGCGCCGGATCAGGCTGCGCGGGCGTTCGCGCATGGCACCGCGCATCAGGTCGGCGGCGGCCAGCAGGTTCCAGACCACCTGCGGCTGCTGCTGCGGGTTCATGTAGGCGGCATAACTCAGGTGGGTCAGGTACTTGCTGTCGTCGCCGGAAGCGTCAAACCAGCCGCCATGGACATCGACCGTCCCCGGACGGCCGCCGAAAAAGGGGACATGGCGGTCGAAGGAGTCATACTCGCCCGAGCATCGCTGGCCCTTGAAATAAAAGAGGATGTCGGAAAGGCAGGAGTCGGCCAGCAGCCCGTCCCGGATCTCGAAAGGCTCGGAGACGGCGGCAATACCCGGACCGGACACGACGAGGCGGAAGCGCCCGGGGACCTGCCAACGGCTGAAGTCGGCGACCCAGAAATGGCGCCCTTTCCAGCCCGGCACGGCTCCGGCGTGGACCATTTTCCCTTCCAGGACCGTTTTGCCGCGCCCATCGATTAGTGTGAAGCGCGGCAAGGGGGGCGACTCGGGCGCGGCGATCACGGCTTTCTTTGCCAGGCGGCACTCGTAGCCCAGGTGATTGACCAGAATCCGCGCCCCGCCGCCAGCCGGCAGCGCAGCCGCGAGCGCCAGAAGGGTGCCCCAAAACGCGAACTTCTTCATCATCCACCGCCGGGACATTGTAGCACAGGAGCAGCAGTTCAATCGAGCGTTGAATTCCCCTCCGACCGGTCGGACGGAGCAGACAGGATCCTTTTCATTTTATTGCCCGGCAGGTACAATGCCGCCATGGTTCACTTCAACTGGGCTGTCGACGGCAGCATCGTCGGAATCTACCTCCTGGCCACCATGGCGGCAGGTCTGATGATGCGCAAGTACGTCGGCCGCGTCGAGGACTTCCTGGTCGCCGGCCGCGAGATGAACGTCTACCTGGGGGTGGCCTCGCTGGCGGCCACCGAGTTCGGCATCGTCACCTGCATGTACTCGGCCGAGAACGGCTTCCGCTACGGGTTCGCCGGGGCCACCCCGGGCATCCTCTACGCCCTGGCCATGCTGGCGGTCGGCCTCACCGGCTTCTGCATCAAGCCACTGCGCCAGAGCGGCGTCATGACCCTGCCCGAGCTGTTCGAGCGCCGCTTCGGCCCGCGCGTGCGCCGCGCCGCCGGCGTGGTGATCGTCCTGGGTGGCCTGCTCAACATGGGCATGTTCCTGCGCACCGGCGGTGAGTTCCTGGTGCAGGTGACCGGGGTCTCCCTGCAGGCGGCGCCCGGCGCGTCGGGCCTGGCCGCCTGGATGCAGGCCCACACGCTGGAACTGGCCATGACGGCGCTGCTGCTGATGGTGGCCGCCTACACCGTCCTGGGCGGCATGCTCTCGGTGCTGGTCACCGACTATCTGCAGTTCATCGTCATGAGCGCCGGCATGCTGGCGGTGACGGTGCTCGTGCTGCTCAAGGTCGGCTGGGGGCGGCTGGCGCAGGCCGTCCAGGCCGCGCACGGCAGCGGCGGCTTCAACCCCTTCAGCCATCCGCAGATGGGATGGGCCTACGTGCTCTTTAACGCGCTGCTCAACCTGGCCGCGGTGCTGACCTGGATGGCGGTCATCCAGCGCGTGCTGGCGGCCCGCGACGCCAGGACGGGGCAGAAGGTCTACACGCGCACCAGTTTCTTCTTCGTGGCCCGTTTCCTCATTCCCGGCATCTGGGGCATCGCCGCCCTGGCCATGCTGGGGCCGGCCGCCGACAGCCTGCAGGCCATGCCGCGCTTCCTCGGTGCCTTCCTGCCGGTCGGGCTGATGGGGCTGCTGGTGGCGGCGATGCTGGCCGCCGACATGTCCACCGATTCCTCCTACATGCTGACCTGGGCCAGCGTGATCTACAATGACATCCTGGCACCCTGGCGCAGGAAGAACTGGTCGGAGCGCCGCGGCCTGCGCTTGAACCGCCTGATCGTGGCCGCCATCGGCCTCTTTCTTTTGGTCTACGGCCTGTGGTATCCGCTGAAAGGCGACCTGTGGACCTACCTGGGAGTCACCGGCACGATCTACCTCTCGAGCATGTCGGTGCTGCTGGTGGCCTGCTGCTACTGGCCGCGCGCCAATTCGCTGGGCGCTGCGGCGGCCATCGCCTGCGGGGCGGCCGTACCCGTCATTTACCTGGTGCTGGAGCAGGTACCGGCCACGTCGGCTTGGGTACGCGGGAACATCGGCCCCTACCACTCGGGGATCGCCGCGTATGGGCTGGCAGCCGCCGCCATGATCATCGGCTCCCTGCTCAGGAAGCCCAGCCTGGAGAAGACGAAATGATCGGCCTTCTTTTCTGGAAGCTGCTCGCTGCCGCCTGCCTCCTCTGGTACTCCACGATCACCATCTACGTCGCCCTCCGCGGCGCCAGGGATATCAGGGAAATGCTGCGCAGGCTTAAAAAGAACCGGAGCTCCGTTACGAGTGACGAGTAAAGCAACGAAGACGAGGTTCGATGTTCGAAGTTCGAAGTTTAAAGAATTGACAATTAAGCAATCACTCAGAATTCAAAGTCAAGAAAAGCGAGAATTCTTGAGGAATAGAGCATAGGCTCGAGTCCTTTGCAGTTTTTCTTGCTTCTTCAACATCGAACGTCGAACTTCCAACATTGTACTTGTTTTTATTGCTTTCTGAGCCCGTCCAGCGTTTCCCTGGCCTGGGGCACCAAGGCAAAAAAGTCCTGCAGCTTCTTGCAGGCATATTCCGGGCAAGGGGCGCAGGTGACCAGCTTGCGGCCGCGGGCGCAGGCGCGGATCCCGCACTCCAGGCAGTGGGAGAACAGGCGCGGCCCGTCGCTGGGACAGCCGTCGCAGTGGATGTCCTCCGGCTTGATGTCGGCGTGGTACATCGCCGACCACTCCGTTGCCGTCCTGGCCCTCAAAATGTCGTCATTCTTCTGGGTGGCGATGTAGGCCGGACACTCGCTGCAGACGATGCCGCAGGCGCCGATGATCCTCGCTTTCGTTTTCTCTTCTTCTTCCTTTTTCATTTCATTCCCCTTGCCCCCGAAAGCCGACGGCGCGCCCAGCCCGGCCAGCATCAGGGCCAGGCAGCTTTGGCAGAATTGCTTGCGTGTCGGCATTTCCTTCTCCTCGACAACGATTATAACGCAACCGCGGCGTCAGTAAAAGCACGACATTCAGCGCCGACTCAAAAAAAAATCGATCGCGATGAGATATTCAGTCAAAAGCTGCATATAGCAGCTAAATGATCACATGGAGGACTTACACATGAAAAGAATGATGTTCATCGCGGCCCTGGCCTTCTTCATCGCGGGACCTGTTTTCGCCGGCACCATCACCGTGACCCAGCCCGCCGGCGGCGAAGTGGCCATGGGGGACCCTTGCCCGATCGCCTGGACGGCGAGCGGAGTAACGTCCAACGTACGCATTAACCTGATCACTCCCGGCGGCGCCCTGGTCGGGCCCATCATCGGCAACCAGCTCCCCGGAAGCTCCCCTTACAGCTGGACGGTCGGCCTCCCGGCCGTGGCCGGTGAAAGCTACCGGGTCCGCGTCGTCGCCAGCGACGGCTCGGGCATGGGCGAAAGCGCGGTCTTCACCGTGCGCGCCGGCGGCGGCGATCCGGGAACTTCCGGAGACATCAGCAACGTGCGCCTCAGCGGCACATCGCCCCACCGCATCGGCGACAGCCGCACCATCACATGGTCCCTGACCGGCGTCAGCCAGCCGCT
Organism: Candidatus Aminicenantes bacterium UBA6072; assembly: GCA_002436105.1. GTDB lineage: Bacteria > Acidobacteriota > Aminicenantia > UBA2199 > UBA2199 > UBA2199. Next base: position 69,396 of record DIXU01000020.1, on the reverse strand, counting down.
GCGGCTGCAGCTGGTGCGCACCGGCGGCGACGTGGTCGGGGTCATCGCCGACCCCCTGCCGGCCGGCGCCACTTCCTACAACTGGCCGGCCGGCCAGTACATCGGCGGCACGGCCGGGCCCGGCGAGGACTACAAGATCCGCGTCTCGACCACCGACAACTCCGTGGCCTCGAAGAGCCCCGAGTTCGCCCTGACCAACTACACCGTCGGTGAGTTCGTGTTCCCCGGCGTGCTGAACGTGTTGCGCAACCTGGAATTGAAGAGCGTGCGCCATGTCCTGAGCCGCGGCGGCTGGATCGTCGCCCGGGTCAAGAACCACATCAGCGCCATCGACATGGACGTCTCCTTCCGCCTGACCTTTCCCGAAGGGGGCGGGCCGGGCGCCCAGACCGTCGTCCGCCGCGTCACTCTGGCCGCCGGCGCCGAGGGCGACATCTACCTGCACCCCCTGGCCCCGGACGGCGTCGCGCCAACGGGTCTTCTGGTCCGGGTGATGGCCGACGGGCCGACCTCGCAGATCGACGAGACCAACGAGGGCGACAACACCATCGAGGCGCGTTTCACCATCCTGGACGTCCGCATCTCGGCGCCCCGGAACGACCTGGAGCTGTCCCGCCTCTACCTGCAGGGCGGCTGGGACTACCGCCTGAAGTTCAAGATCCGCGTCAGCCACAACCAGGCCAACCCGGTCAACAACATCCGCGTCAAGTGGGAGATGTTCGACTCCGGCGGGCTGATGCGCTTCGCCGGCGGCAGCTGGACCATCGAGTCGCTGGCCAGCGGCGAGGAGTGGGTCAAGACGGCCGAACAAAAATTCGGCATGCAGGGCCGCCGCAACGCCCACCATCCCAAGCTCAAGGCCGGGGACACCTACCGCGTCGTCGCCAGCATCACCAGTCCCGACGATTTCTCCAGGAACAACAGCGACGGCTTCTCCTTCACCGTGCCCGATTAGACCTGCATTCGGCTCGTTACCACATAGGGCGGCTTCGGCCGCCCTTTTTTTTCAGCGAACCAGACTGAAATGCAAAAAGAGAAAAGTGATCCGCCGCGCCCATTTTCCAGCCCTTTGCCATGCGCCATGAGATAATCCCTCGGGATTTCTATCTAACAATCAGGAATGCAACGACAAGGAGGAGGGAGAAATGAGAAAGCCCGTTTATCTTGCGGCCCTGGTGGCCGCTTTCGTCTTGTGCCTGCCCGCCTGGGGGCAAACGATCCGCGTGATCTCTCCCAATGGCAGCTCCGCTTGGTCCATCGGCTCCAGTTATTCGATCACCTGGACCCGGTCCGGCACTATGCCCAATACTGTGACCATCCGCCTGCGCGTCGCCGGCTCCAGCAACTCGGACCCGGCGGCGCTGGTGATCGCCGCCAGTGCTGACAACTCGGGGAGCCAGGGGACGCTCTCCTGGAGGATTCCCGAGACGGTCCTGGCGGGGCGCTATTTCATCCGCATCAAGACGGTCGGCTCGCCCGAGGGAACCCCGGAGATCAGCGGCGACAGCGCCGACTTTTCGATCCGGGCCGGGGCGCTGCAAACCCTGGCGGTGACCTCCCCCGGCTCGTCCAGTTCCTGGCGGCCGGGCAGCCGGCAGACGATCGCCTGGACGAAAACCGGTGAATTGAACCCCATGGCCAACATCACCCTGCGCCGCGAGGGGGCGCCGGAGACGGAGGCCGCCGCCGCGCGCATCGCCGATGGAACGGCCAACAACGGCAGCCGCGTATGGTTCATCCCCGACGCGCTGGCCGAGGGACGCTACTTCGTCCGCATCAGGGCGGGCGGCGTCCAGGGCGACAGCGCCGTCTTCACCATCTCTGCTGAAGGCCGCGGCAGCGACCTGCCCGGTCCCGACACGCCGGTCCGCGCCGACCTGTCGATGCCCGGGGTCGGCGTCGAGTACTACAACGGCCACGTCGTCGCCTGGGTCCAGAACAACGGCCCTGAAAGCGTGCGCGACCATACCGTCAAGTTCCGCCTGAACTTCCCCGAGCGGGGCGGCGGCGAGCAGATCGTCACCCAGCGCATCACCGTCCCCGTCGGCGACCAAAAGGGCATCGAGCTGCTGGCGCTGGCCGCAGGAGACATCCCCGCCGCCGGCCTGCGCGCGATCGTCAGCATCGACTCCGCGCTCTCCCATATCCAGGACACCAACCGCCTCAACCAGCACCGCGACGTGCGCATCTATGCCCCGGGGCGCGCCCCCGTCGACCTGGAGATCCGGCTTGTCGCCCAAGAGGTGAAATGGATCGGCATCGCGGGCGTCGATCGAAAATATCGGTTCCGGGGCACGATGAGCTTGAGGAACAAGAGCTCCGGGGTTTTCCAGACAGTGCCCTGCAGATGGGAAGTGCAAAGGCAAAACCCCTCGAACCGCTCGGAATGGATCGAGGGATACCCGGTTTCCAGGGGCACCCTGCAACTCGGTCCGTTCCGCAGCAGCGAAACCACATCCCAGGATTTTTCCTTCGAGTTCCTGGATTTTCACGGCTTTCACCATGCCAATGAGATCCGGATCCTCTTCGAGGTTGATCCTGACCACCTCCTGAACGATCCGGATCGGGGCAACAACCAGGTCATCTCGAACGTGTATCATGACTGACATGAAAAAGACATTAGAAAGGATTTCGAATCTCCGAAAGCGCGGCGTATTTTTTTCACACTGGACCCGGATCGGTTTTACAACGACTCGGATCGCGGCAACAATGTGACCTTCTCGATCTCCTTCGACGCCTGACTGGGGCGTGACGAAGTCGGTTCCCCCAGCAGCCCGCTCTCTGGTTTTTCGGGGAGGGAAAGGCGACCTCGCCGCTCCGCGCTTCTTGCCGAAGCGTCTAGTCGGTGATGAGATAACGGGGCGCCCGGCGGTGCTTCGTCCCCTGCTCGTAGGCGAAGGCGATCTCCAGCAGCAGCGGCTCGCTCCAGGCGCGGCCGAAGAATGAGACGTTCACCGGCAGCTCCTCGACAAAGCCCATGGGCACGGTGACGCTCGGGTAGCCGGCGATGGCCGCCAGCGAAGAGCTGCTGCCCGTGAAGTGGTCGCCGTCGATCCAATCGGTCTTCCAGGCCGGCGCTCCCGTCGGGGCCATCAGGGCATCCAGCTGGTGCTCGGCCAACAGCCGGTCGATCCCCTCGTCGCGCGCGGCCTTGAGCATCGACTCAAGGGCTTTCCGGTATTCGGCCGCCTCCAGGCCCCCTTTCTCATTCGCCTGTTCCAGGAGCTTCTGGTCGAACCAGCGCAGCTCCACCGGGTCTGTCTTATTGAACTCGATGAGCCCGGCAAGATCCCGCACCGGTGCGGCATCGCCCAGGCCGGCGAAATACCTGTTGAGCCCGTCCTTGAACTCGTAGAGCATGACCTGGAAAGAGTCGCCCTCGATCGGCCCCTCCTTGGGACCTTCCACCTCGATAACCTCGGCTCCCCGGCTTTTCATGAAGTCCGCCGCCTGTTCCATCAGGGCATCGACCCGGTAGTGGTAGCCCATGAGGTTCTTCATCAGGCCGATGCGCTTCCCCTTCAGCCCGTCCGCCTTCAGGAATTTCGTGTAATCCTCATGATGGTTCCCCTGGGCGGCCGCCGTCTTGGCGTCGGCGGGATCAACCCCGGCCAGGACGCCGAGGCAAAACGCCGCGTCCTCCACGGTGCGCGCCATGGGACCGGCCGTGTCCTGGCTGAAGGAGATGGGGATGATGCCGGAGCGGCTGACCAGGCCGACCGTGGGCTTGATGCCGACGATGCCGTTGTTGGTCGCCGGACAGACGATCGAGCCGTTGGTCTCGGTGCCGATGGCCAGGGCGCAGAGACTGGCCGCGACGGCCGCCCCCGACCCGGAACTGGAGCCGCAGGGGTTGCGGTCCAGCACGTAGGGGTTGCGCGTCTGGCCGCCCACGCCGCTCCAGCCGCTCGAGGAATAGCTGGCGCGGAAGTTGGCCCACTCGCTCAGGTTGGCCTTGCCCAGGATGACGGCTCCGGCCGCCCGCAGCTTTTTCGCCACCCAGCTGTCTTTCCGCGCGAAGGAAGAACGCAGCGCCGTGGCGCCGGCCGTCGTGGGCATCGGGTCGGTCGAGTCGATGTTGTCCTTGAGGATGACGGGGATTCCGTGCAGCGGGCCGCGGGGGTTTCCCGCCTCGAGCTCGGCGTCCAGTTCCGCCGCGATCTTCAGGGCGTCGGGGTTGACGGCCAGGATGGCGTTGAGCCGGGGGCCGTTACGGTCCAGGGCCTCGATGCGGTTCAGGTAGCCCTGCACGACGTCGACAACGGTGAAGCGCCCCGTCTCGTATCCCTGGCGCAGTTGGGCGGCGCTGGCTTCCTGCAGGTCGACGGCCGGGCCGGGCTCGGTGGCGAGCCGGCTGCCGGCGCAGTTGCAGCCGCAGGCCGCCAGGGCAAGCGCTGCGCTCCAGATGAAAAGGGCTTGGAAGATGGATTTCTTTTTCATGGCTGAATTATAAGCATAGGGTCCTTGATTTGCAATGAATCCCGGTGACCGCGCCGGTGTCGGCAGGAAAGCGGGCAGATGAATTCATTGCGGGCGATCCTGGCAGTGAAGAGCGCGAACCCGTTCGCGGGGGACCAGCCCGCCGCGGTCCGGGATCCCGCTCATGGCCCCGCACGCTGCCAGGCTCGCCGCCGCCATCACCATGATCGCTGGCACCGTTGCAGGCCTCCTGTGGTATAATGATGCCTTTTCCAGCCGATCATGCAAAAGGAACCATACTATACCCTCGAGAACATCGCTGCCGAGGCCGCCAGGATGGCCGGGGAGCTGCCGCCCAATCCCCGCGCCGCCGCCCTGGCCCCCGAGCGCGCGGCTTTGCTCATCATCGACATGCAGGACTATTTTTTGCGCGCCGAAAGCCGCGCGTTCCTGCCCGCGGCGCCTGCGATCATCCCCAATGTCCGGGCGCTGGCAGCGGCTTTCCGGCGGGCAGGCCGGCCGGTCTGTTTCACCCGCCATGCGAACACCCTGGAAAACGCGGGGCAAATGGCAGCCTGGTGGCGGGAGTTGCTGACCGACGACCATCCCCTGGGCGCAATCGCGACCGGACTCCTGGCTGCGGGCGATACGGTACGGGTGAAAAGCCAATACGACGCCTTTCTTCGCACCGATCTCGAGAAGTTCCTGCGCCGGCTGCGGGTGGAGCAGCTGGTCATCACCGGGGTGGCGACCCACCTTTGCTGCGAGAGCACGGCCCGTTCCGCTTTCTCGCGCGGCTTCGCCGTCTTCATGGCCATCGACGGAACGGCGACCCTGAACCGCGAGTTGCACGTCGGCAGCTTGCGGGCGCTGGCCCATGGATTTGCCACGCCGCTTCTCCTCTCCTTCATCCTGGCAGAGCTGGCGAGGGTTTCATGACGGTCCCGGTCGCCATCATCGGCGCCGGCCCGGCCGGCATCACAGCCGCCGTCCAGCTGCGGCGCAGCGGCATCGAGTTCCTGCTGCTTGAAAAGAGCAGGGCCGGCGGTCTGCTGAACGAGGCGAATTGCGTGGAGAACTTCCCGGGTGTTCCCGGGGGAGTGGCCGGCCGCCTCCTGGCCACGCGGCTGAAGCGGCAATTGGCCGCGGCCGGCATCCGGGTCGAAAAGGCCCGGGTGACGCGCTTGGCTTATGGCGGCCGGCGCTTCACGCTGTGCACGGAACGGGAGACCCTTACGGCCGCCCGGGTGATCCTGGCCTGCGGCACCGTGCCCGTTTCTCCGGGCCCGCCCCTGGACGCGGAAAGCCTGCGCGGCCGCCTGTTCACCGGCGTGCTGCCCCTGCTCAAGGCCAGGGGCGAAACCATCGCCATTATCGGCGGCGGAGATGCCGCCTGCGATTACGCCCTGAGCCTGGCCGGGAACAACGAGGTTCATATCCTTGTCCGTTCCGAACGGCTTCGCGCCCTGCCGCTCCTGGTCGAGCGCTGCCGCCGCCTGGGGGTCGTCCTGCACGATAACTTCCGGCTGGTCCGCGTCGAAGTTCTCGAGGGAGATGCGGGCCTGGTCCTGCATGCGCGGAATGAACCCGGGAAGGATAACGGCGGGATTTGCTGCCAGCGCCTTCTCACGGCCATCGGCCGCGAGCCGGCGCTGGGCTTCCTCGAACCGGAATTGCGGGCGGCGCTGCCTGAACTGGCGGCGCGAAAAGCCGTTTTCCTGGCCGGCGACGTGGGCAACGGCGGCTTCCGCCAGGCGGCCATCGCTGCCGCCGGCGGCCTGCGGGCCGCCATGGAGATCCATGAAGGAGGCAGCCGATGCACGTAGTCGCCGCGACGGGCCGGGACGACCTGGCCCGGGTGTACATCGCCCAGGCAGGCCCCGGCCGCCATGTCGAGTTCGTGGAATCCGTGCAGCCGCCATTGCCCAGGGAGAAAAAATGGGTGCTGGTCGTCTCCTGCCTTTTCGGCTGTCCCTTTTCCTGCCGCATGTGCGATGCCGGGGGGAAGTATCAGGGAAAATTGAGCCGGGAGGAAATCGACTTCCAGATTGACTACCCGGTCAGAAAGCGTTTCCCCAACGGCGTTATCCCCAGCGAAAAGTTCAAGATCCAGTTCGCGCGCATGGGCGAGCCGGCGCTGAACCCGGCGGTGCTCGAGGCCATCGCCGCCCTCCCGGGAAGGCTGAAGGCACCCGGGCTGATCGTGTCGCTGTCGACCATCGCCCCGGCCGGCTGCGGGGAATTCTTCCAAAGGCTGCTGGAGGTCAAGGAGAGCTTCCGCCCCGGGGCATTCCAGTTCCAGTTCTCGCTGCACAGCAGCGACGAGCAGAAGCGCCGCGAGCTCATCCCGGCGCCGACCTGGAGCTTCGCCGAGATGGCCGCCTACGGCCGCCGCTTCTTCCGCTCCGGCGACCGCAAGGTCACGCTGAACTTCGCCCTGGCCGAGGGTTATCCGCTCGACGCCGGGGCCCTGCTCTCCTGGTTCGATCCCGCCTGCTTCCTGGTCAAGATCACGCCGGTCAATCCCACCGTGCGCGCCCGGGAGAACGGCCTGCGGCCGGTCTTCGACGGAAAGCGGCGGGACGGGGAGACGGCCGAGCGCCTGCGCCGGGCCGGCTACGAGGTGATCGTCTCCATCGGCGAGCTGGAGGAGAACGCCATCGGCAGCAACTGCGGCCAGTTCGTCCGCTCCTTTCTCGCCCGCGGAGCCGACGCCCGTCCCGGGGAGAGCTATTCGTACGGTCTCGAGGCACTCGCCGCCGGCGATTGACGCCTTATCCCCGGCGACGTTGCCCGCGTCACGGTCACTAACCGGATGGATTCAAGTCAATAAAAAATAGAGCATGGATACGTAAAGGACATAAAATCCCAGCATCAATATCCCCTCCCAGCGGCGGATGCGCCAGGCGGTGCGGATGAAGACCAGCAGGAGCAGGCTGGCGAAAAGCAGGAAACCCAGCAGCAGCGGCAACCCCTGCCGCGCCACGCCCAGCGGCCGGACCAGCCCCGAGGCGCCGACGATCAGGCCGATGTTGGCGATGCACGAGCCCAGGACATTGCCCAGGGCAATGTGGCCGAATCCCTTCCTGGCGGCGGCCACGGTGACGCTCATTTCGGGCAGCGTCGTGCCCAGCGAGACGACGCTGGCGCCGATGACCACCGGCGGCAGCTCGAAGAGGCCGGCGAAAAAGACCGCCGCGCCGACGAAAAAATCGGCCCCGAAGGCGATCGCCGTCCCGCTGGCGGCCAGCAGCAGCAGGTCCTTGATGATCCCCTCGCGGAATGCCCGGGAGATCTTCCTGTCGGCGACGTCCCGGCCGCCCTTCCCCCGGGCGCGCCCGAAGCCGGCACTGACACCGTCCCGGATGGTCAGGAGGTATTGGAAGCGGAACAGGTAGTTGAGGAAGCGCCGGAAGCCGTATTCCTCTCCCATGCCCGCCTTGGCCGTGAACAGGAACAGGGTATAGGCGACATAAACCAGCAGCATGGCCGCCGCCTCGAGCCGCGAGAAATATCCATTCCAGGCGAACAGGCAGAAGAGGGCGGTCGTCGCCAGCATGATGGTCCCGTCGCGGCCGATCATCTCCCGGCGGGTGCGCACGGCCGCCAGGGCGCCGGCCAGGCCGGCGATCAGCAGCAGGTTGGCCACGTTGGCGCCGATGACCGTGCCCAGGACCATGCCGCCCTGTCGCCTGAAAACGGCTGCCAGCGCCGAGGCCAGCTCGGGTACCGAGGTGCCCAGCGCGACCAGGGTCAGGCCGATGACGAACTCCGATACGCCGAGTTTCTTGGCCAGCGAGGCCGCCGCCTGCACGAAAAAGTCCGAGCCCTTGACCAGCAGCAGCAGGCCCGCAGCAAACAGCAGCATCTGGGTCAGCATGCTGCCATTCTAGCATATCGCGCCTGGCGCTCCCATTTGCGGCAAATTCCTTTTTAAGGTATAGTGAAAAAAGTTGTTGGCGGCGCGACCCCGCGGACGCCGCCGGGGCCGAGGAGGTTGGCATGAGTTACGATTTTCAAAGGTTCGAGCAGATCAAGATGCCGAACATATCGAAGAAAACCATCTGGATCGCCGTCGCGGTCGTTTTCGCGCTGGTCGTCGTCTATGGTACCGTCTACCAGGTGCAGCCGGAAGAGGCGGGCGTGGTGCTGCGCTTCGGCAAGTACCAGCGCACCAGCGATCCGGGGCTGAACTTCAAGCTGCCGCTGGGGATCGAGCAGCTGATCAAGGTGCCGGTGCAGCGGCAGCTGAAGATGGAGTTCGGCTTCCGCACCACCCAGCCCGGCATCTCGACCCGCTACGCGGCCCCGGTGGACGCCCAGAAGGAAGCGTCCATGCTCACCGGCGACCTGAACGTCGTCGACGCCGAATGGATCGTGCAGTACCAGATCCGCGACCCCTACAAGTACCTGTTCAAGGTGCGCAACGTCAACGACACCTTCCGCTACATGAACGAGACCGTGGTCCGCAAGGTCATCGGCGACAACAGCGTCGACGAGGTCCTGACCATCGGCCGGGCCCGGATCGCCGCCGAGGCCAAGGACCTGCTGCAGGAACTCTGCAACCTCTACGAGATCGGCATCGACGTCAAGCAGATGATCTTCCAGGACGTCAATCCCCCCGAGCAGGTCAAGCCGTCGTTCAACGAGGTCAACCAGTCGCTGCAGGAAAAGGAGCGCAAGATCAACGAGGCCTGGTCGGATTACAACCAGACCATTCCCCGGGTCTCGGGCGAGGCCGAGGAGATCCTGCGCCGCGCCGAGGGCTACGCCCTGGCCCGCGTCAACCGCGCCCGCGGCGAGGCCGAGCGCTTCATCGCCATGCACCAGGAATACGCCAAGTCTCCGGATGTGACCCGCAAGCGCCTCTACCTGGAGACGATCAGCGAGATCATGCCCAAGATCGGCCGCAAGGTCATCGTCGATGAGAAGCAGAAGAACGTCCTGCCCCTCCTCAACCTGGCCGAAGAGCTGAAGAAGGAGGTGGAAAAGTGAAACAGCCGGCCAAGATCGTCATCGCCGTCGCCGCCCTGCTGGCCCTGCTCGTACTGAGTGACGCCTTCTACATCGTTTCCGAGACCAACCAGGTCATCCTGACCCAGTTCGGCGAGCCGGTGGGCGGCGCCATCATGAACCCCGGCCTGCACGTCAAGCTGCCCTTCGTGCAGAAGACCCATGTGTTCGAGAAGCGCTGGCTGGAATGGGACGGCGACTCCAACCAGATCCCGACCAAGGACAAGAAGTACATCTGGGTCGACACCTACGCCCGCTGGCGCATCAGCGACCCGCTGGTGTTCTTCCAGCGCGTGCGCGACGAGCGCGGCGCCTATTCCCGCCTCGACGACATCATCGACGGCGAGACGCGCAACGCCATCGCCAACCACAACCTGATCGAGATCGTGCGCACCTCCAACCGCCCGTTCGAGACCACCGGCGAGCTGCAGGAGGTCCTCGACGTGGTCACCGTGCTGGAAAAGGTCGAGGTCGGGCGCGATAAGATCAACGCCATCATCCTCAAGGCCGCGTCCGCCATCACGCCCGAGTACGGCATCGAGCTGCGCGACGTCAAGCTGAAGCGGGTCAATTACGTCGACGACGTGCAGCGCAAGGTTTTCGACCGCATGATCTCCGAGCGCAAGCGCATCGCCGAGCGCTACCGCTCCGAGGGCGACGGCAAGAGCGCCGAGATCCGCGGCCAGCGCGAGCGCGAAGCCAAGCGCATCGAGTCGGAAGCCTATCGCAAGGGGCAGGAGGTCATGGGCAAGGCCGACGCCGAGGCCACCCAGATCTATGCCGCCGCCTACAACCGCGACCCGGCCTTCTACCAGTTCATCAAAACGCTCGACACCTACCGCGAGATCATGGGCCGCGAGACGGTGCTGATCCTCTCCACCGACGCCGAGTTCCTGAAGTTCCTGCGCCAGTCGAAATAGCAAGTCCGCTTTCCCCGTCGGCCCCCGGCTGGAAGCGCAGGCGCCCGCGCTTTCATCCGCGCGGAGTCATCCGCACGGGAATGTTCCCGGCCGTCACGGTCTGGGGTCCCGCCAGTTATTCGTAGGATGGATACCGGATAAACGACCTGCCGCCGCTCGTTCAATTTTATGATATTTTCCGGCTTATTTGAAAACAGGAAAGGGTATTTCCGGAAGCCCGGCGCGAAAGTTGCCGATAACAGTCGATTCCATCCTGGCAGGATTAATGCTTATAAAGTATTCCTCGACTCTCAGGAGGATGCCAAATGAAAAAGACCGCCCAGTTCGCCCTGGTTTGTCTTTGCCTGCTTTTCGTTTTCTCCACTTCATGCAAGCCCGGCGAGAATGGCCCTGCAGAGCCGATCACCGGGAATTTCTCCCCGGAGCAGCTGCAGGCCGATCTTGCGCAGATGCGGAACTCCCTGGAGCGCAATCACCCCGACAGGCTCCGCTACGAGAGCGAGGAAGCGCTTGCCGGGCTCTTCGACGCGGCGTTCGCCTCCCTGCGAAATGACATGAGCGAAGCCGGATTCTATTGCGTCGCCGCGCCCCTGGTCGCCCGCTATCATTGCGGGCATACCCGCATCAGCCCGTCCAATGGTTTTTTGCCCGGCCGGGTCATGCCCCTGGGAATTTACCTGGCCGACGGCAAAGCCCATGTCGATGCCGACTATGGCTCTGATCCGTCGCTCCCCTTGGGGAGCGAAGTGCTCGCCATAAACAACGAACCGATCGCCGCGGTCATCGAGCGCCTGCAGGCGGGAATCCCGTCGGACGCGCTGAACAAGTCCGCCAAGGTGTATCGATTGAACCGCGAATTCTACCGCTATTATCACTGTTTCCGGGGCGAAATGCCCGCGTTCGACCTGCTGCTGAAGGATCCCGCCAACGGCAGCGAGTCAGCGCTGCGGGTGGCGGCCAGGCCGTTCTCCCAGGTCAGCCGCGAAGTGAGCGCCAGGTTCGCAACCGACGGCCGCCTGGCCTTTACGACCAGCGGCCGCCGTGCGGTGCTCCGGGTTCCGTCGTTCGCTGCCTCGCAGAATCCCGATTACCGTGCATTTTTCGAGAATTCCTTCCGGCAGATGAACGAACTGGGCATCGCCCACCTGGTCGTCGATATCCGCGGCAACGGCGGCGGCGATCCCGACGTGTCGGTCGCCCTGATCTCCCACCTGGCCCGCCGGCCGTTCGTGTATTTTAAAAAAGGAATTGGCTACGGCAACCTGTTCGTCGAGACGGCCCCGCACGCCGTGCATTTCGACGGCGCCGTGCATGTGCTGATCGACGGCGGCTGCTTTTCCACATCCGGCCACTTCTGCAGCGTCGTCAGGCACCATGAGCTGGCCGTATTCATCGGCGAGACCGGCGGCGGCACCTTCCGCTGCCACGACAATTCCACGGAGATCGTCCTGGGCCATACCGGCCTCCGCCTCCGCGTGGCCAGGACCACCTATGAGGCGGCGGTCCCGGACATTGACGTGTCGGCAGGTTTTCCGCCGGATTTCCGCGTGGTTCCCACCATCGACGATATTCTTTCCGGGGCCGACCCGCAGATGGATTTCGCGATCCGCCTGTTCGAGGAAGGGAACTGATCGCCAGGACCTCTGGGCTGGCCTTTTCTTGTCTTTCGTCTATCTGTTATCTTTTCTTCCCTGACACGAACACTCTTGAGCAACAACCCCCTATTTTCGGACGGGCACCACGATCAGCGTGCGGCAATCCGCGGGCTTCGTGTCAGCGGGGTCGTCCATGTAGGACTCGCATATCGGGCCGCAAACGGTGTAGCCGTTCCTGGCGATGAACTCCATCAGCGGGGGGTAGGCGGAGCTGACGGAATCGTAAGCCCCCTTGTAGATCACCTCCGCCACCAGGGGATATTTGTACTCCCCTTTCTTCAGGGGCGCCGCCACCTTTTCCAGGGAGTGCACCGGAAGGCAGACGTCCCATCTCAACTCCTCGGGCTTGACCTGGGCCGGGGAATTATAATAGATCATGGAAGGTCCGCTCTCCATCTGCAGCCCCTGCTTCTGCACTTCGGCCATCAGCTCTCCGAGCTTCTGGGGTATCTGCGCATAAGATCCCAGGCACTCCAGGGCCGCATAGGTGAAATTCTCGCCGCTATCGCGAATCCTCGGTTCCTGCTGGGCATGAAGGCCCGCGACCAGGCAAAAAAGCATGAGCGCATATCCGCTTCTTTTCATGGATCCTCCTGGATCATCAATCTATATTTTCCCCCGTTCTTTGTCAATTTGCAGCCGGGAGAAAAATAACCAGAGAGATCGGCGAGGCCACTTTTTCTGAATCCTGCCCCTTGGCATTCAGTTGCTGTTTTTTGTTCTTTCCTATAACCTACCCCTATGCCCTGGGCCCTAATCCCTCCGCCTCATGCCTTGCTTCCTCTTCTCATGGCTTGTTTTCTTGCCCTAAACCCTATACCCTAGACCCTAAACCCTTTTCTTCATCGGAGGACTTTTGGAAAACAGATCGCGGGATATCGGTATTTTCGCCCTGCTGATCGTGACCTTCCTCATCTGGTCCAACTCGTTCATCGCCATCAAGCTGCTCCTGGCCCGCATGACCGCCTTCGACCTTCTGCGCCTGCGCTTTCTCCCGGTCGGAGCCATCAGTCTGGGGGTGATCCTCCTGTTCCACCGGGCCGCGGCCTGGCGCATCCTGCGGGCGCATCCCGTGCGCGTGACGCTGGGCGGCCTGCTGATGGTGATCAGCTACAACCTGTTCCTGAACTCGGGGATGCGCTACATCCAGCCCAACGCCGCCTCGCTGCTGATCGCCCTCAATCCCCTGATCACCCTGCTGCTGGCCGTGCGCTTTCTCCATGAGCCGTTCACCCGCCGGCGCCTGCTGGGCACGCTGGCCACCTTCGCCGGCCTGGCGCTGGTCGTGCTCCTGGGCCGGGTCGGCGGCGCGGGCGGCACCTGGATCGCCCTCGACAAGGTACCCTATGCCCTGCTGGTCCTGGGCGGTCCCTTGAGCTGGGCGGCGGCCACCGTCATCATCAAGCCGGCGCTGAAAGACCATTCGCCCCTGGTGTTCAATTTCGTGAGCCTGGCCATCGGCAGCCTGCCGCTGTTTTTCTCAATCGACCGCCCCTTTCTTCGCCTGGCCCTGTCGCTGCGCCCGCTGGAATACGGAGCCGCCGCCTTCCTTTCCATCGCCTGTACCATCCTGGCCTTCAGTTTCTGGAACATCGCGGTCAAGCACTGGCACGCGTCCAGCGTATCGCTGTTCGTCTACCTGAACCCGCCGCTGACGGCGGTCTTCACCTATCTGTTTTTCGGCATCGGCATCACGCTCTACTTTTTCATCGGCGGCGTCATCATGCTGGGCGGGATCCTGGTCGCCACGACCGGCAGGATCCGGCCTGAGAATCAGGCCCTACCGGACGTTTCATGACCTCAAGGGCAGGCGGCATGGGGAAGGGGTTCGGGAAAGGATTTTCCCACTCTCTCTCTTCCCTTGAGTATTCTTTTGTGCTACATTGGGCTCACCATGTCGGAGGATCTGATGAAGGACCGGGACTCGCGAAAGAAGGACGAGAAGAAGGAGGTTGTCGTCAAGGACGGCAACCGCAGTTTCAGCTGCAAGCTGCTCGACATCTCGGCCACCGGCATCTCGGTGGCCATCAACCACTTCATCCCCACCTACAAGGAGATCGGCGTGATCATGGAGATCGAGGGCAAGCCCGTGGCCATGAAGGGCTGCGTGCGCTGGAGCATCGACCCCGGCACCTCCCGCGACAAAAAGGGCAAACTGGGCATCTTCATCATCGCCCCGCCGAAAGAATTTCTGGACTTCGCCGAGAGGATCTCGGGGACCAAGAGCTGACCGAACGATCTTCGTGACGCGTAACGCGCACGAAGGTCCCCGCATGGGGATGACGCGTGACATGTGAAGAATTAAATACCAAGCAGCAAATTCCAAATCCCAAATAAATTCCAAATTCCAATTACCAAATCCCCTGGCGGGGACTTTGACCCAAACGAAGAAAAAAAGTATTGCAAGGGGCCTTTGTTTTGGAAATTGGAATTTGGATATTGCTTGTTATTTGGAATTTGTGATTTAGAATTTTAGTCTTCGTATTGCCTCTTTCCGACCGTCAGCCGTAAACCGTCTACCGTAAACCGAGATCTTTTTCTCTAGGTCTTCTTCTGGTACCAACTCCCCTCGGCGTCCTGCAGCCAGTGCCCGGGGGCGGCCAGCTTGGCGATCTGCACCGCCCGCCGCTTGCCGACCTCGATGATATCGACGTTCACCTGGGCAGCGATCTCGGCGTACACCGTCTTGCGATCGGCATTTTCCGCCGCGACGGCCTTCCCGTTCTCCTCGCTCTTTCCCGTTTCCGAGCGGAACTCCAGGAAACCGAGGTTGTTCTCGCCGACCCAGCCCAGGTCCTTCATTTTGTCCAGCAGCGGCTTGCGCTCCAGGAATCTCGCCTTCAGCTCGGCGTTTTCGGCCCGGACGCCTGCCGCCAGTACGAAAATTCCCGCCGCGAACGCGGCCATCATCTTGAGCTTGCCTTTCATTTCATTTCCTCCTGTTGGCCGGCTTCCGCGCCGGGCGCGGGCAGCGCGGCCTTGTCGATGTCGCCGAAAAAATCCTCCAGCGCGCGATCAATGCGGATGCGCACGTCCACCGTGATGTGCACGGGCTGGATGACCATTTCATGCTTCATCTTCAGGCAGGCGCCGGAAAGCAGCACCAGCGCCGATGCCAGGAACCAGATTCTTTTTTCCATGGGCCTCCTCCTTGCTACCGTCATTTTTTATGTCCCCCGGCGGTCACCCGGCCGCCGGTATCCAGCAGGTCTTTCAGGTCGATATCGATGAAACGGATGTCCAGCAGCAGCCCCTTGAGCTCGACGCCGGGCTTGCCGGCGGCAGCGCGGACAAAATCCCCCTTTTTTTGATCGTAGCGCAGCGGCAGCTTCCGTGAAGGCGCCCCGTCAATGGATACGATCATGTTCAGGCGGTCGCCTTGGCCGTCCAGCCGCACCTTGATCCAGTTGTAGTCGAATTCGCGGATCGCCTCCTCCACCAGCACCTGGCCGCCGGAGATCGCCTCCGGCTTGGAGACGCGCAGTTGCCCGGTCCGGCCGGGAGTGGAATCCAGGCGCCCGTCCAGGAACTGCAAGCCGCCGCCGGCCAGCTTGATGGGGATGACGCCGCTCAGCCGGGCATCGCCGCTGACGATCTCCTCTCCCGCCAGCGCGTTGAGCATCACGGCCAGGTCCACGTCCCGGCAGCGCAGGGTCACCTCCATCGCCGTCATTCCCGGAGCCAGGCGCAGCGGGTCGATCGTGACCGTGCCGCCGCTCCACGCGAAACTCCCCGACTCGACCCGCAGCGCGCCGCCCCCCTCGAGGCGGAAGACGATCTCGCCGTTGCTCAAGGCGACGCTCTGCCAGAGCAGCTCGCTGAAGCGGAACTGCTGCCCCGGGGCGCTCACCAGGTCGAACAGGCTATCCAGCGTGACCGCGGCCTGCGCCCCGCGCAGGGAGAGCTCCGACCCGGCATGAGCGACATCCGCGTCAACGACCTCCAGGACGGCGCTGCCCGCCAGTGGGCCGCCCGCGGCCCGGATCGTGCCCCGGACGGCGAGGCGGCCGCCGGCCGTCCATCCCTTCAGCAAAGGATGAAGCGCCTGCAAGGGGGCCTTGGCCGGCAGCACGGTGGGCGGGACCTGGAATTCGACCCGGCCATCCCAGCCATTGGCCCGCGAGGCCGCGTTTCCCTGGAACAAAAGCGCGATGCCGGGCAGGTCGGCATGCGCCTGTCCCGACAAGGAAATCCCCTGCCCCACCTGGCTCAGGACGCCACTGATGTCCCGCCCGCGGGCGCCGCCGGCCTGCAGCCGGGCGATGGAGAAGTGGCCGGGCCGGCCGGGACCGGCGCCGGGATAGCTCCACGGCAGGCGCAGGGCGATCCCCGTCGCCCGCACGCCGTCGTCACCGGGAGTGAGGAATCGGCCGTCGCGGACCTGCAAGGTGCCCCTGCCGCGCCAGCCGCCCGCGAAATCGAACGCCAGATCGGCATCGCCAGCCAGTCTTCCTGATCGGGCGCGGGCGCCGGCGATCCTCAGGTCGGCATTTGCCAGCCGGCCCGATACGGCCGCGCGCGCCTGCCGGGTATCGCCTTCCAGGGATGCGTCCAGCCTCAGATCGCCGCGCAGCAAGTCATTGCCCGCGGACAGGGCCGCGGCTCCGTCGCCTCCGGCCTTCAGTTCCCAGGTGAACTCCCGGGCTGCGCGCAGGCCAAGGAAATCCCCGCTGAGCGCATAGGGCCGGTCGATCACCCAGGGCAGCCCCAGAGCGGCCGGCAGTCCCGCCCGGGCCTGCAGGAGGAAATCACCCTGGAGCCGGGCGGTCTCCAGGGGAGGAGTGACCTTCCCGGAAATGCGCTCGCAGAAGACGGGGAAGGGGCGGACGACATCCAGGCCGGAAACGACGAATTCCAATCGCGGCCAGCGCCTGGAACGCACATCCAGTTCGAAAGGGGCTTCGACCGCCAGTTCTCCGAAAAGGAGCCTGTCGCCACGGGCCTGGGCGACGACGTCGCGCACGCTGAAGTCGGCCCCGATGCCGAAAGCCAGGTCGAGAGAGCTCAGCTCGCACTCCCCCTGCGCCGGGACCTCCAGCCTCATATTTCCCAGGCTGCGGATCCTGGCTTTGGCCGCGAGGAACCTGCCGCTTCGCAAGCGGAACTCCCCGGCGGCCGCGGCCCGGCCGCGTCCCGACAGCGACGCGCCGTGGCCGCTCTGCCGGATCAAGGAAGCGATGTCCATGCCGGGAACGGCGAAGGCGATCGTGCCGGATGAGAATTCCCTGTCGAGGGTCCCCTGCAGGCCGACCCTCTCCCCGAATGGCTGAATGGAAGCCTGCAGGGAATAGCCCGGCCCAACGGCGTCCAGGCGCGCCGAGAAGGGGATGTCCAGCTCCCGGTCCGCCAGGATGAGCTTCAGGACGCCGCCTTCCAGGTCAAGTCGCCCGATCCGGGGGATGGCCCCCGCTTCCGCCGTATCCGGCATGCCGTCCCAGCCGGGGAAACGGAACCCCTGGCCGCGGCTCTCGATGCGGATCTCCAGGTTGGACAGGCGGATGGACCCGATCTCCCGGCGCAGGAGCGCGGGCAGTGAATAGGTCACGACGACGCGCTCAATGCGCAGCGCCGGCGAGACGGCATCCCCTGCCGTGATGCCGGTCAGCGTCAACTGCCTCCAGCCGGCCCGCACCACGCCCAGCCGCGGGTCCCGCAAGCCGATCTGCCGGGCCTGGGAAAGCAGCGCGTTGCCGACCAGCCGGGGCAGGGAAAGGTAGAGAGCGGCCAGCGCCAGGACGGCCAGGCCGCCGGCAGCCAGGCCCCACTTCCTTCTTTTCGTCATCGGCCGGTTCGATCCCCGGCTACGGCTTTTCCGCCGGCCGGCTCTTGATGTGAACGTCGTGCTGCGGGAAGGGGATCTCGATGCCGGCCTCGCGGAAGGCGGCGAAGATGCGGTAATAAAGCTGGCTCTTGAGAACGCCGGGGCGGTCGACGAATTCCTCGGTCCACACCCGCAGGTTGAACTCCAGGGCGCTGTCGCCCTGGGCGACGAAGAGCACGTCCGGCGGCGGATTGCGGAGCACGCCCGGGTGCTGCATGGCCAGGTCGACCAGCAGGCGGCGGATGCGCTCGGGATCCTCCTTGTAGGCCACGTGAACCGGGAAATTGAAGCGCACCTGGCGGTTGGTGTGGCTCCAGTTGATGACCGTCTTGGAGATGAATTCCGAGTTGGGCACGATAATCGAGATGTTGTCGTTGGTGACGATGGTGGTGGCGCGCATGGAGATGTTGATCACGTCGCCGGCCACCCCGGCCACCTCGATGCGGTCGCCCACCTTGATCGGCCGCTCCATGAGGATGATCAGGCCGCTGACGAAGTTGTTGGTGATGTTCTGCAGGCCGAAGCCGATGCCCACGCCCAGGGCGCCGAAGATGATGGTGATGCTGCTCAGGTTGATGCCCGTGGTCTGGAAGATGACCACCAGGCCGACCACGACCACGATGTAGCGGATGATCGAGCCCACGGCGATGCGCACCCCCAGCGCCACCCGGCTGTGGCCCATGAGGCGGTAGACGATGTAACGGTTCAGCCGCGACGTCGCCCAGAACAGCAAAAAAACCAGCGCCGTCAGGTAGAGGAAGGTCCAGAGGGTGAAGCGGAAGGTATCGATGCGGAACAGCGGCGTATTGAAGACCTCGACGACCTGGCTGATGAGCTTATGGATGGTTTCCATGGTCACTCCTAAAAGGGATAAAACACGGGGATGAAGATCGCTGCCAGGATCCAGAAGAGGAGGCTCAGCGGCGTACCCACCCGGATGAAATCGGCGAAGCGGTACTGGCCGACGCCGTAGATCATGGCGTTGGTCTGGTAGCCGATGGGGGTCATGAAGCTGGCCGAGGCGGCGAAGGCCACGGCCATGATGAAGGGCCGGGCATCGAGGCCGAGGTCCAGGGCGGCGCCGATGGCCAGCGGGGTCAGCAGGACCGCCGTGGCGTTGTTGGACATGATGTTGGTCAGCAGCGAAGTCAGCAGGAAGAGGGCGGCAACGACGGCGACGGGGCCCAGGCCGCGCAGCAGGCCGACCAGGCCGTGCGCCAGCAGCGCCGCCGCTCCCGTCTTATCCATCGCCACTCCCAGCGGGATCATGCCGGCCAGCAGCAGCAGGATGCGCCAATCGACCGCCTGCAGCGCTTCCTCGACGCTGATCAGGCGCAGCAGGACCAGCAGCAGGCAACCGCCGATGGCCGCGACGGCGATGGGCAGGATGCCCAGCGCCGCCACAGTGACCACTCCGGCGACGACGGCGAAGACCGTCAGGCGCCGCGGGGTGACGGTGTTCTCCTGAATGACGTCGGAGACGATGACGAAGGCGTCGTCGTTCTTCAGCGCCTCGTAGTTCTCCTGGCGCACCTCGACCAGCACGGCGTCGCCGGCGTCCAGGGGCATCTCACGGAAGCCCAGGTTGTACAGCTGGCCGCGGTGGCGGACGGCCAGGGCGTTGGCCTGGAAGCGGTTGCGGAAGCGGACCGAGCGGATGCTGTGACCGGCCAGGCTGGAGCCGGGGGCGACGATGGCCTCCACCAGCAGCAGCTGCTCGGCGTCGAAATCCCCCTCGGCCAGGTCCGGCCGCGCCTTGAGGCGGAACCCGTCGCTCTCCTGCAGCTTGCGGATCTGCTCGATGTCACAGCGCACGCGCAGGATGTCCTCCGCCTCCAGGACGATCCCGGAAAGCGGGCGCAGCAGGCGCCGTTTGTTGCGGATGACGTCCAGGACGTCGATGTCCAGCTTGGAGACAATGGGCGACTCGGGCAGCCTCATTCCCAGCGAGGGGGAACCCGGCAGCAGCACGACATCGGTAAGATACTGCTTCATGCTGTATTTTTCCACCAGCCCGCCGCAGCAGGCGCGGTCCGGGATCGCCCGCACGCCGAAGGCCATCATGTACAGGGTGCCGGCGGCGAAAAAGACCAGCCCCATGGAAGCGAACTCGAACATGCCGACAGGCGCCAGGCCGCGCTGCACGGCGATGGAGCTGACCAGGATATTGGTGGAGGTGCCGATCAGGGTGCAGGCGCCGCCGAAGATCGAGGCGAACGATACCGGCATCAGCATGCGCGCGGGGCTGTGGTTGCTGGCGATGCCGACGCGCAGCATGATGGGGATGAAGATGGCCATCACCGGCGTGTTGTTGATAAAGGCGGAAAGGGCCCCGACCAGCAGCATGGTGCTGAGCAGCCCGACCCAGAAATTGAAGCGGAACAGGCGTGAGGCGAAAGCGCCGACAACGGCGACGGCCCCGGTGCGCTTGAGGGCGGCGCTGAGGACGAACATGGCGCCGACGGTGACCGTGGCCTGGTTGCCGAAGCCCGACAGCCCCTCCTCCACGGTGAGGATGCTGCTGGCGACCAGCGCCGCCAGAACGATCATGGCCGTCAGCTCGGCGGGGATCTTTTCCAGGACGAACAGGATGGCGGCGGCCAGCAGGATCAGCAAGACGGCGATCATCTCAGGGCTCATGGTTCCGCGATCCGGCCCCTGGCCGGAATGCATTCCTCCATGGGCCCATTATGGGCAGCGGGTATCGCCTTGTCAATCGCGAGAGGCCGTCCTCACAGCCCGGCGCGCTCCAGCAGCAGGAACAGCAGGGCGATGATCGCCAGCAAGGGCGCGATGACCAGCCAGTCGCTCGCCTTGAACAGCCGCGGCAGGGTCAGGTCGCCGAATTCGCCGCGGGAAAAAACGCGAGCCTGCAGCTTGGGATAGACGGCGGCCAGCAGGGCGGAACCGAGCAGGATGCCGGGCAGGCCGCCGACCAGGGCGTCGAGCCAGCCGCTGCCGATGGCGCCGGCGATCGTCCCCGGGCAGTAGCCCAGCAGGGCGAAGCCAACGCCGAAGAGCAGGCCCCCGATGGCGTTGCGGCCCCAGGAGCCGCGCTTGGGGCTGAATGACGCCCAGCCCAGGTGCTTCAGCAAGTGGATGCCGACCGTGCCGACGGCCACCGCCGTCAGCATGATCTTGACCACGGTGAAGTCCTCGAGCAGCAGCTGGCCGACGATCACGTCGAAGCGGGTGACGCCGCCCTTCTGCAGCAGGAAACCGAAGATCACGCCGAACAGGAGCCCCTGCAGCCGCTGCCGCGATTTTGCCGTCATGGTCCGCCTCAGGCGACGACCCGGTAAATGAACCAGGCCGCCAGGATGCCGCCGATGAAGAAACAGCAGGCCGAGATCCAGCTGGAAACAGCCAGCTGCATGGCGCCGCTGATGCCGTGGCCGCTGGTGCAGCCGTCGGCCCAGCGCGAGCCGAAGCCGAGCAGGATGCCGCCGGAAAGCGCCGCCAGCAGGCGCGGCAGCGGGGCGGTGCCGAAGGCAGCGGCCCAGCGCTCCGGCACCCAGAGCACGGCCAGGTCTCCCGACAACCAGGCCGCCAGGAAAGCGCCGATGGCCATGCCGATGACGAGCAGCCACTGCCAGTCGATTTCGGGGCGCACCTCGCGGTAATACGGTTTCTCATCCACCTTGCGGCCGCGGAAGATCCGCTCGATCATGCCGGCGCTGCGGGCAAAGGAGGTGGAGCAGCCGAGCGGATGGCGCGATACCAGCAGGGTGAACCAGCTCAACACGCCGATGGCGGCTCCCACCGCATAAGGCGACCAGCGGGCTTCGCTCAACCAGTTCATTACTCCTTCCTCCCTATTCCCGCCAACCCTCCGGCAGCGGTTCGCCCGGGCCGACATGCGGGCCATGGGGGGAGTGGCAGGCGCGGCAGCGGCGGCTATGGCCGGCGGCGCTGTAGCCCGTCATGCCGCCGGCGACATTGAACAGCGACGTGAACCCGTGCGGCTCCAGGATGCTTGCAGCCAGGCTGGAACGGTTGCCCGAGCTGCAGGTCAGGTAGGTGGGCCGGCCGGGATCCAGTTCCCGCCAGCGGCTGCGCAGGTCGGGGGCCGGCATGTTGCAGGCGCCTTCGATGTGGCCGGCGGCGAACTCCTGCGGGGAGCGCGCATCGACCAGGACGACGCCGGAGGACGCCTGCAGCCGCTCGAACAACTCCTGGGCCGAAACCAGGGGCAGAGCCGCAGTGCGCAGTCCCGCCGTGGCCCAGGCGGCCATGCCGCCGTCCAGGCTGGCGACCAGGCGGTCGCAGCCGACGCAACGCGCCCAGGCGACGGCCGCCTGCGCGTGCTCATGGCTGTCGGCCACCACCAGGATGTCCTGGTCCGCGGGCAGCACCCAGCCGGCAAAGGTGGGGAAATTGCCGTTGAGGTCGATATGCCAGGCGCCGGAAACATGCATGCCGGAGTAGGCGGCATAGGAGCGCACGTCGAGCACGGCGTGCCCCGGTTCGTCGCGCAAGGCGGCGAAGCGCCGGGGCGGAATTTCCTCCAGCACCGGCAGATCGGAAAGCAGCGCCGGCCCGCGGCGGTTGATCTCGCTGCAGCGGCCGAAATGGTCGGGTGCCGGCGGCATGTCGGTCGTGAGCGAGAGGATGAATTCCCGCGGGTCAACGATCCGCAGCGCCGGATTGGCGGAGCGCTCGAAGCCGATGGTCGACCACCACTTGGCGCCCATGGCCCGGCCGCAGAGCGAACCGGCGCCGTGAGCCGGGTAGACCTCGCAGTGATCGGGAAGCTTGAGCAGCTTGCCATGCAGGCTGTGGTACAGCTGTTCCGCCAGCTCGGCGGCCCGGCCCGGGAAAAGGTCGGGCCGGCCGACGTCGCCGACGAACAGGGTGTCGCCGCAGAACACGCCGACCGGCTGCGCGCCGCGCGTGGTATCGCTCACGACGTAGCTGACGTGCTCGGGCGTGTGCCCCGGGGTCTCCAGGACGCGCAGGCGCATGTGCTCGAGCTCGACCTCGTCACCCTCGGCCACGGCCCGGTGCGGGAAGGGGCAGCCGGCCGAGCGCGGGGCGACGATGACGGCGCCGCTGCGTTGGGCCAGCTCCAGGTGGCCGGAGATGAAATCGGCGTGCAGGTGCGTCTCGAACACGTGGGTAATGGCCACGCCCAGGGCGCGCGCCTCGCGAATATAGATGTCGACGTCGCGCTGCGGGTCGATGACGGCGCAGGAATCGTCGCCGGCCAGCAGCCATGAGCTATGGGCGATCTTGGGCAGGAAAAAGTGCTTCAGCAGCATATCGTTCTCACTCGGCGGTTTTCTTCCTGGCACGGCGCATCGTGCCGCGCAGGAAGGCCAGCAGGGCACCGCCGCTGATCATGCCCAGGAAATAGACGCCGATCACCACCAGGGCGATGGGCAGCGTCACGCTGTAGCTGAAAAGCGAGACGGTGATCGCCTGCAGGTTCTGCAGCGCGAACAGCAGGACGATGGCGGCGAACAACGCGAGCAATAGCGAATAAACGATCCTCATGGTTCCTCCTGTGAAGTCAACGCGCCGCTTTTCCGGAGCCGCCGGCATCCTCGATGCCGTCGGGCAACGCGCCGATGTCGTTTTCCAGCTCGCGCGGCAGGTAGCACGAGCGGCTCATCAGGTACTTGCGGCCGGCCAGCAGCGCCACGAAGGCGAGAACGCTGAGAATGATGTCCACCGAGGTCAGGTCGGGCTTGAGCATCTTGCGGGCGATGACGAAGGCCAGCAGCTCCAGGACCGCGGCCAGGCTGTGGGTGATCAGCATGCGCACCAGCTCCAGGCCGATCACCAGCAGCAGCATGCGGTAGATCAGCTCGTAGAAGGTCTCGTTGGCCGTCCAGTCGAGGCCGGCCAGATGGATGCCGCCATTCACGGCGGCCACGATCACGCTGGCCAGCACGGCGACGGCCAGGAACTTCTCGAGCCAGCGCACGAAGGGGTTGAACAAGCGGTCCAGAGAGAATCTCATCGTGCCACCTCCGCGGGAGCGCCCATCAGCGCCCCTTTCGCCGTTCATTGTACGCGAGGAGCAACAGGATTTCAACAGGGTTTAAGTGTCAGTGTCAGTGACAGTGTCAGCAAGAAATGGAAGCAATCGGTTTACGGCAGACGGTTTACGGATGACGGTCAGAAAAAGCGATACGAAGACTTAAATCACAAATCCCAAATTCCAAATAACAAACAATATCCAAATTCAAAGTTCCAATTTCCAAAACAAAAGCTCCTGGCAATAACATTTCTTTGTTTTGGTCAAAGTCCCCGCAGGGGATTGGGTAATTGGAATTTATTTGGAATTTGGTGCTTGGGATTTGGAATTTAAGTCCTATTAATACCTTATCTTCCACCTTACACCAATCACCTTTCTTCCCTCTCGCCCCCTCGCCGACTTGTCACGCGTCACGAGAACTTGTTGATTGTCTTGCTAACGTCTAACATCTAACGTCTGGCGTCTAATGTCTCTAGACCGACGCATCCCCGCTTCGAATCACAAATCACGATTCACGATTCACGGCTGTACGACAGCACCTCAGCCCAGCAATTGGATCCTTGTGAATATGTAATCGAGATCCTCTTCTTTCAGGATGACGCGGTAATGGTCGCCGTTTCCCAGCTGCTGCGGCGCGTAGCCTTCGGCCTCGATATACTTCCGCGAGCGTTGGCGGTCGAACCAGTAGACCAGGCGGGCGCGGCGGCTGTCGAACTCCAGGGCGGTGACGCCGTGGCGGCCGATGCCGCATCCCGAGTTGAACAGGCAGGGCAGCAGCGGCCCGTCGTGGTAGAGGCTCTCCCCGCCTGAACGCGGCTCCCTGCGCTGCAGCCCGGCATGCTCGGCGCCGAGGGCGGCCAGCTTTTCCTCCAGCTCGAGCTTCTCCCGCGCCGTCGCCCCGGGGTAGCGGCGGACGAGGTTCTCGATCTCCATCTGCACCGAAAACAGGCGCGGCAGCGACTCGAACAGCGGCCGGTGGGTGTGGCCGATGCAGACCGCCATCTTCCGCGCCCGCGCATGCAGGTAGGCGCGCCGTTCCACGTTGAAGCGCCGGCGGCTGCTGCGCGCCACCGTGTAATTGCCGATGCCCAGGGGGTGCAGCAGCCAGCGCAGCAGCACCGCGCCCAGGGCCTGGAACGCCCAGTTCCATCGTGAGGTCTGGTGACCGTGGAAGAGCCAGAGCCGCTTCGCGCCGATCTCCAGGCGCAACGCCTCGCCCACCGGGAAGGGCAGGTCGCCGGGGCGGCGGCGCAGCAGGACCAGGTCGTGGTTTCCCGCCAGCTTGAACAGCGCGCCGCGATCGGCGAACGTCCGCCATGACCGGTACACCTCGCCCCAGCGCCTGACGATGCTCGCCAGCGGGAAGCGCGCCAGCTCCTCGATGTCGCCGTTGAGCACCAGCATGAATCCCTGCGGCGCGTAATACTTTTCCAGGGCGTCGGCATACAGCCGGGCGTTCCTGGCGAAATCGTCGTCCCTGCCGCCGTTGCCCAGGTGCAGGTCGGAGAAGACCGCCAGCTTGTCGCCGGCGCCCAGCTTCACCACCGGCGCCTGGTCGTAGAGGCGGTCCAGCTTGCGCAACAGCCCGGGTGACAGGGATTTCGTTCTCGCCATGAGTACAGGATAACAGAAAGACCGGTGTTAGTGATAGCGTCAGTGTCAGAAAAAAATGAAAGCAATTGGTTTACGGTTGACGGTGGACGGTCAGAAAAAGGCAATACGAAGACTAAAATTTCAAATCCCAAGCAGCAAATTCCAAACAAATCCCAAATTCCAATTTCCAAAACGAAAGCCAAAGCTAGTGTCAGTGTCAGTGACCGTGTCAGCAGGAGCCTTGGAATAAGTTCTTGCTCTTTCGCTTCAACGTTGCAACGCTTCAACGCTTCAACAATTTCTTTCCCGTTGACTCTTTATTTCATCGCCGAGTTCGGGATCTTCGTTTGGGTCAAAGTACCCGCCAGGGGATTGGGTAATTGGTAATTGAATTGATTTGGGATTTGGAATTTGGTGCTTGGAATTAAATTCTTCACATGTCACGCGTCACGCGTTACGCGTCACGAAAGATCGTCATTCTCCCTTATCTCAGCAATTCGATCCTGGCAAAAATATAATCGAGATCCTCTTCCTTGAGCACCACCCGGTAATAATCGCTGCTTTCCAGCCGTTGCGGCTCGTATCCCGCGCTTTCGGCGTACTGCTCGGAGCGGCGGCGGTCGAACCAGATGACCAGGGCGATGCGCCCGCCGGCGATCTCGATGGCGGTGATGCCGTGACGGCCGATGCCGCTGCCCGAGTTGAACAGGCAGGGAAGCAGCGGCCCCTCGTGATAGAGGTTCTCGCGGCGCTGCAGCGGGAGGTCGCGGCGCTGCTGTTCGATGAATTCCTGTTTCAGGCGCTCCATCCGCTCCTTGAGCTCACGCCGCTTTTCTTCCGCCGCCGCCGGGAAGGCGCGGCAGAGGTTCTCGATCTCGATCTTCACCGTGTCGAGGCGCGAAAGCGACTCGAACAGCGGCCGGTGCGTATGGCCGATGACCGCCAGCATCCCGCGTTCCCGCGCATAGAGATAGGCCCGCTTTTCCACATGGAAACGGCGGCTCGGGCTGCGCGCCGTCGTATAGTTGCCGATGCCCAGGGGCAGGAGAAGCTTGCGCAGGATGAACGAGCCCATGGCCTGGAAAGCCCGGTTCAGCCGATAGACCTGGTGGCCGTGAAAGAGCCACAGCCGCTTCTCGCCGATCTCCACCCGCAACGATTCCAGGACCGGAAAAGGCAGGTCATCCGGGCGGCGGAACAGCAGGGCCAGGTCGTGGTTGCCCACCAGCTTGTACAGCGCGCCGCGCTGCGCGAATTCCTGCCAGGCCGCGTAGATCTCGAGCCAGCGCGTGGCGATGCTGGCCAGGGAAAACCCCGCCAGGTCCTCGATGTCGCCGTTGAGGGCCAGGATGAACCCGCGCTCCAGGTAATGGCGGCGCAGGATGTCCAGGAACAGCCCGGCATTGGGCACGAAATCATCTTTCCGGCCGCCGTT
Organism: Candidatus Aminicenantes bacterium UBA6072; assembly: GCA_002436105.1. Taxonomy (GTDB): domain Bacteria; phylum Acidobacteriota; class Aminicenantia; order UBA2199; family UBA2199; genus UBA2199. The sequence continues at coordinate 42,557 of DIXU01000020.1, read as the reverse complement.
GCCCATGTGCAGGTCGGAAAAGATGACCAGCTTGTCTCCGGCGCCGAGGCGCAGGACCGGGGCCTGTTCCAGGAGGTGGTCCAGCATGCGCCGCAGGTCACGCTTCAATGCATTTCTCTCCATGCAGGGTTAAGGATAGCAAAAAGGCGAATAAATTTCATCTTGAAAATCCGCTGGCAAAGGATCCCCGCCGCGAAAGGGACCCGGGGGCCCGGCCGGGTTGCCGATTGGCTCAGCCTGCTGGCGCCCGCGTTCTTCTCAGCCTGCGGAGCGAATCGATCTGAAAGACGATGCCCAGCGGCACGAGGACGATTATGGTCCAGAGTACCCCTTCGGCGTGGCCCGCGAGGCACCAGGCCATGGCGTAGAGGGAGATGAACTCCTTGCGGAAAATAAAACCGAGGTGCGTTCCCAGGAGTTCCAGCCAGTTCAGCGCCTCACCGCTCTTGCCCTTGTTCTGCACCTCGTGAGCGATCTCGGCGATATTGCCGCGATGCCCGCTCCAGCGGATACGCAGCAGCAGCAGCAGGTAGAAAACCGCCACCAGCAGCAGCGCCGCTCCTCCGCGCACGAGCCAGGCCGGCTCGCCGGTCGCCGCCAACAGGCCGACGGGCAGGTTCAGGAAAAAAAAGACCAGGACGACCGTGTCGCTCAGATTGTCCAGCCGTGCGCCCAGGTCGGAAAAGCGGAAAGTCAGGCGGGCGATCTCGCCGTCGCTGCCGTCCACGATCGACACGAACTGGAACAGCAGTCCGGCCGCCAGCGTGTTTCCGTAGCCACCGCGGCCAATCAGCCAGCCGCTGAGCAGGCCGAGCCCCAAGTTGCCCCATGTGACCAGGTTCGGCGTCGCTCCCAGGCGAATGAGCAGGCGGCTGAAGGGCCAGGAGAAGCGGCGGTTCAGGTGACGTGAAAAGAAACCGTCGCTGGGCTTGCCCAGGGAGCTGCGCAAAAGACGACGCGCCCGTCTCACAGCGGCGAATGAATCCACCTTGACCCAACCATGCCCGCTGACCCGCAAGGGCGGTGCCGCCGCCAGAAGGTCCGCGGCGCTTTCCCGGCGTGAACCGCCGGAGCGGCCCGCCAGCAGGCGCGGGAAAAAATCCGCCCGGCAGAGGGCCAGGCCGCTGAAGCCGGACCGCTGGCTCCGTTCGCCGTCGCCGACCAGGCGGCAATCGTTCTCGACCTTGCGCCGGCCGAGGTCTGGCGCCAGCCCGGAGCCGAGCACGAGCATGCCGTCCAGGAGCAGGAAGGGGGCATCCGCCAGCGGCAGTTCCGCCTGGGCGGCGCCGGCCAGCCTCACATCGGCCCCCGATCGCTGCCAGCCCTTCGCCAGGCCGTCCAGGCGTTTCCCGCTCTCCGCGGTCAGCACCAGAATGCGCCGGATGCCGCCGGCGGCCAGGGTCATGACCATGCGCTGCAGCAGGCCGAGCCCGAGCAGGACCTGGTCGGGGGCTCCCTGCCCGCCGCCGCCCGGTAACGGGGCCGAGTCGGCCAGGATGACCGCCTGCTCAACCATGGCGTTCCTTCGTGCCGCCGCCAATGACACGGGCGTCGCGGTAGCGCAGGTAGAGCAGCATGCCGAGGGCGGCAAAGGCCAGCTTGCGCACGCGCTTGATGATGCCCATGCCCAGACCGACCGCAGGCGGATAGCCCAGGCAGCGCAGGATGAAGAGGTGCGATCCTTCCGCCACGCCCCACTGGCCGGGCATGAGGAAAAAAACGGTGTTGATCCCGGCGACCATGGCCGTGATGAAGAGGGCGCGGCCGAAGCTGACCGGGAAGCCCAGCACGTGCATGATCAGGATCGTCTCCAGCACTCCGGTCATGCGGGCCAGGAAATGGAAGCCCCAGGCCGCCAGGGTGCGGGTACGCGGGACGCGATACAGGCGGACCAGGTGCAGGCCCAGGCCGCGGATCTGCCGCTCCTTCTCCTCGATCAGCCGCCGCAGCGGCGGCAGGAAGCGGCCGCCGGCGGCCATGAGCGGGTGCATCCCCTTCAGCTGCAGGCCGGCGAATACCAGGACTCCCGCCAGCGATATGAGCAGGCACAGCACGGCGGGCAGGATGAGGGGCTTGGGGAAGTAGCCGCCTGTCCAGGCGACGAGGAAACCCAGGACCATGAAGGGGATGCCGGCGCCGTACTCGAAGGTCTTGTCGACCATGATCCCGGCCAGCCCCTCCTTCCGGGTCAGAAAGCCCCCGGTGAAGTACAGCCGCGCCGCCTCCCCGCCCAGGTTGGCCGAGGGCAGCAGCGTGTTCAGCGCGTCACTGATGACCTTGACATGGAACAGGTAGAACAGCGGCACGCCCCGGAACTGCTCGCGCTGCATGATCCGCCAGGCCAGCGCCTGGAAGAAGAGCCAGGAAGCTCCCAGGGCGCAGATGGCGAAGAACCACCAACCGAAGCGGGACAGTTGGGCCATGATGGCGCCGATGCCGGTGACGATCACCAGGTAGACGAGGAGGGCAAGGCCGGCCAGCACGAGGGCGATGCGCAGGATTTTTCTCAACGGCCGGGAGTCGCTGCCATTGCCGTTGCCGCCCGGTCTTTCCCTGGGCATGGTCAGGGATGCCGGTCGCCGCCGAGAAGATCCTCGGCCAGGGCGAAGGCGCGCTCGTCGTCCACGTCGATCCAGAAGCGGCCGCCCCCGTCCAGCGCCAGGGCGTCGCCGCTTCGGGCCAGGACGCGCATGCCGCCCGACAGGGAACCGTCCCCGCGGCGCATGCTCTCCTCCAGGGCGGAGAACAGTCCCGACGTGCAGCGGAAGATTCCCGTATCGAACGCATTGAAGGTCGGCAGGCGCTTGCCGATGTCGAGGATGCGTCCGTTTCGGACCCGCACCCTGGTCACGTCGTCAAGATCAACGTGGGGGTGCCCCGCGATGCGGAAGTCGACCACGAGGGCCGCCTGGCCCGGGTTGAGCGTGGCTCGCAGCGCGACGCCCAGGAGCGCGCCAGCGAACAGGTGGTCGGCCATGAGCAGGACGAAGTCGCCCGGCAGCGACTCCCGGGCCGCCAGGACCGAGTGGCCGTTCTCCCGCTGCCACTCCGCGTTCTCGATGACGGTGGCCACAACATGCAGGCGGGCGGCGGCCTCCTGGGTAAAACGCTCGAGTTCCCGGCGGCGGTAGCCGCCGACGATCACGAATTCACCGACGCCCTGGCCGGCGGCCAGCCCCATGACCCTCTCAATGAGCGGCGTGCCGGCCAGCGGCGCCAGCGGCTTGAGCGGGAAGCGATGGGCAAGGCGGCTGCCCCGGCCGGCGGCGATGATCAGGCAGCGCAAGGATCACTCCCGGCCGGCTCCGCTGATGAACTTCTCGACCATCTCCCGGGCCAGGTTGTCGGGGAACTGGCGCGGCGGATGCTTCATGAAGTAGGCCGATGGGCCGTGCAGGACCCCTGATTCGCCGCGGTCGAGCGCCAGCTTGATGCAGCGGATGGCGTCGATGCCGACCCCGGCCGAGTTGGGCGAGTCCTCGACCGACAGCCGCAGCTCGACATGCATGGGCACGTCGCCGAAGCCCCGGCCCTCGATGCGCAGGAAGCAGAGCTTGTTGTCCTGCAGCCAGGGGATGTAGTCGCTGGGGCCGATGTGGATGTTGCGGCTCTCCAGCGTCTGGCCCATGATCGACTTGACGGCGCTGGTCTTGGAGATGCGCTTGTCGCGCAGCCGGGCCTGGTCCAGCATGTTCAGGAAGTCGGTGTTGCCTCCGGTGTTGAGCTGGTAGGTGCGGTCGATCCTGATGCCGCGGTCGGTGAACAGCCGGGCCAGCACGCGGTGAGTGATGGTGGCCCCCAGCTGCGACTTGATGTCGTCGCCGATGATGGGCAGGCGCCGCCTGGCGAAGCGGTCGGCCCATTCGGGCGAACTGGCGATGAACACCGGCATGTTGTTGACCAGGCCGACTCCGGCGTCGAGCGCGCACTGGGCGTAGAACTTGACCGCCTTTTCCGAGCCCACCGGCAGGTAGTTCATCATGACCTCGGCGCCGCTCTCCCGCAGGACGCGCACCACGGCGGCGCGGTCGGCCTGCTTCACGGCGGCCGGCTGGAATACGCAATCGGCATCGTAGTCCTTCATGTGACCGGCCACGCCGTCGAGGATGCGGCCCATGCGCACCTTCACTCCGCTCCGGGGTACGTTCGGGCAGAAGACCTGGGTGCAGTTGGGCTTGGCGAAAATGGCCGCGCTGACGTCCCGCCCGACCTTGCGGCGGTCGATGTCGAAGGCGGCGACCACCTGGACGTCGCCGGGAGCATAACCCCCCAGTTTCCAATGCATCAGGCCGATGGCGTTGGCGGCCTTGTTGCCGCGGTAATAATGGATGCCCTGAACCAGGGCGCTGGCGCAATTTCCCACACCCACGATCACGATTTTTATTTTAGCCATTTTCCCTCTTTGGGTTGAAGAACAGCGCTTGGGTGAAAAGGAAAACGATCGATGGTGCTCCGACTATCATATTTTTCATAATGATTGCCATATCGGAATGGTTATTTTAGCACCGATCCCGCCTTTTTTCAATGAGCACAGGGGGCCTCGGCCGCCGGAGCAGCCCGCCATCAGGCCTGTGCCCATCCGGAAAGTCGGATACCGGCCGGGAAAAGGAGAGGCGGAAAGCCCCTGGTGATCCGGTGCCGTGCCGGCCACTGACATCAGGCTTTAAATGAACAACGAGAACTTGCTCTCCGAAGCGTCGGCGATGAACGATGCGACGCCGCCGATCTCAACGCCGTCGATCAGGTCCTCCTTCCTGATCTCCATGACGTTCATGCTCATTTCGCAGGCGGTCAATTTCACGCCCAGCTCCTGCGCCTGCTTGAGCATCTCGGGCAGCGGCATGACCTTGCGCTTCTTCATCATCATCTTGAACATCACCCGGCCCATGCCGCCGAAGTTGAGCTTGGACGGGCCGAGGCGGTCGATGCCGCCGCGGTTCATCGCGCCGAGCATCCTGCCCATGACCCCCTTGCCGGTGAGATTTCCCTTCTGGATTGCCTTCAGCCCCCAGAAGGTGAAGAACATCGAGACCTGCATGTCGAAGGCGGCGGCGCCGTTGGCGATGATGAAGGCGCCCATGACCTTGTCCATGTCACCGCTCATGACCACGATGCTGGCTTTCTCGACAGGTTGTGCGTCGCTCATTCTATTTCCTCCTCGATTCTCTATTTGACTTGCTTTAACCCCGCAAACCACAGGGCGACCGGCCGGTAGACGACGTGGGCGAACTTGCTGAAGGGAAGGGTGATCAGCAGGTCGAAGACCACGACCAGGTGGAAAACCGCCGTGGCGTATGCGGCCATGGGCAGGCCCAGGAAGCGGAAGCCGACGATGACGAAACCGCTCAGCACCGAGAGCGCCAGCAGCAGCAGGAAAACCCAGTCGCTGGGGTGGGAATACCTGCCCAGCGCGGTCTTTTTCGCCAAGCGCAGGTAGATGTAATACCCCAGGCCCAGCGAGCAGGCGACGCCGGACACGGAGCCGACGACCAGCGACACCCAGCGCGGCCAATGGAGCCAGTTGAAGTCCACGGCGCCGATGATGACCGTGGCCAGGAACATGCCCATGAAGCCCCAGGAGACGGCCATGTGCGCCAGGCGCCGCCACTGGCCGTCGTCGCATTCGCCGAAGCGCTTCTGGACGACCGACTCGCCCAGGGCCTTCCAGGCCGAGATGCCGGCCTGCCTGGCCTTCAAGGCGGCAACGCCTGCCGGAGGGACCGCTTGGGTCCCGACGTCCCGGTCCCTTCGGACCGGGAGTCCGCCGCGCAGGTTGCGGTAGAGAATCCAAACCTGGATGGCGGCGACCAGGACGATGAACCCCACCAGCACGAGCCCGGCCCAGTGGATGGGATCGAGGGGGATGAACGACTGGAAATCGAACTCGCGGCGGTTCATCCCCGGGTCGATCGCCAGCAGGACCAGGACCAGCGCCACGGCGCTGAGCAGGAGCCAGGTGAAGACGGAGGCCAGCGACGAATAGATGGCGTCGGCCATCCGTCCCAGGGAGTATTTCCTGGTGGCGAAACGGCGCAGGGCCATCATCAGGGCGGCGGGCTCGGCCTGGCGCGGGCAGGTCTCGCTGCACTCGCCGCAGTAGTAGCACAGCCAGGGCTCGGGGGCGGCCAGGATCCTCTTTTCCAGGCCGAGCATGGCGTAGCGGATCATGCGCCGCGGGAAGGAAGCGTCTTCCTTGGAAAGCGGGCAGATGGCCGAGCAGGTGCCGCAGCTGTAGCAGGCCTCCAGGTCGAAGGCGCCCAGCTTCTTGATCTCGGCCAGGACGTTGTCGTTGACCTTTTCCATGTTCACTTCACCTCGACCAGCGCGTAGCGGTAATAGCCGTCGTCGTCGGCCTTCTCCGAGGCCCTGACCTGGTTGTAGCGCACGAAGCCCATCAGCCACCAGAGGGCGTCCGGCGCCGGGATGCCCAGGGCCAGGGCCACTTCGGGCACGGTCAACGGCCCCCTCTCGCGCAGCAGGCCGAGGACCCTGGCGCGCACGGCGAATTCCTGGCGGGCGGTCTCGCGCCTGCGGCCGCTGATGGCGACGCTTTCGGGGAAACGCTCGCGGCTGTTATCCTTCATGGGCGGCCTCCCGGGCCAGGACGTCGATCATGGCCTCGATCTGCTCATCGGTATAGCCCTTGAGCTGGGTGGCGTCGAGCGGGCAAACGGGCAGGCAGGCGCCGCAGCCCTTGCACAGCGCGTCGACCACCTGCGCAACCTCCTTGTCGCCGTAGGCCACCTGCTCGATCGCCGAATAGGGGCAGGCGGCCGCGCACCGGCCGCACCAGGCGCAGGCATCGGCCTTGACGTAGGCCACGAAGGGCTGCAGGTCAACGTAGCCCTTGATCAGCAGCGCCGCCGCCTTGGCCACCGCCGACAGCGAGGAGACCACGCTCTCGCCGGCATTCTTCGGCCCCTGGCAGCTGCCGGCGATGTAGACGCCGTCGATGACCGTCTCCACCGGCCGCAGCTTGGGGTGGATCTCGTTGTAGAAGCGGTCGGCGCCCAGGGGCAGCTTGAGCACGCGGGTGAGCCCGTCGTTGGGCCGCGCCGTCATGCCGGTGACCAGCACCACCAGGTCGGCGGGGACGGAAACCTCGTCGCCGCCGGTGGCCAGGTCCTGCACCGAGACCAGCCAGGAATCGCCGTCACGCTCGACCCGGGGCGGGCGCTCCTCATGGAAGCGCAGGAAGACCGACCCCGACTTGCCCGCCTCCTCGTAGAGCGACTCGAACTTGCCGTAGGACCGCATGTCGCGGTAAAAGTGATAGCTGCGGGCAACGGGGAACTTCTTCCTGGCCAGCACGGCCAGGTGGGTGGCGGTGCTGCAGCAGTAGCGCGAGCACCAGCGGTTGCCGCCCTCCGTTTCCGCGTTCTGGCGGCTGCCGACGCAGTAGATGAAGGCGATCTTCTTCACCTCGCGGCCGTCGTGGAGCAGGCGCTCGCCGCTCTCGCGCAGCAGGCGCTCGAATTGCGCGAGGGTGACCACTCCCGGCTGGCCGAAGGCGTACTCACCGGGCTTGGGCTCATATTCGGCGAAGCCGCTGGCCACCAGGATGGCACCCACCTGGATGCGCACCGTCTCCTCCGTTCCCGGGGCGGCCACGGGCCTGATGCGGATCTCCAGCTCGAATTCGCCGATATGGCCGCTCTTTTCGGCCAGCTCGGCGTTGAGGAACAGGGTGATGCCGGGACGCTTTTTGACCTCGTCCAGGAGCGTGGCGATCAGCTCCGCGCCTTTCTTGCCCGCCGGGAACATCTCGCCGAGCTTGGCCACCTGGCCGCCGACGGCCGCCTCCTTCTCGATGAGGAAGACCTCGACCCCCAGGTCGGCCAGCTCGATCGCCGCCCTCAAGCCCGCGATGCCGGCGCCGATGACCAGCACCCGCTTCACCGAGGTGACGCGGATGGGCTGCAGCGCCTCCTGGCGCATGGCCTTCTCGATGCCGGCACCGACCAGGCCGGCCGCCTTACAGGTGGCGCCCTCGTGATCGTCGGAGTGGGCCCAGGAGCACTGCTCGCGGATGTTGACCTGCACGTACTGAAAGGGATTGAGCCCGGCCCGGGTGGACATGTTGCGGAAGGTGGTCAGGTGCAGCTTGGGCGAGCAGGAGGCCACGACCATGCCGTCGAGGCCCAGCTCCCGGATGTCCCGGATCATGTCGTTCTGCGAGGCGTCGGAGCAGGTGAACATGGAGGTCCGGGCCACGGTGACGCCGTATTTTTCCTCCACCTGCCGGCGCACGGCCTCGACGTCGACGTGGTCGGAGATGTTACCGCCGCAATGGCAGATGTAAACGCCGATCTTCCTTTTATTCTCTTCCATCATGTCTTCCTTTTCATTTTCTCGATGTAGGCCGCGGTCTGGGCCGCTGCCGCCCCGGCATGCAGGATGGAGTCGGGGATGTCCAGCGGCCCGGTGGCCGTGCCGGCGCTGAATACGCCGGGGATCGAGGTGCGCGCCGGGTCGACCTGCTTGCCGGGCTGGGCGACGAAGAGCGTCTCGTCGAGGGCGAGCTCGGCGTCGGCGAAAAGGGCGCGGCACTCGTCTTGGGCCACGATGCCCACCGAGAGGACGACCAGGTCGTGCTCGGCCTCGCGCACCGTGCCGTTGTCGTCGATGTCCTCGTAGCGCACCAGCAGATTGCCGCCCTCCTTCTCGGTGATCCTGGCGATCTTGCCCTTGACGAAGCGTACGCCCATGGCCCGGGTCTGCTCGTAGAACTCGTCGTAGCCCTTGCCGAAGGCGCGGATGTCGATGTTGTAGATGGTGACGTCGGCCACCGGCAGCGCCCCCAGCAGCAGCTGGGCCTGCTTGAGCGAGTACATGCAGCAGACGCGCGAGCAGATGGGGTTGTCGACCGTGCGGTCGCGCGAGCCGGCGCAGAAGACGTAGGCGATGTTGGCCGGGGTCCTGCCGTCGCCGGGGCGCAGCACGTAGTTGAAGGGGCGGGTCGGTGCCACCAGGCGGTCCATCTGCATGGCGCTGATGACGTTGGCGAACCTGCCGAAGCCGAAATTGGCCAACCGCTCGGCCGGGAACAGCCGGAAGCCGGTGGCCACGACCACGGCGCCGACATCGTAGTCGTCCACCTTTTCACGCTGGTCGAAGTCGATGGCATCGGCCGGGCAGGCTTTTTTGCACTCCTGGCACTCGCTGCAGATGCCGCAGTTGAGGCAGTTGGCGGCCGAGGCCAGCGCCTCGGCCTCGGTGAACGGCAGGTCCACCTCGGCGAAATCCTTGATGCGCTCGGCCGGGTGGCGCTCGCTTTTCTCGACATTGAGGGACGGGTAATCCTTCTGGCGGGCCAAAACCTCCTCGTGGCTGACGACCGGCAGTTGGGGCGCGAACTCGGCGTTGTCCAGGGATTCGCCGCGCAGCCAGCGCCCCATGAAGAAGGCGGCCTGCTTGCCCAGGCCGATGGCCTGCACGATCATGGCCGGCCCGGTCACGGCGTCGCCGGCGGCGAACAGCCAGGGGCTCTCGGTCTGCAGTGTGCGCGCGTCGGCCCGGACGGTGCCGTCGCGGTTCAGGCGCATCTCCTGCCTGAGGGCGGCCGCCTCGGCGCTCAGGCCCACGGCGACGATGGCCAGGTCGAAGTCGGCGGAATATTCCGAGCCGGGAACGGGGATGGTGCGCTGCCGGCCGTCCACATCCGCCCCGACCGTTTTCATGCGCACGCTGCGCACGCTCTGCAGGCGGTGGCCGTCGCCCGCGAAGGCGACGGGGTTGCTGAGCAGCGCCAGCTCCACCCCTTCGGCCTCGGCCGCCGCGATCTCCTCGTGGAAGGCGGGCATCTCGGCGCGGGTGCGCCGGTACTGCAGCACGACCTTCGCGGCCCCCAGGCGCAGCGCGGTGCGGGCGGCGTCCACGGCGACATTGCCGCCGCCGACGACGATCACCCGCTTGCCGGACAGGGCGATCTTCTGGCCGCAGGCGACCTCGGCCAGGAACTCGATGCCGCTGGCCACGCCGGGCAGGTCCTCGCCCGGCACCAGCAGTTTCTTGGGCTTCGGGGTGCCGATGGCGACCAGCACGGCGTCGTAGCCGTCCCGGCGCAGCCGCGCCAGCGACTCCACGGGCGTCGCGGTCCGGAGCTCCACTCCCAGGGCGGTGACATTGCGGATGTCGCGGTCGACCACGTCCTTGGGCAGGCGGTACTCGGGCAGGCTGGAGCGCAGCATGCCGCCGGCCTCGGCGTCGGCCTCGAAGATCGTGACCGGGTAGCCGTCGAGGGCCAGGAAATAGGCGGCGCTCAGCCCCGCCGGCCCCGAGCCGATGACGGCCACTTTTTTGTCGTGTTTCCTTGCCGGCGGCCCGTACTCGGGCTCGGCATGGCGGGCATAATACCAGTCGGCGACGAAGCGCTTGAGGTGGCGGATATGCGGGGCGTCGCCGATCTCCTCGCGCGTGCACTCCCTCTGGCAGTAGGCGTAGCAGGCGCGGCCCAGGCTGCCGACCAGCGGCGCGTCTTCCAGCACCAGCTGGAAGGCCTTCGCGAATTCGCCCTGGCGGATGAGCGAGATGTAGCCGTTGGCCTTGATGCCGGCCGGGCAGGCGAAGGTGCAGGGCGACGTGCCGGCGCGGTCCAGGACGGCCTTCTTGGGCACGGCCTGGGGAAAAGCGATGTGGGCCACGCGCCGCGACACCAGCCCCTCGTTGTATTCGTCGGGCACGGTGACCGTGCAGGCCTTCTCGCAGTCCTGGCAGCCAGTGCACTTGGCGAAATCGACAAAGGCCGGCTTCTGCGCGACCTTGGCGCGGAAGCCGCCGCTGCCGTCGCCGCGCACCTCGCGGACCTCGCTGTAGACGCGCAGGTCGATGTTGGCGTGGCTGGCCGCCTGGGCCATCTTGGGCGTCGAGATGCAGCTGGCGCAGTCCAGAGTCGGGAAGACCTTGCTGAGCAGGATCATCTTGCCGCCGATGCTCGGCTCCCTCTCCACCAGCAGCACCTTGTAGCCCATGTCGCCCAGGCTGACCGCGGCTTCCATGCCGGCGATGCCGGCGCCGATGACCATCACATCGTAGTCCATGTCAGTTCACCTTGGCCGCGGTCCCTGAAAACCCTCGCTGCGCGGGCCCCATTTTCCGGAGCGCTTCGCTGAACGAAACCATGTGCTTCTGGAACGACTCGGCGCACACCGAGCAGACCGCGGCCATCTTGACCCGCGCCGGCTCCAGGGATTTCTCCCTGAGTTGCGCCTGGACGGCGGCTACGGTGGCGGCCGTGCGCTGCGTGCAATCCGCGACATAGGAGCAGTCGCTGCCGTCGGCGGCGATGAACACACCGTCGAAGCCGCCGGCCAGAGCGTGGATAATCCAGCGCGGTTTGATGGCGCTGGAGCAGGGCAGCGTCACCACGAGCACCTTTGCCGGGTAATGCATCTTGTTGCGCCCAGCCAGGTCGATGCCCGGATCGGACACGTTCTCGGTGGAAAAAACGAGGATGCGGGGACGATAATCACTCATTGAAGGTAGCCTCCATCTCCTTGATCAGGGCCGAAAGCTTGGGGTCGAGGATGCGGTAGTGGACGAAGTTGCCTTCGCGCCGCGCCTGGACGATCCCCTCGCGGCGCATGCGCGTCAAATGCTGCGAGATGAGCGACTGCGAGGCGCCGCTGGCCTCGCGCAGCTCGCTGACGGTGGCTTCGCCCTTGGCCAGGCGGCAGAGGAGGAACAGGCGCTGCGGGTGGGCCAGCGTCTTGAGTATGGCCGCCACGCGGGCGCAGCGCTTCTTGGCTTCGGCGATGTCGGGCATGAGGCGGGACTCCACGGTAGGGCGGGATGCGCCCGCCCTACCTGGATCTCTTGACGAACAGGCGCCAGAAACCGGCGTCCTCAAGCACGCCCAGGAACTCATACTGCATCTTCCTGGCCCACAGGGGGATGTCGTTGTTCGTCCCCTCGTCCGATGACAGAACTTCCATGAGGCCACCCACGGGAACGGCGGTGATCGCCTTCTTGGCTTCCAGCAGCGGCCCGGGGCAGGCCATGCCGCGGGCGTCTACGACCTTGTCCGCCTTGAGGTTCTTCAGTTCGTCTGGATTCATGATGCGACTCCTTGGTTCTCGATTTTTTAGAATATTAGGATATTAAAATATACTAATGTAACTTGTCAATAGCCCGGAGCAGCAGAAAAACACCGCTCTGCAAACGGCCGGTGCACAGGATGCGGCAGCGAAGGGAAACCCGGCGGCAGCGGCTCGAGGTGAAAAAAATGCAGGAGCGGGGTCGCGGTGGACGGCATCCCCGGAAAGGGCCGGGGCAAAAAATGAATGGGGATTATCTCCAGCGAATGCTGCCGGCGTCTCTCCGGATGGCGCTCCAGGATCCCTGGCTCGTGCCGTTGTCCCAGGTCCAGTCTCCCTTCATGGCGGGGATGGCGGCGACGTACTTGTGGCCCGCCAGGTCGCCGTACAGCAGGGCGATGGAACCTGCGCTCGACAGCCAGGTGCCGCCATGGCCACGGTCGTCGCTGAACGTGCCGGAGAGCCGGTCGATGCCGTAGAGCATGACCGTGAACTCGCTGGCATTATTGCTGGCGTCATAGGCGGTGACGCTCCAGGGGCCGCGGGGATCGAACAGGCGGGCGACCAGGACCGTGTTATGATAGATGATCAGGCTGGAATCGGGATCGGCGGCGCCGTTGTCGATCAGGACCTCGACCGTGTGCTGGGAATTTTCCGGCACGTACTTGTAGGCGATCTCTTCCAGGTCGGCGTGGGCGTAGACGCCGCTGGTCGGCGTGCCGGTCACGCCCGCCTCGACCGAGACCGCGAGCTCGTATTCGGGGCTCTTGAGATACTTGCAGCCGGCCAGGGACAGGAGCAGGACGCATAGGACCAGCATGGTTCCGATCTGTCGTTTCATGGGCATCGCACCTCTGAAGGTCATTTCAATGCCATATTATAATACAAACGCGGCGGATATCCAAATCCTGCCGGGAACCGGCGGCCCGGGGCGGCCACTCGTCACGCGTGATCCCCGAGCGGGGACCTTTGAGCGCGTCACTCGTCACGAAGTCGGTGAAACCCTGGTCGACATCCTGCCGTCTAATGTGCTAGATTATGCAAGAATTGGGAAATAACCATGTTTAAGCGTATGCGAGCGAAAGACGGGGGCAAGGGAGAAGACCGCGACCGGGAAATCAAGGTCCGGCAACGGGTCATCCTGCTTTCCGTTCTGCTGCACCTTCTTTTTCTCGCCCTCTGGGACTCGGCGGTGCGGCTCGACCTGGCCGCGCTCGTTCCCGCCGTGACCGCAACCCCGCCCCAGGCCGCCCCGCTGGTCTTTGACCTGCAGCCGCCCGATCTGCCCCGCGAAGTGATCGCCACGCCCGACGACGCCCGCACGACAAAAACTCCGCAGAAAGCCGATTTCCTCTCCGACAAGAACGCCCTGGCCCGCAACCGGGAACCGGCGCCGCTGCTGCCCGAGACGGGCGAGCCGTTCTCCCGCGGCGACCTGGCTTCCCACGACCTGCCCTCCTCTCCGCCCTTCCCGGAGCAGAACAGGCAGCCCGAGCCGGCGCGGCCGCAAGCGCAAGCCGGCGACGAGCGGCAGAGCGACGTCCCGGAACCTGAAGCGGAAGTCGACGGAGATCGCGCCGTGACACGCCAGCAAAAACCGGACGCCGCGCCACGCCGGCCCTTCCGGCTCGAGCTGCCGGGCGTGCCGCACAAGCAGCTGGAAGGGCGTGCCGCCGAGGAAGGCGGACTGTCATTCAACACCTACGATTGGGACTTCGCCCCCTACATGCTGGCCCTGAAGCAGCGCATCGGGCGCAACATCTTCCCGCCCCTGGCCTATTCCATGCTGGGCATGATCGACGGCGACACCATGCTGCGCTTCAAGATCTACCCCAACGGCCGCCTGGCCGACCTGGAGCTGCTGGGCTACCGCGGCCACCGCACGCTGATGGAGACCAGCCGCTCGGCCATCGCCATCTCGGCCCCCTTCCCCGCCCTGCCGGCCGATTTTCCCAAGCCCTACCTGGAAGTGACCGCGCGATTCTCCTATTTCGTCAAGCGCTAAGTGAGGAGCAAAATGAAAAACATCCTGGACCTGCTGGCCAAGGGCGGCATCATCATGATCCCCCTGTTCCTGTGCTCGATCGCCGCCCTGGCCGTCGTGATCGAGAAGGCGATCGCCCTGCGCCGCCGCAAGATCATCGTCCCGGAGGTGGTCGGCGTTCTGGAGAGCGTCAAGGGCCCGAACGACTTCGAGCTGGCCGTCGCCATCTGCGAGAAGCACCGCGGCCCCTTCGCCGGCATCGTCCGCCTGGCCCTGGAAAACCGCCACTTGTCCCGCGAGGAGCTCAAGGAGTCGCTTCTGGACCAGGGGCGCCAGGAGGTTCACCGCCTGGAGCGCGGGCTGGGCGTCCTGGAGACCATCGCCGGCATCGCCCCCCTGCTGGGACTGCTGGGCACGGTGCTCGGCCTGCTGAAGGTGTTCAAGGTCATCTCGGTCATGGGCGTCGGCCAGGCGGCCGCCCTCGCCGGCGGCATCTCCGAGGCGCTGATCACCACCATCGTTGGCCTGTTCATCGCCATCCCGGCGCTGGTGGCCTTTAATTACTATTCCGGCAAGGCCGAGTCGCTGGTGCTGGAGGTGGAGAAGCACTCCAACCGGCTGATGAACAAGCTTTCCTCCTTGCAGCCCGGGGCGGGGGCATGACATGCGCCTGCAGGCCCGGCCGCGCCGCCTGGCGGCCATCAACATCACCTCGCTGATCGACGTCATTTTCATGCTGCTGCTTTTCTTCATGATCACTTCCACTTTCCTGGAGCAGCCGGGCATCCAACTCGAGCTGCCGGCAGCCAAGACCGCATCCGTGGCCGAGCCCCAGGAGGTCGTGCTCAGCGTCGACCGCGGCGGCGGGCTGTTCCTCAACCGCCGGCCCCTGGAGCTGAAGGACCTCGAGGCGGAGATTCGCAGGGCCCTGCCCGGCATGAAGGACGGCTCGCTGGTGCTCAAGGCCGACCAGGAGGTCGCCCACGGCCTGGTCGTGCGCATCATGGACCTGGCCAAGCGCGGCGGAGTCAAGAAGCTGATCATCGGCACCAAGCCCGAGAAGTAAGCCCACAATCTATTCGTGACGCGTAACGCGTGACGCGTGACGAGTAAGAAAAAAGCGAAATAAAATCAAGTGCCCCATTCCAAACTCAATCCAATTCTCAATTTATTCCGAATTAGCTGTTTCGTACTTTTGCTACATTGCCTTTCTCCGTTTTCTTCGTCTTTTTCTTTCCGCGTTACGCGTCACGCGTTACGCGTCACGGAGATCTTTCAGCTTTTTGACACTCCGTCCCCGGGATGATACAATCCAATGGGGAATTTCAGCAATAACAAAGCCATGAAGCAACTGGAAGTAAACCATATCCGCAAGACGTTCCGCAAGCGGGCGGTGGTCGACGACGTGAGCCTGAGGGTAGGCCCCGGCGAGATCGTCGGCCTGCTCGGACCCAACGGCGCCGGCAAGACCACCACCTTCCTGATGATCCTGGGCATCCACCGCCCCGAGGCGGGCAGCATCCGACTCAACGGCCGCGACATCACCCGCGTGCCGGTCTACCGCCGCTCGCGCCTGGGCATCCGCTTCTTGCCCCAGGAGCCATCGGTCTTCCGCGGCCTGAGCGTCGAAGACAACGTGCGCGCCATCGCCCAGATGAATCCCCGGGGGAAAGCGGACGACATCACCCGCCTCCTCGCCGAACTGGGGCTGGGAGCGATCCGCTCGCGCAAGGCCTACCAGCTGTCCGGCGGCGAACGGCGGCGGCTGGAGATCGCCCGCTCGCTGGTGCGGACCCCCGATTTCCTCCTGCTGGACGAGCCTTTCGCCGGCATCGACCCCATCCAGATCAAGGAGCTGCAGGAGCTGATCCAGTCCTTCCGCAGCCGGGACATGGGCATCATCATCACCGACCACAACGTCCGTGAAATCTTGAAAATCACCGACCGTTCCTATATCATTCATTCCGGCCAGGTCATCTTCGAGGGCCGGTCGGAGGAACTGATCGCCGATGAACGGGTCAAGCGCGACTACCTCGGCAGGGAATTCAGGTGGAACTAGCCCATGACCATCAAGATGCAGCTCAAGGGCACGCAGCAGCTGACCATCACGCCGGTGATGCACTACTTCATCCAGCTGCTGACCGACAACCACCTGGAGCTGGCCTCGACCCTGCAGAACGAGGTGGAATCCAATCCCATGCTGGAGATCGAGACGATGGAAAAACCGGTCCGCGAGGAGGAGGCCAACGACTACCAGAAGCGCATCGAGCGCGCCGACGCCTCCTTCATGACCCCCTACGAGGACCAGGGCTTTTTCAGGAAGGACCCTGACAGCATCGACAAGAACCGCGCCCTGGAGATCCTCACCCCCTCCACCGTCAGCCTGGCCGACCATCTGCTCGAGCAGGCCGGGGCCAGCTTCGACAGCGACGAGGAGACCGAGATCGCGCGCCAGATCATCTATAACCTGGACGGCGACGGCTACCTGAAGATCGAGATCGAATCCATCGCCTCGCTGATCGGGACCACGCCGGCGGAGATCGAGCGCGTGCGCCGCCTGATCACCCGCTTCGATCCTCCCGGCTGCGCCAGCAAGTCGCTGACCGAGTGCCTGCTGGCCCAGGTCGGCGAGGGCCCGGAGGACGAGACGCTGCGCCGCCTGATCCAGGACCACCTGGAGGACCTGTCGCGTTCCAATTACGAGCTCATCGCCAGGCGCCTGAACGTCGACACCGAGGAAGTGCTGCGCCTGGCGGCCCGGCTGAAGCGCCTGAACCCGCATCCGGCCGAATCCTTCGATCGCGAGGAGGTCGAATACGCCGAGGTCGACCTGATGCTGATCAAGGAGAACAACGAGTATCGCGTCGTCTACCTCGAGGAGGGGCTGCCGCGCCTGACCCTGTCCAGGTATTACCATGAGATGCTGGAAAAGACCGCCGACAAGCGGACCGTTGCCTACCTCAAGAACCGCTGGCGCGACGCCCAGTTCTTCATCGAGAGCATCGAGCTGCGCAAGAAGACCATCCTGCGCATCGCCGAGTACCTGGTCAAGGCCCAGAAGGATTTCCTCGACTTCGGCGAAAAATGGAAGAAGCCCCTGACCATGAAGGACGTGGCCCGCGAGGTTGGCCTCAACGAATCGACCGTCTCACGCGCCGTGAGCAACAAGTTCATGACCTGGGAAAAGGGCGTCATCCCGCTGAAGGTCTTTTTCAGCTACGGCCTGAAGGGCGACTTCGGCTTTTCCCATGCCGTGGGCACCATCAAGGACAAGATCCGCGAACTGATCGCGGCCGAGCCGGCGGGAAAACCGCTGGCCGATGACGAGATCGCCGCCCGGCTGGCTGCGCTGGGCATCCGCATCGCGCGGCGCACCGTGCGCAACTACCGCGAGGAGATGAAGATCCCCAGCTCATTCGTCAGGAAGAAAGAAAATAAAATCAAAGGAGTGCAAAATGAGCATTAACTTCGTGCACAAGAATGTCAAGATGCCGGGCGCCCTGAAGGATTTCGTCGAGAAGCACCTGGCCGACATCGAAAAGATCGCCGGCGAGGTCATCGACGCCGAAGTGATCGTCAACGAAGAAAAACTCTCATTCAAGGTCGAGCTCTCTTTGAAGACGCGCCTGGACTCGTTCCACGCCGAGGGGCGCGACAAGATACTGAAACAGGCGCTGCGCGGCGCGCTGAACACCCTGAGGGGCCAGGCCAAGCGCAGCAAGGAAAAGATCAAGGAGGCGAAGAAGCGCGCCGGGGCCAAGGGCATCTCCATGGCCACGGTGGGGCTGGTGTCCGGCCGGCGCAGCCGGCCCGCCAGGGCCGCCGCGTCGCCCCAGGCCGGAAGCATCCTCATTTCCGACAACTACTCGCGCAAGCCGATCACGGTCGAGGAGGCGGTTTTCTTCCTCTCCGAAAGCCGGGAGAGCGGATACATGTTCATCAACTCGGAGACGAACCGCCTGGCCGCCGTCTTCCGCAACCCCCAGGGCGACATATCGCTGATCGAGCCCAACCTCTAGCGCCGGGAATCGCCAATGGCCAAAGACGTCAAGGGCATCCAGCTCACCCGGGTGCGGGAGCTCAACCAGCTGAAGATCACGCGGGCCTTCAACGAGAAATGGCTACCCAACCTGGTCAGACACCCGCGGCCGCAGCGGCCCGGCCTGGGCCTGACCGGCTACCTCAAGCACATCCAGGACGGGCGCATCCAGATTTTCGGCAAGACCGAGGCCGGTTACCTGAGCAACCTCAAGGAAGAGGAAATGGGGCGCTGCCTGAAGAACTATTTTTCCCTCAGGCTGCCCGGGGTCATCGTGGCGGAGAACATCGAGCCGGCCGGCGAATGGATCGCCATGGCCGCCCGCTATGCCACGCCCATCCTGGTCTCCGAGCTGCACACGGCGCCGCTGATCTCGCGGCTCAGCGCCTACCTTTACCAGTACTTCTCGAAGAAGATCAAGCTGAACGGGGTGCTGATGGACGTCATGGGCCAGGGGGTGCTGATCACCGGCGCTTCGGGCATCGGCAAGAGCGAAACGGCCCTGGAGCTGGTCAACAAGGGCTACCAGCTGATCGCCGACGACGTGGCCGAGTTCTATATCGATTCCAACGACGACCTGGTCGGGCGCGCCAACGAAGCCATCAAGAACCTGATGGAAGTGCGCGGCCTGGGCATCCTCAACATCAACGACATTTTCGGCGCCTCGGCCGTGCTCGAGGAAAAGAAGCTGAACCTGGTGATCAACCTGGAAAAGTGGGACGCCAAGAAGAAATACGACCGCCTGGGCGAGGACAACCAGTGCTTCAAGATCCTCGGCCTCGAAGTGCCGCTGATCAACCTGCCGGTGGGGCCGGGGCGCAACCTGTCCACCATCATCGAAGTGGCGCTGCGCAACTTCCTGGCCAAAAAGAGCGGACGCTTGACGTACCTGGAGGCGTGCCAAGCGGCCTCGACGCTCCCGCCCGGGAACCGCGAGGGCGCGGGAGGTGAAACGACATGATCCGTAGCGTCATCATCACCCACGGCAACCTGGGCCGCGAGCTGGTGCAGGTGGCCGAGAAGATCCTCGAGCAAAAGCTCGACATCGAGATCATCGCCTTTGACTGGCAGGGCGACGGCAGCGCCATGATTTCGCAGCTGGAGGCGTTCATCGCCCGCAACCAGGGGAGCGAGATCGTCATCTTCACCGACATGTTCGGCGGCTCGCCGTCGAACATCTCCACGCGCTTCGTCGGGCCGGGCATCGAGGTGCTCTCGGGTATCAACCTGCCCGGGCTGCTGAAGTTCTTCTGCTGCGGGGAACACAACGGCAGCTTCCGCCAGGTCATCAAGAAAGTCGAGCAGGAAGCCAGGGACGGGATCAACATCATCAGCGAATACCTAGGAGACAAAAAATGATCGAGAAGAAACAGCAGATATTCAACAAGCTGGGGCTGCACGCCAGGGCCGCCGCCAAGCTTTCGCACCTGGCCAACATGTTCAGCGCCGACATCTACCTCATCTACAACGAAGACAAGGTCAACGCCAAGAGCCTGCTGGGCATTCTCACCCTGGCCGCCTCGGTGGGCAACGAGATCATGCTCCAGGCCGCCGGCGCCGACGAGCAGGAGGCCATCCGGGCCATCGGCGACCTGTTCGACCGCAAGTTCGACGAAGAGATCTGATGGTCCGCATCAAGGGCAAGGCCGTTTCCCCCGGCATTGCCATGGGCCGCGCCCTGCTGCACAGCTACACCCGGGAGGAGGTCGCGGCCGTGCCCATCAGCCCCAAGGCGGTGGAGCGCGAGATATGGCGCCTGGAGAACGCCGTCAAGAAATCCCGCGCCCAGCTGAAGAAGATCCACCGCGGGCTGCAGAAGATCATGGGCAAGGATGCCGCCTTCATCATCGAGACGCAGCACATGCTGCTCACCGACAGCCACCTGCTCGACGAGATCAAGGGCGCCATCTCGGGCAAGCTGGTCAAGGCCGAATGGGCCATCCAGACGGTGGAACGCAAGTACCAGGAGCTCTTCCGCACCATCCCCGACCTTGCCTTCAAGGCCAAGGGCAACGACGTCTCCGATGTGCTGGACCGGCTGATCGCCAACCTGCGCAGGAGCCCCGCCCGGCTGTCGCCGGCGGTTTCCGGAGCGGCCGCCGCGCCGGGCGGGCAGTTCATCCTGGTGGCCGACGACATCAGCCCTTCCGAGGCGGCCACGCTGATGAGCAACAAGCGGCTGCTGGGGCTGGTGCTGAACAAGGGCGGCGAGACGTCGCACACGGCCATTCTGGCCCGCACCCTGGGCATCCCGGCCATCCTGGACACGGGCAACGCCACCGCGCTGATCGCCTCCGGCGACACCGTGGCCCTGGACTCGGTGAGCGGCGAGGTCATCGTCCAGCCCACCCCCGACGCCGCCCTGGAGATCGGCCGCAAGATCGAGCAGTTCGGCCAGTACAAGGAGCAGCTCAAGATCCTGAGCCAACTGCCGGAGTTGACCCGCGACCGGCACCAGTTCCACCTCTACGCCAATATCGAGCTGCCCTTCGAAAGCGAGGTCGTCCAATCCTACGGCGCCAAGGGCATCGGCCTTTTCCGCACCGAGTTCCTCTACCTCGACTCCAAGATGAGCATTTCCGAAGAGGAACAGCACCTCATTTACAAGAAGATCGCCCAGAACATCTACCCGCACCCGCTGGTCATCCGCACCTACGACCTGGGCCGCGACAAGTCGGACCCCGGCCGGCCCCGGCAGGAGGACAATCCGTCGCTGGGGCTGATGGCGGTGCGGCTGTTCCTCAAGGATCGCGAGCCGTTCAAGGTCCAGATCAAGGCCATCCTGCGCGCCAACACCAGCGGCAACATCCGCATCCTCTTCCCCATGGTCACCGAGATCGAGGAGGTGCGCGCCATCCGCGAGATCATGGCCGAGGCCAAGAAGGAGCTGCAGCGCGCCGGCGCTTACCCCAGGAAGGACGTCAAGGTCGGCATCATGCTGGAGATCCCCGCCGCCGTGCGCCTGATCCGCCATCTGGGCGACAACGTCGACTTCTTCTCGGTCGGCAGCAACGATCTCATCCAGTACCTGCTGGCCGTCGACCGCAACAACACCGACGTCGCCCACCTCTTCAGCCCCTTTCACCCGGCCTTCGTCCACATCCTGAAGGAGATCCGCTCCGAGGTGGCCCGCGCCGGCAAGGAAGTGACCGTCTGCGGCGAGATGGCCGGCCAGCGCCTGCCGGCGCTGATGCTGCTCGGGCTGGGCTTCACCAACTTCTCCATGAACGCCCTGGCCATCGCCGAGATCAAGAGGGTCTTCACCCGGATCGACTTCGTCCGGCTGCGCCGCATCGTCTCCCACCTGGAGCGCTTCGGCTCGCGCACCGAGATCGAGGGTTTCCTCAGGACGGAACTGGAGAAGGCCTATCCGGGATTGCTGCAGAGCCCCAGCTCATAAGATCGATCAGACGACAGACGTTAGACGTTAGCAAGAAAACAGAATATTTAAAACTTACATCATTGGATCAAAACTCTTCCCTATAATTCGCTGAACTTTCTTCTCCGGCTAACATCCAACATCTGACGTCTAACGTCTTCTTCTATTCCACATGCTGCAGGAACACGCCCCGGACCTTCTCGATCAGCTCGGCGATGTTCTCGCGCCCGTACCCGGCCGTGGCGACGGGTTTCTCGATCGTGAACCCGACCCGGCCGGGCCTGATGAGAAGACTGCCGCGGCGGTTGACCGCGTAAGCGCCCTGCTGCACCAGGGGCAGGATGTCCAGCCCGGTCTCCAGGGCCAGCCGGAAGCCGCCCTTCTTGAACGGCCCCAGCCGGCCGTCCCGCGTGCGCGTCCCCTCGGGCAGGACCATGAAGGAGTAATCCCGCTTTTGCCGGATCAGCTCGGCGGCGCGGCGCAGGGATTCCATCGCCTTGATGCCGCTCTTGCGGCTGACCGGCACCTGGCCCATGCGCCGGATCACCCAGCCGTAGACCGGCCAGTCGAAGTGGCTCTCCTCCTCGATGCCGCGGGCCCTTCCCGGGAAACTGGAGTAGAAGACGAAGGCGTCCAGAATGTTGACATGGTTCATCATCAGGAGATAC
Organism: Candidatus Aminicenantes bacterium UBA6072; assembly: GCA_002436105.1. Lineage (GTDB taxonomy): Bacteria > Acidobacteriota > Aminicenantia > UBA2199 > UBA2199 > UBA2199. Next base: position 20,452 of record DIXU01000020.1, on the reverse strand, counting down.
TGGCGGCCGGGCACGACGTTCTCCAGGCCAGAAACGGAGACGCGGATGCCGCAGATCCAGACCAGCGAGCGGCATAACCCTTTCAGCCATGACTCGAAAAGGGCGCCGGCGCGGAATATTCCGATCAGCAGGAGGCAAAGCCCTCCGATGGAGAACCAGGCCCAGCCGGCTCCCCAGATCAGCAGGGAGCGGGCGACAACGAAGGCCCTGCTCATGCCAGGATCTCCAGCTCGCCGGGCAGGACGCGCAGGCGCAGCGGCGTGTGCCCCAGCAGCTCGCCGTCGGCCATCAGCAGCTGCCGGGGATCGCCGTCGATCGTCACCGCGGCGACGCGGCGGGTCTTGACCCGGGGATGGGCGACGTGGGTGCCCTTGAAGACACGGGAAAAAATGCCCAGGATGTCGCGACGGCTGACCTCCTGGAAAATGACCAGGTCGGCCTTGCCGTCGGCGCTGTCGGCCATGGGGGCGATCTTCATGCCGCCGCCGGTGAACTTGGAATTGGAGATGACCAGGGCGCTGTCGGCGATCTCCAGCGTTTCGCCGTCGATGTCCAGCTGCAGGCGGTTGCGCATCCCCCTGGCCAGGCGCAGCAGCACGGCCAGGCTGTAGCTGAAGCGCCCGAAGCCCTTGAGCTTCTCGTTGGTCAGCTGGAGGATGTCGGCGATCAGGCCGACGCCCAGGATATTGAGAAAATAGCGCTGCACCGGCTTGCCATTCATTTCACAGGCGATTTCCACCAGGTCCACGCGGCGGCGGCGGCCGACCAGGATGCCATCCACGGCGTCGCGCCAGGAGAGGATGGAGAAATCGCGCAGGAAGGAGTTCCCCGTTCCGGCCGGGATCATGCCCAACTCGACCGGCCGCTGCGGCCGCCCCGCGGCATACAGGCCGTTGATGACCTCGAACGGCGTGCCGTCGCCACCGATGGTAATGATGCGCTCCACACCGCCTTGTGCGGCCTCCTGCCCGATCTCGACGGCGTGGCCGGCGTACTCGGAGACGCGCGTTTCCAGCCCGGGGATCGCCGGCTCCAGGAGCCCGCGCACGGCGGGAAAGATCCTCCGTCCCCGCCCCTTGCCGGCATGGGGGTTCACTACGAGCAGGGTCTTGAGATCGGGGAGCATGGGCCGGTTATAGCACAGAAGAAGGCCGCGAGCAAACCCGCCCGGATTCGTGATTCGTGATTCGTGATTCGAAAGAATGAGGAGCGATTCGTATGCGTGATGCGTGAACAAACTTCCAGAACGACGTGATGAGTGATGAGAAAGAGAAAGACACTTTCTTTTCCTTCGAATTTCGAAAGATCGTTGACATAAACTCGGATCGCTTGCTTTTAAAAGGGCGCTGCACCATGCGGGCTGCAGCGCCCTGGGGAGGAGGCGTTCAGAGTCCGATCAGGGTCCGGATTCTTCAACGTCGAACTTCGAATCCCCCAAGGGGACACGAAGCGTAGCCTCGAACCTTTCTTTATTTCTTCTTCTTGATCGTGCTCAGCACTTTTTCCTTGCCGATCTTCCTGGTGCAGAAGAACCAGTCGTGGCAGGTGACATCGGCGTCCTTGCTTTCCATGCGCTCCTTGGCCACGCCGCAGGAGCCGGCGGTGGGCACGATGACGTCGTCGCCCGGGCGCCAGTCGGCCGGGGTGGCCACGCCGAAGGCGTCGGCCGTCTGCAGGGCCTGCAGCACGCGCAGCAGCTCGTCGAAGTTGCGGCCCATGCTCAGCGGGTAGTAGATGATGGTGCGGATGATGCCCTTGGGGTCGATGTAGAAGACGGCGCGCACGGCCTTGGTCGAGCTCTCGCCCGGCTGCATCATGCCGTACTTCTTCGCCACGTCCATGGTGATGTCCTCGATCAGCGGGAACTTCACCTCGACGTCTTTCATCCCCTTGTAGTCGATCTTTTCCTTGATGGTGCGCAGCCAGGCGATGTGGCTGTAGAGCCCGTCGACCGACAGTCCGACCAGCTGGCAGTTCAGCTCGCTGAACTTGTCCTCCATGGTGGCAAACGTCATGAACTCGGAGGTGCAGACCGGGGTGAAGTCGGCCGGGTGGCTGAAGAGGATGACCCACTTGCCGGCGTACTGTTCGGGGAAGTTGATCTCGCCCTGGGTGGTGACGGCCTTGAAGGACGGGGCCTTGTCGCCGATGCGGGGCATGCTGACGGTTTCGTTCTGTTCCATTTATTATCTCCTTTTTTTAAGATGGCGCGTTTTCCACGGCAAGGCAATCGGCGCAGATCCCGTAAAAGCGCACGGTATGGCCGCTGATGCGGTGGGGGGAAAGCCGGCGCGCCGATTCGGTGATGTTCGCGTCGGCGGGCATGGCGAAGTCGCTGACCGCGCCGCAGCGCTCGCAGACAAAGTGGTAATGGCTGGCCATGACCGCGTCATAGCGCACGGTGCCGTTGCCGAACTCGCCGCTCTGCAGCCGCCCCTCCTCCAGCAGAATGGCGATGTTGCGATAGACATTGCCCAGGCTCAGGCTGGGCATCTCGGGCTTGAGACGATCATAGATCGCCTGGGCGGTGGGATGGTCCTTGCTGGCTCTCACCAGCTCATGGATCCTTTCCCGTTGCTTGCTTTTTCTTCTGTGTGATTTCATATTAATAATTGTTCTTATTATTAATAATAGTATATTTCCGCTTGCCTGTCAACAAGGGAGCCAACATGAAAATTTCTTGCTTTTCCTTTTATCCCGATCGGCCGACTTGCCGCTGCCCATTGCCACATTCCATGTACAGCCGTCCCTCAAGGTTTCCGGCCATCAGGATGTTCATTCCCTGCGCGTGAAGGCCCCTGCCGTTCATCCGTCAAATGAGCGATGTCACCGATGAGCGGATGGCCGGGGCCCGCCGGGTCAGCGGCCGAGCAGGACCAAGGCACCGGATGCAATGGCCAGGATCGCCATGATCAGGGAAAGGCCCTCAAAGTTCAAATGGAGCAACGGAATCAGCCCGGTCATGATGAGCCAGATGCCCAGCAGGATCATCCCCAGGCTCTTTGTCATTCTAAACCTGCTCATTTTCTCATCCTCCTTTTTTATCTTTTCACTTGCATGGGGTGAACCGCCCCGGAAGATTCGGATCGCAGCTTATCGCCATCGGCTTCATCTCAGCCGCTCAGCGGGTGAGCCACCCAAGGCCGGGAGCCCCCTTTTCGCCTTGAGGCTCGCACGCTGAGCCGCATGGTTCCGGCGATTCTCCGCTGAAAAGTTCTCCGATCCAGGTGCAGCCCCGAATAAAGCGGTACATTGAGAATCCCATGGCGATGATTACGCCCAGGGCGATTGAAATTTTAAAAAGCATCCCCACCTCACTTTGTCTCTTGCTGATTAATTGCCTGGCTGGCTTTCCTTCGGATCAGCATGATGAACATCCCGCTGACGGCAAGCACTCCGGCCGTGAAATAGACCCAGGTATTGTTGGCCCCGACTAGGTTGACGGACAAGGCGATTCCGGCCGCGGCCAGGAAGACCGTTGCCGGAACGGTCAGAAAAAATCGCAGCAGGTCTTTTTTTTCAGCGGCGTCCCTGAACAGTTCGAAGCTGCCCAGGGCCAGGTAAGCCCCGCCGGCAAAGAAAAAGAGAAATGGCTGGCGCGAATCCCTTTCCAGCAGGATTATGGCGATGAGGATCAGGAATATCCCCTCGGCGCTATGGAAGAGAGCGATGAAATGCGGCTTGTTTTTTTCGATCGCCGGGTGGAACACGGCATTCAGGATGATGAAGGCCCCGGCGCAAAAGAGGAATATGGCCGTGAAGGGATGCCTGCTGAAATGTTTTGCCAGGTCGATCCCTTTCAAGACCAGTGTGAGGCCGACCAGATAATGGGCCAGGCTTTCCAGCATGGCGTACCGTTTATCGGTCCCGAACAAGCGTGGCATGCATTCCTCCGGAGGCAATGGGGATTTCAGACCCCTGCCCCGCCGAAAAGTCACCCCGTCTGCAACGGCTGATTTTAACCGCTACTTTTTGTAGTACCTCATCGCCTCCGGCATCGCGGCGATGATCTTCGTCATCCGCTTCTTGTCGGTGGGGTGCGTGCTCAGGAACTCCGGCGGCTGCGCCCCGGCTTTCTGGGACATCCGCTGCCAGAACGGGATAGCGGCATGGGGATCGTACCCGGCCAGGGCCATGAAGATCAGCCCCAGGCGGTCGGCTTCGCCCTCCTGGAGACGGTTGTAAGGCAGGACCGCGCCCAGTTGGACTCCGACGCCGAAAAGCCCCATCCAGATCTGCTGGGTTTGCTGGGGCTTCTGCTTGAGCGCCTGGGCGAGCACCTGTCCGCCCAGCTGGGAGATGAGCGCCTGGCTCATCCGCTCGTTGCTGTGCTTGGCCACGGCATGGGCGATCTCGTGCCCCAGGACGACGGCCAGCCCGGCCTCGTTCCGGGTGAGCGGCAGGATGCCGGAATACACCATCACTTTTCCTCCCGGCATGCACCAGGCGTTGGCTTCCTTGTTTTCCACCAGGTTGAATTCCCAGGCGAAGCCATTGAGACCCTGTGACATATTGTTCCGGGCGAAATAGGTCGTCACCGCGTTCTGGATGTTCCGGCCGACCCGCTTCACTTCATTCCTGTCCGCCGAGTTGGAACTCATCCTGTTTTCCTTCAGGAACTGGTTGTACTGGCTGAAGCTCATGGAAAGCATTTCAGCGTCCGAAACGAGCGAAAGCTGGCGCCTGCCGGTGAGCGGCACCAGGCTGCAGGCTTGCAGCAAGAACGCGGCCACGATCAAGAAAAGAAACCTGGCTTGTGTTTTTTTCATCCCTCCGCCTCCTTTTGCGTTTCCTGCTAGAAGGTCGTTTTCCCCATCAGCAGGCGAATGAAATGGAACGCAAAGAATCCCATGGCCCAAATCGCACCGATGGCAATTGCAATCTTAAAAAGCATGCCGGCCTCCTTTTTTTCCGTTTTTCGTCGCCCAGCCCGGCCTTTTCAGCCACGATGAAGCGGACGGTCGTTATCGCCTCGTAAACAATCGGTAAACGGCCAGGATCAGGATGGCTCCCAGGACCGCGCCGATGAATCCCGCGGGCTGGCCCTGTCGATACCAGCCGAAGTGCTGCCCGACCCAAGTCGCTACGAACGACCCGGCGATCCCGAGCACGATGGTGATGATAAACCCGCCCGGGTCCCTGCCCGGCATCAGCAGCCTGGCGAGGAGCCCGATCACAAAACCGATCACGATGATCCAAAAAACATTCATGGTGTCTCCTTTACCGACCCGCAGGTTTCAGCCCTTCGCCTGCTCTTGCGCGGCCTTTTTCAGCTTGTCGTTGGCGATGACGGCGATATCCACCCGGCGGTTTTTCTGCCGGCCTTCCGTCGTATCATTGGTCACGATCGGCTGCGTCTCGCCGTGGCCGCTGATCGAGAACCTCGCCGACTTCACGTCGAGAGCCGCCAGGTAAGAAGACACGGAGCGGGCGCGGTCCCTGGAAAGGGCCATGTTGTGCTCATCCGATCCGGTGTCGTCCGTGTGGCCCTCGATCAGGATCTCGGTGTCGGGATACTTGTTCAGGATCTTGGCCAGCTCGGTCAGGCTGGTTTTGCTGGCCGGCCGCAGGTCCGACTTGTCGATGTCATAAAGGATCCCGCTGTCGAAGGTGATCTTGATGCCCTCCCCGATGCGCTGGACTTCGGCCCCCTCAATATCCCGCTGCATTTCCGCGGCCTGCTTGTCCATGTAGCTCCCGATAATGGCGCCGGCCACGCCGCCGACGGCCGCGCCGATGATCGCGCCGAGCACGGTGTTGCCGGCGGCATGGCCGATCACCCCGCCCAAAACGGCGCCGCCGGCACCGCCCATCACGGCGCCCTTGGTTTTCTTGCTCCAGGACGCGCAGCTGACGGCCGCCAGCAAGAATACCACCACCACGATAAACGTCACTGTTCTTCTCATGTTATTCTCCTCCTTTCCAGATAACGACATGCCTTTCCCCGATTACACAATACATAAAGCATTATGTGTGCCAATTACTTCGCAGCCTGGCGCGGGCGTGGCCTCTGCCGATCAAGGCATGCCTGGCCTGGTCTCTCACTATTTCCCTAAAACTCTCTTGACCTGGCCGATCTTCTTCTGGACTTTGCCGGCCAGTTTTTCGCCGGTGCCTTCCGCTTGCAATTCGGGATTGTCGCTCAGTTTTCCGGCGACCTCCTTGGCCTTGCCTTTCACTTCGTGAAACCTGCCTTCCGCCTTGTCCCTGTTTCCGGATTTCATGGTGTCCTCCTCTCGGGCACGAATCGAATCAAGCCGGTTCTCTCCGCTTCTGCGCGCAGTTTGCCGGATCGGCAATCGGCGACGGCTCAGCCATTGCCCGGGCTAGCTTTTCTTGTTCTTCGCAAGCAGGAGGACGGCGCCGACCGCTATCGCCCCCACGCCGGCCCAGAGAGGTATATTGACCCGCTCCTTGTCCTGGGTGGTGATCTTGATCGGTCCGATTTTGGTCGTATCAGTACTACTGACATAACTGAAGCCGCCATACACCAACGCCAGCACGCCGGCCGCGATCAGCACGATCGCCAGAATCTTCTTGTTATCCATTTCATCTTCTCCTGTATAACCGAATTACCCGACAGTCATGTTCGGCAGAAATGAGTTGGGCGTCCTCTCCTCCCCCGCAAAGAGAGGACGCCAGCTCCGGATCCGCGGCGGGAATGATTCCCCCGCGGATCCCCACCAGAAGCCAATTCTGACGCGGCCGGGTCAGAGGACCGCAATCAGGCCGATCACGGCGAAGATGATCACCACGACGATGACGATATCCCGGGTGGACATGTACCCCCCCCCGGCATCGGAAGCCGTGATCACGTCCTGCGCGCCGATCTCGAGCTGAACCGGCTCCGGCTGCGGAGCCGCCGTTTTTTCGGCGGCCATGGCGAGCGATGAGGCCAGCACGATCATCAACAGGGCACTCCAGACCTTAGTCTGTTTTTTCATTTTGTTTCTCCTTTTTTATCTGCATCGGCCGGGCCCTTTCGATGCGCAGGGCCCTGACCTGTAGATAATGCATGCGGATGAACTTTTCCCGCGGGGCCAGCCGCTGCGCCTGCTCCAGCGACCGCAGCGCCGGCTCGATCTTCTCCTGCTTGGCGAACGCCAGGCCCAGGACATCGTGGGCGTAAGCGCTCCGGGCATCCAGGGCGATGGCTTGCCGGGCATAGGCCTCGGCTTCCGCGAACTTGCCTTCTCTCAGGCTGATCATGCCCAGGCTGTACAGCGGATAGGGATCAGCCGCCAGCGCTTCCCTGGCTTTTCCCCACTCTTTCCGCGAGCGGACGAAATCCGACCGGCGGTAATAGGCCGTGGCCAGGTTGATCGGGGTCAGCGGGTCATCCTGCAGGGCGGGAAAAGGGAAGGGGCTTTGCCCGGGGATTACGGCTAACATCCACCGGGACTGGTTCCGCCCCTTGCCCAGTTCCCAGACCTTCCCGAAATTCTTGAACGACATGGCATAACGGCTGCCGAAAAAGGGATCGTGAAAGATGACCTGGCCCCTGTCATCATCAAAGCCGATGACCACCCGGTAGTGGCCCTTGGCGATCTGTCGGATGGGCTTGGTCAGGACGATCGCCGGGATGCCCTTGCCGACGACATCCTTCAGTATCTGCAGGCTTCCCTGGAACGAGTAGCTCGCAAATCCCCTGCGGCGCGGATACAGGACCATCTCGGAGTTGTAGGTCGCCTGGTTCTCGGAATCAAAGATATCTTCCGTGATCTGCCGCTGGCTGAAGGGATGCGTTTCATCCCAATAGTTGAGGACCATGGCCAGGCAGGCCGGGCCGCAATAATTCCGTTTCAGCCATTTTTCAGAGGGGACATTCTCGATCAAACATCCATTTTCCGGCTTGGCTTTATCGTACTTGAAAACCTGGGCGGAAAACAGGCAGGGAGCCAAAATGCCCATGACGGCGATCACGCCCAATGCGAGTCTTGAACCATGGGGCCGGGGCCGGAGCATTTTGTTACATTCCAGCTACAAGATCTTCTTGCCCTGCAGCAACCTCACGACCAGGACCACCGCGGCGATGACCAGAAGAACATGGACCAGGCCGCCGACATGGAACGCGAAAAAACCCAGTGCCCAAAGAATGACCAGAATGACCAAAATTGTCTCTAACATGTGAACCTCCTTTTTTTCGCCTTTCCCCGTCCAGCTGCCGGCTTTGCCTGGCCGGCCCGACAGATCGAGGGAGAAGCTGTAAATCTAAAAGCATTTCTCATGCCAACACTTTCCGGGATCTCAACAAGACAGGTAATCGCTTTTTCCCCTGCAAACTGTTGCCAACCGGTGGTTTGCGGGATTCACACCCGGGATTCGCAACCATTTGCAGTCTTCTGTTTGAAATGCAATCCTTAATAAAGGGATTATTCCTGCTTTTCGGGACATTGCCGGCCATGCGTCTCCGGCACAAAAGCCGCTGGCGCCAATCCCGGGACCCGGATATGGCTTGCCGGTGAGAGTGAACGCGAGCTGGATAGCGATTGGCATTTCCGGGGTATTGCCCTGGTGCCGGTTCCTTCTTTGGAAGGATGAAAAGCTGTTTGGCATGGAACATGCATGATTTTTTTAAACAGGAGAATCGACATGATAAATGGCGGGATCAGACCCATCTCCAGGGAGACGTTGCTCGCGGGAATGATTTCACTGCTGCTGATGGCCGGGTTGCTGGTCTTGTTGATCTTCACCGGCCGTCTGTTCACCGTGAATGCCGACGAGCGCATCGTGACGGCCGCCAGGGACTCGCTGTCGTTCAAAAACCATCTCAAAGGCGATGATATTCAGGTACTCTCACTGGATGGCGCGGTCACGCTGACAGGAACCGTCGCCGAGGAACCCCATGCGGCATTGGCCGTCGAGACGGTCGCCAATCTGCCTGGAGTCAAGCGCGTGGACAACCGGCTGGAGGTAAGGGCCCATGCGGATTCAGGCCCGGAATCACCGCCTCCCGGTCTCTCCGGGCGTGGGCGGCAAAATGCAACGAAATAGCCAAGGAGGCCAGACAAAATGAACACTCTATTCGTTCTCGAGACAACGGCTGCGAAGCCCCTGAATGTGATCCTGCACAATATCCTCACATTCATCTATTTCCTTGCCCATCAGATCGGCTTGGGGATCATCAAGGGCGTTCACGCGGTGTTTCCCGGAATCACTTTCCCGAGCAGCATCGTCGATCCCCTGGGATTCCTGGTCATACTGACCGCATTCATGCTTCTGGTCAGCGTGAAGCTCGGCAAGCAAATCGCCTGGATCATCGTTTGCGCCGGCTGGATCCTGCTGCTCATCAGAGTTCTCATGATCCTTTTCAAACTCGGATGAACTCTCGCTGAATGTCGGGCGAAAGCGCACAGTGGGTCAGCCCGGGAAAATGCCTGAAGGACAGGGCCATTCCTGACTTCCGTTGAACATCTTCCCGCCCTGTCTCCCTCCTGTCCCCAGCAGTTACTAAATGAAAAATCAACTGCCAGGGTATTGAAAATGAAAATCATCTTTTGCTAAACTGATTGTGATATGGAAGCAAAACCGATGGAAAATGTCCTGGTGATTCATTCGGACAAGGCGAGCGGCGAGAGGATCAGCAACGCCGTGAGCCAGATGGGGCATGCGCCGACGATCGCCCCTACGCTTGCCGAGGGGCTGCAGAAAGCCCGGTCAACGCCTTTTGCCGTTGTTTTCCTTGAGGCGCAGCTCCCCGACGGCTCCGGCCTGGACATCATACCCAAATTGAAGTCCAGCGGCTACTCCCCGGAGATCATCATCATCACCGGCTTCGGCAATCCCGATGAAGCGGAGCACGCCATCACCAACGGCGCCTGGGATTATCTCGAAAAGCCGGTCCCGCTGGAAATCATCCGCCTGCACGTTGCCCGGATCCTGGAGTACAAGGCCGAAAAAGGGATCAAGAAAACCCCAATAGCTCTGGACAGGAAGGACATCATCGGCGGCTCGAAACACCTGGATGACAGCTTTGAACTGCTGGCCCAGGCGGCGCAAAGCGATGTCAATGTCCTCATCACCGGCGAGAGCGGGACCGGGAAGGAGCTTTTTGCCAAGGCGATCCACAGCAACAGCCGCAGGGCGCAGGGCAATTTTGTGATCGTCGACTGCACGGCGCTGCCGGAGACGCTGGTGGAAAGCGTTCTTTTCGGACATGTGCGCGGCTCCTTCACCGGCGCCTACGTCAGCCAGGATGGCCTGGTCAAACAGGCCGACAAGGGTACCCTGTTCCTCGACGAGATCGGCGAGCTGCCGCTGACGATCCAGAAGACCTTCCTGCGGGTCATCCAGGAGCACCGCTTCCGCCCGGTGGGAGGAAGCCAGGAGGCCGCCAGCGATTTCAGGCTGGTGGCGGCGACCAACCGCAGCCTGGAAAACCTGGTGCAGCAGGGGCTTTTCCGCGAGGACCTGCTCTTCCGGCTGCGATCGCTGGTGATCGAGCTGCCGCCCCTGCGGGAATGCCTGGAAGACCTCAAGGAATTGACCCTGCATTACATGGGTACCCTGTGCCAGCGCTTCGGGCTGGAACCCAAGGGGTTCTCACAGGAATTCTGGAATACCGTCAGCAATTACAAATGGCCGGGGAACGTCCGCGAGCTGATCCAGGCCCTGGAAAAGGCCTTGCTCGCCGCCAAGGAGGAGCCCATCCTCTACCCGCTCCACCTGCCCTCCTATATCCGCATCCAGGTGGCGCGCAACGGCATTCAAAGGAAGCATGGGCTTCAGGAAGACCCCGAGAACCAGACGGCCGTTCCCGCAACGCTGTCCTCCATGAGGGAGTTTCATCGCGCCGCCGTTTCAGCGGCGGACAAGAAGTATCTTGCGGACCTGATGGCATCCGCCGCCGGCAATATCGACGAAGCCTGCCGGGTTTCCGGCGTGTCCCGCTCGCGGTTGTACGCGCTGCTGAAAAAACACCGGCTGTCATCCAAATTCCCACCGGCTTGATCCGGGCCCTGACCCGGAGCGCTGCCCCCATTTGGAATTGGCATCAAACTTGATTGAGATTTATCGTTAGCCAAGAAAGAGTGCCTGGTTTTTTATAAGGAGGTACAACGAACATGCAACTCCTTTTCTATGCGAGCAAAAATGACGAAAGTGAAAACAGGCTGGATGCGGCGATCCGATCCGTGGCCCAGGGAGAAGCGGTCGAGCGCTTCGTCACGCTGGAGGATTTTCGCGAGCGGCTGCGCAGCATCGTCGAACCGAATTCCATCATGGTCCTGGCCGCGGTCGACCGCGAGGAACTGTTGAAAATGCAGGCATTCCGCGAAATGCTGACCGAGATCTATATCATCCTGGTGCTTCCCGACCGGGAGGACGACACCATCAAGCTGGCCCATCTTTTAAGGCCGCGATTTTTAAGCCAGACAGAGGACGATTTTTCGGATTTGAGCAGGATCGTCGCCCAGATGATCCGCTCGCCTCATGGCCACATTGGCCCTGCCGCCGGCAAACCTCCCGGAGTTTTCTGACATTTCCCTGAAGAGGGATCGCCAAGCGCTGGGCAGGAAACTGAAAGTCCCACAAAGAAGGGTGGTTTCCTGCGAACTGGGATATTTCTTGCCCTTCAGGACGTGTTTTTTTTCCGAATCCCTTCCGTTGGAACCGAACCGAATGGGATTGCCCGGAAAATCGAATACCTGAAGCCGTCGGGGATCTTCCTGTTGCCTGGCACTAAAATTGCTTGGTTAATATATGTAATAGTTGAAACATTTAAAATGGAGGTTTTACATGTTAAAAAAACTCATTATTATCCTGGCCGCGGCGCTGTTTCTGGCCGTGGCGGCTGTCCCGGTCTCCGCGCAGCAGGTGCTGATGAACTCGGCCGAGACCATCAACAAGGGCAATCTCAAGCTGGCCGTTTTCCCGACCGTGCTGTTCGGCAAGAACGGCGGGGACTCGCTGTGGGGCGTGGCCAGCCGTTTCGGCTACGGGCTCACGTCGAGCCTCGACATCGAAGCCAAGGCCGCGTTCTTCAAGGGCCTCAAATACTTCGGGGTCGATCTGGAGTATTGGTTCCTCAAGGGGGAGAATTTCAACGTCTCGGCGGCGCTGGGCGGACACATGACCGACGTCAACGGCGGCGGGGACAGCAAGGGCATCGACGCCGCGCTCCTGGCCAGCACCAAGCCGGCGAAGAACCTGGAGGTCTATGGGGGCCTGATGCTCGCCTTCGATTCCATCAAGAACGGCAACAACTACACCCTGGCGCATCTCGTGCCGGGGATCGAGTACCGCATCAGCAACGACCTCGATTTCCTGGCCGAGTTCGGCATCGCCCTCAATGATAACGCCCGCAGTTATGCCAGCGTGGGGTTGGCGTTTTACCTGATGCGCTGAAGTTTCTTTTTCGGGGGCCGGTATTTTTTGGGGGCAGGGGGAAACGGAAAGCGTGGTTCTGTCCCGGGGCGACCAGTCGGTCGCCCCGATTTTTTTTCAGTCAAGGACAGGAAATCCCCGGCCCGCAGCGGGGTCTTCTTCGTCTCCAGAGCCAAAATTTGAGAACTTGGATTTTCCAGGCATGGTATACTATCAGCCGGGGGCGCAATGTCAGCGGCAACATCCTTTTCCGGCTTTCCCAGGCCAGCGGTATCGTTCCTGCGCCAGCTGGCAAAGAACAACGACCGCGAATGGTTCGCCGCCCACAAGGCGGAGTACGAGACGGCGGTCATGGAGCCGGCCCGGGCCTTCGTGCAGGCCATGGGCGAGCGCCTGCGCCGGCTGTCGCCCGGCATCCGCTTCGATCCGCGCACCAACGGCTCGATCTTCCGCCTGCAGCGCGACACGCGCTTCAGCCCCGACAAGACGCCCTACAAGACCAACCTGGGGGTCTTTTTCTGGGAGGGGCGCGGGCCCAAGATGGAAAGCTCGGGGTTCTACTTCCACGCCGAGCCGCCCAACCTGATCCTGGGCGGCGGCATGTACATGATCCCCCGCCGGCTCCTCCCCCACTACCGCCGCGCCGTCGCCGACGCGGAATACGGCCCCGAGCTGGCCGACATCGTGCGCCGCATCGCCAAACGACCCGGCTTCACCATCGCCGGCACCCGCTACAAGCGCTTGCCGGCCGGATTCGCCGCCGACCCCGCGGCCGCCCCCCTGCTCCTCCACGACGGCCTCTACGCCGGCTGGCAAGGGTCCATCCCCGCCGAGTTCCACTCCCCCGCCCTGCCCGACTTCTGCCTAGGCAAATTCAAGGCCATGCTGCCGCTGCACCAGTGGCTGGTATCACTGGCACAGGGCAAGTTCAAGTTATAAGCCAGCGACCTAATTCAGGTTCGATGTTCGAAGTTCGACGTTCGACGTTGAAAGAGGTAGAAGTTAGTCGAAACTATTTCGGATAGGGTCGATATTGACCAGCATTTTTTATTTCCCTTGCTCCGAACCTAGTTAGGGTTCAATTCAATCTTCACTCCGAAAACTTCGAACCTCGAACGTCGAATCCCTTGTCGATCAGCGGGGCGGCAGGCGCTTCCTACCAATCCACACTGCCCGTGACCGTGTTCGACCTCTGCCCCACCCGGGCCTGGGCCAGTATGAAGTTGTTCTTGTAGGCGTCGGGATAGCCCTCGCCGCCGGCCTCAGCCTGGTGGGCCACCAGCAGCAGCCTGTGGAACTGGTTGTCCTTGGGGATGGAGAACTTCACTTTTCCGGAAACCACGGTGGTTTCCTTGCCCGACGGAAGGTTGACCGAGCCCAGGGTCACCTGCCTCTTCCCGTCCAGGTAGTTTCCGTCCGCGCTCAGAGTGACCTTGCAGGAAATCCCCTGGCAGCCCCAATTCCTCACCTTGACCTCCACCTGGGCCTCGAAGGTCGTGTCGGATGTCCAGTGGAAGCTCGAGGGACTCAGAAGGGCCTGCTGGAAGGAAAAAAGATAGGCGGGATCGCCGGAACCGCGCAGCAGGAAGTGGTCATCGACGATGATGTCGGGCACCTTGGACTTGCAGACGACTCCGGTCTTGTTTGCCGCCGGCTTGCCCGTGGCGCTGAGATGCACATCGTAATTGACCGGCCCGGTGATAGGGAAAAAATCGGCCGGGCGCTTGTCGAAGCACGGCCACTTGCATAGCAGGTAACTGTTCGCCTGGTATTTGTTCAGGGTGATGGCGGTGAATTTCGCCTCGCCGCCCATTTTGCTCTCGCAAGCGGGCGTGGCGTAGGTGATGCTGCCGAGGGTAAAATGGTAAGTGATCGCCAGCGGGCCGGAATAGGAGCTGAATCCCTGGTTCTTGACCCGTGCCCACATTGATTTCTTTGCCGCGTCATAATAGACGTCCTCGATGATCAGGTCGGGCTCATCCTCGCCGATGAATCCCGTATTGCCTGAAATCGTGTTCTGTACGGTTATCTTGTCCGATTCGGCCTTGAAGTCCGCGTTCGAGACCGAGCGGATGGCGACCCTGTACTTGCCGGAAGGGATGTTCATGCTGCCGAGGAACTTCCAGTCCAGCGTGTAGATATTGCTGTGGGGAGTGGATCTGGCGACGGCCCAGTGGTGGGTTTTCAGCAGCAGGGGGGTGAACGCCGGGTTCTTGACCGCGATCAGCAGGATGTCGAAATCATATGCCGAGGCCGGGTACTTGTTCTTCGCGGCTTCCCAGGTGATGGCGTAGTCCGCCATGGGTTTCCAGACATCTCCCCCCTTCGGCGCATGGACGATGAGCGGCTGCCGGAGGGAAAATGCCTGCCCGGGAACGGGCGCCGCGCCGCCGGCCGGCGGCTTGGCCATGGAGACGACCTGGGTCGCCGCGATCTCGAACGGGCCGGCATCCTTGTGCAGGACCACCGGCGCGCCGTCGCTCCTGACCAGCTGCAGCCGGTATCCCTTGGCCGGGGGGACCATCTGGCCGTTTTCCAGCCTGCCCACGGTCCAGGGAAACGAGCCGGCGGCCAGCGGCAATCCCGACTTGATCGCTCCCACCTTGGCGCCGCTGGCGCTGAAAAGCTGCAGCTTTACCGTGGCGTTGCCCGAGAAGGTCCACTGAACCTGCCGTTGGCTGCCGAGCATCCAGACGTCGTTCGCCTTGGGCGACACGATGGTGCCGCTCTGGGCAGCGAGCCCCAGGGCGCAGCACCACAACGCAATCATCGTGAAGGTTTTTTCAAGCATGCTTCTCCCCCTCTTACTGTAAATAGGGCTTTCACACGCCGTATCTCGGAAAATATCGTTAATTTTATCCTGGCAGGTTTTTTTTCGCGGTCCTTTGCCCGCCGGAGCCGTCGCCGCGTCGCGCCGGACTATTCCTTGTGGAAATAAACGATATAGCTATCCTCGCTCTCCCTGACCAGCCAATGATCCAGACCCAGGCTCGAGCCCTTGTCGATCAGCGGCGCGGGCAAAAAGGGGGCGCTCAGCATGTAGATCGAGCCGGGGGCCATGGCGTTCAGGTCGGCCATGACCTGGTTCACCGGCTGCTCGCCGGCGGCCAGCATGGGGCGGGCGTCGAGCCTGGCGGTCACACGCGTTGGATCGAACCAGGCTGGGCGGGCCGTGCTGTAGGCCGTGCCGGCGCCCTCGGCGTATAGGTCCTGGCCCACCTCGCGGCGCAGGCGGTTGATCAGTTCCTCCGTTTTCAATCCGCCGACGGCGGCCGCCTGCTGCAGCGAGGCCACCTTGGCCACGGTCCTGCGCAGCAGCGGGTTCTGCAGCTTCCGGAAGGCCGGGACCATGGCGACGAGGACGCTTTCCAGCTGCGGGTAGGCCTCGATCAGCTGCAGCACCTTGGTTTTCGGAGTGATCCGCAGCGCGTCGCCCATGGCTCACTTCCCGTAGGCCAGGATGCGCCGCTCGCCCTCGAGCCGGCGGTAGCGCTCCACGTCGTGGGAAACCTCCAGCGTCCCCAGGTACTCGCCCTTCCCGTTGCGCAGGGCGAAGTACTCGATGTGGATGAGCTTGCCGCCCATGCGGATCCAGAAGGGGGCGCGGCTCTCGCGGCCGCTCTTGAAGTCCTCGATGATGCGCTCGACGATGTGGGCGCTGGCCGGCGGGTGGCAGTGGCGCACGTCGCGGTTGAGGATGGCCCGGTTGCGCTGGAAGATGCGCTCGGCCCCCTGGGAAAAGTACTTGACCTTGTCGTTGCGGTCGACGAAGGTCATGTCCGCGGGCAGGGTGTTGAGGATGGCCAGCAATTCCTCGACGGTGAAGGAGCCGGAGGGGAGGCTGATATTTCCGCCCCGCGCTACAGCACTCGCCGCCGCGGAAGCGGCGGCTTCCAAGGTCCCGGTCTCCTCGACGCGGGACCCTTGCGCGCGGGGTGGCCAATCGGCGGGAGGATCGTACAGGCAGAATCCAAACTGCGCCGATTGGCGGGCGACCTCGATCCAGTCGCCTTCGCTCAGCTTGTCCAGCGCCATGGGCAGGAGGATCTCCTCCTCCTTTACCGTCATGTCGTCGATCCCCTGCAGGGCGGGCCGCAGCAGGATCTCGGCCAGCGCCAGCAGTTCCTCGCGCCCCAACTCCCCGGCCTGCAGCGCCTCGATGCCGCCCTTGACCTGGTCGCGGATCTCGTCGTGCTTGCCCCACATCACCTTGGGCGGCCCGGTGATCCCCTGCTGCTCCAGGAACGGGAACACCAGGTACTCCTTGCGCTGGTAGTGCTTGTCGACGTCGAAGAGCAGGTTGAACAGCAGGCGCAGCTCGAGGACGGCGGCGTCGAGCTCCCCTTCGCCCTTCTCGACCCCGGCCAGGACCTCCCGCGCCCGGGCCGTGACCTTGCGCAGCTCGGCGTTCTCGCGGCGCAGGACGTCGACCGGGTGGCCGTCCGCAACCGCCTTCTGCCCGCTCAGGTCGACGCGGCCGTGCAGCACCGCCGAGTGGGCGTCGCAGAGCTTGAGCACTTCGGCCTCGGGCAGCCCCTCGCCGATCAGCTCCTGCTCCACCTCGACCACCTCGCCGTAGGGGATGGCCGCCAGGCTCTGCAGCAGCTCGCGGCGCACCGCCTCCTCCCCCTGCCCGGCGTGCAGCTTCAGGATCAATTCCTTGAGCTTGGCCTTTCTATCCTTGGAGTTATCGATGATTTCGCTCATGTCGCCCTCCTTCCCGTGATTCCCGCTTCATCGTAACCGATGTACCTATGGATTTCAACCGTTTCATGGCTTTCAAGCAACGGGGCGGGAGAGTGGAAAAGAAATCGCTGGACGGTTTGCGCTGAACGGAAAGAAACGTCAAAAGCGGAGGATGCGGGCGCGTCATGAGATAATCTGCCCCCCGGGAATATTGAATGGATATATAAGTTAAAACCAGGGTCCGACGATGGTGGCCAGCCAGGGGAGAGGAACATGAAATGCACGATGAAAGGATGGAAACTGGGGGCATGGGTCGCGGCATTGGCGCTGCTGGCAGCCTGCGGCGGCGGAACGGACGGGGACGACGGCGACAGCGAAGCCCCGTCAGTGCCGACCCAATTGGTCTTCAGCGACGTCGGCAGCAGCAGCCTTACCCTGTCCTGGACCGCCTCGACCGACAACGTCGGTGTGGCGGGCTACCGCGTGTACCGCAACGGCGCGCTGGCGGGCACCGTGTCCGCCGCGCTTTTCAGCGACAGCGGCCTGGCGGCGAGCACATCGTATTCCTACGCCGTCGCGGCCTTTGACGCCACCGGGAACGCCAGCCCGCAAAGCGCGGCCGCGGAAGTCACCACAACGGAAGCAGGGGACGACCCGCGGCTGCCCCGGGCCACCCTCGACGATTTCGTCTACCAGGGCTCCTTCAAGGCCCCTTTCGGCCGGTACGGCCAGGGCAAGATCGCCTGCAACCCGCAGGGCAACGGCGGCAAGGGTTCGCTCTACCTGGCCGCCGGCGGCAGCGACAGCTTCGCCATCGGCGAGATCGCCATCCCCGCCCTGGTGAACCGCACCAGCCGGGACGGCCTGGGCGAACTGAACACCGCGCCGGTGCTGCAGCAGCCGGCCGACATCTACGCCCGCATCCCGGTCAAGGCCGCTTCCTGGCCGGCCGGATCGGTCAACCGCTACGATGACGGAAATTTTGCCGCCTTCGGCGGGCTGCATTACGATGGCGGGAGGCTCTATTTCAACGCCTACACCTATTACGACGGGGAAGGGAACGAGACCGCCACCACCGGCGTCATCCACGACGCGGCAAGACTGGCGGCCTCGACCGTCTCCGGCATGTTCAAGGCCAACGGGGCGGCCCATGCCTCCGGCTGGATCACGGCCGTCCCCGCCGCCTGGCAGTCGCGGCTCAGGGGCAGCCACCTGATGGGCCACGACAACCAGATCACCATCGTGTCGCGGGCCAGCGCCGGCCCCAGCCTTTTCGCCTTCAACCTGGCCGACGTGGCGGCCGCCGCCAACGGCGCCGCGATCCCCACCCGGGCCTGGCTGGACTACACCCTGGACCACTCGATCTGGGGCGACGACATGGCCAACGTCAGCGGCGACAACAAGACCTGGACGCTGAAGACCGAGTCGGGCGTCGGCATCATCGTCCCCGGCACCCGCACCTACGCGCTGCTCGGAAGCACCGGCGGCTTCCATCGCAACCCGGCCAATCCCTGGCACGGCACCCCGGAGCCGGCCTTCCAGCCCCCGGTCGCCGGCACCATCGTCTACAAGCGCGACGACTCGATGGGCTACAACAGCGGCGGCCAGGCGGTATGGGACGCCCAGGACCGCCATTGCATGGTCGCCTTCTACGACCTGGAGGAAATTCTCGCCGCGGCCCATCCCTACGCGGTCCGGCCCTATGCCAACGGCGTCTTCCCGGCGCCGTTCGCCCGCTACGGCAATTACACCGTGCCGGGCCAGCTGGTCGACGCCGTCGCCGGCGGCGCCTACGACGCGGCGCGCAACCTCCTCTACCTGACCCTGCCGGCGGCGGTCAACGAGAGCGACCCCCTGTACCCCGGCGACCCCGTCATCGCCGTCTACCGCTTCAAACGCGGCGATCAGTAAAACAAGGCAAGGGGACGAATCGACATCCTTTAGTCCGCGGGGTTGTTGACGCCATCACGGTAGAAAGCGAACTGGAATGTCGCCCACGGAAAAAGTCAAAAAGCCACCTGCCCTCAACTTCCCCTATTGACAATGATTTTTTCTGGAATTACAATTTTTTGCATTGGGACCCGGAAATTGAGGACTTTGTTCAGGAACCCTGGCTCCTCAATAACCGAGAGGGAGCGGTTTGCCTCCCCGGGGGAAGGAATGAGTCAGCAAGAAGAAGAAAAGGGGGTTATTGCCCTCTCCAATATGTCTTATTTGTTTCTGTGCGCAGTGTTTTTATTCCACTCCACAATAGCCGCTGTGGGATTTTCCCCTAGCCGGAGCGGCCCTGAACCTGAGCGGGCTGAAGAAAGGCTGGACTGGGATGGCGTCCGACAAAAATACTTTCTTGCCAAGGATTGGATAATCTTCTCCCCAACCGGCCTTTCTCCTTTAATTCCGAGATATTCGCGAAACTCGCCGACATTCGCATCCCAGCAGGACATAGAAGATCTGATAGAAAATTCATTCAACGCGCTCGAAGGCAACGAATGGAGCGTGCCTCCCGTGTCTGGGAGCTACAATTCCATCACCTACACGATAACTACTATCGGCTTTTCCTTTTGTTCGCCTACAGATCCATGGGTCGCTCCCGGCGTGGCGGTCCCGCCCTTCAATATCTATGGCTGCCAGAATGGTGCCACGGTAACGATTGTTCCCAAGACCGACTCGATCGACATCGTTTACTTCATCCCCCAACTGTTTGTGGACGGTCGGACTCAAAGCACACTAACAGGAAGCGATGATGGCTATTTCTTGTGCGAGAACGTTCAGACGGTCGTCAACACGTCGATAATGATCCATACTGATGGAAGCGTGAGCATCTTGGGCGTGAATTCGTCCACGACAACTGCAGATTCCATTGTCTTCGATTCCAAGGATCCACTTGTCGATTTGATCGGCTCTTTCATGGCGAGTCTTTTCGCAGACTCTCTGTACACCTATATTGCCGAATTCATAAAGGAGTTCACTGAACAGATCATTCCCACCCTATCCTCCTTCGAACAGACCGTTTCTATGCCCAGCACGCCCTCAGGAGCTACCAGCGGCATGACTGCGATCAACTATGAGTATGCCACTGGTGGTTCCACTTCTTCTCTGGGCTTCAACGTGCAGTATCTCTTTGACTGGGACGACAGCTCGACTTCAGGCTGGCTGCCCGTAGGAACGATTTCCGCATTGCATAACTGGAGTACGCCGGGAACCTACCGCGTAAAAGCCTTAGCGCGCTGCGCCGAGCATCCAATTGTCCAATCGGCATGGTCCCCCGCTCAAACCGTCATCATTGAAGCGGCTCCAGAAATCAATATCACCTCACCCAATGGCGGCGAGAGCTGGACAGCGGGTGAGATCCACGAGATCACCTGGATCTCAAGCGGCAGTGTGGGCAACGTCGACATCATTTACACCTACGACGGCGGCTCCACCTGGCAGTCGATCGTGG